>NZ_PTEO01000001.1:0-597500 GCF_003013355.1 Pseudomonas sp. S5D5
GGCAGGGCGCCTGTGGGTAAGTCGATAAAGTGGTGTTGATAAGTGGTCAGCACTGAAATCCCGATCAACGCGAACCAGCCATGCACCACCCAGCGCCAGAAGCCCTGCGTATGGCGTTGGTACATGACCCACAGGATCACCAGCAGCGCGATGTGCAGCGAGGGCGCCTGGTTGAACGGCTTGTCGAACCCCGCCAGCACGGCGAACAGCCAGCCAAACACGCCGTCCAGTTCCGGGCGTTCGAAGGTGAAGCGCAGCGGCCAGATCAGGAAGCAACTCACCGCGATGACCTGCGCCGTCAACAGGCGCAGGGCATGTTGCTTGAGCTCGTGACGGCTATTGGGCAGCAACAGCGAGAAACCGTAGAGCAGATCGATGGACCAGTAGGGCACGATGGTCCAGGCCCAGAAGGGCATATGGGTTTCCCAGTCGAACACCAGCGTGCCGACATCGCTGCGCTGGCTGGTGACCCAGGTGGCGAAGCCATAGGTACTGAAAAACAGCGGCGCCAACAGCAGCAGCCATAGCACCGCTGGCTTTAACAGGCCGGGTTCGCGCATGTTCAGATCTTCTGTGCTAGGGACACGGTAAAGATGCCCCACTCGTCCACACGCTGGGTGATCTTGCGGAAACCGGCGGCTTCCACCAATTGGTCCATTTCCGCCTGGCTGCGGCGGCGCATCACCCAGGCCTGGCCCTGGCGATGGCTGGTCAACGCACGGGCGATCAGTTCCAGCTGCGGGTGCCACGGCTGGCCGGTGTAGACCAGATAACCGCCAGGCTCCACGGCCTCGGCGAGACCCGCCAGTGAGCCGCCGACCATGCCGTTGTCGGCAAACAATTCATACAGCCCGGACACCACCGCAGCGTCGGCTTGGGGTCCAGTGCGGCCAGGTCCAGTCGGTCGAATGCATCGCCTTTGACGAACTGCGCGATATCCCCAGGCCCTTCTCGCGGATCAGCGCGCCACCGTCGCGCGTTGATGTCGCTGTAGTCGCGCAGCAGGATCGACTCCGGCAGCGGCGACACACCTGCAAGGCTTCCAGGATGTAGCGGCCGTGGCCGGCGGCGATGTCGACGATGCGCACTTCGCGCTGCTCATCGCGCAGCCGGATCATGGCCAGGCGCAGCAGTTCTTCGACATTCAACTTGCGCTGGCGAATGCCACGCCAGCCGATGGAATTGAGGTAATTGGTGTCGATCATCCGCCCCAGCCCGCCCTTGCCGGTGGGCTTGTTGCGGTACACGTAATCCAGGGTACTGCCGGAGTCGAAGCCGGTGTCGAAACCGAGTTTCACCCCGTCCGACAGGTTCTTGCCCAGGCCCATGCTGGCGCGGGTCAGGCGCCAGTACAGGTCGCGCAGGGAATTGCGCGGCAGCGGCGCGGCGAGGGCTTCGGACTCGGCGCAGGTGGCACCCAGTTTGTCGGCGTCCAGCAGGCAAGCGCGGTCCAGCGGCTGGGTGAAATTCTGCAGGATAAAGCGCCGGGCACTGCTCACGGCCACCGCGCGGGCGTTCGCCAAGGGTGTCGTGGAAGAAACCGGAAGGATATGCAGCTCTTTTTTCAGGCTGCCAAGGGTCGAAAAACTGTTGCTGGGGTTTGCGGTGCACCACAAAGTCGGAGCCGGAGATCAACAGTTGGGTCGGCACCTGGATCGCCTGGGCATCGGCCACGACGCGGTCGGCCGCTTCGTACAGGCCAAGCAGCACATTGACCGAGATGGCCTTGGTGATCAGCGGGTCGCTGTCGTAGGACGCCACGCGCTCAGGGTCATGGCTGAGGAACTTGGCCTTGACGTAGCTGTTGACGAAAAAGTTGCCGCGAAACTTGCGCATCAGCGCCAGCCCTGGCCGTGCGAACGGCACGTACAGCTTGACCTTGAACGCCGGCGAGGCGAGTACCAGCGCGGATTTTCGGCGCGTAGTCATGCACCCAAGTGGCTGCGATTACCGCGCCGACGCTTTGCGCGACCACCGCGAAGTTTTCTTCCTCGATGCTGTAAGCCGCGCCGATATGCTCGCAGAAGGTCTGCACGTCGCGGGCGCTGGTGGCGAAGCTTGGGCTGTCGCCGCGCGCGCCCGGTGATTGGCCGTGGCCGCGGGCGTCCCAGGCGAAGAAGTCGAATTGCGGCAGGTCGAGTTCATCCACCAGGTGCGCGATGCGCCCCGAATGCTCATGACCGCGATGGAACAGCAGGATCGCCTTGCGCGGCTCATCGCCCGCAGGCGCAGTAGCCGGCCAGTGCCGATAGAAAAGCTCGACGCCATCATGGGTACTGAAGGTGTGCTCTTGCTGTTCGCGCATCGCAAAAATCCTTATGCAATCGGTGGAGTATCTGAGTGTTCCTTGAGGCCCTGGCGCACCGGTTGACCAGGGTGTAGGCGAGCAGGGCGGCGACCAGCCACATCACGGTGTCGACCCAGCCCGCGCCGAGCCAACCCAGTGCAAACACCGGTGGCCAGCACGCCGAGGACGAAGGCCCGGTCACTCTTGCCCATCGGCCCGTCGTAGCGGCGCGACGCACCGACCATGGGCCCGAGCACGCCGGCGTATTCGCTGAATACCGCCAGCAGCGCCACCAGCAGCACCGGCGCCAGGCTCACACCGGGGATCAGCGCGAAAGGCAGGATCAGCGTCGATGACGTTCAGTTCAGGTAGGCGCCCAGGCGCGACTGCTGGCCAAATTCACGCGCGAGCATGCCGTCGATGGCGTTGAGGGCCATGCGCAGGATCATCCACAACGGGATCAGCGCAAACAGCCAGAGGTGTTGAGCGAAGCTGGCGATCAGCAGGCCGACCAACAGGGAAACCACGCCGGCCAGGACGGTGATCTGGTTGGCGGTGGTGCCGTTGTCGTAGAGGCGCTGCACGAGGGGGCGCAGCAGGTTTTGAAAACGCGGCTTGAGCTGATAGATCGAAATCATGGGGAGTGACGCTTCCTTGTCCGTGAGCCCGCGAAAAACTGGTTTGGAGTGTGCCGATTATTCATGGCCTGCACCAGTGATGGCGCGTGTTTATGGGGGTTTTGTCACGCTATCGGAGGCGTCGCCGAGCAAATCAGCAAGCGGGCCGCCCCACGAATGCGGTGGGTAAGGGTGAACAGCGATAAATGACAGACCGCCATCGTGGGCAAGCCCACTCCCGCAGGGGTTTTACGCGGGTTTCGAACAAAAATTTCACGCTGCGTGTTATATCGTAACGAATTGTGTACAACTGGGCGTTAAGTAGATGCAAGTGGATCTAGAGGCTGACGGCGCTTCGGTGGAAGGCCTGCCGCGTTTTCAGCAAGGGCTGTTCCATGCCCGTCGATTGCGCCAGGCCGGCATCAGCCTGACGGCCCTGGCCGTTGCCGGTTGGGTGCTGGCGCTGTTTGTCGCGCTGTTTGCGCCGCTGTCGATCTGGCCGGTGGTGTTGATCAACTGTGCGTCGGCGCTGCTGGTGCTGGTGGCCGGGTTGCAGTCGGCGTGGTGGGTCGCCGATTGGCGTGCCCAGGCGCTGGAAGAACCGGTGGCGGCGTTGACCGAACAGCCCGATGACCCCGTCACCTGGCATCGAAGCCTGGCCAACCGCCTGGGCAGTGGCCTGCTGGCCCAGATCGGTGCGCCGGTGTTGTGGCTGTGCGGTTGGGCGCTGCTGGCGCTGGTGAGTGTTATCGAGTTCTGGAACCTGGCGCTGCCCGCCGCGGCGGTGGGGCAGTCGGCCAGTGTCGGTGCCGCGCTCGGCTTGGCACTGGCGTTTGGTCTGCTGGTGTTCGAACGGCGCCTGGCTCAGGAAACCGCCACGCAATGGCCGGAAGCCGCGCAATTGGCACAGTTGAACGGGTGGCGATTGTGTGCCTGGTGGTCAGCGCGATCTGCCTGCTGTTTGCCGGCGCAGCGTCTGTCTGGCCGCTGCGCCTCGCCACACTGATCGGCCTGTTGCCCGCCCTGGTGGCGCTGGAGTTTCTGCTTCGGGCCGTGCTGTCGCTGTTCAGCCCGCGCCAACCGCGCCTTGAGCCGCGCTTGATGGCGCAGAGCTTTATTGCCGACCTGCTGCGCTGGCCGCCGCAACCGTTACTCGCCTTGCAGCATGAGCTGCACAACCGCTTCGGCATCGACCTGCGCCAGATCTGGGCGTTTACCTACATGCGCCGTGCATTCCTCCCGGTGCTGCTGGTGGTGCTGGCTGTCGGCTGGACACTGACCGGCGTGCATGAAGTGCCGCTGCAGGGGCGTGGGATTTATGAACGCTTTGGCAAGCCCGTCGAGGTGTTCGGGCCCGGCCTGCATACAGGTCTACCCTGGCCGTTGGGCCGTGTCATCAACGTGGAAAATGGCGTGGTGCATGAGTTGGCCACCAGCGTCAGCGAAGCGGCTGCGCCGGAACTGGCGCCTGCCGAGGGCCCGGCGCCGTTGATCGCCAATCGGTTGTGGGACGCCAGCCATGTGAATGACAAATCCCAGGTGATCGCCAGCAGCAGCGGCGACAAGCAGAGCTTCCAGATCGTCAATGGACGTGCGTTTGTCTACCGCATCGGCCTCACCGACCAGGCCGCGCTGGCCGCCACCTACCACAGCGCGGACGTGCCGACCCTGATTCGCAGCACCGCCAGCCGTATCCTGGTTCACGACTTTGCCTCGCGCACCCTCGACGAATTGCTCGGCGAGCAACGCACTCGCCTCGCTGACGAAATTGGCAGCGCGGTGCAGGCGGACCTGCAAAAACTCGACAGCGGCGTGGAAATCCTCGCCACGGTCGTGGAAGCCATCCACCCACCGGCCGGTGCCGCCAATGCCTACCACGGCGTGCAAGCCGCGCAGATTGGCGCCCAGGCCCTGATCTCCCGCGAGCGCGGTGCCGCCAGCGAACAGACCAACCAGGCCTTGCTGCAAGCCAGTACTGCGCGCGACCAGGCGCTGGCCAGCGCGCGTGAAGTGAATGCCGGGGCCCAGGCGGCCGACCTGCGCTTTGCTGCCGAACAAAAGGCCTACGCCACGGCTGGCCAGGCCTTTGTGCTGAGCAGTACCTCGGCCAACTCAGCCAGGGCCTGGCCCACGCCAAGCTGCTTATTCTGGATCACCGCCTGGGTGCCGATGGCGCGCCGACGATCGATCTGCGTTCTTTTACCTTACCGGCCGATCCTTCGGTGCCGCGTAAAGCCGTTCAATAAGGAGTCTGTCTGTTGAGCGCTCATTCTCACGATCATCATCATGGCATCACCACCGCTCATCATGGTGATGAACACGCGGCAGGCCCGTTCCCCTGGCGGCGCATGGCCTGGGCGGTGCTGCTGGTGCTGTTTGCCGTAGCGGCGGCGAGCCTGGTGCAGGTGCGTTCCGGTGAAGCCACGGTGATTACTCGCTTCGGCAACCCGTCGCGGGTATTGCTGGAGCCGGGCCTGGGCTGGCGCTGGCCGGCGCCGTTCGAAGCGGCGATCCCGGTGGACCTGCGCCTGCGCACCACGTCCAGTGGCTTGCAGGATGTAGGCACCCGCGACGGCCTGCGCATCATCGTGCAGGCCTATGTGGCGTGGCAGGTGCAGGGCGATGCCGACAATGTGCAGCGCTTCATGCGCGCGGTGCAGAACCAGCCGGATGAAGCGGCGCGGCAGATTCGCACCTTTGTCGGCGGCGCTGGAGACCACGGCCGCCAGTTTTGACTTGTCGAGCCTGATCAATACGGATGCCAGCCAAGTGCGCATTGCCGATTTCGAGGCTCAGTTGCGCCAGCAGATTGATCAACAATTGCTCACTACTTATGGCGTGCGCGTGGCCCAGGTCGGCATCGAGCGGCTGACGTTGCCGTCGGTCACGCTGACCGCGACGGTCGACCGCATGCGTGCCGAACGCGAAACCATCGCGACCGAACGCACCGCGTGGGCAAGCGTGAAGCGGCGCAGATCCGTTCCGCCGCCGAGCGTGATGCGCGCATCGTGCAGGCCGATGCCACGGTGAAAGCGGCTGACATCGAAGCACAGTCGCGCGTCGAAGCAGCGCAGATCTATGGGCGTGCCTACGCCGGCAACCCGCAGCTGTACAACTTGCTGCGCTCGCTGGATACCTTGGGCACCGTCGTGACGCCGGGTACCAGGATCATCCTGCGCACCGACGCGGCGCCGTTCCGTGCATTGGTGGACGGGCCGAAGGACGTCCAGCCATGATCGAGCGTGGCAGCCCGGACAGCCCGTGGATCCAG
This sequence comes from Pseudomonas sp. S5D5, assembly GCF_003013355.1. NCBI lineage: Bacteria > Pseudomonadati > Pseudomonadota > Gammaproteobacteria > Pseudomonadales > Pseudomonadaceae > Pseudomonas > Pseudomonas sp. S5D5. The sequence goes on from NZ_PTEO01000001.1 coordinate 6,176, forward strand.
GCTGGGCGCCTGACCTTTGGCGCTGTACGCGGTGACGGTATTGGCGGCATTGGCCTGGGCGTTTTCCAATGTGCGGCAGATCGACCCGCAGAACCGTGCCGTGGTGTTGCACTTCGGCGCGCTGGATCGCATCCAGAATGCCGGCTTGTTGCTGGCCTGGCCGCAGCCGTTCGAGCAAGTGGTGCTGTTGCCGGCGGCGGATCGCGTGATCGAGCGGCGCGTGGAGAACCTGCTGCGTTCCGACGCTGCGATCCAGGCCGACCGCGTGGCCAGTTTCGCCACCCCGTTGAGCGACGCACTGGCCGGCTCCGGCTACTTGCTGACCGGCGATGCCGGCGTGGTGCAGCTGGATGTGCGGGTGTTCTACAAAGTCACCGAGCCCTATGCGTTTGTGTTGCAGGGCGAGCATGTGCTGCCGCGCTGGACCGCCTGGTGACCCGCAGCGCGGTGGCCCTGACTGCCGCGCGGGACTTGGACACGATCCTGGTGGCGCGCCCGGAACTGATCGGCACCGACAACGGCGCCGCGCAACGGCGCGAAAGGCTGCGTGGAGACCTGGTGCAAGGCATCAACAAGCGCCTCGCGGAGTTGACGTCCACTGGCCTGGGATTGGGCATACAGGTCACCCGCGTCGACGTGCAATCAAGCCTGCCGGGGCCGGCGGTAAATGCCTTCAACGCCGTGCTCACCGCCAGCCAGCAGGCCGACAAAGCGGTGGCCAATGCGCGTACCGACGCGGAGAAACTCACCCAGACCGCCAACCAGGAGGCCGACCGTCTGGTGCAGGTTGCCCATGCCCAGGCCAGCGAACGCCTGGCCAATGCGCAGGCGCAGACTGCTACCGTCGCGAGCCTGGCCCAGGTGAAAGACCCCGGCTTGCTGCTGCGTTTGTACCGCGAGCGGCTGCCGAAGATTCTCGGCCAGGCCGGCGCTGTGACCACCGTCGATCCTAAAGACGACTCCCGCTTGATCATCCAGGGAGCCGAACAATGAGCGCACCCATGTTGACCTCCGCCGAGCAGCGCAGCCGCCCGGCAATTGACCCTGGCGATGCTCGCCCTGGGTTTGCTGGTGCTGGGCCTGGTCTGGCGCTGGCTGGCGCCGGACCAGGGTGGCGTCAGTCAATTGCTGCTCGGCGTTGCGTCCTTGCTGGTCGCGGTGCCGGTAATGCGCTCGGCCTGGTACAGCCTGCGCTTCCCCAGCCTGCATGGCATCACCGACCAGTTGATCGCCCTCGCGATGATGGGGGCGTGGGCCACCGGTGACCTGCTGACCGCCGCACTGCTGCCGATCATCATGATTTTCGGGCACGTGCTGGAGGAGCGCAGTGTGATCGGCTCCAGGAGGCGATCCACGCCCTGGGTAAATTGACGCGCCATGCCCGTCGGGTGCACGCCGATGGCAGCATCCATGAGGTGGATAACGGCACGCTGAACCCGGCGATATCGTTGAAGTGCGCGCCGGTGACCGCGTGCCGGCCGATGGCGTGGTGCTGTCGGGCCAGGCCAGCCTGGACACGGCGCCGATCACTGGCGAGTCGGTGCCGCTGGAGGCCCATGTCGGCGTCCAAGTGTTTGGTGGCGCGATCAACCTCGACGGCCTGTTGCGTTTGCAAGTGACCCGCACCGGCAATGAGTCGACGCTGGGCAAGGTCATTGCGCTGATGCAGAACGCCGAGCGTTCCAAGCCGCCGATCACGCGGCTGCTGGAGCGTTACGCCGGCAGCTACATGGTGCTGGTGCTATTGCTGGCGGCGGTGACCTGGTCTGTGACCAATGACGCCCAGGCGATGTTGGCTGTGCTGGTGGCGGCGTGCCCGTGTGCGTTGGTGTTGTCGGCCCCGGCCACGGCGATTGCCGGGATTGCCGTGGCGGCACGGCATGGGATTCTGATTCGCAGCTCGGCCTTCCTCGAAGAGTTGGCGGACCTGACCTCGCTGGTGGTCGACAAGACCGGCACCCTGACCTTTGGCACCTTGCGTTTGCAGTCCATCGAGAGTGTATCGACGGATCGCCAGGCGCTGCTCAACCTGGCGGCCAGCCTCGGCTCGGCCAGCAGCCACCCGGTCAGCCGCGCGTTGGCGGGGCTGGCGACGCCGGAGCAACGGCTGGCGCTCAGCGATATCCGCGAGCGCCAGGGCCTGGGCGTGGTGGCACAGACCGAACAGGGCGAGGCGGCGCTGGGGCGTCCGGAGTTGTTCGAGCAATTGGGTATCGCCGCGACGCCTGTTCTGACCACGACGGCCCGATTGCCGGGCTGGCGCTGAAGGGGCAATTCGTCGCCTGGCTATTGCTCGCCGACAGCGTCAAGCCCGAAGCCCGCCAGGCGCTGCAGGAACTGCGCGACCTCGGCCTGGGCCGCCAACTGCTGCTGACCGGCGACCGCCAGAGTGTGGCCGACAGCCTGGCGCTGGACGTGGGCATCAGTGATGTCGAAGCCCAGGCCCTGCCGGAAGACAAGCTCAACCGCGTGCTCGGCGAGATCGACAGCGGCTTTCGGCCCATGGTGGTGGGCGACGGCATCAACGATTCCCTGGCGCTCAAGGCCGGTGTGGTCGGCGTGGCCATGGGCGCGGGCGCGCGGATATCGCGCTGGCCTCGGCGGATGTGGTTGATCGGCAGCGACCTGCGCCGGCTGGGCACTGTGTGCGCTTGAGTCGCCAGTGCCGGCACACGTTGCAGGTCATCATGTGGGCTGGACGCTGGCCATCGTGGTGTTTGCCGCCTTCGGCTGGCTGGGCGCCGCCGGGGCCATGATTGCGGCGGTGCTGCACAACCTCAGCACTTTGCTGGTACTGGGCAATGCCGGGCGTTTGCTGCGGTTTCAGGAGCCGCTGCTGAAGCTTGAGGAATAATTTTCGAATTATTTTTGTAGCGCTGTAACGCCGGCAGAGGGCCTCACTCTAGTGGTGTGTCGAGACTGAACAATCCGTTCAGACCGACTCCACTACCGATCATGAGGACTACAAAATGAACATTAAATCCGCTGCTGCCGGTGCCGCTCTCGCCATGGCCGCCGCTACGATGTTTGCCGGTGTTGCTACCCAGGTCCAAGCCGCAGACGCCTCGGTTCATTGCTATGGCGTCAACGCCTGCAAAGGCCAGAACGACTGCAAAACCAAGGACCATGCGTGCAAAGGCCAGGGTTCTTGCAAAGGCCAGGGCTTCCTCTCCATGAGCAAGGCCATGTGCGACCAGAAAGGCGGCACCGTCGGCGAGTAACCGGCAACCGAGTGCAACCGCAGCGGCTGCCTCCCACCGCTGCGGACACTTTTACCTTGGAGTGTCCTATGCCCACTTCTCTTGCGAGCCGGTTACGGCCTGGGCTTACGCAGCGAGTACTACCAGCAGATCCTCGAACAATCGCCGCCGGTGGATTGTTCGAAGTGATCTCCGAAAATTACCTGGTGCAGGGCGGCAAAGCCCTGTACTACCTGGACGCAATCGCCGAGCGTTATCCGCTGGTGATGCACGGTGTGTCCCTGTCCATCGGCGGGCCGCATGCCCTTGATACCGATTACCTGAGCAGCCGCCCTCGCCGAACGCATCCAGCCGGCGTGGATTTCCGATCATCTGTGCTGGAGCCGCGGCAGCGCGCACCAGCTGCATGACCTGCTGCCGTTGCCCTACACCGAAGAAAGCCTTTACCGTGGCCGCCCGCGTGCGGCAGGTGCAGGATGTTCTGCAGCGCCCAAAACGTCTCCAGCTATGTGGCGTTCGAAGGCCGATGAATTTACCGAGTGGGAATTCCTCAACGCGCTGACGCACTTGTCGGGGTGCCAATTGCTGCTGGACGTCAACAACGTCTACGTCAGCTCGCGCAACCACGGGTTCGACGCCTGGACCTTCATCCGCAACCTGCCGCCTGCGAAGCATTCGCCAACTGCACCTGGCCGGGCATATGGACTACGGCGATTATGTCGTCGATACCCATGACCAACCGGTATGTGATCCGGTGTGGGCGCTGTACCAGCAGACGTTGGAGCACCTGGGGCCGGTCTCGACGCTGTTGGAGCGCGATGATCATTTCCCGCCGTTCGACGTGTTGCTCACCGAGTTGGACAAGGCTCGCGCGTTGGGTGCTAGCGCCCTGGCCCGGAGATCCTTATGCGCCTGACCGATTGGCAGCTGGCGTTTGAACAGCATGTGTTATCTGAAACCTCGCTGGCCGACAGCAGCTTTGCCGCCACTTTGCTGGGTGGGCCGACGCTGGACGTGGACACGGGCCTGGCGATTTATCACAACGCCTACCTGTCACGGCTGCAGGACGTGTTGCGGCATGACTTCAGCGCCATCCGATATTGGCTTGGGGACGATGAGTTCGCCCGCGCTGACCGAGGCCTACGTGCGGCGTTATCCGTCGGCCCATTACAGTTTGCGTTGGCTGGGCGAGCGGTTCCCGGGGTTTATCCTCGAACACCTGGTGGCCGAACAGAGTGCGCCGCTGGCCGAGCTGGCGCGCTTGGAATGGCCTTCACCCTCGCATTCGATGCGCCATCAGGGCAGCCGCTGACCCTGGACGACATGGCATCGTTGCCGCCTGAAGCCTGGCCGGCGCTGCAGGTCAGTCTGGCGCCCTCGGTGCAGCAGTTGCTCTGCCACTTCAATACGCTGGCGCTCTGGCGGGCCAGCAAGGAGGAGTCCGCCTTCCCGCCCAGCCAGGCGTTGGCGTTGGCGCACATCTGCCTGGTTGCGTCATCAGAATGTGTGCCATTACCGCAGCCTGGAGCCGGCAGAAGCCTGCGCGCTGGCCGTATGGTGACCACCGGCTGGAATTTTTCAGAACTGTGCGAGCAGCTGCAGGTCACTTATGCAGAGGGAGCCCCATTGCAAGCGGTCACGTGGCTTAAACAGTGGATCCAGGACGGTTTGCTCGAGCGCCGAGCCCCATAGAAGAACGCTATCAATCGATAGCCTCCTACTTTGTCTTCGGATGGTCTACCCTCACACCAGACGTCTGAAACAAGGGGGGACTACTCATGCTCGCGCAACTTCCACCGGCCTTACAGAATCTTCAGCTACCGCTGCGTCTTCGACTCTGGGATGGCATGAATTCAACCTGGGTCCCGATCCCAGTGTGACCATCGTGGTGAAGGACCCCACGGTTGTCTCCAAGCTCACCCATCCCACGCTCGATTCATTGGGCGCAGCCTTTGTCGAGGGCAAACTGGAGCTGGAAGGCTCCATCAGCGAAGTGATCCGGGTGTGTGATGAATTGAGTCACGCCCTGATCGATGACGACGAGGGGAGTCGTCCGGTGCGCTCGATCCACGACAAGGCCACTGACGCAGCGGCGATTTCCTACCACTACGACCTGTCCAACGAGTTCTACCAGCTGTGGCTGGACCAGGACATGGCGTATTCCTGCGGTTATTTCGAAACCGGCAGCGAGTCCATCGACCAGGCCCAACAAGACAAATTTCGCCATCTGTGCCGCAAGCTGCGCCTGCAGCCGGCGAGTATCTGCTCGACGTCGGCTGCGGTTGGGGCGGGTTGGCGCGGTATGCCGCGCGGGAGTTCGGCGTCAAAGTATTTGGCATCACCCTGAGCAAGGAGCAGTTGGCGCTGGCCCGGGAACGGGTCAAGGCCGAGGGGCTGGAAGACCAGGTCGACCTGCAACTGCTGGATTACCGCGACCTGCCCCAGGATGGCCGTTTCGACAAAGTGGTCAGCGTGGGGATGTTTGAACACGTCGGCCATGCCAACCTGGCGGAATACTGCAAGACCCTGTACGGCGCGGTACGCGAAGGCGGCCTGGTGATGAACCACGGCATTACCGCCAAGCACACCGACGGTCGACCTGTGGGCCGTGGCGCCGGTGATTTTATCGAACGTTATGTCTTCCCCAACGGCGAGCTGCCGCACCTGGCGATGATGACTGCCGAAATCAGTGAGGTCGGGCTGGAAGTGGTCGATGTCGAAAGCCTGCGCCTGCATTACGCGCGCACCCTGGACCACTGGAGCGAGCGGTTGGAAGACAACCTGGAAGCGGCGGCGAAGATGGTGCCGGACCAGGCGCTGCGTATCTGGCGGCTGTACCTGGCCGGTTGCGCCTATGCGTTTGCACGCGGCTGGATCAACCTGCACCAGATCCTCGCGGTCAAGCCGCACGCCGATGGCAGCCATGAACTGCCGTGGACGCGGGAAGATATCTACCGCTGAAACACAATCATGACAGCTGCGGTGATCTACATGTGGGAGCGGGCTTGCTCGCGAAAGCGCTTTATCAGTGACTCATCGAGTACTGATGTAACGCCTTCGCGGGAAAGCCCGCTCTCACATGGATCGCGTATTGATCGCTAGAGAATGGGTGAAATAAGCCGCGCGACCCGCATGCCCAGTTGTTGCAGGCGGCGGGTTTCGCGGCTTTCTTCCTGGCTGACTTCATGGGCCAGGGCGAAGTCGTCGAGCAGCATCTGTTCCACTTGCTGGGCGAAGGCTTCGTCGACCGTGAGCAACATCACTTCGAAATTCAACCGGAATGAGCGGTTGTCCATGTTCGCACTGCCGATGGCGCTGATCTCGCTGTCGACCAACACCACCTTCTGATGCAAAAAGCCCGGCGTGTAGCGGAATACACGAACCCCGGCGCGTACCGCTTCGATCGCATACAGGCTGGACGCGGCGTAGACGATGCGGTGGTCGGGGCGCGACGGCAGCAGCAGGCGCACATCCACCCCACGCAGCACCGCCAGCCGCAGCGCGGCAAACACGGCTTCGTCGGGGATGAAATACGGGCTGGTGATCCACACGCGCTCGGTCGCCGCGTGGATGCCTCGACGAAAACAGCGAGCAGGTTTCATACGGGTCGGCCGGACCGCTGGCGAGCAATTGGCAGAGCACACCGTCTTCCGGGTAGGCGTCCGGCAGGATCAGCGGCGGCAACTCGCGTGCGGCCCAGAACCAGTCTTCGGCAAACGACTCCTGCAGGCACGCGACCACCGGCCCGGTGACCTGCACATGGGTATCGCGCCAGGGCGCCAGCGGCGGCTTTTTGCCGAGGTATTCATCGCCGACATTATGCCCGCCGACAAACCCGGTGACGCCATCCACCACGACGATCTTGCGGTGGTTGCGGAAGTTGACCTGGAAGCGATTGAGCCAGCCGCTGCGGGTGGCGAAGGCCTTGACCTTGACCCCGGCGTCGCGCAGCGATTGCACATAGTGATGGGGCAGGGCGTGGCTGCCGATGCGATCGTAGAGCACATGAATATCCACGCCCTCGGCGGCCTTGGCTGTCAGCAAGGTGTGCAGTTGGCGGCCCAGTTCATCGTCGTGAATGATGAAGAACTGGAACAGCACGGCCGTCTTCGCGCGGCGGATGGCGTCGAAGATCGCGCTGAAGGTAGCCTCGCCATTGATCAGCAGGCGCACCTCGTTGTTCGCCAGGCACGGCATGCGGCCCAACTTGGGCATGGCGCGCAGCGAGGCGTAGGCGCTGGAGTTGCGCGCGGCCAGGGCTTCCTCGACCCACGGGCGCCAGTTCAGCTCAGTGATCGCGGTGTGCATTTCCTGGTTGGCTTGGCGCCGCGCCTGGATGTAGGCGTCGAAGGTGCTGCGGCCGAAAATCAGGTAGGGAATCAGCGTCAGGTAGGGCATGAACATCAGCGACAAGGCCCAGGCGATCGAGCCTTGGGCGGTCCTGACGGTCAGCACCGCGTGGATCGCGGCGAGGGTCCCGAGAAAGTGCAGCGTGGCGATGAAGTAGGCGAGCAGGTGCGGGCCAAAAAAATCCATGGACGACATGACTCCAGACAATCCAGTGCCTAACAGACCATGAACGGCTGCGAATGTCGCTATTTTATTTGCCGTGCAACACTGGCACTTTTGCGGCGTCTAACGCCCACAATTGCCCAGGAGTTACCCGATGAATGCTCGTCTGCTTGGTTTGGCCATGGTTATTGGTGTGTCGCTGCCCGTGGCGGCGCAGGCGCAGATGCTGGCGCCGGGCTTGTGGGAATTGACCACCAGCAACATGAAAGTCGATAACCAGGACCTGCCGGACCTGTCGTTGATCCTCGGTCAGCTCAAGCAACAGATGACCCCCGAACAACGCGCGATGCTGGAAAAACAAGGCATCACCATGGCCGGCAAAGGCGTGCAGGTGTGCCTCACGCCGGCGCAAGTCGCCTCTGACTCGATCCCCCTGACCGACCCGCAATCGGGCTGCAAACAGGAAGTGACCGACAAGACCGGCAACCAGTGGAAATTCCGCTTCAGCTGCCCGAAAGCCCAGGGCACTGGCGTCGCAACCTTCCAGAGCCAGAAAGAATTCACCACCACCGTCAACGGTACCTTCAATGCCACCGGCATCCAGCAGAAGGGCAGCCTGGACAGTCATGCGCAGTGGCTCGGCAACGATTGCGGTACGGTCAAGCCGCGCGCTTAACGCAGGAAATGCAGCGGCAAGCCCTGGCAGCTGTCGACCACCTGGCCTTTGTGCCAGGCCAGGTGGCCAGACACCAACGTGGTGCTGACGCTGTGGCGAAAGCGCCGCTCGGCAAAAGGCGTCCAGCCGCAGCGGGCCAGGATCGGCTCGTCGCTGACCGGCTTGCCTGCAGGCTCGGGTTTGATCAGCACCAGGTCGGCCCAATACCCTTCACGTAAATAACCCCGATCCGGGATGGCGAACAAGTCGGCGACGCGGTGGCTGGTTTTCGCCACCAGGGTGGTCAACGGCAGCAGCCCGTCGGCGACCAATTCCAACAACGCCGGCAGCGCGTGCTGCACCAGCGGCAGACCCGCTGGCGCGTCCCGGTACCCCAGCTGCTTTTGCGCCCAGGTATGCGGCGCATGGTCAGTGCCAATCACATCCAGGCGATCACTCAACAAGGCCCGGCGCAGGGCGTCGCGGTCGGCGCGAGTCTTGATCGCCGGGTTGCATTTGATCTGGTGGCCAAGGCGGTGATAGTCGCGGTCATCGAACAGCAGGTGGTGCACACAGACTTCCGCCGTGATGCGCTTTTGCGCCAAGGGCAGGTCTTCAAACAGCTCCAACTCTCGGGCGCTGGTCAGGTGCAGTACGTGCAAGCGCGTCCCCAAGCGCCTGGCCAACTCCACGGCAAAAGAAGACGAGCGATAACACGCCTCGGCATCGCGGATCAGCGGGTGGGCAACCGCCGGGATCTTGTCCCCGAAGCGCTCGCGCAGGCGCTGTTCATTGGCCTGGATGCTCGGCGTGTGTTCGCAGTGGGCGAGGAGCAGGGTGGGCACCTCGGCAAACAGTCGCTCCAGAACCTTCGGGTCGTCTACCAGCATGTTGCCGGTGGAGGCGCCCATGAACACTTTGACCCCGGCCACTTCGCGCGGATCGAGCGCGGCAATGGTGTCGAGGTTGTCGTTGCTCACGCCGAAGTGAAAGCCGTAGTTGGCCACCGAGTGCAGGGCCGCGCGGCGCTTTTTATCGGCCAGGGCTTCCAGGGTCAGCGTGGCCGGGTTGGTGTTGGGCATGTCCATGAAACTGGTGATGCCACCGGCCACGGCCGCCCGGGACTCGCTGTAGAAACTGCCTTTGTCCGGTGCGCCAGGCTCGCGGAAATGCACTTGGTCATCGATCATGCCCGGCAGCAGCCACTGGCCTTGGGCGTCAATGGCCACCGGCGCATTGCAGCCCTCGATGCTGGCGGCGATCTTCTCGATGCGGCCGTTGGCAAGCAGTACGTCGGCGTCGAATTCCTGGCCCTCATTCACCAGGCGGGCGTTGCGGATCAGCAGGCGGCTCATGGTTCAGAACTCGTTTTGCAGGGCTTTGTAGCCGCGCACCAGGTCGACGTTGGTACGCGCCACGTCTTCGGAAAACTCCGAGGCGCTGACGCTGACCGGCGGGAATTGCGACAGGTCGGTGTTGGGCCCGATGCGCGTGGTGGAGGGCACGTAAAACGCGGCGGGCAAGTCGCGGCCGTCGACCACCGAGTTGTGGCGCACTACGCAGCCGTCGCCCACGGCGCAATTGAACAGCACGCTGTTGAAGCCGATGAACACACGGTCGCCGACGGAGCAGGGGCCATGGACGATGGAGCGGTGTGCAATCGAGGTGAACTCGCCGATGGTCACCGCCGCGCCGGACTTGGAGTGGATGACCACGCCGTCCTGGATGTTCGAGTTGGCGCCGATGGTGATCGGGTCCATCGCGCCGCTGGCGTCGACTTCGTCGGCGCGGATCACGGCGTAGGGGCCGACGAACACGTTCTCACCGATGATGACCTTGCCGCAGATGATCGCGGTCTTGTCGACGTAGGCCGATTCGGCGATCACCGGCAGATCGCCGGAAGGGTTCTTGCGGATCATGCAGCGGGCTCCGTAATGATGTGAACGTAATGACCGTCGATGGCGTTGTAGAAACAGGTCGGGCGGCCGGTGTGGCAGGCCGGGCCTTGCTGGTCGACGATCAGCAGCACTGCGTCGCCGTCGCAATCGAGCCGCGCTTCCACCAGCTGCTGCCAGTGGCCGGACGACTCGCCTTTGCGCCACAGCTGCCGGCGCGAGCGCGACCAGTAGCAGACCTGCCCGGTGGCCAGGGTTTCGGTGAGGGCCTGGCGGTTCATCCAGGCCAGCATCAATACCTCGCCGCTGCCGTGTTGCTGGGCAATGGCGGCGATCAGCCCATCGCTGTTCCACGCCAAGGCATCGAGCACCGGGTCGAGTGGAAAGCGGCTGCCGAGGGCAGCCTCTTCCAGTTCGAGCATGCTCACGGTCATGGCTTGCCCAAGGCGGCGCACAGGGTATTGAGGTTGTATTCGAACAGCCCGGTGAAGGTGCTGGCCGGGCCTTCGGCGGCCAGGGCATCGGAGTACAGCGTGCCGCCGATCTGCGCGCCGCTTTCGTCAGCGATCTGCTTGAGCAGGCGCGAGTCCTTGATGTTTTCCATGAACACCGCCTTGACCTTGTCTTTGCGGATCTGGGTGATCAGCGCAGCGACTTCGGCAGCCGACGGTTCACGCTCGGTGGACAAGCCTTGGGGCGCGAGGAACTCGATGCCATAGGCCTGGCCCAGGTAACCGAAGGCGTCGTGGGAGGTGACGATGCGACGGTTGCCCGGCGGCAGTGCGCCGAACTTGGTCTTGGCTTCGGCCAGCAGGCGGTAGATTTCTTTCAGGTAGACCTGGCTGTTGCGCAGGTAGTCGGCCTTGTTGGCCGGGTCGGCGGCGACCAAGGCCTTGGTGATGTTGTTCACGTAGATTTCGGCGTTGGCCAGGTTGTGCCAGGCGTGCGGGTCGGGGATGGTTTCGCCGTCCTCTTCCATGGTGTGGGAAATCACGCCCTTGCTGGCGGTGACCACGGTGGCCTTGGTTTCGGTGCTGGTCACCAGGCGGTCCAGCCAGGGTTCGAAGCCCAGGCCGTTCTTGATGATCAGCCTGGCCTTGAGCAGCGCCTTGGCGTCGTCCGGGGTGGGCTCGTAGGTGTGGGCGTCGGAATCCGGGCCGACCATGTTGCTGATCTGGATGTGATCGCCACCGATCTGGTGGGTGATGTCATCGAGAATACTGAAACTGGTAACCACCTGGAGTTTGTCAGCGGCCTGGGCCGTCGATAACGACAGCACCAGACTGAACAGCACGAGTAGAGCGCGCATCGGGAAACACCTCATTGGGATGACAGCAAGGGCGGGCGGCGCAGCAAGCCGTGCACCGGACCGAAGACCACGGACAGCAAATACCCGACGCCAGCCACCAGCACGATCGCCGGGCCGCTGGGTAGCGAGTAGTAGAACGACAGCAGCAAGCCAAACCACACCGACAGGCATCCCAGCACCGCCGATACCGCGATCAGCACCGGCAGGCGCCGGCTCCAGAAACGTGAAGCGATGGCCGGCAACATCATCAAACCCACCACCATCAACGCGCCGATAGCCTGGAAGCCGATCACCAGGTTCAGTACCACCAGGGTCAGGAACAACCCATGGGCGAGCGGGCCGAGGCGACTGACGGTTTGCAGGAACAGCGGGTCGAGGGTGTCCAGCAGCAGCGGTTTGTAGATCAGCGCCATGGCGAGCAGGCTGAAACCGGAGACCCAGAGCATGCCGGTCAGGGTGGTTTCATCCACCGCCAGCGCGGAGCCGAACAGCAGGTGCAAAAGGTCCAGGCGCTTGCCGGCGATGCCCAGGATCAGCACCCCGGCGGCGAGCGAGATCGGGTAGATGGCGGCGAGGCTGGCGTCTTCGCGCAGGCCGGTGCGGCGGGTGATCCACGCCGACAGGCCGGCCATGCCCAGGCCTGCGCCGAGGCCGCCGATGGTCAGCGCGGGCAGGCTCAGGCCAGCGAACCAGAAGCCCAGCGCGGCGCCGGGCAGGATGCCGTGGGCGACGGCGTCACCGATCAGGCTCATGCGCCGCAGGATCAGAAACACCCCCAGCGGCGCGGTGCTGCAAGCCAGTACCAGGCCGCCGATCAAGGCGCGACGCATGAACACGAAGTCGAGGAAGGGCATCCACAGGTGGGCGGCGAAGTGCATCAAGCCACCTGCATGTGCGGTTGCGGGCGGATCAGCTCTTTACTGGCCCCGAACACGCAGCCGGTGCTCTTGATCTGCACCACTTGCTGGGTGTGGTGGCGCACGGAGGCGAGGTCGTGACAAACGATCACCACGGTGCGGCCTTCATCGTGCCAGGCGTGCACATGTTTCCAGCACAGCGCCTGGCCTTCTTCGTCGAGGGCAGCGTGGGGTTCGTCGAGCAGCAACACTGGCGCTTCGGCCAGGCTCATGCGGGCGAGCAGGGCGCGTTGCAGTTCGCCGCCGGACAAGGCCATCAACGGGCGATGTTCAAGGCCGCTGAGGCACCAGTCTTCGAGTACTGCTTGCAGGCGTTCGCTGCGTTGCGGCGGCGTGAGTCGGGTGCCCCAGAAACCGGCGGCAACCAACTCTTGCAGGCTGATGGGGAACTGGCGGTCGAGGTGCTGTTGCTGAGGCAGAAACGACAGGCCGCCGCGGCGTGGAACATCCACGGTGACTTTACCGGCGAGCGGTTTCTGCAGGCCTGCGATGACTTTGAGCAAGCTGCTCTTGCCGGTGCCGTTGGCGCCGATGATGCCGGTGAGGCTGCCTTTTTCCAGGGTGAAATCCACCGCCGGCGTCAGCGGTTGGCCGGGGGCGCCCCAGCGCAAAGCGGTGCAGGTGATCATGCAGAGGGTCTCGTCCAGCGGCTTTCAGCCACGGCATCGTGCGCGTGCAGGCTTTCGGCGTGGATCACTTTCAGGTGGAAGGCGTTGATGGCATCCGAGCGCTTCAAGGCGAGGTTCAGGCGGCGGGCAGCGTCTTCGCAGAACATCAGGTTCTGCCCGTTGGCCAGGGCGAAGGCTTGTTCATCCGCGCGTTTTACAGCGGTTTGTACGGCGGTGCCGAGGGCCGCCTCGACGTCGTCGATCAGCGCGGTGATGGGCAGGTCGGGCTGTTGGCCGTCCAGCTCGATCAACAGCTGCGCACTGCTGCGCTGGCTGTGGGGCGTGGCAACAATGCCGTTGGCGCTGCCGAGCCAGGTGAGGACGTCTTCATGTTGCAAAGGTGTGTTGCCGAAATCTTCAACAAATTGCTGCTGAATCAATTGCCTGGCGAGGGCGGCCGAGCAAGGGCAGGTTGAGGAATAAGTAACGTCAATTTTTAGTTCCACGTGGAACATCTGGTTTTGCAGACGCGCTTCGATGCTTACCGGATAGCTTTTCCAGCCGGCCAGCGGGCTGACCAACGCCGGGCGTTTGAGCAGCAAATCGGTGTGGATCCGCAGGTAGGCGTTCTTAGATAAACCTTCATGACTGTCGAGAAAACGCTGCAGTACATTACGCAGAAGTGCCGGCGTAAGGGGCTGCTGGTCGAGCACCTCCAACGCCAGGTACAGGCGTGACATATGAATGCCACGGGCGGCGCCATCGTCCAGGCTGACGCCGGCATCGGCGGTGGCGGCCAGGCGATGGCCGTCGATGAGGATCGGCAAGGCGATACCGCACATACCGACCCAGTCGAGTGGCAAGGCTTGGCGTGAAGCCTGCGCGGCGATATCCGGCAGAGTCAGCGCATTCATGAGCAGGTCCATCGTTGGAAATAAAAAGACATGTTATATTATAACTATTGAGTCGACGATGATTTTTCTGCTCCAGCCTTTTTTCAGTCATGTCGAGCAGGGACGCTCCTTTATTTGCGGTATTTGTCATGCACAGACGTCAGCTCCTAAACCTGCTTCTGGCCAGCCCGCTGTTCACCTTGCCTTTCACCGCGTCGGCCACGCAGATTCGCAATGCGCGCCTGTGGCGCTCGGACGACAAGCTACGGCTGGTGTTCGACCTCAGCGGGCCGGTGCAATACAAAACCTTTTCGTTGAGCGCACCCGAGCGCCTGATCATTGACCTCAGCGGCGCGGGGCTCAGTGGGGATTTCTCCCAGTTGATGCTCAAGGGCAGCGGGATCACGTCGATTCGCTCCGGGCATTTCGGCAAGGGCGATACGCGGATCGTGCTCGACCTGGCCGCGCCGATGCAGCTCAACAGCTTTTTGTTGCCGCCCCAGGACGGCCAAGGGCACCGGCTGGTGCTGGACCTGACCGGCGCCACCCATGCGCCGCGCCAGATCGCGGCGCAGCCTGCGCCGTTGGTGGCACCGGTGGACAAGGCTCATCCCAAGCGCGACATCATCGTGGTGGTCGACCCCGGCCACGGCGGCAAGGACCCCGGCGCCGTCGGCTCCAAAGGCCAGCGTGAGAAAGACGTGGTGCTGTCCATCGCCCAGCTGTTGGCCAAGCGGCTGAAGCGCGAGAAGGGCTTCGATGTGAAGCTGGTGCGCAATGACGACTTTTTCGTGCCGCTGCGCAAACGCGTGGAAATTGCCCACAAGCACAACGCCGACATGTTCATCTCGGTGCACGCGGATGCCGCACCACGGATTACCGCGTCGGGCGCTTCGGTGTATGCCTTGTCCGAAGGCGGCGCCACGTCCGCGACCGCGCGCTTCATGGCGCAACGTGAAAACGGCGCCGACCTGCTCGGCGCCACCAGCCTGCTGAACCTCAAGGACAAGGACCCGATGCTGGCCGGGGTGATCCTGGACATGTCGATGAACGCCACCATCGCTTCCAGCCTGCAACTGGGCAACTCGATCCTGGGCAGCCTGGAAGGCATCACCTCGTTGCATCAGAAACGTGTAGAGCAGGCCGGCTTCGCGGTGCTCAAGTCACCGGACGTGCCGTCGATCCTGGTGGAAACCGGGTTCATCTCGAATGCGCGGGACAGTGCGCGACTGGTCACCGCGCGTCATCAACAGGCGGTTGCCGATGGCCTGTTCGAAGGTTTGAAGAAGTACTTCCAGAAGAACCCGCCGATGAACAGCTACATGGCCTGGGTGCAGGAACAGAAGGATGCCCAGGCCTAGCAGCCGGTTATCCGGCTGCAGGTGAACTTGGCGCTGGCGCCACCCGAACTGGAGAACCGGTTGAGGGTGGTCCAGCCCACGCGCCGTGTGTAGCCCACCCACGCCTCACCGTCCGAGGCCAATCCGGTAAAGAACGTCAGCTGCCCATAGCGGCTGTTGGTCTGTGCCCAATAGCGTTTGCCGATCACCTCGAAGCCGCGCAGGTACGTGGTGCTGCCGACCGTTGCCACGCTGTAGGCATTGCCCAGCGGGTCGACACACGCCAGCAGGTTGGCGCTGCGCGTGCAGTTGGCCAGCAGGCTCGGTGTCTGCGCGCAGGCCGGGCCTGCCGCTGCCAATAACAGGGCGCACCACAGATATTTCATAGGGCTTCTCGGGGCAGGGAGGGTTCCAGCATTGCGCCCTTCGTCGTGACGAGCAAGGGGGATTGGCTTATTTGTATTGTTATACTATAACATTAAACCACAGCCTGACCCGTGAACCGCTCCCCATGACTGAACAAGACCTCCTGGCCCAGCCACACGCCGACTACATGAATGAAGCCCAGCAAGGCTTCTTCCGTGCGCTGTTGCTGGTCCAGCGCAATGAACTGCAAGCGCGTATCGATGCCGAGTTCCAGCAGCTGCGCGAGCAGGAAACCAACAGTGATCCCGCCGATGTGGGCAGCGCCGAAGAGCAGCGCCAGTGGCAGCTGCGCCTGCTGGAGCGGGAAAAAAAGCTCCTGGACAAGATCGACGACGCCCTCGAACTGCTGGCCCGTGGCGAATACGGCTGGTGCCGCGAAACGGGCGAGCCCATCGGCCTGCAACGCCTGCTGCTGCGTCCTACCGCCACACTGTGTATCGAAGCCAAAGAACGTGAAGAGCTGCGCGAACGCCATAAACGGGCGATTTGACCGGCCACCCTGATGAGGAATACCTGATGCCCAATCGTCTCCCCGTTACCGTGTTGTCCGGCTTTCTCGGCGCCGGTAAAAGCACGCTGCTCAACTACGTCCTGCGCAACCGCGACAACCTGCGCGTGGCCGTGATCGTCAATGACATGAGCGAAATCAATATCGACGGCAGCGAGGTGCAGCGCGACGTCACTCTCAACCGGTCCGAAGAAAAACTGGTGGAGATGAGCAACGGCTGCATCTGCTGCACCTTGAGGGAAGACTTGCTCGAGGAGGTCGGAAAACTCGCCAAGGAAGGTCGCTTCGATTACCTGCTGATCGAATCCACCGGCATTTCCGAGCCGTTGCCCGTGGCCGAAACGTTTACCTTCCGCGACGAAAACGAGCAAAGCCTGGCCGACATCGCGCGCCTGGACACCATGGTCACCGTGGTTGATGGCATGAATTTCCTGCTCGACTACCAGGCCGCCGAAAGCCTGGCTTCACGCGGCGAAACCCTTGGCGAGGAAGACGAGCGCTCGATCACCGACCTGCTGATCGAGCAGATCGAATTCGCCGACGTGATCCTGATCAGCAAGATCGACCTGATCAGCAGCCGTGAGCGTGAGGAGCTGATGGCGATTCTCGAGCGCCTGAACGCCCAGGCGGAAATCATCCCGATGGTCATGGGCGAAGTGCCGCTGCACAAGATCCTCAATACCGGCCGTTTCGACTTCGAACGTGCAGCGCAGGCCCCGGGGTGGCTGCAGGAATTGCGCGGTGAGCATGTGCCGGAAACCGAAGAGTACGGCATCGCCTCCACCGCCTATCGCGCGCGCCGTCCGTTGCATCCGCAGCGCTTTTTCGACTTTATCGACCGCCCATGGGTCAACGGCAAACTGCTGCGCTCCAAGGGCTTCTTCTGGCTGGCCAGCAAGCACCAGGACGCGGGCAGCTGGTCCCAGGCCGGCGGCCTGATGCGGCACGGCTTTGCCGGTCGCTGGTGGCGTTTCGTGCCAAAAAGCCAGTGGCCCCAGGATGAAGAAAGCGTCGCGGCGATCATGGGTAACTGGCAATTGAGCACTGGCGATTGCCGTCAGGAACTGGTGTTTATCGGGCAGAACATCGACTTCGCGCGCCTGCGTGCCGAGCTCGATGCCTGCTTGCTCACCGACGAAGAACTGGCCTTGGGCGTCGACGGTTGGCGCTTGCTGGACGATCCCTTTGGCCCTTGGTATGACGAGGCGGCCGCCTGATGCTGGCCCCGGTTATTCCGCTGCGCCCGGTGATCCGCCAGACCCGCGGCGAAACCCCGCTGGCGCTGTCCGACATCCTCGAAGACGGCGTCAACCTGGCGCTGTGGCAGCGCCAGCTGCCGCTGCACATTGCCGAGTTCGGCGCGTTGCTGGTGGCGCTCAATGAGCCGTTGGCCGATTCGCTGGTCGTGGAGTTGAGCCGCGAAGACGCCGCGCCGAACTTGCAGGGCCTGGCGTCCAGTTGTCGCGATCTTGAAGGCTATGAAGGTTTTATCGCTGATGTGGCGTGGCTGGTCAGCGCGTTTGCCTGCCTGCTGGGTGCCAAGCGAATCGGTGTGCGCCTGCGCCTGTTGGACAAGGCCATGTGCCCGCGCTTTCACGTGGACCATGTGCCGGTGCGGCTGATCACCACCTATGCCGGGATCGGCAGCCAATGGTTGCGCGAAGGTGTGATGGACCGTCGCCTGCTGAGCCGGCCGGAGGCCGAGCCTACCGAGCGAATCGAGCAGATTCACTGCGGCGAGGTGGCCTTGCTCAAGGGCACGAAATGGCATGGCAATGAAGGTCATGGCCTGATCCATCGCTCGCCCGCCCTGAAGATGGATGAACGCCGCTTGATCCTGACGCTGGATTGGCTGGCATAACCGCGTAGGATCTAGCGTTCTACACGGTCTGAATGAAGCGTCTCATGCTGCAGAACATTCCCACCCACGTGATTGCCGGACCTTTGGGCGCCGGCAAGACCAGCCTGATCAAGCACCTGCTCGCGCAACGCCCGGCCAACGAGCGTTGGGCGGTATTGATCAACGAGTTCGGGCAGATCGGCCTGGACGCTGCGCTGCTGACCCAGGATGACGACGGCATTGCCTTGGGCGAAGTCGCCGGTGGCTGCTTGTGCTGTGTGAATGGTGCACCGTTCCAGGTAGGCCTGGGCCGTCTGCTGCGGAAGGCCAAGCCGGATCGGCTGTTTATCGAGCCCTCCGGCCTGGGGCACCCGGCGCAGTTGCTCAAGCAATTGCGCCAGGCGCCGTGGCAGAACGTGCTGGCGGTTCAGCCCTGCGTGCTGGTACTCGATGCCCAAGCCCTGGCGGCGGGTAAACCGTTGCCACCGGCGCAGCAGGAAACGCTGGCCAGTGCCGGGCTATTGGTATTGAACAAGGATGAGATGCTGGATGCCGTGCAGCGCCAGGCTGTCGAACGGCAGTTGCCGGATTGCCCGGTGTACTGGACCCGCCAGGCCCAGTTACCACTGCAGCAGCTACCCGGATTAAGCGCACAGGCCGCCGCCGCGGTGGATAACTTCGCCGTGCCCGAGGGGCTCGCGCAACTGCCGGCGATCTGGAACGATCCCACGCTACCGATTTGCTTGAGCCAGGCCCAGGAAGGCGGTTGGAGTATTGGCTGGCGCTGGCACCCGAGTCAGCAATTCGATGCCGTGCGGGTATCCGGATGGCTGGAAAGCCTGGAATGGCGCCGCGCCAAGCTGGTTATCCACAGCGCCGAAGGCTGGATGTCCGCCAACGCCGTGGATAACGCTTCGCTTGCCTGGCAACCCAGTGAATGGCGCCGCGACTCGCGGATCGAATTGATTTTCAGCGCACCACAGGACGTGGCCGCGTTGCAGATGGCGCTCGCGGCCTGCCGTCAGTGACGATTCTTGGCCGCGTGGTCCTCGCGCCATTGGCTCAGCTCAATCACATCGGCACTGGGCAATGGCGTCTTGATCTCGAACGGGTAGGGCGCCAGTTCGATCTGCGCGCTGTGGGCGCCGAACTGGGTGATCGTCCCCGGATGGCGGGTCTCGCCGGTGACGGTGAATTCGAAATTGTAGATGCGCGCCAGGCGTCGCCGACCACTGGCATCCTTCACAAAACCGATGCGCTTGAGCGCCACCGCACCGTCGAGCAGCTCGATATCGAGCTTGGCGCAATGCTGCTTGACCCGTTCCAGCGCCCGCTCGCGCAGGCCGTGGTTGTGCCACACCCAGGCGGCAGCGGTCGCCAGCAGCATCAACACGAAGATGTTTCCCAGGGTCAGCATGCAAAGAACTCCAACAAAGTGAGAGCAGCTTAACTGTGTCGCCGGTCTGTCGTACAGGCTGCGTTTAGTCGCATACTGCGCGGCCAGAATTTCAATGGCTTTACGGAAATCTCCCGCATGAAACGCACACCTCATCTGCTTGCGATCCAGTCTCATGTGGTCTTTGGCCACGCCGGAAACAGCGCTGCCGTGTTCCCCATGCAGCGGGTCGGGGTGAATGTCTGGCCGCTGAACACCGTGCAGTTCTCCAACCACACCCAGTATGGCCAATGGGCGGGAGAAGTGTTGGCGCCGCAGCAGATTCCGGCGCTGGTGGAAGGCATTGCCGCGATCGGCGAGCTGGGCAACTGCGACGCGGTATTGTCCGGTTACCTGGGCAGTGCGGACCAGGGGCGCGCGATCCTCACCGGTGTGGCGCGCATCAAGGCCATCAACCCCAAGGCCCTGTACCTGTGCGACCCGGTGATGGGGCATCCGGAAAAAGGCTGCATCGTGCCGCAGGAAGTCAGCGATTTCCTGCTGGAAGAAGCGGCGGCGATGGCCGACTTCCTGTGCCCCAACCAGCTGGAACTGGACAGTTTTGCCGGACGCAAGCCGCAATCACTGTTCGATTGCCTGGCCATGGCCAAGGCGTTGCTGGCGCGCGGGCCGAAGGCGGTACTGGTCAAGCACCTGGATTACCCCGGCAAGTTGCCGGATGGCTTCGAGATGCTGCTGGTGACCGCTGATGGCAGCTGGCACCTGCGCCGGCCGCTGCTGGCGTTTCCGCGCCAGCCGGTGGGCGTCGGCGACCTGACCTCCGGGCTGTTCCTGGCGCGTGTGCTGCTCGGCGACAGCCTGTTGGCGGCCTTCGAATTCACGGCGGCGGCAGTGCATGAAGTGCTGCTCGAAACCCAGGCCTGCGCCAGTTACGAATTGGAGCTGGTGCGCGCCCAGGACCGCATCGCCCATCCGCGTGTACGCTTCGAGGCCACGCCCATCGGGTTGTAGGCCTCCGCCGGATTGAGCCAGGCCAAGAGCGTCCGGTATTATCGGGCGCTTCTTGTCCCCCTGTGCTTTTCAAGGAAGATCCATGTCGCCATCCCTTAGGGTTTTCTCCGCGCTCAGCCTGGCCTCGCTGCTCAGTGCCTGCAGTGTCAACGGCAGCTACCCGGACGCCACCGAACCTGATGCGGCGAAGCTGCGCTTTATCTCCAACACACAGAACTCCACGCTCGATCTCTTCGATGCGCAGCACTGCGCAGGCCGTACCACCGGCATGCTCAACAACTTCATGATGGCCGATACCCGGCGCCGCGCCGACATGAGCGTGCCGCCGCCACCGAAAACCCGTGGCCTGCTGGAAGTGAAGTTGCCCGCCGGCCAGCCGCTTTTTGTGCGACTCAACACCAACGGCGGCTCCTACGTATGCGCCAAGGCGTTCAATTTCACGCCCGAAGCCGGCAAGGAATATGAAGTGACCTTCGACGTCGACGGGAGCAACTGCATTACCACGTTCCGTCGCCTGTCACGGTTCAATGGCAAAGACGCGCGTACGCCACTGCCAATGTTCGAAACCCCGTTGCTGGCATGCGCAGGCAGCACGCCGATGTTCCCCAGGCAGCTGCCCGAAACCGCCCAGCGCACAGCGTTGATCAACACCATCGTCGACACCAACGTGCAGCTGTTCAAAATGATGAACCCTGATACGCCGGCCGAAGCACCGACGACCGCCAAAGCCCTTGAGGAGCAGATTGCCAAGCGCAAGGTGGCGATGGGATCGTTTACGTTGCCGCAGGATTACTGGGCTCAATATCGCCAGAACTACGCACTGTTGAATGAAGAGGCTGCAGCCCAGCAGACACGCACGCTGGGGTTCTATAAGGAGGTTTATCGCTTCCGGCTCACGCTTATCGAGGACGCGGTGCTGCAACAGTGGCTGAACCCGACGGACCTCGGCACGCGCGAGCGGGTCAAGGCCAACGACAAGATGATGACCACGTACTACACCAATACACGCACGTCAGTGATGATCGAGGTGCTCAACCATCACATGGAGCGCATGAGCCAGTTGGACCAGCGCTTTGATGTCTGTGCCCACTACGACAAGTGCTGGCACCTGTAGGCGTGGGCGCGCTCGCGCTTACTAGGCGTCTGCCTTGATCTCCTGGTAGCGCTTCTCCAGCTCCTGGCGAATCTGCCGACGCTGCTGGGCCTGCACGAACCGGCGCTTGTCTTCGCTGTTGTGGGGCTGCAGTGGTGGCACGGCGGCGGGTTTGCGCTGGTCGTCCACGGCCACCATGGTGAAGAAGCAGCTGTTGGTATGGCGCACCGAGCGTTCGCGGATGTTCTCGGTGACCACCTTGATGCCCACTTCCATCGACGTGTTGCCGGTGTAGTTGACCGAGGCGAGGAAGGTCACCAATTCGCCGACATGGATCGGTTCGCGAAAGATCACCTGGTCGACCGACAACGTGACCACATAGCGACCGGCATAACGGCTCGCGCAGGCGTAGGCCACTTCGTCGAGGTACTTGAGCAGGGTGCCGCCGTGGACATTGCCTGAGAAGTTGGCCATGTCAGGGGTCATCAATACCGTCATCGACAGCTGGGCGTTTCCGGGTTCCATAGCACACTCACGGGTTGTAGGCATTGGTTGGGGGGCACCTCTGCGGGTGCTGGAATCTTTGCAGCGCCATCCTTTACGGGACGCCGGTGGGCGGCTTGCCGTCACGCGTGCACCGATCTGTTTCCATATATTGCACCGGCTTTCCGGCGGAAGTCGCGGTGTTAACCTTCAAAAGCCCATCTCAGGGCATTTCTTACGATCAAGGCAGACTCTTCCTCTCGCTCTTTGCGACCGTTCAAAGGCGCGGACGGATGCAGGAAGAGCGCCAGTACCCTCAAGGAGCCCCTCGCCATGCACGCCATCAGCTTTATCCAGGACCTGGCCGTGATCATGTTGGTGGCCGGGGTTGTCACCATCCTGTTTCACCGCCTCAAGCAACCCGTGGTGCTGGGGTACATCGTCGCCGGCTTCATCATCGGCCCCCATACGCCGCCTTTCGGCCTGATCCACGACGAAGACACCATCAAGACCCTCGCCGAGCTGGGGGTGATCTTCCTGATGTTCTGCCTGGGCCTGGAATTCAGTCTGCGCAAGCTGTTCAAGGTCGGTGCCACGGCGTTTATCGCGGCGTTCCTGGAAATCATCCTGATGATCTGGATCGGCTACGAGATCGGCCGCTGGTTCGACTGGAATACCATGGACTCGCTGTTCCTCGGCGCAATCCTGGCGATCTCCTCGACCACCATCATCGTCAAGGCACTCAATGACCTGAAGATGAAGAACCAGCGCTTCGCCCAGCTGATTTTTGGCGTGCTGATCGTGGAAGACATCCTCGGGATCGGCATCATTGCCTTGCTGTCGAGCATTGCCGTCAGTGGCACGGTCAGCTCCGGCGAGGTGTTCTCCACGGTCGGCAAGCTCTCGCTGTTCATGATCGTCGCACTGGTCATCGGCATTTTGCTGGTGCCGCGCCTGCTGGCCTACGTAGCTAAGTTTGAAAGCAACGAAATGCTGCTGATCACCGTACTCGGCCTGTGTTTCGGCTTCTGCCTGCTGGTGGTCAAGCTGGAATACAGCATGGTGCTGGGCGCGTTCCTGATTGGCGCGATCATGGCCGAATCGCGCCAGTTGATTAAGATCGAACGCCTGATCGAGCCGGTTCGCGACATGTTCAGCGCCATCTTCTTCGTCGCCATTGGCTTGATGATCGACCCGCAGATCCTGCTGCAATACGCCTGGCCGATTGCGGTAATCACCGTGGCGGTGGTGCTGGGCAAGATGCTGTCCTGCGGCCTGGGCGCGTTTATCGCCGGCAATGATGGCCGGACCTCACTGCGCGTAGGCATGGGCCTGTCACAGATTGGCGAGTTTTCCTTCATCATCGCCGCGCTTGGGATGACCTTGCAGGTGACCAGCGACTTCCTGTACCCGGTGGCGGTTGCCGTTTCGGCGATCACCACGTTGCTCACGCCGTACCTGATTCGCGGTGCCGACCCGTTGTCGTTGAAGATTGCCGCCGTGATGCCCAAGCGCCTGAGCCGGGTGTTTGGCCTGTATGGCGAGTGGCTGCGCAGTATCCAGCCGCAGGGTGAGGGTGCGATGCTGGCGTCGATGATTCGCAAGATTATCCTGCAAGTGGGGGTGAACCTGGCGCTGGTGGTGGCGATCTTCTTCGCCGGCAGTTACTTCGCGGCGCGCATTGGCGGGTATCTGGAGGGGTGGATCAGTGATCCAAGCTGGCAGAAGGCATTGATCTGGGGTGGGGCGCTGCTGTTGTCGCTGCCGTTCCTGATTGCGGCTTACCGCAAGCTCAAGGCGTTGTCGATGTTGCTGGCAGAGATGAGCGTGAAGCCGGAAATGGCCGGGCGGCACACCCAGCGTGTACGACGCGTGATCGCCGAGCTGATCCCGCTGTTGTCGCTGCTGGTGATCTTCCTGCTATTGGCGGCCTTGTCGGCCAGCATTCTGCCGACCAACAAGTTGCTGGTGCTGATCGCCGTCGTCACGGCCGCAGTGGCGGCCGTGCTCTGGCGGTGGTTCATCCGCGTGCATACGCGCATGCAGGTCGCCTTGCTGGAGACCCTGGATAACCACAAGGACACGCCGGAGCATTGAGAGCAACGGTGGCGAGCTTGCTTGCGCTGGGCTGCGCAGCAGCCCTGAACAGTGATCTCGCCACACACGCCTTGTGGGATCAGCTTTCCAGCCAGACGTCCCGTGCCCAGTGCCACACCGATTCCCAGGTTTCTTCGGTGACGAGTTCTTCTTCGCCGGACCACAGCACCACGGTGCCGTCTTCTTCGACGCAGTAGTAGTCGTCACCGTCCTGGCAGATCGGGATCATGCTGCGATCAACGCCGGCATCCCAGGCGTTGGCGGCCACGTCGGGCAGGTAGGTGTGGGATTGCGGGTCGGTGACGGTCACCGGCTCCAGGCTGCCGTAGACCACGTCGCTGACGGTCAGCAGGAATTCGCGGAACACAAACGGGATGTCGATGAACAGTTGTTCCTCGATTTCCACCAGTTGGTCTTCGTCAGGCAGTTCCAGAGGAACCGGGACCGGTTCGTTGGCTTCACGCAATTGTTCGATGATTTCTTCCACGGCCGGGATCCTCTTGCTAGATGGCGCGGTTTATAGGGGCGTTTTATACAGTAGCTCGCTATAAGTGCAACCGTGAAATAGAAAACCCCGGACAGGTCCGGGGTTTTTTGTTACGGCTTGCTCAAGCGCGCGGGTATCAGCCGTTCTGGCGGATACCGGCGACCAGCCAAGGCTGGTTGTCGCCTTGGGCGCGTTCCATGTTCCAGCTTTCGCTGAACACTTCGCCCTGGTCGAAACGCGAGGTCTTCGACACACCGCTGAAGGTCAGGGTGGCGATGGTCTTGTCGGCGCGGTCATCCACACCTTCCAGCTGTACGCGCAGGTCGTCGATGTAGGTCGACTGGAAGGCGTCGCCCAGGTCGGCGCGTTCGCGTTTGAGGAACTCCAGCAGTTGTGGGGTCACGAACTCGGAGATCTTGTCCATTTCGTTGGCGTCCCAGTGCTGCTGCAGGGACTGGAAGTGGCTGCGGGCCGCTTCGACGAAACGCTCTTCGTTGAACCACGCCGGTGCGTTGATCACCGGACGGGCGGCGGCAGGCGCTGCCGAACCACCGAAGATCGAACCCATGGCTGGCTTCTGCTCGAACACTTCACGCTGCATCGGCGCGCCGGCTGGAGCCAGGTGCTCCTGCTGCTTGCGTCGACGGGCGGCGATGAAGCGGAAGATCACAAAGGCGATGACCGCCAAGATCAGGATGTCGAATATCTGCATGCCCTGGAAGCCGCCGCCCATGAACATGGAAGCGAGCAGGCCACCGGCCGCGATACCGGCCAGAGGGCCCAACCAGCGCGAAGCACCGCCGGCCTTGGCCGCGGCGCCAGCAGCACCGGCTGCGCCTGCGGTGGCGGCTGCACCGCCCATGCCGCCGGCAGAAGGAGCCATTTGGCTGGTCTGGTGAGTCGGTGCCGAGCCCATGCTTTTGCCGCCACCGAAGCGCTTGGCGTTGGCGTCGAGGCTCATCGTCAGGCCGATGCACAACGCCATGGCGATGCTAAGAAAACGTTTCATAAAGGGAATTCCCATTTGTGGATTGCACGCGCGCCATGTTGCACAGGTGTAGTGACAGTGGCTAGCGACATAATGTTTCGGGCTTTTGCGTAAGACCGAATCAGAATGGTCTGTAGGACTTAATACAGATATTGGCCCGTGCAGGTGAAAAACAAGGGAGGGTCACAATTCTTCACATTGTAGGAGCTGGCTTGTCGCCCCGCAGCGATGGCGGTCTTAGGACCGCCATCGCCAGCAAGCTGGCTCCTACAAGGGGAAGGGTGTCAGATGGCTTCGAGCTTCGCGTAGCCCATCATCAGCCATTTGCTGCCTTCAGCGAAATTCACCTGCACCCGTGCCTGGGCGCCGGCGCCTTCGAAGTTGAGGATCACGCCTTCGCCGAAAATCGCATGCTTGACCTGTTGGCCCAGGCTGAACGGGGTTTCCGGGATTTCGGAACCGGCAAACAGGCTGCTGGAGTTCTGCTGCTGGCCACCACCGAACGGGCGGCTGACGCTGTTGGACAGGCGCACTTCCTGGATCAGCCCCTTCGGCACCTCACGGACGAAACGCGACACCTTGTTGTAGGTCTCGCTGCCGTACAGGCGTCGGGTCTCGGCGTAGGTCATCACCAGGTTCTGCATCGCCCGAGTAATGCCCACGTAGGCCAGGCGGCGTTCTTCCTCAAGGCGGCCAGGCTCTTCCAGGCTCATCTTGTGCGGGAACAGGCCTTCTTCCATGCCCACCAGGAACACGTAGGGGAATTCCAGGCCCTTGGCGCTGTGCAGGGTCATCAGCTGGATGCTGTCTTCATGCTCATCGGCCTGGGTATCGCCGGCTTCCAGCGAGGCATGGCCGAGGAAGGCCGCGAGCGGGGTCAGCTCTTCGTCTTCCTCGGTGTTCTCGAACGCACGCGCGGCGCTGACCAGTTCCTCAAGGTTTTCTACTCGGGCCTGGCCTTTCTCGCCTTTTTCCGCTTCGTGGTAGGCGATCAGCCCGGATTGCTCGATCACGGTCTGGGTCATCAAGTGCAGGGGCATTTCCGAGCACTTGGCGGCGAGGTTCTCGATCAGTTCGACAAACACGCCCAGTGCCCCGGCAGCGCGGCCGGTCAGGCCTTTATTGGCGATCAGTAAGCGCATGGCTTCCCACATCGACACATCGGCGTGGCGGGCGTGGTCGCGGATCGCTTCCACGGTTTTTTCGCCGATGCCGCGGGCCGGGATGTTGATCACCCGCTCCAGCGCCGCGTCGTTGCCACGGCCTTCGAGCAGGCGCAGGTAGGCCATGGCGTTCTTGATTTCGGCCCGCTCGAAGAAGCGCTGGCCGCCATAGATGCGGTACGGGATGCGTTCGCGCAGCAAGGCTTCTTCCAGCACCCGCGACTGGGCGTTGGAGCGGTACAGAATCGCGATATCGCTGCGCGCCAGGCCGGTCTTCAACGCGCTTTCGATGGTTTCCACCACGTAGCGCGCTTCATCGTGCTCGTTGAACGCGGCGTACAGGTTGATCGCCTCGCCTTCGCCGCCGTCGGTCCACAGCTCTTTGCCCAGGCGCCCGGTGTTATTGGCGATCAGGGCGTTGGCGGCCTTGAGGATGCCGGCGGTGGAGCGGTAGTTCTGCTCCAGGCGGATGGTGACCGCGTCCGGGAAATCTTCGGAATACTGGTAGATGTTCTCGATTTTCGCGCCACGCCAGCCATAGATCGACTGGTCGTCATCGCCCACCACCATCAAGCTGTCGCCGCCCTTGGCCAGCAGGCGCAACCAGGCGTACTGCACGGCGTTGGTGTCCTGGAACTCGTCCACCAGGATATGCCGGAAGCGTTTCTGGTAATGGGCCAGCAAGCCTGGGTTGTCGCGCCACAGGTCGAGGGCGCGCAGCAGCAGTTCGGAGAAGTCGATGACGCCGGCCCGCGCGCAGGCGGCCTCGTAGGCTTCATAGATGCTGCGCATGGTGGCCAGGAACAGGTCGCCGCTGGCCTGGATATGTTGCGGGCGCAGGCCTTCGTCTTTCTGGCCGTTGATGAACCATTGCGCTTGCCGCGCTGGCCAACGCTGTTCGTCGAGGCCCAGCTCGCGGATCACGCGCTTGACCAGGCGTTGCTGGTCATCGCTGTCGAGGATCTGGAAGGTCTGGACCAGGCCCGCTTCCTGCCAGTGCGCCCGCAACAGGCGGTGCGCCAGGCCGTGGAAGGTGCCCACCCACATGCCGGCCGGGCTGATGCCCATCAACTGCTCGATGCGATGGCGCATCTCGGCAGCGGCCTTGTTGGTGAACGTCACCGACAGGATGGAGTGCGGCGACGCGTTCTCGACCTGGATCAACCAGGCGATACGGTGCACCAGCACTCGGGTTTTACCGGAGCCAGCACCGGCCAGGACCAACTGACGGCCAACGGGGGCGGCTACGGCCTGGCGTTGGGCATCGTTGAGGGAGTTCAGCAAAAGGGAGAGATCATCGCGCATCGGCGCATTCTAGGGTGCCGGGGGGGCTCGGGCAAATCCCAATGCCGGGCGGGCGACGGAAAACATCCAGGCTGATCCGCGCCGGGCAAACATTCTGCATCGGGTGATGACTGGTCGGTCAATGGCCGCAGCCCCCGCCGTGTCTCGCTCAAGCCGTCTGGCGCCTAGGTTTGCGCTGGATAAACGTGAGGTTTTTATGACGTGGAGCAGTTTGGCCCAAGCGCGTGCTTGTGTATGCTCCGTCGACGTTTCGGGCTCACCATTATAAGAACACTGCCTATGACCCTCAGCACCGACCTGTTCGGCCCCACGATGGCGCCCGCGCAGGTCATCCACAAACATTACGCCACCGAGATGGCGGTCGAGCGCACGCGCCTGCTCTACCAGGGCTCGTTGCTGCCTACCTTATTAATGCTGGTCAACGGCCTGGTCTGCGCCTGGCTGCTGTGGAACCCCAAGCAATACCTGCTGGACAGCATCTGGCTGGTCTGGCTGCTGGCGTTGGTGGCGATGCGCGTGATCCAGGTGGCGGCGTTTGACTCGGCCATGCCCAGCCGCCAGGCCCAGCCGATCTGGCGTCGCATGTTCATGCTGGGTTCAGCGGTCAGCGGGCTGACCCTGGCCGTCGCGGCCATCGCGCTGGTACCGGTGGACAGCTTTATGCAGCAGGCCTGGGTCTTTGGCCTGATCGGCGCCGCGACGCTGTCGGCCAGCGTGGCCTATGCCGTGAGTCTGCCGGCGTTCCTGTCCTTTTCCCTGCCGTGCCTGGTGCCGGCCATCGCGTACCTGTTCTGGAACGGCGCCCCGCAGCAACAAGGCTGGGGTGTCCTCGGCCTGATCCTGCTGGCGTCCTTGAGTGTGGTGGCGTGGCAGGTCAATCGCTTGATCCAGCGCGGGCTGCTGCGACGCTTCCAGAACCAGGCGCTGATCGAGCATCTGCAACAGGCGCAGCAGCGCAGCGAACAGTTGAATCAGGAACTGGTGCGCGAAGTCGAGCAGCGTCGCCAGGTCGAACAGGAACTGCGTGAAGCGCAGATCGGCCTGCAGGACCGCGTGGCGCAGCGCAGCCAGGAACTCGACGCCGCCAGCCTGGCCCTGAATAAAAGCGAGGCGCGCCTGGCCATGGCCCTGCAAGCCAGCGAACTGGGCCTGTGGGACTGGAACCTGCAGACCGACGAGGTCCACCACACCCAGCTCAAAGAGTTGTTCGGCCTGGAACCCGAGTACGTCACGGCGATGCTCAGCCACCTCAAGCCGCGCCTGCACCCCGAAGACCTGCCGTTGCTCAAGCGCGCGCTGGTGGAGCACCTCAAGGGGCGCAGCGAGGACTACCAGGTCGAATACCGCGTGCGCCATGGCGATGGCCATTGGGTGTGGATCGAAGACCGTGGCCGCGCCGTCGAGCGCACGCCCAGCGGGCGCGTCACGCGCATGCTCGGTACGCGCCGCGACATCAGCGCCGGCAAGGCCCTGGAAGAACAGCAGCGCCTGGCCTCGACGGTATTCGAGGCCGCCAGCGAAGGCATCGTGATCCTCGATCCGGATTACGCGTTGATTGCGGTCAACCAGGCCTTCAGCCGCGTCACCGGCTTCGACATCGATGACATGCTCGGCCGCAATGTGGTGGAGCTGCCCAGCAGTCGCGATGCGCGGCGCCACTTCCCGGTGATCCGCCAGGCGCTGCTCAGCCACGGCACCTGGCAGGGCGAACTGGTGGAGACGCGCAAGAACGGCGAGCTGTATCCGCAGTGGCTGCAACTGAACGTGGTGCGCGATGTTCGCGGAAAAGTCAGCCATATCGTAGGGTTCTTCGCCGATTTGTCCGCGCGGCGCGAATCCGAGGAGCGCATGCGCTACCTCACGCATTACGATGAATTGACCGGCCTGGCCAATCGTTCGCTGTTCCGCGAACGGTTGCGCGAAGCCCACCAGCGCGTGCGCCTGGGCGGGCGGAGCCTGGCGCTGCTGCACATCAACCTCGACCGTTTCAAATTGCTCAATGACAGCCTCGGCCATGAAGTCGCCGACCAGCTGTTGCAGAAAATGGCGCGGCGCTTGATCAACGCCTTGCCGGAAGCCGACACCATTGCGCGGCTGTCCGGTGATGAATTTGCCGTGCTGTTCGATGCCTATGGCAACCTCTCGAGCCTGGCGCGGGTGGCGACGCGGCTGCTGGCCAAGTTGCGGGTGCCGGTGACGGTGGAAGGGCACGAGTTGGTGGTCAGTGCTTCGATGGGGGTCAGCCTGTTGCCGGATAACGCGCGGGAAATTTCCGCGCTGGTCAGCCAGTCGAACATGGCCATGCAACATGCCAAGCATTTGGGCGGCAACAATTTCCAGTTCTACACCGACAGCCTGCAAGCCAGCACCCTGGAGCGCCTGCAGCTGGAAAACCACCTGCGCAAGGCCATCGAGGAGCGCCAACTGACGGTGTTCTACCAGCCGAAACTGTGCCTGGCCACCGGCAAGCTGAATGCCGCCGAAGCGCTGATTCGCTGGGAGCATCCGCAATGGGGCATGGTGCCGCCGGGGGACTTTATCGGCCTCGCCGAAGAGACCGGCCTGATCGTACCGCTGGGCGAATTCGTGCTGCGCCAGGCCTGTTGGCAGGCGTGTGAGTGGCAGCGCCAGGGGCTGGCGCCGATCCGGGTGTCGGTGAACCTGTCGGTGCATCAGTTGCGCCAGGGCAAGCTGGTCAGCCTGGTACGCCAGGTGTTGGAAGAGACCGGGCTGGACCCGCAATACCTCGAGCTGGAGCTGACCGAGAGCCAACTGCTCGACAGCGTCGAACACATCATCGCGACCTTCCAGCAGCTGCGCGACCTGGGTGTGAAGCTGGCCATCGACGATTTTGGCACCGGTTATTCATCCCTCAGTTACCTCAAGCGCATCCCCGTGGACTACGTGAAGATCGACCAGACCTTCATCCGGGGCCTCGGGCAGGGTCGGGAGGACGCAGCGATCACCCGGGCGATCATCGCCATGGCGCATGGGCTGGCGCTCAAGGTGGTGGCCGAAGGCGTGGAAGATCAGCAACAGCTGGATTTCCTGCGCGGCGAGCGTTGCGACGAGGTGCAGGGCTACCTGATCAGTCGGCCGATGGCGGCCGAAGGGCTGGCCGATTTGTTACGGAAAAATGCAGTTTTTCCTTAGCCGCACGGCTTCAACCCCAGCGGCTACAATTCGGCCGCCCTTAGATTCAAAGGCGGACAGGGCGATTTAGTGATGCATCGGACGGGCAAAACGACAATTCTTGTAGTATAACTACAAGCTTGCTACATCCCTGGCACCTGCCAATAACAAGAGTCCTGCCCTTTGAACCTGTTGCAACATATCGCCCAGTCGCGCCACCTGTTACGCAAATCGGAACTCAAGGTTGCCGATCACGTGCTGCTTGACCCTGCGGCAGTGATGCACAGTTCCATGGCCGACCTGGCTCACAGCGTGGGCATCAGCGAGCCGACCATCGTGCGCTTCTGCCGCGCCATCGGTTGCTCCGGGTTCCAGGACTTGAAACTCAAGCTGGCGCAAAGCCTGGCCGCCGGTGCGAGCTTCGGCCAGTTTGCGATTCATGAAGACGATTCCGTCGCCGACTACAGCCTGAAAATCTTCGACACCACCTTGCACACGCTGATGGAAGTGCGCGAGAAGCTTGACCCGGTGGAGCTGCAAAAGGCCGTGACCGCCATGTCCCAGGCCCAGCGCGTCGAGTTCTACGGCTTCGGTGCGTCTGGTGCGGTGGCCGCCGATGCCCAGCACAAATTCTTCCGGCTGCTGCTCACCGCAGCGGCCTACAGTGACCCGCACATGCAGGCCATGTCGGCGGTGACCTTGAAGCCCACCGACGTGGCGATCTGCATTTCCCAGTCGGGCCGTTCCAAGGACCTGCTGATCACCGCCAACCTGGTGCGTGAAAGCGGCGCGACCCTGATTACGTTGTGCCCGAGCCAGACGCCGTTGGCGGAGCTGTCCACGGTCAACCTGGCGATCGATGTGCACGAAGACACCGAGATCTACACCCCGCTGACCTCGCGCATCGCCCACCTGGTGGTGATCGACGTGCTGGCGATGGGCGTGGCAATGGCGCGCGGCCCGAGCCTGGTCAACCACCTCAAGAGTGTGAAGCGCAGCTTGCGCAGCCTGCGTCTCTCGCCCAAATCAGTCAAAGCCCTCGACGATTAATCAGGTGTACACAGATCGATGTGGGGGCTGGCTTGCCTGCGATGGCGGTCTGTCAGCTCGCGCATTCATTGACTGAACTACTGCTATCGCCGGCAAGCCAACTCTCACACAGGATGTGCACAGCGCCTGAAGATTCATCGTCCTGTAACCCCCGCGCCGCCAAACCGTCATCCCCCAGGGCCATCCTGAACTCCCCGTACTCGCATTGGGAGACTGAAAATGGCCCGGCACTACGAAGACAGCAACAGCTCCGTCAAAACCCGTCGTCAGCAGGAAGACCAGCGCCGCATGGCGTTCCGTCGTGCAATCGAAGACCGCTGCGACGAGCGCCAACTGCAGCAGAGCATCACTGACTACCCGGAACTCCACTGGCAGGCACCCTTGGCTGCCCAGCGAAACGCTCAGCCAACGCGCTGATCTGCACCCGTTCGCTGCGGATAAAGCCCAGGAACGCATGGGCCACCGGTGACAGGCGCTTGGCCTTGGCCTGCACCAGGCACCAGCTGCGATACAGCGGCAGTTCTTCCACCGGCAGCTCCTTGAGCCCGCCGGTGGCCAGCTCCAGGTTGACCGCGTGGCGCGTCAGCAAGGCCACGCCCAACCCGGCGTTCACGCATTCACGCTGCGCCTCGGCCGAGGCCACTTCCACCGTCTGGGTGAAGTGCACGCGTTTCTCCTTGAAGTATTCCTCGCACGCCAGCCGCGTACCGGAACCCGGTTCGCGCAGCAGCAGTGTGTAGGGCTCCAGGTCCTGCAGGCGCAGCGGGCCTTGCAGGCTCAACGGATGTTCAGGTGGGGCCACGGCCACGATCGGGTTGTTGAGGAACGGCAGGAATTCCAGGCCCATGTCCTGGGGCACCATGGACATGATCACCAGGTCGTCGCGGTTGTCCGAAAGCCGTCGAATCACCTGGGCGCGGTTGACCACCGTCAGGTGCAACTGCACCTCCGGGTGCTGGCGCTTGAAAGCCGCAAACAGGTGCGGCACGAAGTATTTGGCGCTGGATTCCACCGCCAGTTTCAACTGGCCCTGCAGCGAGCCTTGCATGTCCGACAGCTGCATATCGAGGTTTTCCAGGCGCCCGAAAATGTCCCGGCTGGCGCGTTGCAGGGCTTCGGCGGCTTCGGTCATATAGAGCTTCTTGCCGACGTAATCGAACAGCGGCTGGCCGATCAGCTCTTCCAGCTGACGAATCTGTAGGCTAACGGCCGGTTGCGTAAGCGACATTTCCTCGGCTGCACGGCTGTAGGAACGCAAATCGCACACTTCATTGAAGATCTGCAATTGACGTAATGTCATACGCATCAATGACTTACGCATTATTTTGTAATCCCGGCCTACCCCTGATGCATCGACTATAAGTCTTTACTTATACACAGCCCAATAATTATTGATTTTTGTTAATCCCTGTTGGGGCTTAGTGTGTGTCTCGCGACTGTCATGAAACATTTGGTCACGCGCCGACCCGGATCCAGTGGGTTGAAGACGCAGCAATCGGCTCAAGGGAATTTCCAAGTGATAAAAAAGATCCTGATCGCCAACCGTGGTGAAATTGCCGTACGAATCGTGCGTGCCTGCGCCGAGATGGGCATTCGCTCGGTCGCGGTCTATTCCGACGCCGACCGTCACGCGTTGCACGTCAAGCGTGCCGACGAAGCCCACAGCATCGGGGCCGAGCCCCTGGCCGGCTACCTGAACCCGCGCAAGCTGGTGAACCTGGCCGTGGAAACCGGCTGTGATGCGCTGCACCCCGGCTACGGTTTCCTCTCGGAAAACGCCGAACTGGCAGACATTTGCGCTGAACGCGGGATCAAGTTCATCGGCCCGTCGGCTGAAGTGATCCGTCGCATGGGCGACAAGACTGAAGCGCGCCGCAGCATGATCAAGGCCGGCGTGCCGGTCACGCCGGGGACTGAAGGCAACGTTGCCGACATCCATGAAGCCCTGACCGAAGGCGACCGCATCGGCTACCCGGTGATGCTCAAGGCCACGTCCGGTGGTGGTGGTCGTGGTATCCGCCGCTGCAACAGCCGTGAAGAACTCGAACAAGCCTTCCCCCGCGTGATTTCCGAGGCCACCAAGGCCTTCGGTTCGGCGGAAGTGTTCCTGGAAAAATGCATCGTCAATCCCAAGCACATCGAGGCGCAGATCCTCGGTGACAGTTTCGGCAACGTGGTGCACCTGTTCGAGCGTGACTGCTCGATCCAGCGCCGCAACCAGAAGCTGATCGAAATTGCCCCCAGCCCCCAACTGACCCCGGAACAGCGCGCCTACATCGGCGACCTGTCGGTGCGCGCGGCCAAGGCGGTGGGTTACGAGAATGCCGGTACCGTGGAGTTCCTGCTCGCCGAGGGCGAGGTGTACTTCATGGAGATGAACACCCGGGTGCAGGTGGAACACACCATCACCGAAGAAATCACCGGGATCGACATTGTCCGCGAGCAGATCCGCATCGCCTCGGGCCTGCCGCTGTCGGTCAAGCAGGAAGACATCCAGCACCGTGGCTTCGCGTTGCAGTTCCGCATCAACGCCGAAGACCCGAAGAACAACTTCCTCCCCAGCTTCGGCAAGATCACCCGTTACTACGCGCCCGGCGGTCCCGGCGTGCGCACCGACACGGCGATCTATACCGGCTACACCATTCCACCGTTCTACGACTCCATGTGCCTGAAACTGGTGGTCTGGGCGTTGACCTGGGAAGAAGCCATGGACCGCGGCCTGCGTGCCCTGGACGACATGCGCCTGCAAGGCGTGAAGACCACCGCCGCCTACTACCAGGAAATCCTGCGCAACCCGGAATTCCGCAGCGGCCAGTTCAACACCAGTTTTGTCGAAAGCCATCCTGAACTGACCAACTACTCGATCAAGCGCAAACCCGAAGAGCTGGCCCTGGCCATCGCCGCCGCCATCGCCGCCCACGCAGGCTTATAAATAAGCAGCTGCAAGTTGCAAGCGGCAAGCTACAAGTTAAAGCGGATCAGCGTTTACTTGCAGCTTGTAGCTTGAAACTTGCCGCTATGAGGAGATCCGAATATGACTAAGAAAATCTTCGTAACCGACACCATCCTGCGCGACGCCCACCAATCGTTGCTGGCGACCCGCATGCGCACCGACGACATGCTGCCGATCTGCGACAAGCTCGACAAAGTCGGCTACTGGTCGCTGGAAGTCTGGGGCGGCGCGACCTTCGACGCCTGCGTACGGTTTTTGAAAGAAGACCCATGGGAGCGCCTGCGCAAGCTGCGCGCCGCGTTGCCTAACACGCGCCTGCAAATGCTCCTGCGCGGCCAGAACCTGCTGGGCTACCGCCACTACAGCGACGACGTGGTCAAAGCCTTCGTCGCCAAGGCCGCCGTGAACGGCATCGACGTGTTCCGTATCTTCGACGCCATGAACGATGTGCGTAACCTGCGCGTGGCCATCGAGGCGGTGAAAGCTGCCGGCAAACATGCCCAGGGCACCATCGCCTACACCACCAGCCCGGTGCACACCATCGAAGCGTTTGTGGCCCAGGCCAAGCAAATGGAATCCATGGGCTGCGACTCGGTGGCAATCAAGGACATGGCCGGCCTGCTGACCCCGTACGCCACCGGCGAACTGGTCAAGGCGCTGAAGGCCGAGCAGAGCCTGCCCGTGTTCATCCACTCGCATGACACCGCCGGCCTGGCCGCGATGTGCCAACTCAAAGCCATCGAGAACGGTGCCGACCATATCGACACCGCGATTTCCAGCTTCGCCTGGGGCACCAGCCACCCGGGGACCGAGTCGATGGTTGCCGCGCTCAAAGGCAGCGAATTCGACACCGGCCTGAGCCTGGAGCTGCTGCAGGAAATCGGCCTGTACTTCTACGCCGTGCGCAAGAAGTACCACCAGTTCGAAAGCGAATTCACCGCAGTCGACACCCGCGTGCAAGTCAACCAGGTGCCGGGTGGGATGATTTCCAACCTCGCCAACCAGCTGAAAGAGCAGGGCGCACTCAACCGCATGGGCGAAGTGCTGGCCGAAATCCCGCGGGTGCGTGAAGACCTTGGCTTCCCGCCGCTGGTCACGCCGACCTCGCAGATCGTCGGCACCCAGGCGTTCTTCAACGTGCTGGCCGGGGAGCGCTACAAGACCATCACCAACGAAGTGAAGCTCTACCTGCAAGGCGGCTACGGCAAGGCGCCGGGCACCGTGAACGAGAAACTGCGCCGTCAGGCCATCGGCAGCGAAGAGGTGATCGACGTGCGTCCGGCCGATTTGCTCAAGCCGGAAATGACCAAGCTGCGCGGCGAGATCGGTGCGTTGGCCAAGTCTGAAGAAGACGTGCTGACCTACGCGATGTTCCCGGACATCGGGCGCAAGTTCCTCGAGGAACGCGACGCCGGCACCCTGGCCCCTGAAGTGCTGCTGCCGATCCCTGAAGCCGGCGGTGTGGCGCGTGCTGGCGGCGAAGGCGTGCCGACCGAGTTCGTCATCGACGTGCACGGCGAAAGCTACCGCGTGGACATCACCGGCGTCGGCGTGAAGGCCGAAGGCAAGCGCCATTTCTACCTGTCCATCGACGGCATGCCGGAAGAAGTGGTGTTCGAACCGCTCAACGAATTTGTCAGCAGCGGCGGCAGCAAGCGCAAGCATGCCACTGAGCCGGGCCACGTCAGCACGGCAATGCCGGGCAACATCGTCGACGTGCTGGTCAAGGAAGAGGATGTGGTCAAGGCTGGCCAGGCCGTGCTGATCACCGAGGCCATGAAGATGGAAACCGAAGTGCAGGCGTCGATCGCCGGCAAGGTCACCGCTGTGCATGTGGCCAAGGGCGACCGGGTCAACCCGGGCGAGATCCTGATTGAGATCGAAGGCTGATACAGCCTTCGACATAACCGTTTAATCCTCGGGGGAGCAGGTGCTCCCCTTTTTTTTGCCTGTCGATCGGGCTTCCCGGTGCCTTAGAACGCCATCGCCCATTGGCCCATCAACCCCTGGTTGCGACTGTGGCTGCCAAACTCGGCGCTGTAGGCCAGGCCTACGCTGTGCTCGTCCGACAGCGCCAGCTCCACGCCGGTGCGCAGCGCCAGGCTGTCACGGTCCAGGGACGTGCCGCCGACGGTGAACGCGCTGTTGAAGTCCTCACGTTTTTCCCAGGCGAAGGACTGACGTACGCGGCTGCTGGTGTCGCCATAAAGATGCTTCCAGCTTGTGCTCAGGTGCGGCTTGAGGATCATCTGGTTGGCCAGCGTCACGTCATGGGTCACGCGCAGGCCGAAGGTGCTGCTGAGGTTCTGCTGGGTCTGCGTACCCACGTTCAAGGCGCTGTAGCCGCCTTTCTCCTGGAAGCGTTCGCGGTGATAACGCTGGAAACCCACGCCGGCAAAGGGCTCGGCGCGCCAGTCAACGGTCTGCAGCTGATAGCCCAGCTCGGCAAATGCGTTTTGGCTCCGCGCCTTGTACTTGCCCGAGAGGTGATCGCGGTGATTGATGAAGTCGAAGTCGACCGTGCGTTTGTTTTGCCCGGTATGGCTGCTGTACAGCGCGCCGAAGCGTAGCGCGAGTGGCCCGTCCAGGCGGACGGCGTAGGCGCCGAGGTGCCAGCTGTCCACTTCACCCTTGAAGCGCCTGGCGCTCAGGTCAGTGCCGGATTTGCCGCCCACCACACCCACCCGCCATGCATCGTCGATTGCGCCGTCAGCCCCCAGTAACAGGCCTTGGCTGCTCTGTTTCAAGCCGGCACTGCCGTGTTGCGCATCAAGGCTGCCGCCATTGCCCAGGCCTTGCAGCCATACGCGACCGGTGTCGCCGGTGTCTTTATCCAGCTGGCGTATGGCTGCCAACAGGTTGGCGTTCAAGGCTTTCTGGCTGTTCTGGGTGGCAGTGCCGAGGTTGGCGTTCTGGCTTCCCGCCAGTTGCTCGAGCACTGCACCTATTCGGCTCGGCTCCAGGGTGCTCAGGTACAGGCCGTAACGTTCGAGCCGGCTTTTTTCCCACTCGTTGAACTCATCCGACGCCAGCAACCCATCCACGGCGGCGTCCAGCACCCGAGCGACGCTCAGGGCGTTTCGGCTGGTCGCCCGGTCGGCAAAGTAGAAGTCTTCAGGCGCCGGCAGCGCCGGCGCGGAATGACCCTTGTTGCCGGGCTGTTCGAACCATTCACTGTCTGGCTCCATATCGCCCCTGGCCTGTGCGTATTGAGCGCCGAGGGCACCCAGCGCCAGGGTGATGGCGAGCGCGAGTTGTTTGTGTATGCGCGGCATGTAATCCCACCTCTTGATGTATGAGGCGGGGAATTTAGCGAGGCTGCGGGGGGATAAATGTCAGGCCGGGCGACCCTTGCTTGCGGGAGATGTCGCTAGTCTGCAGCGATAATTGCGGCTATCGCCAAGGGATTGGGCCGACGCGCATTGCGCCGCCGGCCCAGCGGTTGAACCACGTCTCAGAGCGCCTGCTGGCGACACTCCGCGAGGCTCTTCAACTGCCCAGGGCCCGACTGGTTGGCCGCTGACAACCAGGCCTCGAAACCCGCGCCAATCGCGGGCCATTCCGAATCCAGGATCGAGTACCACGCGGTATCGCGGTTTTGCCCCTTTACCACCATGTGCTGGCGGAACACCCCTTCAAAACTGAACCCCAGCCGCTCGGCCGCGTATTTGGAGCGGGCGTTGCCGTTGTTGCACTTCCATTCCAGGCGGCGATAGCCCTGTTCGAACGCATGCTTGGCGAGCAGGTACACTGCTTCGGTGCTTTTCGGCGAGCGTTGCATCGGTGCGCCGAAGGTCACGTGGCCGATTTCGATGCGGCCCTGGGCCGGGACGATGGACATCAGGCTGAGGATGCCTTGCACCTGGCCGCTCGCCCGGTCGATCACGCTGAAGAAATACGGATCGCTGTGTTGCGCATGGTTGTTGAGCCAGTCATTGAAGGCGCCGCGCTCGGGGAATGGGCCGTAAGGCAGGTAATCCCACAGTTTCGGGTCGGCGCCGGGGCCTTGCAGGGCTTGGAACAGGTCGTCGCCATGGCGTGCCGGGTCGAGTTTTTCCAGGCGGATAAAGCGCCCTTCGAGCAGTTGGACCGTAGGCGCCGGGACGCCTTTCCAGTCGGCGGGTGAGATAGGCATGCTGCGCTCCTTAAAGACCTTTGCGAAATTGAATGAAACCCGGACGTTCGGCGATGCGCTCGTACAGTTGGATCGCCGTGGCGTTGGTCTCGTGGGTCAACCAGTGCACCTTGGCACAACCATCAGCCTTGGCGGTGGCATAGACGAACTCGATCAGTTTGCGGCCAACGCCGGTGCCGCGCTGGGCCGGGTCCACCAACAGGTCCTGCAGGTAGCACGAGTTCTCGATGCTCCAGTTGGAACGGTGGTAGATGAAGTTGACCATGCCCACGGCCTTGCCATCCTGCCAGGCCAGCGCGGAATGGGTCGGCTCCTGTGCATCGAGCAGGCGTTGCCAGGTGCTCTGGGTCACGGCGTCCGGCAGCTCGGTGTTGTAGAACTTCAGGTACGCCTGCCACAGCGGCAGCCAGGCGGCGTGGTCGGCGACAGTGACCGGGCGGATGTCGATCTGGCTCATTCTGGAACTCCTTGGGGAATAAAGCGGGCGAGGGTCTGGTCGCGCACATCGGCGCTGGCGGCCAGCCCTTTACGAACACCGTCGATGTCGGCCTGGCTGCGGTTCTGGCTGAGCTTGCGCTTGCCGATCAGGCGCTCGATCGGCAGGGCGAAGCCGACGATGGCCTTGAGCATGCCGTCGATGTAATCGGCCGGGGCGTCGCTGACCTTCCACGGCTGGGTACGGTTGCCTTCATGGCGATCAGTCAGGGCGCTGACCAGTGCAAGCAGGCGCTCGGCGTCGGTAAACACTTCAGCCTTGCCGTAGGCATGCACCGCCAGGTAGTTCCAGGTCGGGACCACCTTGCCGTGCTCGGCCTTGGCCGGGTAGAACGCCGGGCTGATGTAGGCCTCGGCGCCGGCAAAGATCACCAGGGCCTCGCTGCCGTTTTGCAGGTCGCGCCATTGCGGATTGGCCTTGGCCAGGTGCCCGTAGAGGGTGCCATTGGGGCCTTCATCGGGGTTGAGCAGCAGCGGCAGGTGGCTGGCTTGCAGGCCTTGCTCGCCAACGGTCACCAACTGCGCCAGGCGCGTGTGCTGAATCAGTTGCTGCAATTCGGGCAAGTCTTCGAGGGCAAAGGCGCGAGGTGTGTACATGAATATTTTCCTTGGCGAATGCCTGCATCGTAGGCAGGCTAATGGTCTGTTGTAAGAGCCATCTCAGGCCAATTTCATAGGTCCAATATGCCGCCCCTTTCGCCGCCTCTTTCATTCAACCCTGCCGGCATCGAGCTGGACCGGCGCCAAGGCCTGACGCGCCAGCTGTATGAGGCCCTGCGCCAGCGGGTGCTGGACGGACGCCTGGCCAGCGGCACGCGCTTACCCGCCAGCCGTGACTTGGCAGCGGCCCTGGCGATTTCGCGCAACAGCGTGGTGCGTGCCTACGATCAACTGTACGCCGAAGGGTTTATCGAAGGCCGAGTCGGTGATGGCACCTATGTGGCCCAACTGCCTCAGCCGAAAAAACTATCCACAAAAGTGTCCACAGGGTTACCCACAGGCTTATCCCCAGCCTTATCCACAAAATGGACAGATTTGCCCGAAGATCTCGATAACGAAGTTATCCACAGACCGGGCCTGGCCCGGGTGAAAAACAACCATCTTTCACAGCCGCCTGCGGGCCCGCCCAGGGCGTTTCGCGTGGGTGTACCGGCTTTTGATCTGTTTCCGTTTGAGGTATGGGCCAAGCTGAACGGGGCATTCTGGCGCAAGCCGGACCTGGAGCAGTTGTGCTACGGCGACCCGGCGGGCGATGCTCGCCTGCGTGGCCTGATTGCCGCTTACCTGCGCAGCTCGCGGGGCATGCAGTGCGCGGCTGAGCAAATAGTGATCACCTGTGGCGCACAGCAGGCAATCAGCCTTTGTGCACAGTTGCTGGTGGAGCCGGGCGACGGTGTTGCGGTGGAAAACCCGGGTTACCGCGCTGCCGGCCATGCATTCGCCCTGGCCGGTGCGAACCTGCAGGGCGTGCCGGTGGACAACGAAGGCATCGACTGCCACACCCTCAACAGCCTGAAAGATTGCCGCCTGGCCTATGTCACGCCGTCCCACCAATACCCGTTGGGCGTGGTCATGAGCCTGGCGCGGCGCCTGGAACTGCTGGCGTGGGCCGAGCGCACCGGCGGCTGGATCATCGAGGACGACTATGACGGCGAGTACCGCTACAGCGGCGCACCGCTGGCGCCCCTGGCCGCGCTGGACCGCAGTGGTCGCGTGCTCTACGTCGGCACCTTCGGCAAAGTCGCGTTCCCGGCCCTGCGCCTGGGGTATCTGGTATTGCCGCCGGGGCTGGTGGATGCGTTCTCGCGGCGCCGTGCGGTGGACATGCGCCACTCGGAAGTCAGCACCCAGGCGGTGATGGCCGAGTTCATGGCGGCCGGGCACTTCCAGCGCCATATTCGCCGCATGCGGCGGGCGGCGTTGAGTCGCCGCAATGCGGTGCTGGCCGGTTGGCCGGGCGGCTTGCCGGGCGTCGGCGAATTGCCCAGTGTGGCGGCGGGGCTGCACATGACGGTACGCGTGGACAGCCTGGCCCGCGAGCAGCAATTGGTTGAGCAGGCCCAGGGCGTGCGGGTCGAGGTAAATGGGCTGAGCAGTTATTGGCTGGCGCACTCCACCACGCCGGCGGACCAGCGCGCCGGCCTGGTGCTGGGCTTTGCCGCCGTGCCCGAAGCGGCCATCGCCGAGGCCCTGGCTAAGCTGCGCAGGGCCTGGCAGGCCAGTTGACCTCAGCTCTGGAAGAACAGTGAACGAGCCAGCTGCGGGCTGATTTCGCTGCGATAAATCGCAATCTGATCGCCGTCGCTCAGGCCGGTGCGATGGATCGCGCCGCCGAGTCGCTGCTGTTCACGGGTCTTGAGGTGGCCGGCGGTGAAATGGTCGAGCTCGGCGTGCGGCGAATCGTAATGAAAGTGCGCATACCACAGCACTTCCTGGGTGTTGTGATCGCTGATCGCGTACTCATCCAGGTAGTCCTTGCCGGGGCCCTTGAGGCGCCGGCGGGTGATCACCTTGGCAATGTTCACCGCCCCCTGGCTGTGCAGCCACTGCACCCGCGCGGCAGTCGGCAGTTGCTGTTTGGTCATGCTGATGCGGGTACTGGTGCCCAGCGCATAGAGCCGTTGCGTGGCCTCGTTGAGTTGGCGGTTGAGGGTGGCGGCAGACGGGCGATCGCTCTCCGTGAGGTTGCGTTGGGTCAGCGCCTCTTCGATGTTGCTCGCTGCCAGCTCCATGCGGGCGGCGTGCTGGTGCAGCATCTCTTCGATTTCCACCGGGATTCGCCCGGCTTTCCTCGACTGCACCAGGAGGCGCTGGGTCGCGGAGGGCTCTTCATCCAGCAGGTTTTGCGCGTTGCTCATGCTGATATTGAGGTCCACCGCCACCGGCCGTTGTGGCCTTGGGGTCGGCGTCGTGCGCTCGACCCACACCCCGGGGCTTTTTTCGTGGAAGGTCGCAATGACCTTGCCCGTGACCGGCGCCTTTACGTCCAGGAGCCCCTCGTCAGAGGGGCGTGGCTCGCCTACTACCACCGCGTTGAAGCGGGTCTTGATGACCTTCTTCTTCGGCGCCTGCTGCGTTTTCGACGGGCCGGCCTTGGTCTCCCGCGGCTTGCGTTCTTTCAACAGTCGGGCCAATTCATGCACGGCTTGCCTGTTGAAATCGTCGATGCGTTGGCGAAGGCTCTCCAGCGGTTCCCTCTGCACGTAGTCCGGGTGTTCGGCGTGCAGGTCCAGCAGGCGTTGATCGACCAGGGAGAATTGTTCGACCAGGCTGTTGAGCACCTCGATCCGCTCGCCCGGGTCGCTGACACTGGCGTCGGGCATGGCCTCGATCCATGTTTGTATGTTGAGGTCGGCGATGTTCACGATTTCATTGAGCTGGGTGTGGGCATCGACGAAGGCTTCACCGCTGCCTTCCCTGATGCACAGGTAGCGATTCAAAGTGATTTGCAGGGCCTTGAGGTCGTGAAGCTTGAAGTCAGGCAAGGCATGGAGAGTGTTCTGGATGACTTTCATGCCGTCGATGCCCAGTTCCTGCAGGTGCAGGTAACGGGTTTGCGCGTATTCGAGGCGGCTGATCATGTCCAGGTTCAGCTGCGACATTTTCTCGGCGAGTGCGGTCTGTCTCTCGGTTTGCATAGGCGCGAGGGCTTCCATCTCATCGAGCGTCGACAACAGTTCTGTCCGGAACGTCGGCAGGGTTTCAGAGACGGCGAAGCGCGTGAGCAGCAGTTGCTGGTTCAAGTAGTCGATCATGTCGCCCTGGTAGTTGGGCACCGTATCGATGACGTTCAGTGCCCGAAGCTGGCGGATGGGCACGTCATACTCGGCCAGGCGCGTGTCCAGTTTTTCGATGAATGCCCGGCGTTGTTGGTTGGTGGAGGGGCCGGGTTGCGGGTCTATTGCCGCGTGTGCCATGGCAACCTCGGCTTGCCCGCGCTTCTGGCCTGCATTGAAGGTGGTGAGCTGGCCCCTGAGCTCGGCGATCCGCGATGGTTTTTTGGCCTGGGCGGCCTTGCGCCGATTCCTGAACCCGGCGCCACGCAGGCGTAGTCGCGTGTCGACAAACCATTGGCCGGCCAGGTTACTGACCAGCAACGGGCCGACGTGGGAGGGGCGCTGCGGATCGACAATCATGACGTTGTCGTTCTCATCCAGCATGACCTCGAACCAGCGCTCCTTGACCGGTGCGTACCATTTTTCACCCAGGGCAGAGAGATTCAGGTGGGGACCGGGTTCTTGGCTTGGCTCCCTAAGCCCTGCGGGTTTATCGACTTTGAAGCGATCCAGTGTTGCCGCAAGGCTCGCGGGTAAGCGATTGAGTGCGCCACTGTTGTGCAGCGGCCCCAGATGGCGTGCCGGCAGTTCGGCATCGGGCAAGTTGGGTTGCTGCGTCACCACGATCTTGCGCGGCGGCGGCGTGGGGCGATGGGCGCTCGCTGGCGGTTCAAGTCTCGGCGGCTGTGCCTTGAGTGGGCGGGGCTGCGGCGGATGGCGCAGGGCAACATGCAGCACCAGGGCCATGCCCAGGTTGAGCAACAGGTCGACCTGCGCCGTCCAGGAGGTCTTGCCGTCAGGCCCGGGCTCGGCTTGGGTGGCTTCCTGCAGGTCGTCCATGATTTGCCAGATCCAGGCGGCAATCCCCACCGTGCGCCCCAGAAATGGCAGCGCCGCGCTGAAAATCAGCCAACCGGCCTGCCGGTAGGTGGCCCAGCGTTTCTTCACGTTGGATACCGATTGCCGGTTGGCCAGTTCAACCATC
Organism: Pseudomonas sp. S5D5; assembly: GCF_003013355.1. NCBI lineage: Bacteria > Pseudomonadati > Pseudomonadota > Gammaproteobacteria > Pseudomonadales > Pseudomonadaceae > Pseudomonas > Pseudomonas sp. S5D5. The sequence continues at coordinate 50,828 of NZ_PTEO01000001.1, forward strand.
GCATGGGCGTTGTCCTTGAACAGGGTCGCCAGGTGATCGTTGCCCAGCACCTCATCACTCAAGGCAATGGGGCCGCTCATTTGCACCACTACCTGCGGTTCCACCAACCCGCGCACCACGGTCCATGGCGAGGGCAGGGCGGCAGGGAAGACGTACTGCTCGTAATTGAAGCGGCTGTCGTTGGGTAACCAGGCCAGCACCGAGTCGCGCAAGCTGCGGTGATGTTTGATGGCATACAACAGGTTTTCGCGTGACGGGAACTGCACCAGCACCGGGTCCAACAGGGGGCGATACAGCAGGCAGGGGCCTTGGGTGTGATCGCGGGGGCCGATCACGAACATATTCGCCACCGCATCCGGTTCCCGGCCGGGTCGCAGGGTGGGGATAAATGCCAGGCGACGGATGACAATCTCTTGCCCCTCGACCTGTCGGTCGTGCGCTTGCGCCTGCACGGCGGCGGCGACATAACGGTAACCGCGATCATCGATGCCATGCTCGCCCTGGATTTTCCACTGCAGGGCCAGCAGCGGCAGTTGCGTCCGCAGGTGCGAGGTGTAGAGGGTTTGCCGGCTACGGGATTGCTCTGGGTCATCGAGCAGGGTTGTCTTGATCAGCGTGGGGTAGTGTTGGCCGATGTCGAGGGTTTCGATCACGCCCTTGAGGTAGTCGTACGTCAGCCATGCGGGACCTGTGCCGCCGTTGTAGTGCACGGTGGGCGTGCCGGTGGGCAGGCCGGTGAGGTTCTCCAGGGCCAGGTCGATCAGGCTGCGCCGGGTGATGTCGCTGGCGCCGGGCAGCACAAACGTGCCCCAGACCACAGGGCTCTCGATGCTGATCTCGACCTTGTCCAGGCTCAGGCTCGCGCCATTCCTCTGCCGATTGATCTGTTTTTGCAGTTGCTCGCGTGCGTAATCGCGGATCGGAGGAATGCCGTCCTGGAACGTTCGACCGAGGTTGTGGGTATGCACCTCGGCCAGTTCGATCACGTACCGGCTATAGATCGACACGTCGAGGTCCGAGGCGTTGGCGAGCCAGTCGGGGAGCTGCTCATGAATCTGGCGGATGCTCGACAGCGAGTGCTCGCTCAGGTCCTCGATCACCGGCAGGATCCGCGCGACAGCCTGGCCGGTCGTGACCGCCACGGGAGCGACCTCGAAGCCGGCCGGGCCAATCGAACCGATCGCCTGCAGTTGCAAGGCGATCAGGTTGCACGCCAGGCTGTCGAAGAAATCTGCGCTGGGTTCGTACAGCCGCCATTGCACGCCGACATCCAGTTGATATTGGACCAGGCTGGCGGGCAGCGACTCACCGAGCTTTTCCAGCGACTCGAACTTCTCATAACCGTTGAGCAGCGAGTAGGCCAGAATCCGCTCGCTCTGCTCGTGTTTGCCGATCAACACCGCCATGTCCGACAGGCCGATATGCGTGGATTGGTTGTTGTGATGGCCATCCATGTCGATCAGGTAGGCGTGGGTCTGGAACGTATCGAAAGCCTTGCGCTTGGCCTGCTCCGGAAAGTGGAACAGCAACCTGGCCATGGCGCAGTCGTGTTCGTCCCAGCCCTCCTGCGTGGTGACGTTCCACACGTTGCGCAAGGAATGTGAGAGCAGCTGCCAGCGCGGGCCAGACATACCGTTGGAGGTATTCCAGTAGTCGAGTTGCTGCTCCTGGTAGGCGGTGAAAATCAGGGCTGCCAGCTCATTGATCAACCGCGCGATGGCATCGATCTTCACCGGCAGGTGTTCGGCGCGCGGTGCCTGTGGCTGCGCCGTGAGGAAATGCTCGCCGTCGATATAAATCACCGGCTCCGGCGACAGGGCCTGGTTGGCCAGGACCGAGGTCAGCGACTCCATGGCGGGGGGCGTTGACTGAATGAGGTCGTCGGCGATGCGCCAGTGTGGCGTGACGACGGTGGCCAGGTCCGGGTCGATATTCAGTGTCGGGTATTGCTACTTGAGGGCGGCGCGCAACAGGTTGGCGGCGACTTCGCGGATGGACGGGCCGGTACTCAGTTGCGTCAGCAGATCGTAGGTGCTGGGCGGGCGGTTACTGGTGGGGATCGAGTCGGTGGGCATTTGCAGCTCCTTGGCCGGTATCAGGCGTGAAGAGCTGCAAGGTAGAGTCTGGCAAGGCGGGCGAGACGGTAAATAAGTAGTAACGGCCGGGGCCTGCACGCCCCGGCCGTGGCCGATCAGGTCCCGGACTTGATCTTGGTCCAGGCGCGGGTCCTGGCGCGTTCGGCGTCGCGGCCCAGGGGTTTCAAGGTGTAGAGCGTGGCCATTGCCGCTTCGGTGGGGTACAGGTTGGGGTTGTTGCGGATCGCCGGGTCAACCTGTTCAGTCGCGTCCTTGTTGGGATTGGGGTAGCCGACGAAGTCACTGATTGGCGCGATCACACCGGGTTGCAGCAGGTAGTTGATGAAGGTGTAGGCGTCCTGCGGGTTCTTCGCGCCTTTGGGGATGGCAAGCATGTCGAACCAGATCGGCGCGCCTTCCTTGGGCAGGCGCATGTCCACTGTCACGCCGTTCTTGGCTTCCTTGGCGCGGTTGGCGGCCTGGGAAAAGCTGCCGGAATAGCCGACGGCGACGCAGATGTCTCCGTTGGCAATGTCGGCCATGTACTTGGAGGAGTGAAAGTAGGTGATGTACGGGCGGATCTTCATCAGCAGCGCTTCGGCTTTTTCATAATCCTTGGGGTTGCTGCTGTTGGGGTCCAGGCCCAGGTGCTGCAGGGCCAGGGGCAGGATCTCCGACGGCGAGTCCAGCAGGGCGACGCCGCACTGCTTGAGTTTGCTGATGTTTTCTTCCTTGAAGATCAGGTCCCAGCTGTCCACCGGCGCGTTGTCGCCCAGCGCCGCCTTGACCTTGGCCGGGTTGAAGCCGATCAGGATGGTGCCGTACATGTAGGGCACGGCGAATTTATTGCCGGGATCGTTGGCCTCGATCAGCTTCATCAGCTTGGGATCGAGGTGGTTCCAGTTCGGCAACTGGCTGCGGTCCAGGGGCTGGAACACGCCGGCCTCGATCTGCTTGGCCAGGAACACATTGGAAGGCACCACCACGTCATAGCCGGAGTTGCCGGTGAGCAACTTGGCCTCCAGGGCTTCGTTGGTGTCGAAGATGTCGTAGACCAGTTTGATCGCCGGGTTCTGCGCCTTGAAGTCATCCAGGGCCTTGGGCGTGATGTAGTCGAACCAGTTGTAGACGCGCAGGGTTTTTTCTTCGGCGTGGGCGGCAGTGCTGAGCACCGCCGCGCACAGTACAAGCGACTTGAGCATGTTCATTCGGCTGACCCCTCAAAACCTTCGAGAACGTTGACGGCATTGATGCCGATTTCTTCCACGGCGTAGCCGCCTTCCATCACGAACAGCGTGGGCGTGCCGAGCTGCGCGATGCGTTTGCCCATGGCCAGGTAGTCCGGGCTGTCGAGCTTGAACTGCGAGATGGGATCGTCCTTGAACGTGTCCACACCCAGGGAGACCACAATGATGTCGGCGCCGTAGCGCTCGATTTCCCCGCAGGCCTGCTCCAGGGCCGCGCTCCAGGTGTCCCAGCCGGAACCGGCTGGCAGCGGGTAATTGAAGTTGAAGCCTTCCCCGGCGCCCTCGCCCAGCTCATCGGCGTAGCCGAGGAAGAACGGAAACTCCGCTTCCGGATGCCCGTGGATCGAGGTGAACAGCACATCGCTGCGTGCATAGAAAATCGACTGGGTGCCGTTGCCGTGGTGGTAATCCACGTCGAGGATCGCGACTTTCTTATGGCCCTGGTCGAGAAAGGCCTGGGCGGCGATGGCGGCGTTGTTGAGGTAGCAATAGCCGCCCATCAAGTCGCTGGCGGCGTGATGTCCCGGTGGCCGGCACAGGGCGAAGGCGCTGCGGGCGCCGTGTTGGATCGCCTGTTGCGCGGTGAGCGCGACCTGCGCCGCGCTGTAGGCCGCTTGCCAGGTGCCGGCGGTAATCGGCGCGCCGCCGTCGAAGCTGTAATAACCGAGCTGGCCGTGCAGGCTGGTGGGCAGCACGCGGCGCAAGGTGCGTGCGGGCCAGGTGTAGGGCAGCAGGTCGCCGTCCTGGTTGAATTCTGTCCAGCGTGCCCAGGCGCCTTTGAAAAAGTCGAGGTAGTCGTGGCTGTGAACGCGTTGCAGCGGTGCCAGGCCAAAGTCCTGCGGCGCTTGCACGGGGCCCAGTTCGCGGTCCTTGACCCGCTGCAGCACGTGGTCGGCGCGCGAGGGCATTTCGAAGCAGGGCATCAGTTGCCCGTCCATCAATTCGCAACGGCCATGGTGCAGGTGGTGATCGTCCGAGTAGATCGTCAGCATATTGTTGTTCTCCGCAGGCGGTATCGGTGCATGCAGTCTTGCGGGCGACGGCGATTATGAGAACGGCAGGAGCGGCCAAAAGGGGATAAATGTGGCCAGATTGTCTGTCCGAAATTCGCCCCTCAATGGGGCGTCATGGTCGAAATTGGCTCGGCGCCACGCCGCTCCAGCGCACGAACGCATGGCGAAAACTGGCGGTCTCGCTGAACCCCAGGGCCTCGGCGATCCTATAGATCGGCCACTGATCTTCAGCCAGCAACTGTTTGGCGCGTTCAAAGCGCAGTTCGTCGAGCAGTTCCTGGTAGCTGCAGCCCAGGTCATGCAGGTGTCGGCGCAGGGTACGCGCCGAGCACTTCATCTGCTCGGCCAGGCCTTCGAGGCCAGGTGCGGCGTGCAGTTGTGCCGCGAGCAGCTGGCGGATCCGTCCCAGCCAGGCTTCGCGCCCGGTGAATTCGGTGTTCTGTTTACGGCAGCGCTCGGCCATGGCCTGATGGGTCACGGTATCGGCGAGGGGCAAAGGCTGGGAGAGCCAGCGTTGGTCGAAGGCGAACGCATTGGCGGTGGCCTGGAACTGCAACGGGCAGTCGAAAGACTCGGTGTAGCGCGCCTGATAATCCGGCGCATCATGCTCAAAGCGCGCGCCCAGCAAGGGCAGCGGATGGCCAAGCAGGTCGTCGCAGATGACCTTCAGCGATCCCAGGCACAGCTCGACGTTGAAGGTGGTAAGCGCCGGGTTCTCGCGATAATCGCCGGCGGTGAACCAGATACGCTCGCCGTCCTCCTCAAGGCTCAGTTCGAACAGTGTTCCCAATAGCGCCGGATATCGCAGGGCCAGGCGCAGAGCGTCACCGAAAGTGGCACTGGTGAGCAGGGCATAGCCGAGCATGCCGTAGGACGAAACGTGCATGCGCCGCCCCACGATCAGGCCGATATCGCGCTGCAACGCCACGGCATTGGCGCACACCTGCATCTCCTGGTGGGTGGCAATACGCGTGTCGGCGCGGCTCAAGTCCGCCGCGCAGATACCGCTACCGGCCAGCAGCGCTTCGGCGGGCAGGCCTTCGGCCTTGAAGGTGCTGAGCACCAGGGAGACGGCATTGAGGGTGGTGAGGTGGGAGTGCAGCATGCGGACTTCCAGCCAGGTGATGGCTGGAAGTGGAGCAAGTTATATGCCGGTCAGCTCAGTTCGCCACACAGGTCGAGTTCCACCAGGCGGCGGACGTCTGCGGTGGCGAGGCCGGCACCGAGCAGCGCTTGCAGCTTGCCGAATGCCGCTTCGCGGGTCATGCCGCCCCCGGACAACACACCGACACCGCGCAAGCGGCTACCGGCTTCATACACGTCCAGTTCTACGCCGCCTTCATGGCATTGAGTGATTGCCACCACCACCACGTCCCGATCCTGCGCGCGCTGGAGGCTGGCCAGGAACGCCGGGTTATCGCTGGGCCCGGTGCCGCTGCCGAAGCATTCGAGCACCAGTGCCTGGATCCCACTGTCGATCAGTGCATCCACCTGCACGGCGGCAATGCCCGGCACCAGCGGCAATACGCCGACATTGGCCAGGGCCTTGGGCTGGCGGTAGTCCAGGGCGGCGGGGAGCGTCTCGGCCTTGGCCACGCCACCGTTACGCTGCAACGCAGCAAACGGATGGCGACCAAAACTGCGGATTTTCGCGCAGCGGGTCGGGGCCATCAGCGCGCCGTGGAAATACAGGTGCACACCCGGGGCCAGGCCTTTGCCCAGCGCTGCCAGCGAACCGCTGACGTTTTCCCAGGCGTCGCTGTCAGGCACGCCGGCGGGCAGCATCGAGCCGGTAAATACCACGGGCACCGGCAAACCCAGCAGTTGGAAGCACATGGCCGCCGCGCTGTAGGCCAGGGTATCGGTGCCGTGCAGGACCAGCACCGCGTCGCAGCCTGCGTCCACGGCTTCAACCACCGCGACGCGCAGGCGCTGCCAGTAGGCGGGAGTCATGTTGGCGCTGTCGATCAGCGGCGCCATTTCCCGGAAGCGCCAGGCGGGCACGGGCTCGTTGGCGAGTTGTTCGCGCATGCGGGCTTCGAAACCGGATGCGGGCGCCAGGCCGTTTGCGCTGGCCTGCATGCCGATGGTGCCGCCGGTGTAGAGCACCATGATGTTGTTAGCTGGGGACATCGAAGAATCTCCTGAACGAAAAACGCCGCCGGGCCCAGAGCATGCCCAAGGCCGGGCGGCGTGTCATCTATCTAGGCTTACGACGCTCAGCGTTGCGCTTGAGCGTTCAGTTCAGCCGATGCTTGAGCCGTTGGCTGCGACTTCACCGGATTCGCCGGCCAGGCCTTGCGATCCAGGTCCAGGTCAGGGAACTGGCTGGAGTCGAACACCGGGGTCTTGATGCCCGCTGCGCGCTGGTTGTCGTAGTCATTCAGGATGCGCATGGCGATCTTGAACAGGAACGCCAGGGCGAACAGGTTGACGAACGCGAGCATGGTCATGGTGATGTCGGCGAAGGCGAACACGGTGCTCAGGTTCTCGATCGAACCCCAGAAAATCAGCACCAGCACCAGCGCGCGGTAGCCCATCAACACTTTGCGGTTGTCGCCCACGATGAAGCGCAGGTTGCTCTCGCCGAGGTAGTAGTTGTACATGATCGAGGTGAACACGAACAACGCCAGGGCCACCGAGATGAACATCCGGCCCCAATCACCGACCACGGCCGCCAGGGAGTTCTGGGTCAGGGCAATGCCGTCGCCTTCAAAGCCCGGGGTGTAGAAACCGGAGAGCAGGATCAGCAGCGCCGTACAGGTGCAGATCACGAAGGTGTCGAGGAACACGCTGAACGCCTGCACCACGCCTTGGGCGATCGGGTGTTCTACCGACGCCACCGCTGCCACGTTAGGCGCACTGCCCAGGCCGGCTTCGTTGGCGAACACGCCGCGCTTCACACCCATGATGATCGCGCTGCCCACCAGGCCACCGAAGGCCTGGTCCAGGCCGAAGGCGCTCTTGACGATAGTCGCGAGCATGGCCGGCACGTGGTCGAATTGCAGCACGATCACGTACAGGGTCACGGCGATGTAGACGAGGGTCTTGACCGGTACCAGCAGGTCGGCGATCGAGGCAATACGCTTGATCCCGCCGATGAACACCAGGCCCAGCAATACCGCCAGCGCCAGGCCGGTGTAGGTGGTGTCCAGGCCGAAGGCGTTGTTCAGCGAGTGAGTCACGGCGTGGGCTTGCAGGCCGTTGAAGGCAAAGCCGAAGGTCACCAGCAGCAGGAAGGCCATGACCATGCCCAGCCAGCGTTTCTTCAAGCCATGCTGGATGTAGTAGGCCGGGCCGCCACGGTAGGTGCCTTCGGCGTCGGTGCGCTTGTACAGTTGGCCGAGGGAGCATTCGATGAAGCTCGAGGACATGCCCACCAGTGCGGTGACCCACATCCAGAACACGGCACCCGGGCCGCCCAGGGTCACGGCAATGCCGACGCCTGCGATGTTACCGGCGCCGACGCGACCGGCGAGGCTGAGCATCAGCGCCTGGAACGAGCTGAGCTGGCCGGAGCTGCTTTTCAGGCTGTCGCGAAACACCGAAAACATGTGGAAAAAGTGACGCAATTGAACGAAACGCGAGCGGATCGTGAAGTAGCCACCGAGCCCGACAATGAGCACGATCAATACTTTCCCTGAGAGGAAGTCGTTGATGACTTCTAGCATGGAGTGTTCCTCGCTGATTTTTCTAATGGCAAACGCAGGACGGTCCGACACGTCGTATGGCACCAGGCAGTGCACGACGGTTCGACCCCAATCCTTTTGCGGGTGTTGTTATTCATGCGGTTTCGCGCTTCCAGGGTCTCGTTACCGACGACCGCTGACGCGAAGAGGGGCGGCACTATACCTAGGAGTGTGTGATCCGTCTGCACGAGGCGATTAAAGGTTTCAGCAGGCCGGAATCGGGCAAGGCGGGTTTGCAGGGCGATATTGGAGTTTTTATGGACGTCATTTCACAACCTTGAGGCAAAAAAAAGGGCCTGAAGAACGAGCCTTCAGGCCCTCAAAAGGTGAGAGGTGTCTAGTCCCTCAACCTGGTGAGCGGTGCAACAAACGCTTAGGCCTTCAACGGGACCAAACGTGGGGCAATCATGTTTTCGGGGCGCAGGATGTCGTCGAGCATGGCGTCGTCGAGCAAGCCTTCTTCACGCACCAGTTCCAGCACGCCGCGGCCGCTTTCGAGGGCGATGCGCGCGATGCGGGTGGCGTTTTCATAGCCGATGTATGGGTTCAGCGCGGTGACCAGGCCGATGGAGTGCTCCACCAGTTCGCGGCAGCGGGCTTCGTTGGCGGTGATGCCGACGATGCAGTGCTCGCGCAGCATGTCCATGGCGCGTTGCAGCAGGCGGATCGAGTCGAAGATCTTGAAGGCGATCAGCGGCTCCATCACGTTCAACTGCAGTTGGCCGCCTTCGGCTGCCATGGTCAGGGCCAGGTCGTTGCCGATGACCTGGAACGCCACCTGGTTGACGGCTTCCGGGATGACCGGGTTGACCTTGCCGGGCATGATCGAGCTGCCTGGCTGACGCGCCGGCAGGTTGATCTCGTTGATGCCGGTACGTGGGCCGCTGGACAGCAGGCGCAGGTCGTTGCAGATCTTCGACAGCTTCACCGCGGTGCGCTTGAGCATGCCGGAGAACAGCACGAAGGCGCCCATGTCGGAGGTGGCTTCGATCAAGTCGGCAGCCGGTACCAGCGGCTGGCCGCTGATCAGGGCCAGACGCTGTACGGCCAGGGCCTGGTAACGCGGGTCGGCGTTGATGCCGGTACCGATCGCGGTGCCGCCCAGGTTCACTTCGGTCAGCAGCTCCGGCGCCAGGGTTTTCAGGCGGGCCAGGTCTTCACCGAGGGTAGTGGCGAAGGCGCGGAATTCCTGGCCGAGGGTCATCGGCACGGCGTCTTGCAATTGGGTGCGGCCCATTTTCAACACGTGACCGAACTCGACGCCTTTGGCAGCAAAGGCCTGGATCAGGCTGTCGAGGCTGGCCAGCAGCGCGTCGTGGCCCAGCAGCAGACCCAGGCGGATCGCGGTCGGGTAGGCGTCGTTGGTCGACTGCGCCATGTTCACGTCGTTGTTGGGGTGCAGGTACTGATATTCGCCCTTGTTGTGGCCCATGGCCTCCAACGCGATGTTGGCGATGACTTCGTTGGCATTCATGTTGGTTGAAGTGCCGGCGCCGCCTTGAATCATGTCCACCACGAACTCTTCGTGGAAATCGCCGCGGATCAGGCGGGCACAGGCTTCGCTGATGGCAGCGTGCTTGGCTTCGCTGAGCTGGCCCAACTCGCGGTTGGCGTCAGCGGCTGCTTGCTTGACCATTGCCAGGCCGACCACCAATTTCGGGTAATGCGAAATCGGAACGCCCGAGAGGCGGAAGTTATTCACCGCTCGCAGGGTCTGGATGCCGTAATACGCTTGGGCAGGTACTTCGAGTACGCCAAGCAGGTCTTTTTCTGTGCGGAATGATGCAGCGGAGGACATGACGGAAATCATCTCGATATGGACCCGGAACAGGCCGGAACGCTGCGAATGCTAGGCTTGTAGAAGTTTTTGGGCCAATGCTGTTAAACACTGGCCTATGCACAAACGGCATAATGTCGGTGTGACCCGGTTATCATGGCGGGCGTGTGTGCCAAAATGGTGCGTACCCGTGGGAGGAAGTGATGAACCTTGAGAGCAAATGGCTGGAAGACTTCAGCGCCCTGGCGGCAACCCGCAGCTTTTCCCAGGCGGCGGAGCGGCGCTTTGTCACCCAGCCGGCGTTCAGTCGGCGTATTCGCAGCCTGGAAGCTGCGCTGGGCCTGACCCTGGTCAATCGCTCGCGCACGCCGGTTGAACTGACGGCAGCGGGGCAGTTGTTTCTGGTGACCGCGCGCACGGTGGTCGAGCAGCTCGGTGAAGTGCTGCGCCATTTGCATCACCTGGAAGGCGGGCAGGGCGAAGTCATGCAAGTGGCGGCCGCGCACTCCCTGGCACTGGGATTCTTCCCGCGCTGGATCGCGCAACTGCGCAATGAAGGCCTGAACATCGCCACGCGGCTGGTGGCCACCAACGTCGGCGACGCCGTGCATGCCCTGCGCGAAGGCGGCTGCGACCTGATGCTGGCGTTCTACGACCCGGATGCGGCGATGCAGATGGACGCCGAGATCTTCCCGTCGCTGCACCTGGGCAACACCGAGATGCTCCCGGTGTGCGCCGCCGATGCGGATGGCAAGCCGCTGTTCGACCTGGAAGGCGAGGGCAGTGTGCCGTTGCTGGCGTACAGCGCCGGTGCGTTCCTGGGGCGTTCGGTACATCTGCTGCTGCGCCAGCGCGCATTGCGCTTCACCACCGTGTACGAAACCGCCATGGCCGACAGTCTCAAAAGCATGGCCCTCGAAGGCCTGGGCATTGCCTGGGTGCCGCAGTTGAGCGTGCGCGCTGAACTGGCACGGGGCGAACTGATGGTGTGCGGCGGGCCGCAATGGCATGTGCCGTTGGAGATTCGCCTGTATCGCTGCGCGCTGGTGCGCAAGGCGAACGTGCGGTTGTTGTGGCGTAAGTTGGAAGGTGGGGCGGCGCAGAATACTTGAGCCAACACAGATCAAATGTGGGAGCTGGCTTGCCTGCGATAGCGGTGTATCAGCCGACATTTCAGGCACTGACCCTCCGCCATCGCAGGCAAGCCAGCTCCCACAGTATTTTGTGGTGCTTTCGCTGACCTGGAAGTCAATAAAACCGCCTGTTTGAGGTGTAAGACAGATGGTCATCCAAGGGGCTGTTTATCTGGATTATTACGGTATACTGCGCGGCCTTCGGCCGGTCCAACCGGCCAAATTTCGTACAACAAGCCACGCCGGATTTCCCGCGTGGCTTGTTGTTTTTTGACGCGCCTGCGGGCGCCCAGAGAGAAGAGGCACGACGATGAGTGCATTGGTTGGCGTGATCATGGGCTCCAAGTCCGATTGGTCCACCCTTAGCCACACCGCCGATATGCTGGAAAAACTCGGCATTCCGTATGAAGTGAAAGTGGTCTCTGCCCACCGCACCCCGGATTTGCTGTTCCAGTATGCCGATGAAGCAGAATCCCGTGGCATCGAGGTGATCATCGCCGGTGCCGGCGGGGCGGCTCACCTGCCAGGCATGTGTGCGGCCAAGACTCACCTGCCAGTGCTTGGCGTACCGGTGCAGTCGTCGATGCTCTCGGGCGTGGATTCGCTGTTGTCCATCGTGCAGATGCCGGCCGGTATCCCGGTGGCGACCCTGGCGATCGGCAAGGCCGGCGCGATCAACGCCGCGTTGTTGTCCGCCAGCATCCTGGGCGCCAAGCACCCGCAGTTTCACGCGGTGCTGAAAAAATTCCGTGCTGAGCAGACAGACAGCGTGCTGGACAATCCAGACCCACGTATCGCCTGAGGTTGTTGACGATGAAAATCGGTGTAATCGGTGGCGGCCAACTGGGCCGCATGCTGGCCCTGGCGGGTACCCCGCTGGGGATGAACTTCGCTTTCCTGGACCCGGCGCCGGACGCGTGCGCGGCTGCACTGGGTGAACACCTGCGTGCGGACTACAGCGACCCGGACCATCTGCGCCAACTGGCCGACGAAGTCGACCTGGTGACCTTCGAGTTCGAAAGCGTCCCGGCCGAAACCGTGGCATTCCTCTCGCAGTTCGTGCCGGTGTACCCGAGCGCCGAAGCCTTGCGCATCGCTCGCGATCGCTGGTTCGAGAAGAGCATGTTCAAGGACCTGGGCATCCCGACCCCGGCCTTCGCCGATATCCAGTCCCAGGCCGACCTCGACGCTGCGGTGGCCAGCATCGGCCTGCCGGCGGTAATGAAAACCCGCACCCTGGGTTACGACGGCAAGGGCCAGAAAGTCCTGCGCACCGCCGCCGATGTGGTCGGTACCTTCGCCGAGTTGGGCAGCGTTGCCTGCCTGCTGGAAGGCTTCGTGCCGTTCACCGGCGAAGTCTCGTTGATCGCCGTGCGTGCCCGTGATGGCGAAACGCGTTTCTACCCGCTGGTGCACAACACCCACGACAGCGGCATCCTCAAGCTGTCCGTGGCCAGCACCGACCACCCGTTGCAGGCCCTTGCGGAAGACTATTCCAGCCGCGTGCTCAAGCAGCTGGATTATGTCGGCGTGATGGCGTTCGAGTTCTTCGAAGTCGACGGTGGCCTCAAGGCCAACGAAATCGCGCCGCGTGTGCACAACTCCGGGCACTGGACCACCGAAGGCGCCGAGTGCAGCCAGTTCGAGAACCATCTGCGGGCAGTGGCCGGCTTGCCGCTGGGCTCCACGGCCAAGGTCGGCGAGAGCGCCATGCTCAACTTCATCGGCGTGGTGCCGCCGGTTGACCGCGTGATCGCCATCGATGACTGCCACCTGCATCACTACGGCAAGGCCTTCAAGGCCGGGCGCAAGGTCGGCCATGCCAACCTGCGCTGCAAGGACCGTGCGACGCTGCAAGCGCAGATCCTCAAGGTCGAAGCGCTGATCGCCGAGCAATAACCCAAGGATCGGCGGGAACCATTGGTTGCCGCCGTCTCTCTGATTGCAGGATGGCGAAGCCTGACTAGGCTTTGACATGACTCACATTCAATCAGAGGGAAATGCCATGGGTATCATCGGAACCATCTTCATCGGCTTGATCGTCGGCCTGCTGGCGCGTTTCCTCAAGCCAGGCGATGACAGCATGGGCTGGATCATGACCATCCTGCTGGGTATCGCAGGTTCGCTGGTCGCCACCTACGGTGGTCAGGCCCTGGGCATCTACCAGGCGGGCCAGGGCGCAGGCTTCATTGGCGCGCTGATCGGTGCCATCGTGTTGCTGGTGATCTACGGCCTGCTGCGAAAAAAATGATTTAGCTTCATGGCCCTCTGCGCTGCGCAGGCGCGGAGGGCTAGAATGCCGACACTGTTAACCTTGTCGAGCCTCTCCATGCGCCGTCTTCTGTTCACTCTTCTATTACTGGGCTGCGGCCTGGCCCACGCCGGTGAATTGCCGGAAACCGACTGGCTCGACCTGATGCCGCTGTCGGACCAGAAAGCCCTCGAAGCGATGCCCGAGATCGATCACAACTCCCCCGAAGCCCAAGGCACGTTCACCGACAAAGGCGGCTTGAAGCAGAGCAAGGGCTTGCCGGCTGTGATGTATTCGACCAAGACCGTGGCCGCCATGAATGGCAAGAACATCCGCATCGGCGGTTACCCGGTGCCGCTGGAGACCGACGCCAAGGGTCGCAGCACGCTGTTTTTCCTGGTGCCCTACCCAGGCGCCTGCATCCACGTGCCGCCACCGCCACCCAACCAACTGGTGCTGGTGCGGTACCCCAAGGGTTTGAGGCTGGATGATATCTACACGCCGCTGTGGGTCACGGGCACGTTGAAGGTGGAGAAGGTCAACAATGACCTGGCCGATGCGGCCTATGCACTGGATGCGGGGAAGGTGCGGGTGGTGAAGGAATCCGACCTCTAGACACCGCGAAACCCGTAGGCGCTGGCAAGCCAGCTCCTGCATCGGGTTCGGGTTTACAGGGCTAGCGCTTTGATGCTCACGCCCAGGGTATGACTTTCGCCCGGCGCCAGGCTCACCACATCATCCAGCACATTCGCCGTCTCGATGCACAGCATGCCTGTCCACCCATCATCGGCCATGTCATCAAACGCCTTGGCGCGTTCGGTCCAGGGGTTCCAGATCACCGTCGACTTCGAGCCCTCGGCGGTGAGTTGGATGCGGCGCTGCCAGTCTTTGTCGACAATAGTCTGCTGGGGCGGCGTGTCGAGGTAGATGCGATCCGTCTCGGCGGTGAAGTGCAGCAGCCCCGATTGCGTCTTCTCGGTCCAGCCGTCGGCGGTATCGATGTACGCCAGACCGTCCAGGCCCTCGACCTGCACGTTGCGCACATCGCTCACGGCGAAGTAGGTGTGCAGCGCCTGGCTGAGCGTCACGGTATCAGTGCCGCGGTTGTGGCTGGTCAGGTGGATATGCAGTTGGTCGTCCAGCCGCAGGCTCAGTTTCAGGTCGACCTGATGCGGCCAGCCGGGGAAGCCTCCCGCAGGCACCGGCAACACCAGGTCGACCCGCAGCGTTTCGCCTTCGAGTTCCGTCGCGGCCAGTTCCCACAGGGCGGTGCGCACAAAACCGTGGGCGCCGGCGGGCTGGTCACTCTGGCGCATTGCCTTGACGCTTTGCGGATTGCGGTCAAACACGCCAAACCATGGCCAGCACACCGGAACGCCGGTGCGAATGCCTTTGCCTTGCTTGAACACCGCCTCAGGATTCGGCCAGATCAGCGGCTGCTCGCCTGCGCGTTGGTAACTGAAGATGTGCGCGCCTTGTCGGGCGACTTTCAGTTCGGCGCCGTTGTGGCGAATGTGCCAGCAATCCAGCTCGTCGATTTTCACGGTTTCAACGTGGGGCGTAGGCATACACAGCACTCTTTATGGCAGGCAATGGGGCAATTGACCGTCAAAATCCGATGAGGTTTAACGCGCGCGCGACGGGACCGAACGCGTGCGGCCGCTGCCATCGATGGCGACGAACACGAACACCGCCTCGGTGACCTTGCGCCATTCGCTGGACAGCGGGTCATCGCTCCACACTTCGACCATCATCTGGATCGAGCTGCGGCCGATTTCCAGGGCCTGGGTATAGAAGGAAAGCTGCGCGCCCACCGCCACCGGGACCAGGAACGCCATGCGATCAATCGCCACGGTGGCCACGCGGCCACCCGCGACCTTGCTGGCCATGGCGGTACCCGCCAGGTCCATCTGCGCGACCAGCCAGCCGCCGAAGATGTCGCCGAAACCGTTGGTTTCACGCGGGAGGGCGGTGATTTGCAAGGCGAGATCGCCTTGCGGGATAGGATCTTCTTGTTCGAGTTCGATCATGCCGAGGGTGCCTCTGACCCGTGACGCTTCATGGGTATTTCAAGTGGATAGCCGTCTTCTGGAAAAACGTTTCAGCACCAACATACACCGCGTGATGCGTTTCTCGTAAGGCGTACTAAAAGGGAAACTCTGCCAAATCGGCTGGATGGCACCCAACGACGTTTTGGCACAGCAGCCCCTCAAGACTGGGGTTCTGCGCTTGCAAGGGCCGAGTATATCGAGACACATGCGTCACGACGACCTCTGGGCACTCATTTGGTCGGCAATTCGCGGCTGTATCGCGGCTTTTTCCGGCAACTGTGCTTCTGATTGCGGTTAATGTGCGGTCACCGGGGATAATTTGCACACTGGAACTGTTATCAGCTCACCGCTGTGCTTTTCCAAGCGATTTGCTATCTTGCCGAACCCGCCCTGGCGCAGCCAGCACCCCGGATCTGCCGTCCTGACTAATAAGAGAAGCCTTGCCATGTCCTCCGTGCCCGCAAGCAGTGCGCAACCTTCGCGCCCGCTGACCCGCAACGACTACAAAACCCTGTCGCTGTCTGCCTTGGGCGGGGCGCTGGAATTTTATGATTTCATTATTTTCGTGTTTTTCGCCACCGTGGTCGGAAAACTGTTCTTCCCCGTGGACATGCCCGAATGGCTGCGCATGATGCAGACCTTTGGCATCTTCGCCGCCGGCTACCTGGCGCGTCCGTTGGGCGGCATCATCATGGCGCACTTCGGTGACCTGCTGGGCCGCAAGAAGATGTTCACCCTGAGCATTTTCATGATGGCCGTGCCGACCCTGATCATGGGCCTGCTGCCGACGTACGCGCAGATCGGCCTGTGGGCGCCGATCCTGTTGCTGCTGATGCGCGTCATCCAGGGCGCGGCGATTGGCGGCGAAGTACCGGGCGCCTGGGTGTTCGTTTCCGAGCACGTGCCACCGCGCCATATCGGCTACGCCTGCGGCACCCTGACCAGCGGCCTGACCGCCGGGATCCTGCTGGGCTCGCTGGTGGCCACCGCAATCAACACTATCTATAGCCCGGAGCAGGTCTCGGATTACGCCTGGCGCATCCCGTTCCTGCTCGGCGGTGTGTTCGGCCTGCTGTCGGTGTACCTGCGCCGCTGGCTGCATGAAACGCCGATCTTCGCCGAGATGCAGCAACGCAAGACCCTGGCCGCCGAGCTGCCGTTGCGCGCCGTGCTGCGTGATCACCGCAGTGCCATCGTGTTGTCGATGCTGCTGACCTGGCTGCTCTCGGCCGGCATCGTCGTGGTTATCCTGATGACCCCGACCGTGTTGCAGACCGTCTACCACTTCAGCGCGACCGTGGCGCTGCAGGCCAACAGCCTGGCAATCGTCACATTGAGCCTGGGCTGCATCGCCTCCGGCGCGCTGGCCGACCGTTTCGGCGCCGGGCGTGTGTTGATCTTCGGTTGTGCCCTGCTGCTGGCGACCTCCTGGACGCTGTACCACAGCCTCATCGCCCACCCCGACTGGCTGTTCCCGCTGTACGCCTTGACCGGTTTGTTCGTCGGCACCATCGGCGTGGTGCCGTACGTCATGGTCAAAGCCTTCCCGCCGGTGGTGCGTTTCAGTGGGTTGTCGTTCTCCTATAACGTCGCCTACGCCATATTCGGCGGCCTGACGCCGCTGGCGGTGTCGCTGCTGATGAAGGAAAGCCCGATGGGCCCGGCTTACTACGTTGCTGTCCTGTGCGTGATGGGGATGGTTGTGGGTGGGTTCCTGTGGAAACGCGGGCGCTAAGACCCGCCCGATCATCCAGTGTGGCGAGGAAGGCGGCTCGCGCAGCGGCGAAAAAGGCAGTGCTGCGCAGTCCCGCGGGAGCCAGCGCCCTCGTCACAATTCAATGTTTCTGCCCTCGTAGCCTGCGCTCCTCTCGATAGTGGCCTTTCATCTAATTGTCACATTGCAGACATAGAGTGTTCACACGGCCTCTCGATACTTGGCCCCGATCCAACTATCCCTATCTGCTAGGAGCAAGGCATGAAACTGAAGCGTTTGATGGCGGCAATGACTTTTGTCGCTGCTGGCGTTGCGACCGCCCACGCGGTGGCCGCTGGTGTTGACCCGGCAATTCCGGCTTACGCCAAGACCACTGGCGTATCGGGCAACTTGTCCAGCGTTGGTTCCGACACTCTGGCGAACCTGATGACTTTGTGGGCTGAGTCCTACAAAAAGGAATACCCGAACGTCAACATCCAGATTCAAGCTGCCGGCTCCGCCACTGCGCCACCTGCGCTGACTGAAGGCACCTCCAACCTGGGCCCGATGAGCCGCAAGATGAAGGACACCGAACTGGCGGCCTTCGAGCAGAAGTACGGCTACAAGCCAACCGCAATCCCGGTTGCCGTGGATGCCCTGGCGGTATTCGTCCACAAGGACAACCCGATCCAGCACCTGACCATGGAACAAGTCGATGCGATTTTCTCCTCGACGCGTCTGTGCGGTGGCAAAGCCGACGTGAAAACCTGGGGTGACCTGGGTGTGACCGGCGACCTGGCCAACAAGCCAGTGCAATTGTTCGGTCGTAACTCGGTATCCGGCACCTACGGCTACTTCAAGGAAGAAGCCCTGTGCAAAGGCGACTACAAGCCAAACGTGAACGAACAACCGGGCTCGGCGTCGGTCGTGCAGTCGATCAGCTCCTCGCTGAACGGCATCGGTTACTCGGGCATCGGCTACAAGACCGCCAGCGTGAAGACCGTGGCCCTGGCCAAGAAAGGCAGCACTGACTACATCGAAGACAGTGAAGAAAACGCCCTGAACGGCAAATACCCGCTGTCGCGTTTCCTCTACGTTTACGTCAACAAAGCCCCGAACAAGCCTCTGGCCCCGCTGGAAGCCGAGTTCGTGAAGCTGGTTCTGTCCAAACAGGGCCAGGAAGTTGTAGTGAAAGACGGCTACATCCCACTGCCAGCCAAAGTTGCCGCCAAGGCCCTGGCTGACCTGGGTCTGAAAGAAGGCAACTGATTGCCTCTGCGGGGCCGGCCTGCCGGCTCCGCATCCGAATTTTCTAGTCCGCTGCCAGCTTTGCTTCGCGGCGGATTTGTTGCGTCACTGCACTGTCATCTTTCTGTCATACAGGATCGCTAGGGTGTGCGCATGAATGATCTGGCCAATTCCACCATGACGACGACTTCCCCTCCCAAGCGCATTGATTTCAATACGCCTGAGCTGCAACGCAAGCGCCGCATCCGCGCCCTCAAGGATCGCCTGACCCGTTGGTACGTGCTGGTAGGCGGCCTCGCCGTCCTCGGCGCCATTACCCTGATCTTCTTCTTTCTGGCCTATGTCGTCGCGCCACTGTTCCAGGGCGCCTCGCTGACCAAGGAAGACGCCCTGACCCCGGCCTGGATCCAGGACGCCGGCAAGCCGCTGATGATCTCCCTGGAAGAACAGAACCAAGTCGCCATGCGGGTTTCCGACAAGGGCCAGGCGCTGTTCTTCAACGTCGAGACCGGTGCCGAGCTCAAGCGTGTCGACTTGCCACTGCCCGCCGGCACCCGTGTTGCCTCCATCGGTGAAGACCAGCCCGGCAGCCCGCTGGTGATCCTCGGTTTGTCCAATGGCCAGTCCCTGGTATTCCGCCACACTTATAAGGTGTCCTACCCGGACGGCAAGAAAACCATCACCCCGGCGATTGAATACCCTTACGGCGAAAACCCGATCGTGCTCGACGACGCCGGTCGCGCGCTGGAGCATGTGGCCCTCAACGCCACCGACTCCTCCCTGGTCGTTGCAGGCTCCGCCGGTTCGCACTTGAACGTGCTGACCCTGAGCCGTGAAGAAAACATGATGACCGGCGAAGTCACCAGCGAGCAGAAGCGCATCGAGCTGCCGCAGATGACCGAGCCGGTGAAGGCGATTTTCATCGATCCGCGCCAGCAGTGGCTGTACGTGATCAACGGTCGCGCGCTTGCGGATGTCTTCAGCCTGCGCGACAACAGCCTCAACGGGCGCTACAAATTGTCGGAAGATGGCACTGCCGAAATTACCGCCAGCACCCAGTTGGTGGGCGGCATCTCGCTGATCATCGGTAACTCCAAGGGCGGCCTGGCTCAGTGGTTCATGGCCCGTGACCCGGATGGCGAGCAGCGCTTCAAGCAGATCCGCACGTTCCAGATGGGCACGGCGCCTATCGTCGAGATTACCGCCGAACAACGTCGCAAAGGCTTCACCGCCCTGGATGCGTCCGGCAAATTCGGCGTGTTCCACAGCACCGCGCACCGCACCTTGCTGGTGGACCCGGTGGTCGACGGCCAGGGCGTGTTCGGCATGTCGCCACGGGCCAACCGCGTGATCGTCGAAGCCGGCGGCAAGTTGCAGCCGCTGGTGCTGGACAACCCGCACCCGGAAGTGTCCTGGAGCGCGTTGTGGAGCAAGGTCTGGTACGAAAACTACGACGAGCCTAAATACGTCTGGCAATCGACCGCCGCCAACACCGATTTCGAACCCAAGATGAGCCTTGCGCCGCTGACCTTCGGCACCCTGAAGGCCGCGTTCTACGCGATGCTCCTGGCCGCGCCACTGGCGGTTGCCGCCGCGATCTACACCGCCTACTTCATGGCCCCGAGCCTGCGCCGCAAGGTCAAGCCGGTGATCGAGCTGATGGAAGCGATGCCGACGGTGATCCTTGGCTTCTTCGCTGGCCTGTTCCTGGCGCCGTATGTGGAAGGGCACCTGCCGGGGATTTTCAGCCTGCTGATGCTGCTGCCGATTGGCATCCTGGTGGCCGGTTTTGTCTTCAGCCGCCTGCCTGAGTCGCTGCGCCTGCGGGTGCCGGACGGTTGGGAGAGTGCGATCCTGATCCCGGTGATCCTGTTTGTGGGCTGGCTCTCGCTGTACATGAGCCCGTACCTGGAGACCTGGTTCTTCGGCGGTGATATGCGCATGTGGATCTCCCACGACCTGGGCATCACCTACGACCAGCGCAACGCCTTGGTGGTCGGCCTGGCCATGGGCTTTGCGGTGATCCCGAACATCTACTCGATCGCCGAAGACGCCGTGTTCAGCGTGCCACGCGGCCTGACCCTAGGCTCGCTGGCCCTGGGTGCCACGCCGTGGCAGACCATGACCCGCGTGGTGATCCTGACCGCCAGCCCGGGCATCTTCTCGGCCCTGATGATCGGCATGGGCCGCGCCGTCGGCGAGACCATGATCGTGCTGATGGCCACCGGTAACACGCCGGTGATGGAGATGAACCTGTTCGAAGGCCTGCGCACACTCGCGGCCAACGTCGCGGTGGAGATGCCCGAGTCGGAAGTCGGCGGCAGTCATTACCGCGTGCTGTTCCTCTCGGCGCTGGTGCTGCTGTTGTTCACGTTCGTCATGAACACCCTCGCCGAGCTGATTCGTCAGCGTCTGCGCAAGAAATACTCGTCGCTTTAAGAAAGGTAGAAGTCTGTGAAACAGAACTCCCTGAATGGATGGTTCAAGAGCGGCGCCCCCGGCGTCTGGATCAGCGGTGGCGCAGTGTCCATCGCGGTCATCATGACCATTGGTTTGCTGGCCGTGATTGCAGTGCGTGGCTTGGGCCACTTCTGGCCGGCCGACCTGATCCAGGCCAACTACGACGTGCCGGGCCAGGCTAACCATATCGTCATCGGCGAAGTGGTGCAGAAAGAAGAAGTGCCGCGCGAGCGCCTGAAAAGCGCGGGCCTGCCGGTGCCGGATGCGGGTCCGGAATTCATGACCCGCGAGCTGATCAAGGTCGGCAACCGCGACCTGAACGGCAATGACTTCACCTGGATTGTCGGCGAATGGCTCAAGGACCAGACCACGCCGGCGAACTTGATGACCATCGAGCGTCGTGAGTGGGGCAACTTCTACGGCACCCTGGTCAACGTCAAGCAGGATGGCAAGGTCATCGCCGAAGGCGACGCCGCGTGGCCGGAGCTGCAGGCGCGTGTCGACCGCGTCAACAAGCTCGCTGCCCAGCTCAAGACACTCGAAAAATCTGACATCGGCGCGATCAACGCCGGGCTTGAACGCATCCGCCTGCATGGCCGCAAACTGGAACTGGAAGGCAAGCTCGACGCCGCCGCCCAGGCCGACATGGACTCCGGTCGCGCCGAGCTGAATGCCCGTTACCAGGACATCGAAGCGCGCCTGGCCGACCTGCACGCCCAGTTCAATCGCGATGCCCTGACGGCGCGTGATGCGAACGGCAAGGAAGTCGAAATCGGCATCGGCAAAGTCGTTCATGCCTACCAGCCGAACGCCATGGGTACACTGACCAAGATCGGCTTCTACTTCAGCAAGGTCTGGGAATTCCTCAGCGATGACCCACGGGAAGCCAACACCGAGGGCGGGATTTTCCCGGCTATCTTCGGCACCGTGATGATGACCCTGATCATGGCAATGATCGTCACCCCGTTCGGCGTGCTGGCAGCGGTGTACCTGCGTGAATACGCCAAGCAGAACACCCTGACCCGCGTTATCCGGATCGCCGTGAACAACCTGGCCGGCGTACCGGCCATCGTCTACGGCGTGTTCGGCCTGGGCTTCTTCGTGTATGTCCTGGGTGGCTCGGTTGACCGTCTGTTCTTCGCCGAAGCCCTGCCGGCCCCGACCTTCGGTACGCCGGGCCTGCTGTGGGCCTCGCTGACCCTGGCGCTGCTGGCGGTGCCGGTGGTGATCGTGGCCACCGAAGAGGGCCTGGCGCGGATTCCTCGCACTGTGCGCGAAGGGTCCCTGGCTCTCGGCGCGACCAAGGCGGAAACGCTGTGGAAGATCGTACTGCCGATGGCCAGCCCGGCGATGATGACCGGCATGATCCTCGCCGTGGCCCGTGCCGCCGGTGAAGTGGCGCCGCTGATGCTGGTGGGCGTGGTGAAACTGGCGCCGTCGCTGCCGCTGGATGGCAACTACCCCTACCTGCACCTGGACCAGAAGATCATGCACTTGGGCTTCCATATTTATGACGTCGGCTTCCAGAGCCCCAACGTCGAAGCCGCGCGGCCGCTGGTGTACGCCACCGCCTTGCTGCTGGTGCTGGTGATTGCCACGCTCAACTTGTCGGCGGTGTGGATTCGCAACCACCTGCGCGAAAAATACAAAGCGTTGGACAGCTAAAGCTATTAGCCACAAGCGGCAAGCTACGAGCCGCTTTTGCCCAAATCTTGCAGCTTGCAGCTAGAAGCTGGCAGCTACGAACGGAGTGAGACCATGCAACACGACACCCATTCCCACGGCATCAACATGTCTGCCCTGGGTCGCGACAAGCAGGGCCTGAACCTGGCCCAGGAAACCGTGGCCATTGAAGTGCCAGGCCTGAGCCTGTACTACGGTGAAAAGCAGGCGCTGTTCGACGTCAGCATGAACATCCCCAAGCAGCGCGTGACGGCCTTCATCGGCCCCTCGGGCTGCGGCAAGTCGACGTTGCTGCGCACCTTCAACCGCATGAACGACCTAGTTGACGGTTGCCGCGTGGACGGCGCCATCAACCTCTACGGCACTAACATCTACCGCAAGGGCGAAGACGTGGCCGAGCTGCGTCGCCGGGTGGGCATGGTGTTCCAGAAGCCCAACCCGTTCCCCAAGACCATCTACGAAAACGTGGTCTACGGCCTGCGCATCCAGGGCATCAACAAGAAGCGCATCCTCGACGAAGCGGTTGAGTGGGCTCTCAAGGGCGCGGCGCTGTGGGACGAGGTCAAGGACCGCCTGCACGACTCGGCACTCGGCTTGTCCGGTGGTCAGCAGCAGCGCCTGGTGATCGCCCGTACCATCGCGGTGGAGCCGGAAGTGCTGCTGCTCGACGAGCCGTGCTCGGCACTCGACCCGATTTCGACGCTGAAAGTCGAAGAGCTGATCTACGAGCTCAAGTCCAAGTTCACCATCGTCATCGTGACCCACAACATGCAACAGGCGGCGCGCGTTTCCGACTACACCGCGTTCATGTACATGGGCAAGCTGGTGGAATTCGGCGACACCGATACGCTGTTCACCAATCCGGCGAAGAAGCAGACCGAAGACTACATTACCGGTCGTTATGGCTAGTAGCGGCAGTTGCAAGCCGCAGGTTTCAAGCGGCAAGTAAAAGCAGCTCAATGGAACGACACACATCAGCTTGCAGCTTGTAGCTTGCGGCTTACAGCTTTTGCGGAGCAAACGCATGATTAGCAAAGAAGGCCTTACCCACCACATCTCCGCGCAGTTCAACGCCGAGCTTGAGGAAGTGCGCAGCCACCTCCTGGCGATGGGCGGGCTGGTGGAGAAGCAAGTCAACGACGCAGTCACCGCGCTGATCGAGGCTGACTCGGGCCTGGCCCAGCAAGTGCGCGAGATCGACGACCAGATCAACCAGATGGAACGCAACATCGACGAAGAATGCCTGCGCATTCTGGCCCGTCGCCAGCCGGCGGCGTCCGACCTGCGTTTGATCATCAGCATTTCCAAGTCGGTGATCGACCTGGAGCGCATCGGCGACGAAGCCACCAAGATCGCCCGTCGCGCTATCCAGCTGTGCGAAGAAGGCGAAGCGCCACGCGGCTACGTGGAAGTGCGCCACATTGGCGACCAGGTGCGCAACATGGTGCGCGATGCCCTCGACGCATTCGCCCGCTTCGACGCCGAGCTGGCGTTGTCGGTGGCCCAGTACGACAAGATCATCGACCGCGAATACAAGACCGCGCTGCGCGAGCTGGCCACCTACATGATGGAAGACCCACGCTCTATCTCGCGGGTCTTGAGCATCATCTGGGTCCTGCGTTCGCTGGAGCGCATCGGCGACCACGCGCGCAATATCTCCGAGCTGGTGATTTACCTGGTTCGCGGGACCGACGTGCGGCACATGGGCCTCAAGCGCATGAAGGCTGAAGTTGAAGGGTCAGCCGATCTAATCCCTAATGTTCCGGGCGAAACTGACGATAAGTAAGGTTGCCCGAGAAATTAACGCCCGGCCCTTGGCCGGGCGTTTTTGTTTGTGGCAGCTGGATTTTTTGCGCGTCGGGTCAAAGAAAGTCCCGCCGTGACTACAGAGTTTTGGCAAAATGCCATCAGTCAGGCGTTCTGCGTGCCGCGGTTTTTATAGGAAATAGGGTCGATGAGTAAAGTCAGTGTATTAGTGGTGGATGACGCCTCGTTTATTCGCGACCTGGTGAAGAAGTGCCTGCGCAACTACTTCCCCGGGATCAAGATCGAAGATGCGGTGAACGGCAAAAAGGCCCAGGCCATCCTGATGCGCGAGACCTTCGACCTGGTGCTGTGCGACTGGGAAATGCCCGAGATGTCCGGGCTTGAGCTACTGACCTGGTGCCGTGAGCAAGCGCACCTCAAGGCCATGCCGTTCGTGATGGTGACCAGCCGCGGCGACAAGGAAAACGTGGTCCAGGCCATCCAGGCCGGGGTTTCCGGCTATGTCAGCAAACCGTTCACCAACGAGCAGTTGCTGAACAAGGTCAAGCAGGCCCTGCACAAGATCGGGCGTCTCGACGCACTGATCGCCAGTGCGCCGACCAAGATGAACTCGGCCTTTGGCAACGACTCCCTCAGCGCCCTGACCGGCGGCAAGCCCGAAGCCGTGCGCGCGGCCCCGGTTGCAGCGGCTGCCCCGGCGCCCAGCAAAGGCCTGCTCAACAGCCCACCGGTGCAAGCGCCTGCCGCCTCGCCGGCGGGTGGTCGTGGCCAGGGCCAATTGCGCCTGTCCAGTGGCAACCAGCAATGTGTGATCAAGGCGCTGAGCATCAAGGAAGCGCTGCTGGTGGTGCGTCGCGGTGAAGTGCTGCCGCAGGTGTTGGAAAGTGCCGTGCTCGACCTTGAGCAAGGCGACAACGCTGAAATCGCCCGCCTCAATGGCTACCTGCACGCCGTCGTCGCCTTCGAACCCAAGCCTGATAGCGACTGGCTGCAACTGACCTTCCGGTTTATCGACCAGGACGCGCAGAAGCTCGATTACATCTCCCGCCTGATCGCCCGCGGCACCGCGCAGAAGCACTTCGTGCCGGGTGCGTGACCCCCTGAATACCGGAGTCGACCGGTTGTCTGATTCGCGCTCGATGCCCGACGGGCAGCCGGTTTTCAGTTGGATCTCTTGCAGGCTGCACTAAGACTTCGGATCAGCCAGCCCCGTCTTAACCACGTCCTCACTGGCAAGATCGACAAACTGTCTCTGGATGCGCGGGTCAATTTGTCGGCGGCGGCCCGGATAAACGTGGGTATCGGTTTCAACGGACTGCCAGCCTAAAGCTGTCATCAAGCCTTGCTAGCCTGCCGTTCAGTCATCCTGGCAGGTTTGCGTCATGCTCCTTCGCCTATTGCTGTTCTGCATGCTGTCCACGGTCGCCACCTCGACCCTGGCCATGACCCTCTATCAATCCACCGATGCCAATGGCGCGGTGTTTTTCAGCGATCGACATACCCCGGGGTCCCAGGCGTTCGTGATCCAGGAACGCAGGGTCGAGCCTGTACGACGGCCGCTGTTGCAAAGGCCACGCGCAGTTAACCCACGACAAGCCTACCGCTACCCCTTGCCCTGGCGTGGCGGTCCGTTCCGCCTGACCCAAGGCCCCAACGGCAGCTTCAGCCACACCGACGCCAAGAGCCGCTATGCCATGGACATCGCCATGCCCGAAGGCACGCCAATCATTGCGGCGCGCAGCGGTACGGTAGTGAAGACCGAGAACAGCCAGATCGGGCGCGGTAACGATGCGTCCGGCAATTTTGTGCGCGTGCAGCACGATGACGGCACCCAGGGCGTGTACCTGCACCTCAAGCAAGGGTCGGTCAGGGTGCGGGTGGGGCAGCGTGTCACGGTGGGAAGCCTGCTGGCACTGTCGGGCAATACCGGCAACAGCAGCGGCCCGCATCTGCACTTCGTGGTGCAGCAGAGCACCGAGGCCGGGCTGGTGTCGATCCCGTATGAGTTCAACCAGCCCGTCGGTACATTGCCCAACTTCGCAGCGGGACTGTAGGAGCCGGGCTCCTACAGGGGTTTGGGGTGGCTCAGTCCAGCAGCAGGACTTTGGCCAAGACGATCTTCGGCCCTTTCATCTTCTTGATGATGATCCGCAGGCCTTCAACCTCCAGCACTTCTTCCTCTTCCGGCACGCGCTTGAGGGTGTCGTAGATCAGCCCGGCGAGGGTTTCGGCTTCGATATGGTCGAGGTCGACACCCAGCAGGCGCTCCACCTTGAACAACGGCGTGTCGCCACGCACCAGCAATTTGCCGGGCTGGTAGGCGAGGATGCCGCGCTCGGCCTTGCGGTGTTCGTCCTGGATATCGCCGACCAGCACTTCAAGCACGTCCTCCATGGTCAGGTAGCCGATGATCTTGCCATCGGCTTCTTCGACCAGGGCGAAGTGCGCGCCGCCTTTGCGGAACTGCTCCAGCAGTTGCGACAGCGGCATGTGCCGCGACACACGCTCCAGCGGGCGGGTCAGCTCGGCCAGATTGAACGATTCGGGGATGTGGTCCAGGGCTGCCAGCTCGAGCAGCAGGTCCTTGATGTGCAGCAGGCCCACGAACTCGTTGCGCACCGCGTCATACACCGGGTAGCGGCTGAATTTGTGGCGACGGAACAGCGCGAGGATTTCCTTCAACGGCGCGTTGAAGTCCAAGGTGACCAGGTCTTCCCGGGAGTTGGCCCAGTCGACCACTTCCAGTTCGCCCATTTCCACGGCCGAGGCCAGCACGCGCATGCCTTGGTCGCTCGGGTCCTGGCCACGGCTGGAGTGCAGGATCAGCTTGAGTTCTTCACGGCTGTAATGGTGTTCGTGATGCGGGCCGGGCTCGCCTTGGCCGGCGATGCGCAGGATGGCGTTGGCGCTGGCGTTGAGCAAGTAGATGGCCGGGTACATGGCCCAGTAGAACAGGTACAGCGGCACTGCCGTCCACAGCGACAGCAGCTCGGGCTTGCGAATCGCCCAGGACTTGGGCGCCAGCTCACCGACCACGATGTGCAGGTAGGAAATCACGAAGAACGCAGCAAAGAACGACACGCCCTTGATCACTTCCGGCGACTCGACGCCCACGGCGCCCAGCAGCGGCTCGAGGATATGTGCAAAGGCCGGCTCACCGACCCAGCCCAGGCCCAGGGAGGCGAGGGTGATACCCAGCTGGCAGGCCGACAGGTAGGCGTCGAGCTGGCTGTGCACGGTGCGCAGGATCTGCCCGCGCCAGCCGTTCTTGTGGGCGATGGCCTCGACCCGGGTGGCGCGCAGTTTGACCATGGCAAACTCCGCCGCAACGAAGAAACCGTTGAGCAGTACCAGGATCAGTGCAAAAAGAATCATGCCGAAGTCGGCGAAGAGTGTAGCGAGGGTGATACCAGGGGAAGGGTCCATGATGGGGTTTTGCAGGTTCCGTGTGTTCAATTAGGGGTGGCAGGTGGGCCTGAAAGACAGGCGCAAGTCGGCCAATGTAGCGGCTGACGGGGCGCTTGCCTAGTGCCCACTGCCCGGCGGGACTTGGAATGCCCTTTCCACGACAACACAAATCCAACGTGGGAGCGGGCTTGCTCGCGAATGCAGTGGGTCAGTCAACCCATGTGTCGCTGACCGACCGCATTCGCGAGCAAGCCCGCTCCCACATTTAGGGGTGTGTCGTTTTCAAGTTACTCATCTGTTCCAACCCCCCGCGAACGGGTTACCTGCGCCGGCGGAAAATGGCAGGTGAACGTACTGCCATGGCCCAGCACGCTACTGATTTCCAGGCGCGCGCGGTGGCGCAGCAGCACGTGCTTGACGATCGCCAGGCCAAGCCCGGTGCCGCCGGTGTTGGAGTTGCGGCTGGAGTCGACGCGGTAGAAACGTTCGGTCAGGCGCGGCAGGTGCTTGGCGTCGATGCCGATGCCGGAGTCCTGCACGCTCAAGTGCGCGCCGTGCTCGTCGGCCCACCAGCGGATGCGGATATTGCCCTTGTCCTGGGTGTACTTCACGGCGTTGAACACCAGGTTGGAAAACGCGCTGCGCAACTCGCCTTCGCTGCCCTTGAGCAGCACGGCCGGATCGGCTTCCAGGGTGATCTGCTGCCCGCGTTGGCCGGAAAGCGCCTGGGCGTCGTTCTTGATGGTCTGCAACAGGCTCTGCACGGCCACCGGATGGTTATCCGAGGGGTAGTCGGTGGCTTCGAGCTTGGCCAGCAACAGCAGGTCGTTGAGCAGTGTCTGCATGCGTGAACCCTGCTGCTGCATCTGCTGCAGGGCACGGCTCCAGCGCGGGTTGATCTCGTCGACATTGTCCAGCAGCGTCTCCAGGTACCCGCAGATCACCGTCAAGGGCGTGCGCAGTTCGTGGGAGACGTTGGCGACGAAGTCCTTGCGCATCTGTTCCAACTGGTGGATACGCGTCACGTCGCGCACCAGCATCAAGTGCTCGTTATTGCCGTAGCGCGTCAGGTACAGCTGGATCCGTACGCGGTCATTGGTGGGCGAGGGGATTTCCAGGGCTTCTTCGTAGTTCTCCTGCTCGAAGTACTCCTTGAAGCGCGGGTGACGCACCAGGTTGGTCACCGGCTGGCCGCTGTCCTGGGGCGTCTTGAGGCCCAGCAGGGTTTCGGCGGCGCGGTTCCACCATTCCAGGTTGCCGTCGCTGTCGAGCATGATCACCGCGTCTTTGAGCGCGGCGGTGGACTCCTGCACCCGGTCGATCACCGCTTGCAGGCGTCCGCGCACCCGTTGGTCGCGGCGTTGCAGGTGGTAGATGCTGTCGAACACCTCGCCCCACAAGCCGTAGCCGTCGGGCGGCGCTTCGTCGGGTTTGTGCTGGCGCAGCCATTCATGCAGGCGCAGCAATTGCTTGAGGGTCCAGCCCAGGTACAAGGCAATGCCGACTGCCAGGCTCCAGCCGTAATAACCACTCACCAGGCCCACCAACAGGCAGCCGGTGATCAGCAAAAGCATGTGGCGGATCAGGGTGCCATGCCAGTTTTGGTTCACAATCGGTCCTTCGGACAGTGAAAATTTTCAAGCTGCAAGCTTCAAGTCAGAGCAGATCAGCTTCTACTTGCCGCTTGTAGCTGAGAGCCTGCAGCTGCTTTCAACCCTTGGTGGAAAACCGATAACCGGTGCCGCGCACGGTTTGTACCAGATTCTCGTAGGCATCGCCCAAGGCTTTGCGCAGGCGGCGGATATGCACGTCCACAGTGCGCTCTTCGACATACACGTTGCCGCCCCACACCTGGTCGAGCAACTGGCCACGGGTATAGGCACGCTCCTGGTGGGTCATGAAGAATTGCAGCAGGCGGTATTCAGTCGGGCCCATCTCGGCTGGCTTGCCGTCGATGGTCACGCGGTGGCTGATCGGGTCCAGCAGCAGGCCGCCGACTTCGATCGGTGCTTCACCATCGGTAGGGCCGGCGCGCCGCAGTACGGCTTTGAGGCGAGCGACCAGTTCGCGGGGGGAAAACGGCTTGGTGATGTAGTCGTCGGCGCCGACTTCCAGGCCCTGGATCTTGTTGTCTTCCTCGCCCTTGGCCGTGAGCATGATGATCGGGATGTCCCCGGTCAGCTCATCGCGCTTGAGGCGGCGGGCCAGTTCGATACCGGAGGTGCCGGGCAGCATCCAGTCCAGCAGGATCAGGTCCGGCTTGCGGTCGACGATAATGGCATGGGCCTGCTGGGAGTTCTCCGCCTCCAGGCAGTCATAGCCGGCCATTTCCAACGCAACGGCGATCATCTCGCGAATGGGCGCTTCGTCGTCAACGATCAGAATGCTCCTGCCAACCATGCCTAAAATCCTCTTGTCATTTAACTGTCTTGCGCCGCATTAGATAACGGAATTATTGCAGTCGTGTGACAGTAATTTAGTCGCTTGGGCAATTCGCGCCTCTCTGGACTACGCTTTGGGTCCGAATCCTTACAACCAAAAAAGGAAGGTTCCGATGACTTACAGCACAATTTCCTGGAAAGCCCTGCTGGTCACGGCGGCGTTGACGCTGCCGACCCTGGCATTCGCGGCGGAGCCGGCGATGACTAAAGACGGGATGCTTGTCGACCACAAGGGCTTGACCCTCTACACCTTCGACAAGGATGCCGACGGCAAATCCGTGTGCAAGGATCAATGCGCGACCAACTGGCCGCCGCTGAAGGCGGATTCCACCGACAAGTCGACCGGTGATTGGACGGTCATCACCCGTGACGACCAGACCAGCCAATGGGCCTACAAAGGCAAGCCGGTGTACACCTACAAGGATGACAAAAAGGCCGGTGACAAGACCGGTGATGGCAAGGGCGGTGCGTGGCACATCATCAAGCCGTAAGGTAATCCTGTCGCGGGCGGGCCTGTCGTGGTGAGCGGGCTTGCCCCGCGTTGGGCTGCGCAGCAGCCCCAGTAGAAACTACTGCGGTATTTCAGGAATAACGCGTCGCCAGGTTTTGGGGGTGCTTCGCACCCCAACGCGGGGCAAGCCCGCTCGCCACATCAAGCTCCATCGCCCTGGCAGCCCGGCTCACCGCAATGCGTAATCCGCCACAATCCCGACAAATATCGCCAACCCGGCCCAGTGGTTGTGCAAGAACGCCTTGAAGCATTTGAGGCGGTCCCTGTCGCGGGTGTACCAGAACTCCCAGGCAAAACAGCCTGCCGCCGCCAACAATCCCAAGTGGAACCAGCCACCCAGCTCAAACCTTGCGCCGGCGAGCAACAGGCACACCAGTGCCAGGCCCTGCAGGGTCAGGATGATCACGCGGTCCGCATCGCCAAACAGAATGGCGGTGGATTTCACGCCGATCTTCAAGTCGTCGTCACGGTCTGTCATTGCGTAATAGGTGTCGTAACCCACCGTCCACAGCAGGTTGGCGATATACAGCAGCCACGCCGTGGCCGGCAGGTGGCCGGTCTCGGCGGTGAACGCCATCGGCATGCCCCACGAAAACGCCGCGCCCAGCACCACCTGCGGGTAATAGGTGTAGCGCTTCATGAACGGGTAGCTCGCCGCCAAGGCCAGGCCGCCCAGGGACAGCAGGATGGTGGTGGCGTTGGTCAGCAGTACCAGCAGGAAGCTGATGCCCATCAGCACCGCGAAAAACACCAGCGCCTCTTTCGAGCTGATCTTGCCGCTGACCAGCGGGCGTTGCTCGGTGCGCTTCACATGGCCGTCGACCTTGCGGTCGGCCCAGTCATTGATCACGCAGCCGCCGGCCCGGGTCAGCACCACGCCCAGCACGAAAATCACGATATTGCCCAAGGACGGCGAGCCCTTGCCGGCGATCCACAGCGCCCACAGCGTCGGCCACAGCAGCAGGTAGATGCCGATGGGCTTGTCCATGCGCGTCAACTGAATGAAATCCCAGGCCCTAGGGTTTAGGCGGTTCAGGGACTTGAGCAGACGTTGGTACATCAGCAGTTCTCCGGATGATCATGCAGCGCCTGCCAGAAGCTCGGCAGGAAGATTTCCGCCACCAACACGCTCAGCGGCCCGCGATCAAAGCGCGAGCGACGTGCCCACAGCCCGTCGACCTGGTCCGCGGTGGGCAGCCATGGGCGAGGGTAGCGGCATACTTCGATGGCCTGGCGGGTGAACGCATGGTCGCAGAACAACAGTTCGCCCAGCGAGCGGCTGCCGAGTTCGTCCATGTGCAGCCCGTCGCCCTGCAGTGCGCTGCGGGCCGCGACGCTGCGGGCGAACACCCACGGCTGGCCGTGCCCGCGCAAATACACTTCGCGTACCCAGCCGATCGTGGCCGGGGCCAGGCCCAATGCGGCACATTCATCGTCGCGCAGCGGCTGCCAGCCTTCGAACAGCGGTGTCACGCTGAAGCCGTCGTCGGACAGCCACGTCAGCCGGCGCGTGAGCGAGCCTTCGTCGAACAGCCAATCGAGGGTCAAGGGTGCAGGCGCTGGGACCAGAAGGCTCTGGGTCAGCCATTGGCAAGCATCGGGAAGGGCGGTTGAGTGCGGCACAGTGAGTCAGTATTGGCAGCAAAAGAGGCGGCGAGCTTACCATGGCATCCTGAGCTTTTGCCGGGCGGAACCCGCCGTTTGCGTCGATCATGCTTGCATCTGCCGGCCCCGATCAGTACAAAACGCCCTGAGCCGCACGGCAACGTTGGTCTATCGACCGTCGGCCAAGATGCCTGGACCCTGAGGAAGCAAGTAATGAAGAAGTGGCAATGTGTAGTCTGCGGCCTGATCTATGACGAGAAAGACGGCTGGCCGGATGACGGAATTCTGCCTGGCACCCGTTGGGAAGACGTCCCGGAAGATTGGCTGTGCCCGGACTGCGGCGTGGGCAAGATGGATTTCGAAATGATCGAAATCGGCTGATCTGAACATTTAAGAAACGTACTACAAGGAGAAAGGAATGAACGCACCTGTCGTGATCATCGGCACAGGATTGGCCGGTTACAACGTGGCCCGGGAGTTTCGCAAGCTCGACAGCGAGACCCCGTTGCTGCTGATCACTGCGGATGACGGCCGCTCCTACTCCAAGCCCATGCTCTCCACCGGCTTTGGCAAGAACAAGGAAGCCGATGGCCTGAGCATGGCCGAACCGGGAGCCATGGCCGAGCAACTCAAGGCCGAGGTGCGCACTCACACCCGCGTCAGCGGCATCGACCCCGGCCACAAGCGCCTGTGGATCGGCGAGGAAGCCGTGGCCTATCGCGACTTGATCCTGGCCTGGGGCGCTGAAACCGTGCGCGTGCCGGTCGAAGGCGATGCGGGCGAGCTGGTGTTCCCGATCAACGACCTCGAGGACTACGCGCGCTTTCGGGCTGCCGCCGCCGGCAAGCGCCGCGTGCTGCTGCTTGGCGCCGGGTTGATTGGCTGCGAATTCGCCAACGACCTGATCCTCGGCGGCTATGAAATCGACCTGGTGGCGCCGTGCGAGCAAGTCATGCCGACCCTGCTGCACCCGGCGGCAGCCGCGGCCGTGCAGGCCGGGCTCGAGAGCCTGGGCGCACGCTTCCATCTCGGCCCGGTGCTCAATCGCCTGCAGCGCAGCGCGGACGGCCTGGAAGCGCACCTGTCCGACGGTGAAGTGGTCCACTGCGACCTGGTGGTCTCGGCCATCGGCCTGCGTCCGCGCGTCGACCTGGCGGCGGCTGCCGGCTTGCAGATCAATCGCGGGATCATGGTCGACCGCCACCTCAAGACCTCCCACGCCAATATCTACGCCTTGGGCGACTGCGCCGAAGTCGACGGTCTCAACCTGCTGTACGTGATGCCACTGATGAGCTGCGCCCGTGCCCTGGCCCAGACCTTGGCCGGCAACGCCACGGCGGTCAGCTACGGCCCGATGCCGGTCACCGTCAAGACGCCGGTCTGCCCGCTGGTGGTGTCGCCACCGCCACGCGGCACCGAAGGCGTGTGGAGCGTTGAAGGGCAGGGGGCCGACATCAAGGCCTTGTGCCGCGACGCCAGTGGCCGCCTGCTGGGTTATGCCCTGACCGGCAGCGCCGTGATGGACAAACTGGCCCTCAACAAAGAACTTCCGCCTTTGCTGGCGTAAATACCGGTCGTTCTGTCGGAATAAGCACGTTTTTGTGCCCAGAAAGGTCGCGGCGAGACTGGCGGAGCGTGCGAGGGCATGCCATCCTCACTCCCGTCTGCCGCAGAGTAGAGCCTGCGGCGCCTTGGGCGCTGCTCCAGAAGAGAGCAGCACGGACATAACAACAAAAAACCGTCAAAGAGGCTTCACTTATGCGTAAACCAGAACTCGCAGCCGCTATTGCAGAAAAAGCAGACCTGACCAAAGAACAGGCCAACCGCGTACTCAACGCCGTACTCGAAGAAATCACCGGCGCGCTGCATCGCAAGGACAGCGTCACCCTGGTTGGCTTCGGCACCTTCCTGCAACGCCACCGCGGCGCCCGCACCGGCAAGAACCCGCAAACCGGTGAGCCGGTGAAGATCAAGGCGAGCAACACCGTTGCGTTCAAGCCGGGCAAGTCGCTCAAAGACAGCGTCAACCCGTAATAGCGATACCGTCTCGTAGGGAGGCGGGGCGGTAAAGAAGATGGGCACGCCGACTGGGTCGGGTGCCCATTTTTTGTGGGGCGGAGCTCAAAAATAAGAAAATGGAAGTTTGTACAGGTCGATGCCCAGCGACGACAGTGCCTGAACGGTTTCTCTTTCGTCCTTGGGTGAGGGGTCTGCTATTTCCATTTTGGCTTCTAGTTGACGAATGATGTCGGCCAACATGATCCAATCCTCGATGGAAATACCCATGTTCTTTATAGTTTTCAGCGACAGGTTTTCGTCATTGTGTTCGTAGTAGCCAACCTGGTTCTCAGTTCTTCCCAGCAACCAGAAATCACCTTGCCCACTGGCGGCAAACACTGTCCATAGAGGGCTCGCTGCAGGGCATTCGGTGTGCAGGAAATCGTTATACGCCTGTTGGGTATCAGGATCACAGACGATGAAGTCACTGGCCAATTCGATGCCTGGCAATTTCCCAAGCGTGGTAGTGGCATAGCCAGGAAGGTCCAGTGGCGATGTACTTACCTGGGCGTGCTCATCGACGATGGCTTTCAAGGACCTGCATTTAATCGGCATTTGGCTATTTTCCACATTTAGATTGGAACTGAGAAATACGCGCTTTTTTCGCAATACTTCTCAAATGTCGGGTAATTGATTTAGCCGCTCTTGTCTTGCCCATAGACGTTAGTCGCTTGTTATTCCTGCCGATCCATTTTTTCCAATGAGCGTTCCATTCCTGGCCCAATGGGCTGGAGTTTGTATGTACGCCATCCGGCTTCAGAATGTGATTCTTGGCAGGCAGATCATAGAAGAATTCACCGTTATTGACGTCCAGATCGCCGAGCGCCATGAAAGTGTCTTTCATTTCTTCCGGTAGACCATGGTGAATCTGGTTGGAAGACGCTTCGCCCGTGTAATCTTTCCAGATCCTACGGAGCTTTGCGGTAGAGGTTTTTGCCAAGCCCAGAGGGTCGATGTAGCCCTGTGGGTTAGGCGCGTACTGATATAGGTTGATCCCGCCTGCCAAACCAATGGGGTCTGGACTGATAAAGCGGCCGATGTCCGGATCGTAAAAGCGGAATGTGTTGTAGTGCAGTCCCGTTTCGCGATCCAGATACTGCCCCTGGAATCGCAGATTCTGTTCTTCGATATAGAACGGTTCGCGAACCTCTTCGAGCGTATTGCCCCAAACCCGATAGCTCGCGCGCCAGACAAGTGCGCCGGCGCTGTCTGTGAGTTGTTCAGGCATTCCGTTGACGTCGGTGTGGTAATAGCGAACGTGTTGCTGAAAGCCAATACCGTCGATACGGGCCAATGGCTCATAGCCGCCATCCGAAT
Source organism: Pseudomonas sp. S5D5 (assembly GCF_003013355.1). Taxonomy (NCBI): domain Bacteria; kingdom Pseudomonadati; phylum Pseudomonadota; class Gammaproteobacteria; order Pseudomonadales; family Pseudomonadaceae; genus Pseudomonas; species Pseudomonas sp. S5D5. Next base: position 86,255 of record NZ_PTEO01000001.1, read on the forward strand.
ACAGGTACAGGCTGGTTTGATTATTGCTGTGCTCCTGTATCAGCTGCGGCCCATCCCAAGTGAACCTGACGGTGTTCAGTGGATAGCCGGCGCTATTTTCCTGAGTTTTTTCAATCCGTCTTCCCAGTGGGTCGTAAACCATCCGAACCACTGTGTGATTGGTAGAATCCTGGCACCTGACCTCGACCAGTCGATGTTCCGCGTCATAGCGAAAGTGCTGAACTCCGTAGCGGGCACTGCGCTTTTCAACCATTCGGCCAAAGCTGTCATAGCGATAGCGCTTGTCCTGATGGACCAGCAGTTGGTTGTGCACAACCAAACCGCCTTGTTGTGGCCCCTCCAGCAAATTTGCAGCGGCGTCATAAGCGAACACCTCGCTTTGCCCTTGAGCGCTGCCCTGGCAGGCGATGATGCGGCGTGTGGCGTCGTAGTGCAGCAGTTGCCGGTGCTGGCCCTCGGGGCGCTGGTCAAGTTTGCCGACCAGATTATCGCTGGGGTCATACTCGAAAATTTTCTGGTCGGCAGGCGGTAGCAGGGATGATTGATTATTGCGCCGGCTCAGACGACTGCGTAGGCGACCGTTACGATCATATTCCGTGCGGGAGGTCATCTGCCCTTGCGTGCGCAAAACCTCGCGATGCAGACGATCTCGTTCGAAGTCGCTGATGACCATGCCATCGACATTCAGTTGATGGAGATGACCACTGCCATAGTAAAGCCGGTTTATCCAACGACCGTCGGGCAATAGAGTCTGTGTGACGTTGCCAAGCTCGTCGTAAAAATGTTGCAGGCTGCCAGCCGAACTGTCTTCTTGGGTCAATTGGCCCAAGGCGTCGTAAGTCAACCCCAGCTTTTGCTGTGTGCCGTCTTTGTGTGTGAAGACCACGGCTATCGGTTGGTCAAGCGGGTCGTATTGATACTCCGTCCGACCATCATCGGTGATTTTTACAACCAGGCGACCTACGGCATCACGTTCAAAATAGTGGAACTGAGATTCGTGAGGGGTAGACGGTACGATAGCCATCCCGTTGCCGTGAGGCGCCGGGACAAACTCCAGGGCCGTCATATTATCCAGGGTGTCGTAGGTATAGCGTTTGGCCCCCCCATCCAGTCCCTGTTGTGATGTCATCCGATCGCCATCGTCCCAGGCAAATCGATAACTCTCGCCGTTTTCGTTGGTCAGGGCGAGCAATCGGCCATACGAGTCGTAGGTAAAATTGACTTTTCGGCCATGAGCATCGGTTCGTAAGCGAACCTGGCCTCGGCTGTTGTATTGGTAGCACGTTGTGTGGCCGGAAGCATCGGTGTAGCTCATGAGCTGTCCGCTGGCGTCCCGATGAAATTGTTCCACGCTAGCATCGGGTGACTGGCTAGATATCAGGTGACCCTGAGCGTCGTAGCTGAACCGTGTACGCTCGCCTAGGGCGTTGGTAATGACTAGCAAGAGGCCCTGGTGGTTATAGTCAAACCGAGTGGGGGAGCCGGAACAGTCGATATGTTCAATCAGTTGCCCGAACGGGTTCCAACGAAGTTTCTTGGATTTTCCTGTTGCGTCGATGATCTCTGTAACCAGGCCGTGGGTGTCATAACGGTATTGAGTGACATGGCCGAGCGGGTCGATTTCGCGAATGCAGTTGCCGCGTGAATCATAGTTATATTTCCAGCTGTTTCCGGCTGCATCTGTCTCCGCCAGCGGCAGTGCCCAATGGCCCAGCCATAGGGCTGAATCCGTACGCCCCAGTGGGTCCAGCACACCCATCAAGTTGCCTGATTCGTCGTAGCTGAACGAGTAGACACCACCTTGCGGGTCAGTTGCACTGAGCCACTGACGCTCGTCGTTCCAATCAAATAACCACGTTTGGCCAAGGTTGTCGGTGTAAGCAGTAATCTGGTGCTGACGGTTCCAGATCCTTGTGCTGACACGCTGCAAGCCATCGATGACGCGCGTGACGCCCGCCTGCAGGTCATAGTGGAAACGGTACTCGTCGCCTCCATCTGTCCAGTGCCGCACAACACGCCATTCAATACCCTCTATCAGCGCCCATTCGTAGAAGCAACGTAGCCCGGTCGGCAGTTGATGCTCGACCATTCTTCGCGATACGTCGTAGGTGAAGCGCCGTTGAATCTGGCCGGCAGCATCACGCACGATTGCCAGGTCGCCGGCCGAGTCATATTCATAACTGACAAGCACTTCCCGCGACTGATCGGCATAAACGCGTTGAATGCGGCAGACGCGACCTTGCTCGCGAATCAACTCGACCTGTACCAGGCTGAAGGTATCGTGCAACCCGACCAAGCGCCCGGCGTTGTCATAGTCTAGATAAATACGGTTGTCGTTGCGGTCGCCCAGTTGGCTCAAGCGCATCAACGACATCGCCCCGGGTGTCGCGTCAAACAGGCGATACAGCCCTTCATCGCTCTCGATCAACAACTGCCCGTTACGGTGACGACGAATGTTAAGTCCTTCGCCAGGACTGAACATCGCGCTGCCCAGCGCCATCGAGCCCAGGTTTATCCGCCGGCCCTGTTCGTCGGTATAAATCAGCTCTTCGCCACCCTCCGGATGCGCGCAAATCTCGACGGAAATTTCGTAGGGGGCACTCCAACCTGCGCCAAATATCCCGTTTTGGCGCTCGTCACGGCTGTTATAAAATCTGCGCCACTCAATAGGCAAAACACCGGGCAAGGCAAAATCCAGTTCGGTATCCCCGCCCAATACCTTGGCGCCCGTCGCTGCATGCACCGGGTTCATAGAGCCCATCGTTGCATTCGTCATCGCCCCGATGGCCTGGCTCACCGCGTATGAACCCACCCCGCCGAGCAACATGCACGGCAAATTACTCAGCGTCTTGCCCTTGGCTCCTTTAAGCATCATCAATGCTTCAATTGCCAACCCCACTCCTGGGGTTTTCCCGCTGCGGATCTCCTGCACCACCACCGTGCCGCCGCCAATCGTGACATTCGGCGAGATCAGCCCCGACGACACCACAGTCGCCTCGCACATGCTGCGATCACCGCTGCGCACGGCGGGTTGCCCATTGATGGTGACCTTGTCCGAACCCTCGGCCAGGAGCTGCGGCGGCATCGGTGGGTGGCGGGCACACAGGACCATGTCGGTAAGCGCCGGTACCACGCCCGGTGCAGGCGTGGCGACGGTGGGCCGCCATAGCTGGGAGAAGAAACCCTCGGCCATGTCAAGGAAGCCAGGCTCGGGTTGTGGCTCGGGGTCGGGCTCAGGCGGTGCCTGCTCAAGCTCCGTGCCTGCGGGAGCCACGTGCGAGGGGATCGACCCTGCAGCACGCGCAGCCGGAATGCTGTTGACGAAAGTGTCGGTCGAACCCACCGCAATCGTGGCTTCCACCACGGGCGGGAACAGCGCGTTGGCGAAACTCTCGCACATCTTACTGAGGCCCTTGTCGGCCCCTGTCTTGCTCATGGCCATACCGACCACGATGCCCACCACTGCACCGAGGATGCAGCCACCGATACCTGCAGTGGCGACGGTGACGCCAATCGCCGCCGCCACCGCCGCAGTCGCCAGTGCCGTGATCGCCACGTTGGCCGCCACCTCCAGCACCCCACCGAGGATATCCGCCATCATCGAGGTGTGGGTCAGTGCATCGCCCATCCGGGCCGCCCATAACGCGTCAGACATGCAGGCAACTCATCAGGAAACAGCGTCGAACGACAGCGAGTTTTTGATCAATGCCCAGTGCGCCGCCTCGGCATCCCCAAGCGTGTCTGCCTTCACATAACTCAAGGCGAGCATCTTGCGCGTGCCCGGTATCACCAATGCCAGCTGATACTGGAAAACCTTGTCATTGCCCTTGTTGAACTGGCTGCGCAGCTCGATGCCTTGCACCTCTTGGGCGGCGCCCAGACGCACATCGACCCCCGGTTGGTAGCGCAGATCCTGCACCTGTTTTTCCAGGCGCTGGAGTTGGTCATTGAAGTTGCTGTGCAGGGTTTCACCCTCGGCGAGCAGGCTGCGGCTGACGATCAGGGATGTCCCCAACTCCGGAAACTTGAGGATATTGATGGTCGCGTCCTGCAGCTCGCTGGCGGGCAGTTGAAACTGGAATTCGTTAATCCGATACGTCATGAAAACAGGTCTCGTCAGGAGCTTTTAGGCGCGGGGAACGCGGCTTTGATGTTGGCGTCGATGGCGCTTTTCTGGCCTTGGCCATCGGGTGTGGCGCCGGGGCCGCCGCCGTTGTTCAGGTGCAGCACGCCGCCGGTGTTGAATTCGGCATCACCGCTGGCGTAGAAGCTGATTTGCACGCCGGTGAGGTTGATCTGCCCGCTCGCGTTCAGCTCCAGGATGCTTTCACCGCAGACCAGGCGCAGGTTTTCGCCCACTTCAATCACGTAGCTCTGGCTGATGCTGTCGGTCTTTCTCTGGCCTACCGAGAGGATGTCTTGCTGCTTGACGATGCGCAGGCGGTTATTGCCAATCGTCACCGTCTCGTTGTGGCCAATACTTTTGTTACGGTCATGCCCCACCGAGTGGCTTTCATCCACCTCCACCACGATGTCCTGATTACGCTCGGCATGGATGTACAGCTGCTCCAAGCCCTTCTTGTCCTCCATACGGATTTCATTGAAGTTGGCCGGCGTGCCGCCCTTGCTCGAGCGGCTTTTCATGCCGCTCTGGGTCGCGTTTTCCGGCAGGTCGTAGGGCACCGTCTGCTCGGCGTTGTAGACGCGTCCGGTAATGATCGGCCGGTCCGGGTCACCTTCCAGAAAGCTCACAATCACTTCCTGGCCGATCCTTGGGATCTGCATCGAGCCCCAATTCTTGCCGGCCCAGGATTGCGACACGCGAATCCAGCACGAGCTGTTTTCGTTGGATTGGTCGTGGCGGTCCCAGTAGAAATGCACCTTCACGCGGCCGTACTGGTCGGTCCAGATTTCTTCGCCTTTGGGGCCGACCACCAGCGCGGTTTGCGGGCCCTTGACGATTGGGCGGTGGGTGTTGGCCAGTGGCCGGAAGCTTTGTTGCGCGTCGATGCAGGTCAGGCTGCTTTCGAACTGTGCAGACCCCGAGCCGCCGCCGCTTTCCAGGCTTTCCTGGACGATGTAGTAACGGCAGCCGACGATCAGGTATTCGCGGTTCTGGTCCTGGCGGCTGAAGCCGGTAAGGCTGAACAGGTGACCCGAACCCAGGCCGCGGGCATTGCCGCTGAACTCGATCTGTTCATGCAGGGTTTGCAAGGCTTCGATCCGGGTGCGGGCGTAGTGTTCGCCGTCTGCGCTTTGCACGTAGGTGCCGGGATAGTCATACAACGGGTAGTCGCCGGCGGTGTGCGGGCGCGGCATTGCCGAGCGCACGTCGATGCTGGCGCTGGGGCGCTGGAAGTCGTAGTCGTTGAGCTCCAGCGAGCCCGGTTGTACTTCCTGCGCCAGGTGCCAGTTGTGCATATGGTCGCGTTCGCGCTGCTGCTCGTCCTTGGGGTAGTACGGGATCGACGCGTAGCCGGGCACTGTGGCGTGGGCGCCATAGGCGTCGGCCAGCACCAGCACGTGGCGGTCCTGTTCGTGACGGAAGAAGTAGTAGATGCCTTCCTGTTCCATCAGGCGGCTGACGAAATCGAAACTGGTCTCGCGGTACTGCACGCAGTATTCCCACTCGCGGTACGGCCGGCTCAGGGCGTCCTCGAAGTCGGAAAAACCCAGGTCGCGAAACACCTGCTTGATGATCTGCGGGATGCTCAGGTTCTGGAAAATCCGGCAGTCCGAAGTGCGGCTCAGCAGCCACAGCCATGGGCGCAACGTCACCTGGTAGCTGGCGAACTGGCCCTGGTCGATATTCTGGCTGCAGCGCGCGACGATGCCGTGAAAGTGTCGCTCGCCACCGTCCGCCAACTGCAGGCCGACGCTCATCGGCTTGCCCAGCAACTGGTTGAGGTCGATGTTGGCGTCCAGCGAGGTCAGTTGCAGCTCGTAGTTGAACAACCGGCCCAGCTCTTCACCGCCGCCCATTTCATTGAGCAGCAGCACATCCGGCCCGAGGGGGCTGGTGATCTTGGCCAGGCGTGTGGCTTGGTTGAATAGCATCGGTTAACCCGTAAATGACTTAATAACTGAAGAAACCGAATCCAATGTGGGAGTTGCCTTGTGTGGGAGCAGGCAAGCCAGCTCCCACACAAGGCAACTCCCACAGTTTTTATCGCATTCCGTCAGGTCAATCGTTGAAGTCGTAGTGCAATTCGTTATCCCGCGTGCTGATACCCACGCCCGCCAGCGCCTTGCCTTCGAGCATGCGCGTGAGGAATTCACGGCTCATGTCCGGCAGCAGGCTGTTGGTCAGAATGGTGTCGATCATGCGCCCGCCGCTTTCGGTTTCGGTGCAGCGCGAGACGATCAGGTCGACCACCGCGTCGTCGTAGTCGAAGGCGACCTTGTGGGTGCTCTCCACGCGCTTCTTGATGCGGTCCAGTTGCAGGCGAGTGATCGCCTTGAGCATCGTGTCGCTCAGCGGGTAGTAAGGAATGGTCACCAGGCGGCCGAGCAGCGCCGGCGGGAAAATCTCCAGCAACGGCTGGCGCAGGGCCTTGGCGATTTCTTCCGGCTCGGGCGTGTTCGCAGGGTCTTTGCAGACATGCGAAATCAGCTCGGTGCCGGCGTTGGTGGTCAGCAGGATCAGGGTGTTCTTGAAGTCGATCACCCGGCCTTCGCCGTCTTCCATCACGCCCTTGTCGAACACCTGGAAGAAGATCTCGTGCACGTCCGGGTGGGCTTTTTCCACCTCGTCCAGCAGCACCACGCTGTAGGGTTTGCGCCGCACTGCTTCGGTCAGCACGCCGCCTTCGCCGTAGCCGATGTAGCCCGGTGGCGCACCCTTGAGGGTCGACACCGTGTGGGCTTCCTGGAACTCGCTCATGTTGATGGTGATCACGTTCTGCTCGCCGCCGTACATGGCTTCGGCCAGGGCCAGGGCGGTTTCGGTCTTGCCCACGCCCGACGTGCCGGCGAGCATGAACACGCCAATCGGCTTGCTCGGGTTGTCGAGGCCGGCGCGGGAGGTCTGGATGCGCTTGGCGATCATCTGCAACGCGTGGTCCTGGCCGATGATGCGCTTCTTCAGGTGCTGGTCGAGGTTGAGCACGGTCTCCAGCTCATTGCGCGCCATACGGCCCACCGGGATGCCGGTCCAGTCGGCGACCACCGAGGCCACGGCCTGGTAATCCACGGTCGGCAGGATCAACGGGGTTTCGCCTTGCAGGGCTGTGAGGCGCTGTTGCAGGTCGACCAATTGGGCGCGCAGCTCATCGTTGCCGCTGTCCACCACGCCGGCTTTTTCACGCAAGGTTGCGCGGGTCGCCAGCAGTTCGTCGACCAAGGTTTTCTCTTCGGCCCAGCGGCTTTCCAAGGTGGCCAGGCGTTCACGCTCGGCACTCAGCAAGGCTTCGCTGTTGGCCTGGCGTGTACCGATGGCGATGCCGATCGCGTGTTCGCGGGCGATGATCTGCAACTCGGTTTCCAGCGCTTCGATGCGGCGGCGGCTGTCATCGACTTCAGCCGGCACGGCATGCAGGCTGATGGCGACACGGGCGCAGGCGGTGTCCAGCAAACTCACGGATTTGTCCGGCAGCTGGCGCGCAGGAATGTAGCGGTGCGACAACTTCACCGAGGCTTCCAGGGCTTCGTCGAGAATCTGCACCTGATGGTGTTTTTCCATGGTCGAGGCCACGCCGCGCATCATCAGCAGTGCCTTGTCTTCCGACGGCTCGGCTACTTGCACGACCTGGAAACGCCGGGTCAGCGCCGGGTCCTTCTCGATGTGCTTTTTGTACTCGGCCCACGTCGTCGCGGCCACGGTACGCAAGGTGCCACGGGCGAGGGCAGGCTTGAGCAGGTTGGCGGCGTCACCGGTGCCGGCGGCGCCACCGGCACCTACCAGCGTGTGGGCTTCGTCGATGAAGAGGATGATCGGCTTGGGCGAAGCCTGGACGTCTTCGATGACCTGGCGCAGGCGCTGTTCGAACTCGCCTTTCATGCTCGCGCCGGCTTGCAGCAGGCCCACGTCGAGGCTGCGCAGTTCCACGTCTTTGAGCGCAGGCGGCACATCGCCGGCGACAATGCGCAGGGCGAAACCTTCGACCACGGCGGTCTTGCCCACCCCGGCTTCACCGGTGAGGATCGGGTTGTTCTGGCGCCGACGCATCAGGATATCCACCAACTGGCGGATCTCTTCGTCACGGCCCACGATCGGGTCGAGCTTGCCGCTGCGGGCCTGTTCGGTGAGGTCGACGGTGAAGCGCTTGAGGGCTTCCTGCTTGCCCATCGCACTCGGCGCCATCGCGCCGCTGGCTTCGCCTGGTACCGCACCGGCATTGAAACCGTCGCTGGCGCTCAAGGCATTTTCGGGCGAGTCGCCGACGTATTCGTCAAAACGTTCGCTCAGGGCTTCGGCCTTGATCTTGTCGAACTCCGAAGACAAGCCCAGCAACGCGTGGCGCAGGCTCGGGGTCTTGAGAATACCGAGCACCAGGTAACCGGTGCGCACCTGGCTTTCGCCGAACATCAGGCTGCCGTAGACCCAGCCGCGTTCTACGGCCTCTTCGACGTGGGATGACAGGTCAGTGATCGAAGTCGAGCCGCGCGGCAGGCGGTCCAGGGCTTCGGTCAGGTCGCGGGCCAGGCGTGCCGGCTCGACGTTGAACTGGCGAATGATGCGGTGCAGGTCCGAGTCCTGCAGCTGCAGCAACTGGTGAAACCAGTGGGCCAGTTCCACGTACGGGTTGCCCCGCAGTTTGCAGAACACGGTGGCGGCTTCGATGGCCTTGTAGGCCACGCTGTTGAGTTTGCCGAACAGTGCGGCGCGACTGATTTCACCCATGCTCTGGATTCCTTGAGGTGGTGGCGTGATCGGCGTAGTGCCGGGCCAGGATTAGGTCGTTGGCGTCTTGTGCAGGTTTGCCGAGCCAGGTGTTGAAGCCCAGGCGGAACTGGCCGTTGAGTTGCAGCGTCGGCACTTCGGGTTGTTGCAAAACCAGGTTCAGGTCCCAGTCCAGTTCATGGCCCAGGTACTCGGCCACCCACGCCACCAGCTCATTGAACGGCTGGCTGCCGGGCAGCATGCCCATGTAGTCATCGAGCTTGAGCGGGCCGAGGCGGATGCGAAATTTATGCTGGCGGTCCCACACGTGGCTGCCCAGGCAAAAGTCCACGCCCAGTTGATTGGCGCTCACGCTGACGCGGCTGCGCTCGGGCAGTTCCAGCCATTGACCGACGTATTCCTCGATCTCCACGGGCAGGCCGAAGTACTCGCCGAGGATCGCCTTCAAACCGTCCGGGTAGCGGGTTTGCGCCGACAGGTGACCGCTGTAGTGCAGCTTCGCGGTGTCCGGAATCAGGCCCTGGTTGAGCAGGCTCGGCATGCCGCGGCCACTCAAGGCCGCCAGGCGTGCGGACCAGTAGTCGTCGTCCGGACGGTCGTGGCTGACGGTCGGCCGCGCCTCGGCCCAGGCCCGGTAGAACAGGCTCAGCAGGCGGTGGTGGAAAATATCCAGGAACTGTTTGCTGGTGCTGTCGGCGTTGTTGCGCTGACGCTCGCGCACGTACTCGGTGATGTGCAGCGGCAACGGGCCGTTGGGGCCGCCGAGGCCGAAGAAGAACTGCTCCAGCCGCGCCGGCTTGCCGTCGCCACCCGGATCGACCGAGGCCAGGGTCGCCGGGGCGAAGGTGCAGTCGGCCTGTTGCCCGAGGCGCAGCGGGTCATCCGCCAGGCGCAGGGAATGGCCCAGGCGTGGCAGCTCCGGCGATTCGCACTCGATACGCCGCAATGCCTGGAAAAAATCGTATTCCCAGGGCTCCTGATGCATCGCATCCAGAGTATTCACAGGGTCGGACGCCGCCCGGGCTTGGCTTTCCATCGCATGATCTCGCCGCGTTCGGTGGTACGGATCACCGTCTCGGTAAAACTGTTGATCGACACGTAGCGTGCCAGGAAGCGCTCCAGCACTGCACCGAGCAGGAACACGCCAGTGCCGCGAAACGCGTTTTCATCGAATTCCAAGGTAATTTCCAGGCCGCGACCAAACACGATCGGGCCGGGCATCGGCAAGCGTCGGGTCACCGCTTTGCTGCTGACTTCGCGCAGGCCTTCGATCTGCAATTGCAGGGCGGCATCGTTGCTGTCGCCGTACAGGCGCAGCAGTTCGCGCAAGGCGCCGGCGCCCTGGCCTTGTTCGCTCAGCGACAGGTAGTTGAGCGACAACTGGCTGATCAGGCGCCAGGCCTTGGCATCATGGGCGTGGCTGGCGCGCGGGCGGCTCGGGCCGGCAACGCAACGCACGGCCAATACCGGGGCACTGTCGGCCAAGGTGAAGTCGGTCTTGCCGTTGCCCACACTCATGAACAGCGGCAAATCGCGGTTGGTGCACAGCGCGGTCACGCCAAGTTGGCGCAGGTCGTGGCGGTACGGCGCCTGCTGGCTGTCGACCAGGCTGACGAAGGTTTCACTGCCCACATACGTGGAGCGCGGACCATTGCGGCGCTGATCGCTGGACAGCACACGCGGCTCGCGGCGCACGGTGTAGTAGGCCTGGTCCCGACCATACCGCGACGGATCGCGTACCGCGTAGAACGGCAAAAACGGCTGTTCCGGCCCCGTGCCGTGGCCGGTGATGCCGCTCAACGAATGAATCTCGAAGTCCATCGGCCGGGTGCGGTCGGCGATCACATGGTGTTCGTTGACCCGGTCGGACAAGTGGATGCGGTCCACCCGTTTCGGAAACAGGTTGATGGCCGGCGTGCAGAACGGCATGAACTGCGCGGCGCCGACACTGCCTTCCAGGCTCGGCTCGTGACGGTCGAACAGGACGATCAGCTCCAGTTCCTGGCCGTCGCAGCGTTTGACCGCGCGGCCCAGCTCGGCGAATTCGACGAACAGGAAACGGTGGGGCAGGGCGAAGTATTCCTGCAGCAGGCGATAGCCCTGGAATGCGCGCGCGACCACGGGCATCGCCGCGTCGGCGTCGTCAAACCCCCGCGAGCGCAACGCGCCTTGAGGCAGGCGTTCGACCCAGTCGCCACCGGGCTTGCGCGCGAACACCGCGCAGGCGTTGCCGAGCAATTGCTCGTAGAGACGGAACGGTTGCTCGTCGGCGCCGCTCAGGTACAGCGGCAGGTTATCGAGGTCGAGGCTGTTGAACGGCAATTCGGCGCCGGTGCGCAGGGTCAGGCGCAGGCCGGCCTTGGCTTTCGGCTCGCTGGCGGCCAGGCGGCCGAGCACGGCGGCGGGGTTGCCGAAGTACTCGGCGCCGCTGACTTGCAACGGCCACAACGTCACCGGGTGTGCGGTGCGGTACTCGCAGCAGGTCTGGGTCTCGCGGCCCAGCGCGGCACGCAACACCGTGTCACGCGGCAGCGGGAAGCCACTGGCCAGGGAGCCTTCATCGGGATCGGTCTGCAATTGCACCACGGTCATCGACGGTGTCGGTGCCAGGTAGTGCGGGTAGGCGATTTCCAGCAGGTTGTGGGTGAAGGTCGGGTACTCGGCGTCGAGCTTGAGCTGTACGCGGGCCGTCAGGTAGGCAAAGCCTTCGAGCAGGCGTTCGACGTACGGGTCGGCGCAGTCCATGCCGGACAGGGTCAGCCGACTGGCGATCTTCGGGTATTCCTTGGCGAACTCGGCGGCGCTTTCGCGCACGTGGTGCAGTTCCTGGTTGTACAGCTCCAGCAGGCGCGGGTTCATGGGCGCCTCCGCTGGTCGGCATTCACCACGCGCACGTGGCCAGACTCCAGGTCGAGGTCGGTTTGCAGCAGCAGGCGCAATGGCACCGGTTGTGCCCACAGGTCGCCTTCGATCTCGAAACTCAGCGCGTTGTGGTTCATCTCGCCATGGCCGACGCGGGCTTTGACCCGCAAGGTGTGGCGCAGGATACGCGGCTCAAACGTGGCGATGGCCTGGTAGATCAGGGCTTCCAGGGCCTTGATATCGACGCTGGACACACTGTTGCCCGCCAGTGCCGGCAAGCCGTAGTTGACCACCGAAGTACCGGCCGGGGTGTGCAGGGTGGCATCGGCATCCAGCAACGACGTGGTGTTGAGCAGCCACGCCAGGTCGCGCAGAACCGAGGCTTTCAATTGGGTCAGGGACAGCACGCGTTTGTCGGCGCTTTCCTTGGGATTGGTCGGGTCGTCGTCGGTCAACCGGTCCAGCAGGGACGGTTGCAGACGGTCGCGGGAAGCGATTTCAGTTACCACCAAAGCAGCTCCACGGACGGATTGCGAGAGGAACACAAAGCCTTGGGCCGTGGCGCCGGGCCACGGCCACAAGGGCTATCAGCGCTTGGTGTTGGAACGGATGTTCCAGCCAAACTTGATCGCGCCGCCGTCTTTGGTGCCGTCGGCTTTCTGCGGCTGGTAGTCGACCATCACTTGGGCGAAGTTCAGGGTGACGTTTTCGGTCAGGCGGTCATCGGTGCCCGAACCGCCGGTGCTCAGCGAGGTGACCAGCACTTCTTCCAGGTTGATCACCATGTACTCGACCTGGCTCTCGCCACCGGCCTTGCGCACGGTCAGCTTGACCTTGTCGATGTGCTTGCCGCTGGCGCAGTGCATCATCAGGTTCGGCGACGCCTTGTCGACGTACTTGGTCAGCGACAGGTCCTGGATATTCACCTTGCCCGCACCGCCGCCACCGCCCACGTGCATGTTGCCGGACTGGGCCATGCCCCAGCTCCAGTTCAGCACGTCGATTTCGTCCTTGTGGGCCTTGTCCATGGACTCGCCCTTGATGTCGCCGATCTTGATGAAAATATCAACAGCCATGTTTTCTCCCTGTGTGGCGTGCGCCACTCGATTTGGTTTGTGTGGGAGCCCGCTTGTGTGGGAGCGGGCTTGCTCGCGAAAGCGGTGTATCAGCCTGAGATGTTTCGACTGACCCACCGTATTCGCGAGCAAGCCCGCTCCCACACAAGCCCGGCTCCCACAGAAGAGCTAGCTCATCCGATGTTTAGGCGCTTTTCGCCGAAGGCAGCTTCGATACCAGGCGCAGCGACACGGTCAGCCCTTCGAGCTGGTAGTGCGGGCGCAGGTAGAACTTGGAGTTGTAGTACCCCGGGTTGCCTTCGACGTCTTCCACGATCACTTCGGCTGCCGCCAACGGGTGCTGGGCCTTGGTGGTTTCGGTGGAGTGCGCCGGGTCGCCGTCGACGTAGTTGAGGATCCAGTCCTGCAACCAGCGCTGCATCTCGTCCTTCTCTTTGAAGGAGCCGATCTTGTCGCGCACGATGCACTTCAAGTAGTGGGCGAAACGGCAGGTGGCGAACAGGTACGGCAGGCGTGCGGCCAGGTTGGCGTTGGCGGTGGCGTCCGGGTCGTCGTATTCGGCCGGTTTCTGCAGCGACTGCGCGCCAATGAATGCGGCGAAGTCGGTGTTTTTCTTGTGCAGCAGCGGCATGAAACCGTTCTTCGCCAGTTCCGCTTCGCGGCGGTCGCTGATGGCGATTTCGGTCGGGCACTTCATGTCCACGCCACCGTCATCGGTCGGGAACGTGTGGGCCGGCAGGTTTTCCACTTCACCGCCGGACTCCACGCCACGGATGCGCGAGCACCAGCCGTAGTGCTTGAACGAACGGTTGATGTTCACGGCCATCGCGTAGGCGGCGTTGGCCCAGGTGTATTTGGAGCTGTCGGCGCCGTCGGTGTTTTCTTCGAAGGCGAAGGCTTCCACCGGGTCGGTCTTGGCGCCATACGGCAGGCGCGCCAGGAAGCGCGGCATGGTCAGGCCGATGTAGCGCGAGTCTTCCGATTCACGCAGCGAGCGCCAGCCGGCGTATTCCGGGGTGGTGAAGATCTTGGTCAGGTCGCGCGGGTTTGACAGTTCCTGCCACGAGCCCATGCCCATCACGGTCGGCGACGCTGCAGCGATGAACGGCGAGTGCATGGCGGCGCAGACTTTCGACAGCTCGCCCAGCAGCTCGACGTCGGGTGGCGATTGGTCGAAGTAGTAGTCGCCGACCAGGCAACCGTACGGTTCGCCGCCGAACTGGCCGTATTCTTCTTCGTACATCTTCTTGAAGATCGGGCTCTGGTCCCAGGCAGTGCCCTTGAATTTCTTCAGGGTCTTGTGCAGGTCCGGCTTGGAGATGTTGAGCACGCGGATCTTGAGCTGCTCATCGCTCTCGGTGTTGTTGACCAGGTAGTGCAGGCCACGCCAGGCGCTTTCCAGCTGCTGGAAATCCTGGTGGTGGATGATCTGGTTGACCTGGGCGGTGAGCTTGGCGTCGATGGCGGCGATGATCGATTCGATCGACTTGATCGCGTCATTGGACACCAGGTCGGTTTGCGCCAGGGCCTGCTCGGCCAGGGTGCGCACGGCGGTTTCCACGGCTTCGCGGGCACGCTCGGTCTTGGGCTTGAATTCTTGCAGCAGCAGATTCGCGAACTCGCTGGCTTCTTCGGTAGCCCCCAGGATCTGGGAGCCTTCGCGGGCGGTATTGTCCGTCATGATTATTGGTCCCCTGCAGGCTTGGGTGCGCTGGCAAGTGCCTGGAGCAATGCCGGGTCCTTGATCGCCTTCATGATGATTTCTTCAGCGCCAGTCTTGCCGTCCATGTAGGTCAGCAGGTTGGCCAGCTGGGTACGGGCTTCGAGCAGCTGGTTCAGCGAATCGACCTTGCGGGCCACGGCCGCCGGGCTGAAGTCGTCCATGCTTTCGAAGGTGATGTCCAGGCTCAGGTTGCCTTCGCCGGTCAGCTCGTTGGGGACGTGGAATGCCACGCGCGGCTGCATGGCCTTGAGGCGCGAGTCGAAATTGTCGACATCGACTTCAAGGAACTTGCGGTCGGCCACGGGCGCCAGAGGCTCGGCTGGCTTGCCGGCGAGGTCGGCCATCACGCCCATCACGAAGGGCAGCTGGACCTTTTTCTCGGCGCCGTAGAGCTCGACGTCGTACTCGATCTGCACTCGAGGCGCGCGGTTGCGCGCGATGAATTTCTGAGAACTTTGCTTCGCCACGTTGCTGCTCCTGGTCGCTTGAGCGACGGTGTTGTTACTGCACGCTCGGGCGGCTTACTCGCCGTCCGGACCGCGCAGGTTTTCAAATTGGGACATGCCGTCGGGAATCAGGTTGCGCACGATGGCCGCGAAGTCGGCGTGCACCAGATTCTTGGCCCGGTTCAACAACACCGGCAGCGGGCTCGAAGGCTCGTGCCGGGTGTAGTACGCAAGGATTTTGTCGAGGCTGCGCAGCACGTCATCGCGGCTGGCGATGTCGCCAGTGGGGCGCGGTGCTGCGGGGGCTGCGGCGAAGTCGACCGAGGGGGCATTGTCGTCACTGACGGCCTCGGGTTCGCTGCGGGTGTCGCTGTTCGGTACGAATTGGTTGAGGATTTGCAGGGCCTGCTTGAGCGGTTGCTTCAACAGGCTGAGGTCGACGCCCTGGGCCGAACCGACCTGGTCGCTGACCTGTTGTTCGATGGCTTCGCAAGCGGCGCGCGCGGCGCCCAGGGCATCGCGGGTGGCCTGTAATTGCTCGGGGTCGCTGTCCAGGAACGCGGCGTTGAGTTGCTGCGCGCCGAGCTGTTCATCGGGGAAATTCATCAGGCCGCTGGCGTTCAGCGCGGCCCGCAGGCTGACCGGGCCGAAGGTGCGCGAGCGGGTGAGGATGCTTTCGCGCAGCAGGCGAATGGTCGCGTCGCTGGTCAGGCCGGACAGTGCGTTGATGCGAACCGTGGGGTCGTTATCGTCGTCGGCATCCAGGCGCGGGTGCAGGTCGGCCCAGTATTCGCGCAGCAGCGCGTTGATCAGCGTGAGCACTTCTGCGAGCCCGGCCACGCCTTGCAGGGCGAGCGAGCTTTGCAACAGGAAATGGGTGATTCGCAGGTCCTTGCTGCGCTGCAACAAGTCGAGGCTTTGCTGCTGGATGCTGCGCCATTCCGGCGGTTCAGCGGGCAAAATCGAATCGCCCATGCTGCGCTCGGGTTGGCCCTTGGCATCACGCTCCAGTTGGAGAAAGTCCGCGTCATATTCCATGTCTTCGCCACACGGCGAAGTTGCGGAAACGGCGGTGAGCAGCAACGGCACATCCACTGAAATTGATCTCCCTATCAGCCCGTTAGATGGCGGGCAATGCATGCATTAGTTGCGCGAGGAACTTTGCATGTTTTCTTGGTCATATAAGCAAGATGCCACTAATGTGCCATCACTGGTATTCAAGAAGTTGTGCATTTTTGGTGTAGTACTTAGGGCTTGTCAAGGTAAGCTATTCGCCCTCTGTGACAGATGTGCGGTGCTTAACAACCTGCACGACTGGTGGGTCGAACGGCGTACCCGGACAGGATTTTTGTCATGGAGCCCAGTTAAGATCAGCGATCATGCTGGTATCGGCAGGTTGTGGACGGTCGATTGCACGACCAGATGGGGATCTCCCGGGAACCGCTCGGCCCGGGAATCGACTGCGCGCGAAGTATCAGCAAGGAGGCAAGATGTCGCTGTGTTTGACTATCACTAGTTATCACAAGATCACCCCTGGGCAATGCTCGGAAAAGTCCATGAATCAGGGCTCGATGGCTATCGGCCGCAGCGCGGACAATGACTGGGTGTTGCCTGACCCTGAGCGGCTGGTGTCTTCACAACACTGCGTTATTCAATACAAAGAAGGCCGTTATTATTTAACCGATAACAGCACCAATGGCGTGGAGTTGGTCAACGCCGGTATTCGGATGCGCCGGGGTAACAGCGAACCCCTGCAAAATGGCGAGTTGATCCGCATCGGCGATTACGAGATCCAGGCGCGTATCGACTTCAACGTGCAGGCGGTCGACAGCCAGCCGTTTGCCGGGGATTCACCGAACAGTTTTGAAGCGCTGATGGGCGCCGTGGTGAGCACCCCCACGCCGACGCCGGTGATTGCGCCGCAGTTCCATGGGGCGTCGTCGATGGACACGCTGCCGGACCTGTTCGACTTCCTCAGCCCCACTGCCGTACCGCCCGCGACGGTACCGGACCACGTGCCGTCCGAGCAGCATGACTTCCGCCCCCCGACCCCTGTGGTCGTTGAGAAACCCGTGGTGCCGAGTTCGGTCATTCCTGAAGACTGGGACCTGTTTGGCGACACGCCCGCACCGGTCGTCAGCGCACCGCCACCTTCGCCGTCACCGCCACCTGCGCCCATTACCCCGCCGCCGCCCGTGGTCGAGCCCGTGCTCCCCGTGGCCGACAGCCAACAGCCGGATCTGTTGCAGGCCTTCCTGCGCGGTGCCGGCCTGGACCAGTTGCGCCTCGACCGGGCCGATGCCTGCGCGCAGATGGAAAGTATCGGCCGCAGCTACCGGCTGATGGTCGAAGGCTTGATCGATGTGCTGCGCGCTCGCGCCAGTCTCAAGGGTGAGTTCCGCATGCAGCAGACGATGATCCAGCCCGCTGAAAACAATCCGTTGAAATTCGCACCGAATGCCGACGAAGCGTTACTGCTGCTGCTTCGCCATGGCAACCAGGCGTTTATGGCGCCCGATGCTGCCGTGCGCGACAGTTTCGACGACTTGCGCGCCCACCAGTTGGCGGTGATGGCCGGTGTGGAAGCAGCGATCAAACACCTGCTCGGGCGTTTCGAGCCGGCGCAGCTGGAAGAGCGCATGGGCAAGCCCGGCGGGCTCTCGAGTCTTTTCAACGGCTCACGCCAGGCCCAGTACTGGCAGCAGTTCACCGAGCTCTACAGCAACATTTCCCGCGAAGCCCAGGAAGACTTCCAGGACCTGTTCGGCCGCGAATTCAGCCGAGCCTATGAGGAACACAGCGCACGCCAGCGTCGCTGACCCGCAACACATGGATTAACGGATAGCTAAGTACGTCATTGAGGACGCAGGATGATTCCCAGGTTTTTATTCGCAGTCGCCACACTGCTTCTGCTGACGGCGTGTGCCAAGGATGCCGCCAAACCCGACGCCGCCACCGAGGCGCCAGCGGACACTGCCGCCGTCGAGCTGCACTTTCACGCGATTGCCGGGCTCAACCCCGGCGCCAACGGCCAGGCCGCCCCGGTACGGGTGCGCATCTTCGAACTGAAAAACGCCGCCACCTTCGCGCGCTCCGATTACTTCGCCCTGGCTGACCGCGCGCAATCCACCCTCGGCCTGGACCTGCTGGACCAGGATGAAGTCATGGTGCAGCCCGGCGAGCAAATTAGCATCCAGCGCGACCTCGACCCGTCCACGCGCCAGATCGGGCTATTGGTCGGCTATCGCGAGCTGGACCGCGCGCAGTGGCGCACGGTGATCAACGTGCCAGCGCGCCAATACACCGAATACCAGATCAGCCTCGATGTACGCGCGGTGCGCGCCGACGTCGTGGTTGCCCCATCCAGCCCTGCCCAATAACGCAATCGGAGCCCCCATGTCCTGGAACAATCGCGTGGTCTGGTCGGAAGGCATGTTCATCGGAACGCAGCACTTCCAGCAGCATGACCGTTACCTGGAAAACCTGATCGACGCCCGCAGCCGCCCATTGTCCGTGGGCGCCTGGGGGTTCTCCGAGCTGCTGATCGACCAGGGCCTGCTGGCCCAGGGCAAGCTGGCGATCGTCTCGGCGCGCGGCCTGTTACCCGACGGCACGCCGTTCAACATCCCCCAGGATGACCTGGCGCCAAGCCCGCTGAATATTGATGACTCCCTGCGCGACGGCCTGGTGTACCTGGCCTTGCCGCTCAAGCGTGCGGGCGCCCGTGACACCGTTGATGACGGCGAAGACTTGGGCGCTGCGCGCTATGTGAGCCAGGTGCGCGAAGTGCGCGACGACAACGCGCCGTTCGAGAACCGCGCGCCGGTAGCCGTCGGTTCGCGCGCCTTGCGTCTGTTGACCGCGCAGGATGGCATCAGCGACTACGCCGCCATCGGCCTGGTGCGCATCAAGGAAAAACGCGCCGACCGCGCACTCGTGCTCGATGACAGCTACATCCCGCCAGTCCTCGATGTGGCCGCGAGCAAACCGCTGACCGCGTTTCGCAGCGAACTGCTCGGCCTGCTGCACCAGCGTGGCGAAGCCCTGGCTGGCCGCGTGGTCGCCTCGGGCGCGGGAGGCGCCTCGGAGATTGCCGATTTCATGCTGCTGCAACTGGTCAACCGGGCGCAGCCGCTGCTCCAGCATTTCAGCCAATTGAGCCCGCTGCACCCGGAGCGCTTCTTCAGCGAACTGGTGAGCCTGGCCGGGGAGTTCTCGACCTTTTCCACCGCCGGCCGACGTCCGCAGGAATACCCGCAGTACCAGCACGACGACCTGGCCCTGAGCTTCGCGCCGGTGATGGCGGCCCTGCGTGAGGCCCTGTCGATGCTGATCGACAGCAAGGCCACGCCGATCCCCATTGTCGAGAAAGCCTATGGCGTCCACGTGGCGATGCTGGCGGACAAAACCCTGCTCGACAGCGCCAGTTTCATCCTCGTGGTGCGCGCCGATGTGCCGGGCGAAACCCTGCGCGGGCGCTTCGGCCAGCAGAGCAAGGTCGGCTCGGTGGAGCACATCCGCGACCTGGTCAACCTGCAACTGCCGGGCATCGGCCTGCTGCCGCTGCCGGTGGCGCCGCGCCAGATCCCGTACCACGCAGGCTCCACCTACTACGAGCTGGACCGTGGCAGCGAGCACTGGCAGCAACTGAGCAACTCCGGTGGTTTTGCCTTTCATATCGCCGGGCAATTCCCGGGCTTGAACCTGGCCTTCTGGGCGATCCGAGGATAATCCGCGATGCATCCCAATGACGATGACCGCACCCAGTTCATGCCGCGCCCGGGTGGCCGGGCGCCGGAGCCGGTGCGTGCACAACCGGCCCCGCTGTCGATGCCGGCGGCGCCGATCCTGACCGGCAAGAGCCAGGGCCTCAACCCGCTTGAAAGCGCCGCCGGCCCGCTGCTGGCTCTGCTCACGCGCCTGCGTAGCACCATCGCCCATCCGGCGCCGGCCAGCCTGCGCGCGCAATTGCTGGCCTACCTGCGCCAGTTCGAAGAACGTGCCGAAGCCGCCGGCGTGGCGCGCAACGAAGTGCTGCTGGCGCGTTACGCGCTGTGCACCGCCCTTGACGAAGCAGTGCTGAGCACGCCGTGGGGCAGCACCAGCGACTGGGGCAAGCAGAGCCTGCTGATCACTGTGCACAACGAGGCCTGGGGCGGCGAAAAGGTCTTCCAGCTACTCGACCACTGCCTGCAAAGCCCACGGGAACGCCTGTACCTGTTGGAGCTGTTGTACCTGTGCATGTGCCTGGGTTTCGAAGGTCGCTACCGCGTGATGAACGACGGTCGCAGCCAGTTGGAAGCCCTGCGCGAACGCACCGCCGCTGCCATTCGCAGTGCGCGTGGCGAGCACGAGCGCGAGCTGTCGCCGCATTGGCGCGGTGTGACGGTGGCGCGCGACCGGTTGGCGCAGTTCATGCCGCCGTGGATCGCCGTGGCCATCGGCCTGGCGCTGCTGCTGGCGCTGCTGTTTGGTTTGCGCATGAAGCTGGCCGCGGACGCCGAGCCGGTGTTCAAGAATATCCATGCCCTGGGCGAAATCCCGGTGCAGGCCATCGACCGTCCGGTGGCGCAGCCCAAAGTCATCGAACGGCCGCGCCTGGCGGGTTTCCTGGTGGAAGACATCAAGGCCGGTCGCGTTGCGGTGGAGGATGCGGTCGACCGTTCCGTGGTGACGATCCGCGGCGATGAACTGTTCGCCTCCGCCAGCTCCAGCATTGTCGATGACTACCAGCCGCTGATGCTGCGCATTGCCGACGCCATCCGCAAGGTCAAGGGCCAGGTGCGCGTGACCGGGCACAGCGACAACCGCCCGATTGCCACGCTGCGCTTCCCATCGAACTGGGCGCTGTCCGAAGCACGCGCCAAGTCGGTGCTGGAGATCCTGGCGGCCAAGACCGGCCAGGCCGATCGCTTCAGTGCCGAAGGCAGAAGCGACACCGAGCCGGTGGCGACCAACGCCACTGCCGAAGGCCGTGCCCGCAATCGTCGGGTTGAAATCACCGTATTGGCGGAGGGCGTCGAGTGAAGGCGTTTTTCAGTTTCATGATTCGCTGGGTGATCCCCGTCCTGGGCCTGATCGCCCTGAGCCTGATCATCTGGTTTGTCGGGCCATTGCTCGACGTGCTGGTGCCCGAAGGGCGACGCTGGGCGCTGATCATCCTGGTGTTTGCGCTGTGGATCGCCTACCGCGTGTTCCGCATCCTCCAGGCCCGGCGCCAGGCCGCCGAAGTGATGCGCAGCCTGGCGGCGGAAACCCCGGCCGACCCCAACAGCGTGGCCACCGCCGAAGAACTCACCACCCTGCGCCAGCGCATGGACGAAGCCCTGGCGCTGCTGAAAAAGGCCAAGCTGGGCGGTGATGAGCGGCGCAACCTTTACGAGCTGCCGTGGTACGTGATCATCGGCCCGCCGGGTTCGGGCAAGACCACTGCGCTGGTCAATTCCGGGCTGCACTTTCCTCTCGCCGCCCAGTTGGGCGCCGGAGCGGTGCGCGGTGTCGGTGGTACGCGCAACTGTGACTGGTGGTTTACCGACCAGGCCGTTTTGCTCGACACCGCCGGCCGCTACACCACCCAGGACAGCAACTCCACGGTGGACAAGGCTGCGTGGCTGGGCTTTCTCGACCTGCTGAAAAAGCAGCGTTCGCGCCGCCCGATCGATGGCGCCTTTATCGCCATCAGCCTGTCGGACCTGCTGTTGGGCAGTGACGAGGAACGCGCTGCCCACGCCGCCGCGATTCGCCTGCGGATCCAGGAGCTGTACACCCAGCTGGGCGTGCGCTTCCCGATCTACCTGATGCTGACCAAGCTCGACCTGGTGCCGGGCTTCATGGAATTCTTCGACAACCTGAGCAAGGAAGAGCGCGCCCAGGTGTGGGGCATGACCTTTGCCCTCGATGACGGCAAGAACAGCGACAGCCCGCTGGCGCACTTGCAAAGCGAATTCGCCGGCCTGGAGCAGCGCCTCAACGAGCGCCTGGTCGAACGCCTGCAACAGGAACGCGACCCGGCGCGACGCGACCTGATCTATGGCTTTCCGCAGCAGTTCGGCGCCTTGAAGGATTGCCTGCAAAGCTTTCTTGAGGGCGTGTTCAAGCCCAATGCCTTTGAAGAGCGCGTGCTGCTGCGCGGCGTGTACTTCACCAGCGGCACCCAGGAAGGCAGCCCGATCGACCGCCTGATCGGCGCCATGGCCCAGAGCATGAACCTGGACCGCCAGCACCTGGCGCGCCAGAGTGGCACCGGGCGCAGTTACTTCATCGAAAAACTCTTCACCGCCGTGGCCTTCGCCGAGCGCGGGCTGGTGGGGGTGAACCCTAAGGTCGAGCGCCGACGCAAGTGGATCGCGCGCGGCGTGCTCGCGGCCACCGTGGCGTTGGTGGTGGTGGTCAGCGGCCTGTGGTGGGTGAGCTATCGCGCCAACCAGGCGTATATCGCCCAGGTCGACCAGAAGGTCGCGCCGCTCGGCCAGACCGTGCAGAACCTCAGCCCGGCGCAGCGTGATGTGCTCGCGGTGCTGCCGCTGCTCAACGCGGTTAAAAACCTGGCGGGCGACTCGCCGAGCTGGTCCGAAGGGTTGGGCCTGTATCAGGGCGACATGCTTGAAGCCGAGTCCGCCAGCGTCTATCGCAAGCTGTTGATCGCCGTCTTCGCGCCACGCCTGGTGACGCGCATCGAAGAGCAACTGCACGGCGGCGGCAATTCGGACTTCCTCTACGAGGGGCTCAAGGCTTACCTGATGCTCGCCGACACCGAGCACTACGACCCGGACTTCATCAAAGCCTGGATCGCCCTGGACTGGGATCGCAACCTGCCGCGCGACTTGCCGGCCGACCAGCGCCAGGCCTTGACCGGGCACTTGCAGGCCCTGTTCGAACGCCATCCGCCGAGCGCGCGGCTCGACCCGCGCCTGATCGACGACCTGCGTCGCCAGCTGCAGCAACTGCCGGTGGCGCAGCGCGTCTACGACCGGGTCAAGCGTCAGAAGCTGCCCGAAGGCATCCCGGACTTTCGCCTCAACGAAGCCGCTGGGCGTGACGCGGCGCTGGTGTTCAGCCGCAAGAGCGGCAAGCCGCTGGGCGAGCCGTTGAGTGGGTTCTTCACCGCCAAGGGCTATCGCCAGGCGTTTCTGCTGAGCAGCCTGAATCAGACCGGCACCCTGGCCGAGGAGCAATGGGTGCTCGGCCATGAGCAGGCCGACCAGCAAAACGTGGTGAGCCTGGCCGCCGATGTGCGGCGCCTGTATTTCCAGGATTACCAGCGCCAGTGGGATGCCTTGCTCGCCGATATCGACTTTGTGCCGATCACCAGCGTGGCCCAGGCCGCCGACGTGCTGCGGGTGATTTCCGGCCCGACCTCGCCGCTGAAAAAACTGCTGGTGGCGGTGGCCAGGGAAACCGATCTGCAAGCGGAAGAGCGCCAGCTGGCGGCCAAGGGCGTACCGGTGGAAGGCGGCGTCGACAAGCTCAAGGAGCGTCTCGGCAGCCTGCTCGGCCAGGAGCAACCTGTCGCCAATGCACCGCAGGCGGCAGACGATCCGGTGACCGCGCACTTTGCCGAACTCAACAGCATCGTCAGCAAGAACGAAGGCGAGCCGGCAGCTATCGACGGTTTGCTGGCGGACATGAACGCGCTGTATGTGCAGGTCAGCGCCATGGTCGGCGCCAGCGGTGATGCCTTGCTCGGCGAGGCGAAGAACCAGGCAGCGGCGGCAGCCACGCGGGTCAGCCTGAATGCCGAACGCCAACCGCCGCTGGTGCAGGGCATGGTCAAGTCGGTGGTCAATTCCACTACCAACAGCATGATGGGCGGCGTGCGCAACCAGCTGAACGCGGCTTGGGTCAGCGAAGTGGTCAACGTGTATCGCCAGTCCCTGGCCGGGCGCTACCCGATGGCGCCGGGCAGCGCGCGGGATGCCACCCTGGATGACTTCGGTCAGTTCTTCGGCGTGGGCGGGGTGATGGACAACTACTTCCGCAAATACCTGCAGCCGTACGTGGACACCTCCGCGCAGACCTGGCGCTGGCAGCCGGGCGCGGCGCAGAAGCTCGGCATTGCGCCGGGCGTGCTGCAGACCTTCCAGCGCGCCGCGACGATTCGCGATGCGTTCTTCCGCGCCGGCGGCACCCAGCCGATCGTGCGGTTCGAACTCAAGCCGGTGTCGATGGACCCGACCATCACTCAGTTCCTGCTTGACCTCGACGGACAGCAATTGAGTTACGACCATGGCCCGAGCCGCCCGGTGGCGATGCAATGGCCGAACCCTGGCAGCATTGGCGTGGTGCGTATTTCGATCATGCCGCCGTCGGCCAGCGGGCGTTCCGGGGTGACGTTGGACGGGCCGTGGGCATGGTTCCGCCTGCTGGAGCAATCGGACCTGACCGCCGGCAACTCGCCGGATCGCTTCAACCTGCGCCTGCGGGTCGACGGCGCGAGCATTGCCTACGAACTGCGCGCCAACAGCGCTTTCAACCCGTTCAAGAGCCGTGTGCTCAGTGGCTTCAGCCTGCCGGAGCGGCTATGACGACCCTGGGTTTCTACGGCAAGCTGGCCAGCCGCGGTGACTTTGTCAGCCGCGCCTTGCCGCAGAGTTTTATCGGCCCGTGGGACAGCTGGCTGGCGGCGGGACTGCTCGCCAGCCAGCACAGCCTCGGCGCCGACTGGCTCAACGTGTACCTGGTCAGCCCGCTGTGGCGCTTTGTACTGGCGCCGGGCGTGTGCGGGCCGGACGCGGCGGCAGGCGTGGTGATGCCGAGCATCGACCGGGTCGGGCGCTATTTCCCGCTGGCGGTGGTGGCCTTGCTGGATCACGACACCAATCCTGCCTCCCTGGTGGGCGGGCCGGACACCTGGTTCGAACACGCCGAAGAGCTGTTGCTCAGCACCCTGGATGCCGGCGCCTCGTTCGAAAGCTTCAATGCTGGCCTCGACAGCCTGGGCGTGCCGGCAAGCACATTGCGCGCGGTGGACAGTCGTTTCGCCGGCCTGCAACGCGTGGCGGCCAGCGAGCCCGAGCAGCGCATGAATGCGCTCGCCGAACAGGCCTGCGACGGTGCGAGCCTGTGGTGGGGCCGTGGTTCGCAGACGATTTCCCCTGGTTTATTGCGGTGTCAGGGCCTGCCTGCCACCGGCGATTTTGCGCAGTTTTTGCTCGGACAAGAAGGTGTGGTGTAGATGGGGTCGACGTACAAATCCGCGAGCAAAAGCCATGTGGGCATGGTCCGCCAGGTCAACGAAGACGCGTGCCTGGACCTGCCGGAGAATCGCCTGTGGGTGGTCGCCGATGGCATGGGCGGGCATGCGGCGGGGGACTACGTCAGCAGCCTGATCGTCGACAGCCTGCGCAGTCTCCCTGTGGGGCGTTCCCTCGACGAATACTCGGCGGCGCTGCGCAATGACCTGATCCGCATCAACGCGGCCGTGCGTGAAGAAACTGCCAACCGTGGTGTGACGATGATGGGCAGCACCGTGGTCGTGCTGGCCGCGCGCGGCTTGCGCGGCGTATGCCTGTGGGCGGGCGACAGTCGCCTGTACCGCCTGCGCGACGGCGTGCTCGAAGGCATCTCCCGCGACCACAGCTACGTCCAGGACCTGCAAGACAGCGGCCTGCTCAGCGAAGCCGACGCCCGTGTGCACCCGCGCGCCAACATTGTCACCCGCGCGATTGGCGTGGAAGCCCAGTTGGAGCTGGCGGTAATCGACCTGCTGATCGCACCTGGCGACAGCTACCTGTTGTGCAGCGACGGCCTGAACAAAACCGTCGAAGACCATGAAATCCGCGAAGTGCTCAGCCACGACGCGCCGGATGAAATCGTGCGCAGCCTGGTGCACCTGGGGCTTAACCGCGGTGCGCCGGACAACATCACCGCCATCGTCGTGAAGGTATCGGCATGAACATCCTGATTCCCGGCTATGACATCGAAGGCGAAATCGGCGAAGGCGCCATGGCCAGCGTGTACCTGGCGACCCAGCGTTCGCTGGAGCGCAAGGTCGCGTTGAAGGTGATGGCGGCGGCACTGGCGGCCGACCCGAGCTTCTGCGAACGCTTCCTGCGCGAGGGCAAGACCCTGGCGCGTTTGTCGCACCCGCACACAGTGACCATCCATGACATCGGCAATGTCGGTGAGCTGTATTACATGGCCATGGAATACCTGCCCAACGGCACGCTGAAAGAGCGCATCGCCGCCGGCCTGACGCCGGAGCAGGGCGTGACGCTGATTCGCCAGATCGCCTCGGCACTTGGCTATGCGCATGCCCAGGGCCTGGTGCATCGCGACGTCAAGCCGGCGAACATTCTGTTTCGCGCCGATGGCACGGCGGTACTGTCGGACTTCGGCATCGCCAAGTCCCTGGACGACCGCACCCAGTTCACCCAGGCCGGGTTTGCCGTGGGCACGCCGAGCTACATGAGCCCGGAGCAGGCGCGGGGCCAGGAGATCGATGGCCGCGCCGACCTGTATGCGTTGGGCGTGGTGTTGTATGAAATCCTCGTCGGCAAGCTGCCGTACAACGGCACTGATGCGCTGTCCACGGCACTGGCGCACCTGACCGAGCCTTTGCCGGAGCTGCCGGTGCACCACGGGCGTTATCAGGACGTGCTGCGCAAGCTGTTGGCCAAGGACCCGGCGGAGCGTTTCCCGGATGCGGCGGCGTTGCTGGCAGCGCTGGACAACCTGCCAGCGGAGTCGTTGGAAGCCACCCTGGTGCGGCCGTTGCCGATCCCGCTGAGCTTCGACCTGGCGGGCATGACGCCGGTCACCATCGACATCCCGACCGATAAACCCCAGCCGCAGCCGGTGCGTCAGCCGGTGGTGACGCCGACCCAGCACAACGCCGTGTCCGAGCAGCGCCGTGGGCCGGTGTTGGCATTGGCCGCCGTGGCCGTGGCGGTCGCGTTGGCCATTGGTGGCGCGAGCTACTGGTGGCTGAGTGGCAACGATGAGCCCGCCAAGCCGCCGGCTGCCGTGCTGCCCAAGGCGCCGCCGGCCGAGGCGACACCGGCAGTGGCCGAGGTGGACGGCGGTCAGCGCCCGCTGCTGATGGCCGGCAAGAAAACCTTGTTCCAGCGCGTGCTCAGCAAGCCGGGCGCCAAGCTCTCGCATGATGCCGGTGGCGCGCCAGGCGAAGGACTGCCGGCGTTTTCCGTGCTCTACGTTTATCAGCGCAAGGACGTCGATGGTAGCCCGTGGGTCCGCGTCGGCGCCGCCACCGATGGCCGCAGCGATGGCTGGTTGCCGGCCGCGCAAGTCAGTGACTGGAAGCAGAGCCTGGTGCTCAAGTTCACCGAGCGCTCGGGCCGGGCGCCGGTGATGTTCCTGCGCCAGTCCAGCGAAGTCGAGAAGCTGCTGGCGGACCCCGCCGCCGCCAAGGGCGCGTTGGCCAAGGCGCAGAAAAACAGCGACGACAACGGCCAGGTGCTGGCCCTTGAACCGACCGCCAGTGCGGTGCCGCAGAACCAGTTCTACCTGCTGCCGATCTTCGATTCCAAAGAGAGTTTCGACGAAAACGGCCAGCCGGTGCAGTTGCTCAACGTAGCCTCCATCGACCCCGGCACCGCCGCCGCAAAACCCGCCAAACCGGCCACGCCGGTGCTCAATGCCAACGCGGACGCCTTCCGTACCGCTGTGGTGTTGGTGGTCGATACCACCGTGTCCATGCAGCCCTATATCGACCAGATCCGCGATGTGGTGCACGAGCTGCAAACCCGCATCGCCGAGCGTGGCGAGTTGGACAGTGTCAGCTTCGGCATGGTCGGTTTTCGTAGCAGCATCAAGAAAACCCCGGGCCTGGAATACGTGGCCAAGACCCTGATCACCCTCGACCAGGGCCGCGAACCGCAGCGTTTTCTCGACATGGCGCGCCAGGTCAAGGCGTCCACCGTGTCCAGCCACTCGTTCAACGAGGACGCGTTCGCCGGCGTGATGCAGGCCGTGGACGGCATGGACTGGTCCGGCTATGGCGGTCGCATCATCCTGCTGGTGACCGATGCCGGCGCGCTGCGCAAGAACGACCCTTTTGCGGCCACCCAGATGAACGAAGCCGAAGTGCGCCAGGCTGCGCTGGGCAAGCAGATCAAGATCTACGCGCTGCACTTGCGCACCGACGCCGGCAAGAAAACCCACGCCGGTGCCGAGAGCCAGTACCGCATCCTCACGGCCGACGCCAACCCGCAGATCGGCGATCTGTACACCGCGGTGCCGGGTGGCGATGTGCGCAAGTTGGGTGAGCGTGTCGACGAGATCGGCACGGTGTTCGCCAACCTTGTCCACCAGGTGCGCAGCAATACGCCGCAGCCGGTGCCGCAGTTGAGCAGTGCACCGAGCCTGGCGGACAAATCGGCGGCGGTCGGCTACGCGATGCACATGGATTTCCTCGGGCGCAAAACCGCGAGCCAGGCGCCGCAGCTGGTCAGCGCCTGGACCGCCGACCGCGACCTGACCAACCCGGCGCTGCCGGCGTTCCAGGTGTGTGTGATGCTGACCAAGCTGCAGCTCAATGACTTGCAGCAGTCGCTGAAACTGATTGTCGACGCGGCGCGCAAGACCCAGACCTCGCCCAAGGATTTCTTCCAGGAAATTGCCAGCGCCTCGGCTTATATGAGCCGCGACCCACAAGCCCTGCGCAAGGGCGGCAACCTGGCCGACGGCGGCATTCTCGGCGAATACCTGGAAGGCCTGCCGTACCGCAGCAAGTCCCTGAACATGACCCAGGACTTGTGGTTGTCGTTGAGCGTGGCCGAGCAGGAAGACTTTATCGACGAGCTGGACTCGAAAATCCGTCTGTACGAAACCTTCCACAATGACGTGGCCAACTGGGTCCGTTTCGGCGATGCCGAGCCGGGCGATGCGTTGTACCGCGTGCCGCTGTCGACGCTGCCTTGATGCTGAACCTGAGCGCGGTGCACAAGAGCCGGGGTGTCGGTAGCCAGCGTTACAGCCTGGTGATTCCGGCGCTGGCGCTGCGTGCCGGTGAGCAAGTGGCAATCGTCGGTCCGAGCGGCTGTGGCAAAAGCACCTTGCTGGATTTGCTCGCGCTGGTATTGGCGCCGGATCAAGTCGGCCAGTTTGACTTCCATCAGCAGGATATCACCGCGTTGTGGCGCGCCGATCAGCAATCCACCCTGGCCGAGCTGCGCAGCAGGCACCTGGGTTATGTGCTGCAAACCGGCGGGCTGCTGGGGTTTCTGGATGTGCGCAGCAATATCGCGCTGTCGCGGCAACTGCTGGGCCTGAAGGATGACGGCAGCGTGGCGCGCCTGGCCGCGCAGTTGGAAATCAGTGATCAGTTGATGAAGAAGCCGGCAGCGCTGTCGGTGGGGCAACGCCAGCGTGTGAGCTGCGCCCGCGCGCTGGCCCATGCGCCGCAGCTGGTGCTGGCGGACGAGCCGACCGCCTCGCTTGACCCGCTGAACGCCGAGCGCGTGATGCACGCGCTGCTGGCCCAGGCTCGCGAGCATCGCGCCGCCTGCGTGATTGCCACCCATGACGAGGCCCTGGCGCGTGCCAGCGGCTTGCAGGTGCGGCGCATCAGTTGTCGTCGCGACACCGACGGTGGTGTCACCGCGACGCTCGGGGAGGCGAGTTGATGCGCATCCCTCTGGTGGCCTCCCTGGCTTGGCAGGATTACCGCAACGACGCGTGGCTGTCGGCCTGCTCGGTGCTGGCACTGGTCGCCGTGATCGCGCCGTTGCTGGTGTTATTCGGCCTGAAATTTGGACTGGTTAGCAGTTTGACCGAACGTTTGGAGACCGACCCCGCGACGCGTGAAATTATTCCGTTGGGCGGTGGTCGATTCAGCAGCGCATTTGTCGAGCAACTGGGCCGGCGCCCGGATGTGGCTTTTGCACTGCCACGTACACGGCAGATTGCAGCCACCGCGCAAGTGGGCACTCTGACCCTGGAAATGCTGCCGACGGCGTCGGGCGATCCGTTGCTGGCGGGCGTGCCGATGCCGCGCGGGCTGGATCAGATCGTGCTGAGCCACACCGCCGCCGAAAAGCTCGCGGCGCGGCCAGGCGATTGGCTGGAAACCAGCTTTGCACGGCAGGTGGCGGGGCGCGTCGAGGCCCGGCGCACACGCCTGCAGGTGCTGGCGGTAGTGCCGCTGGAAGCCTTTGCGCGCGACGGGTTGTTTGCTGATTTGAGTTTGCTGGAAGCGGCCGAGGATTACCGCGATGGCCGCGCCGTACCGGCATTGGGTTGGGACGGTGAAGCCGTGGGTGTGAGCGAGCAGCGCGTGTACCCGGCGTTTCGCTTGTATGCGCGCAGCCTGGTCGACGTGGAGCCGCTGCGGGTGTATTTCGCCGGGCAGAACCTGCTGGTGTCGACCCAGGCGCACACCATCGCCCAGGTGCAATCGTTGAGCCGCAACCTGTCGATTGTGTTCTGGATCATCGCCGGGTTGGCGTTGGCGGGGGCGTTCGCAGCGATCTTCGCCGGGGCGTTGGCTGCGGTGGCGCGCAAGCGTCGGGAATTGTCGGTGTTGCGCCTGCTGGGCTTTTCCACCGGCGCGCTGTTGCTGTTTGTGGTGATGCAGGCGCTGTACAGCGCAGGTGTTGCCGCCGTGCTGAGTGCCGGGCTGTATGCACTGGCCGAGGCGGGGTTGAATCAATTATTCGTGCAGGTGCCGGGCGAACACGCCAGCCACCTGCTGGCGCGTCATTACGCCCTGGCCCTGGTTGCAGTCCTTGGCGTCAGCGCCGTGGCGGCGGCCTGTGGCGGTTGGCGAGTGGCGCGTATCCAGGCTTCTGAAGGAATCAGAGATGTATAAGTTACTGGGCGCCTGTGTGGCGCTGAGCCTGGCCTCGATGGCCTGGGCCGATGAGGCAAGCGACAAGCTCGACAACCCCAAGCCGTTGCCCGGCGACGTCAGCCTGCCGCTGCCGTGCGAAGGCAATATGCTGTTTCGCTACGCCTACGTCCTGGCCCAGGGCACCCTGGACGATCGCGAGATCAGCCTCGGCTATCCCTTTGCCGAAGGTGAGGCCGGCTACCAGCAGTCGTTTATTTCCGGTTACCGCCGCGACTTCATCAACGGCCAGTTCACCCTCAAGGACCTGCCGAAGGAGTGGAACAAAGTCATCGCGCCACTGATGCCGAAGACCGACGCCAAGACCCCGCTCAAGCCCATGCTCTACTTCATCGGCAAGTACGAAGTGACTGCCCGCCAGTACGCCCAGGTGATGTCCCAGGCGCAGTCGCTGGCCAGCGGCGAGCCGGCGCCGGCCTGCGATGTTCCCAGCGGCATGGCCGGGCGCTTGCCCAAGGTCAAGCTCTCGCGCTTTGAGGCCGAGCGCTTCTCGGCGGTGTACAGCGCCTGGTTGATGAAATACCACCGCGACTTGCTGCCGGTCAGCGGGCGCGGTTCGTCGGCGGATGACGGCGGCCTGGGGTTTGTGCGCCTGCCCACCGAAGTGGAATGGGAGTTCGCCGCGCGCGGCGGCCACGCGGTGAGCCGCCAGGATCTGGAAGGGCGCCTGTTCCCGCGCCGCACTGACGGCAGTGACAGCGACGGCCCGCTAGGTGATTACGCAGTCTTCAACCAGGTCGCCGGTGGCACCGGGCAGGCGGCGCGGTTGATGCCCATCGGCACCAAATTGCCCAACCCGATCGGTATGTTCGATGTGATCGGCAACGCCGCGGAAATGGTCCAGGAGTCTTTCCAACTGGTGCACGCCGGGCGTCGCCAGGGCACCTACGGCGGCTTTGTGGTCAAGGGCGGCAACTACCTGGAAGGTGAGGGCACGCTGTTCACTGGCATGCGTCGCGAATACCCGCTGTTCGCTGCCGATGGTACCGAGCAGAGCAACGAAACCACCGGCTTCCGGGTGGCGATGGGGGCCTTGTCGGCGCCGCGCTCGCGCTACAAGGAATTGTTCGCGCAGTGGCAGAAAGAAGGTCGCCTGGCCGCGCTGACCGACGCCATCGACGATGCCCAGGACCCGACCAAGCGCCTGGACAGCATCATCGCCGCCAGCGCCAACCCCAAGCTGCAGGCCGAGCTGGGGCTGGTCAACGAAGAGCTCAAGCGCAATGTCTCGCTGATCGCCCAGCAACGCGAAGAGGCGGCGGGCAACCTGATCCAGTCGGCCGCGTTGGTGGCCGAGACCATCAGTAACTACAACATCCGCCTGGCCAACCTGCAGAAGAGTCGCCAGCAGGCCCTGGACAACAAGGACGAGGCCAGCGCGCAGCTGTTCGCCACCGCCATCGACAACGGACGCAGCGCCCTCGACGGCGCGGTGGCGATCTACATCGACAACCTGGCCACCGGCACGCGCTACACCGATGCGGTGATCCAGGCGCAGTTTCAACGAATCAAGGAAGAGTTGGATCGCAAACCCGTGCTCGGCAAGAGCCTGGTGACGCGCGCAA
This sequence comes from Pseudomonas sp. S5D5, assembly GCF_003013355.1. Lineage (NCBI taxonomy): Bacteria > Pseudomonadati > Pseudomonadota > Gammaproteobacteria > Pseudomonadales > Pseudomonadaceae > Pseudomonas > Pseudomonas sp. S5D5. Next base: position 118,577 of record NZ_PTEO01000001.1, read on the forward strand.
CACTGTTCGTTCGCCATGTCGGCAACTACCGCAAGCAACAGCGGGCCGACCCGGCGACGATCTTGAAGGAATTGCTCGCAGCGAGCGGTCAGCGGTCTTGATCGTTGGCTGTATGGCGAGCTTGGAAGGGACTCAGGCGGCGGTGGGCCGTGCTGGGCAAGTCAAACTTAAAAGAGAACACATCTATGCTTTTTTCCCGTAAGGCGGTTTCCAAGCGTCACTTGCTGCTGATCGCGGCCGGTTTCAGTACCGTGCTGACTGGCTGCGCCACGTCGCCGGCGTCCAAGGTCGCGTCGAGCACCAAGGTCGAGTACTACCCCAACTGCTACGAGCCGGTGCAGCACCTGCGCGCCACCGATTCGGACATGACCAAGTCGGTCGTCACCGGTGCCGCCCTCGGCGCGGCCGGCGGTGCACTGCTTGGCGCCTTGACCGGTGACTCCGACAAGCGCGGCCGCAACGCGGCGATCGGCGCAGCGGGCGGCGCCCTGGCCGGCGGCGCGGCGGGTTACTACACCGAGCGTCAGAAGCAGATCACCGATGACAACCAGCGCATCGCGTCGTACTCCACCGACTTCAACAAAAGCGCCTCCGACATCGACCGCAGCACCGCGTACGCCAAGGCGTCCCAGCAGTGCTACCAGAGCGCGTTCACCAAGCTGGTGGCCGACCGCAAGGCCAAGACCGTCAACGACACCGAAGGCCGCAAGCGCCTGGCAGAAATCGTCGCGGGCCTGAAGGAGTCCAATGACCTGATCGTCGCGGTCAACGGCAAAGCCAGCGAAGACCTGAACAACTATACCCAGGCCTACGAGCAAGACCTGCAGCAGGTAGGCGTGCAGCGCGCCGACGTGGTCACCGTGGCCACCGCCGACACCACGCCGCCCGTGGCCCCGGCCAAAGGCAAGAAAGCCGTGAAGCCAGCGAAGAAGCCTGCGCTGCCAGTGGTGCCTAAAGAAGCGGTAACCACCGAGAAGAGCATCCAGACCGTGCAGGCCAAGCAAGCTGAAAGCAAGCAGGTCGCCAGCGCCGGCAAGGCGCAGATCGAAGGCACCTGCCGCGATCCAAACCTGGCCGACTGGGCGCCGGTGCCTTGCCCTAACGTTTAAGCAACATGTTGCTATAAGCGTTAAACGCCAGCCGATCTCCGTCTAAAGCGCGAGATCGGTGGCGTTTCTCGATCAAATCGTTACACTGCTGCGGCCACTCAATAATTACACCGAGGCCGTGTGCATGAAATTTCGTCTTCTGCTGTGGGTGCTGGGCCTGCTGATGGGCAAAGCCAGCCGCACCAATCCTGCCTTCCAGCAACAGCTGGGTGACAAAGACCTGGCGTTCCAGTTGCAGACACTGGACGGCAAGGTTGCCCGTCACTTCATCGTCAAAGACCAGCGCATTACCAGCCACTCGGGTGTTCACCCGACGCCGGCGTTTGCCATCGCGTTCAAGGATGCCGCCTATGGCTTCGCCACGATGCAGGCGAAGAACAAGCAACTGGCGTTCATGACGGGGATTCAGGACAAGTCGATCCAGATCAAGGGCAACCCGGCGCTGGTGATCTGGTTCCAGGGGCTGACCAAGTATTTGAAGCCGAAGAAAAAGAAGAAAACCTGAAGCCACCTTTTTCGCAGGCGATCCTTTTTGTGGCGAGCGGGCTTGCCCCGCGTTGGGCTGCGCAGCAGCCCCCTGTTCAGGCCACCGCGTCATTTCATCAAGCGTGGGACGTCAGGTTTTAGGCCCGCTTCGCGGCCCGACGCGGGACAAGCCCGCTCGCCACAATTGCACTTGAGGGTTAGGCCTGGCTGAACTGCGAAGCCAGCTCACGCAACAGCACCTCGGCATCCAGTACCTTGCCTACAACTTCTTCAGCCTTGTCGCGCGTCAGTCCCAGGCGCTCAAGCAGCGCGTCCGGAATCGCCTCGTCCGGCCCGGAGCCGATCCCACGGCTGCGCAGCAGGCGCACGGCCAGGCACACCAGGTTCGGGTACTCGGCGTATTGGCCGTCGTAGGTCGGGTCGTGCTGGAAGCGCAGGGCGGTGGACAGTTCGTCCGGCATGTCCCAGTAGCGCATCAACCAGGCGCCGATCTGCTCGCGGCTGATGCCCAGCAAGTGCTGTTCGACATAGCTGTGGCACAGGTGCGGGTTGACCTCCAGGTGCCGGCAGATCAGCGAAAAGTGCGGCGGGAACACGTGGGCCAGCAACAGGTAGCCGAAGTTGTGCAGCAAGCCGGCCAGGTAGGTCAGGCCCGCTTCCGGGCGCTGGGCGCGCGGCATGGCGCGGGTCAGGCCTTCGATCACGGCGGCGGTGTAGATCGACTGGTGCCAGTACGGCGTCGACTGATGCGGGTGGTCCTTGGGCAGGCTCAGGGTCTTGCCCAGGGCCAGGCCCAGCGCGAGGTTGATCACCAGGTCAAAGCCCAGCACGCGCACGATGGCGTCTTCCACCGAACGGATCTTGCCCGGCGACGCGTAGTACGGCGATGCGGCCCAGCTCACTACCTGCGCGGCCAAGGCCGGGTCGGTTTCCACTACACCGGTGATGTCGTCGATGGTGGCGTTGGGGTCGACCCGCAGCTTGATGATTTTCTGCGCGGTATCGGCCAGCGGTGGAATCTCGATGGTCGCTTCCAGGCGCTGCTGGATCCGGCGGGCAGTGAACGCCTGCATCGCCTGGGTGATTTCCTCGCGGTCATCATTGGGGCGATCGAGGTTGGGGCGAATATTACTCAGCGGCTCGCCGAAGTGGCCGGCGCTGGCCTTGGTGAGCATCGTCTTGAATGCGTCGCTGGTGATTTCCAGCAGCAGCCCGGCTTCGCCCGAATGCACCAGCAGGCTCGGCTCGTCGAGCAGGCTGCCTTCATACAGGCACGGCGAACTGGTGAGTGGCGGCAGGCCCGGCAGCAGGCTCAGGTCATGCTTGCCCAGCATGCGTTCAACGCGGTCCGGCGACACGGCGGTGAGGCGGCGCCCGGTGAGTTCGGCGAGGCGGTTGAGATCGAGCAACTGGTTCTGCGGGAACAGCACCATCAGTGCGCCCACCGCATCTTCCAGCAGCACGGCCTGGACCTTTCGCGCAGGATTCAGGCCCGGTTGGTCGGCAACTTCCGTGTAGCTGACGGCGAGCTTAGCGAGCAGAGCCCGAATGACCGGCGGGGCGGTCAGCGGGGCTGTGGCGAGGGCAACTTCTGACATGGCCTGATCCAATTTCCTACAGTCACCGAAGTATAACCAGCTTGATACATATGTTGGTCGACTAACTGCGGTTTGTGACGCGGTTAGCGAAGGGGCCGGGCGTTCTGGCGCTATCGCCGGCGGGGAGGGTCAGACCTGGCCGTATTGTTGGCCGTGGCGCAACCAGCGATCCAGCAGCGGGCTGACGTGGTCCGGCCAGCGCTCGAGCAGCGCCTGCGCGGCATCGCGTACGGCGGGCAGCAGGTCGGCGTCGCGCATCAGGTCGGCGACCTTGAATTGCAGCAGGCCGGTCTGGCGCGTGCCGAGCATTTCGCCGGGGCCGCGCAGTTCGAGGTCCTTCTCGGCGATGACAAAGCCGTCGTTGGTTTCACGCATGATGCCCAGGCGCTGGCGGCCGATCTGCGACAGCGGTGGGTGGTAGAGCAGCACGCAGTGGCTGGCCGCGCTGCCCCGGCCGACGCGGCCGCGCAATTGGTGCAGCTGCGCCAGGCCCAGGCGTTCTGGGTTTTCGATGATCATCAGGCTGGCATTGGGCACGTCCACGCCGACTTCAATGACGGTCGTGGCGACCAACAGTTGCAGGTTGCCAGCCTTGAACTCGGCCATCACCGCGGCCTTTTCTGCGGGTTTCATGCGGCCGTGGATCAGCCCGACCTTGAGTTCGCCCAAGGCGCTGGTGAGGTCTTCATAGGTGGTTTCGGCGGCCTGGCAGGTCAGCTCCTCGGACTCCTCGATCAGCGTGCACACCCAATAGGCCTGGCGGCCCTCGGCGCAGGCTCCACGCACGCGCTCGATGACTTCGACGCGGCGGGTGTCGGTGACCAGCACGGTGTTGACCGGGGTACGACCGGGGGGCAGTTCGTCGAGGATCGACGTGTCGAGGTCGGCGTAAGCGCTCATGGCCAGGGTGCGCGGGATCGGGGTGGCGGTCATGATCAACTGGTGCGGGCTCATGCGTCCGCCCACGCCTTTCTGGCGCAGCGCCAGGCGTTGTTGCACGCCGAAGCGGTGCTGTTCGTCGATGATCACCAAGGCCAGGTTCTTGAATCGCACTTCGTCCTGGAACAGCGCGTGCGTGCCCACCACCATGGGCGCGCCGCCGGCGATTTGCTCCAGCGCTGCTGCGCGGTTCTTGCCCTTGAGCTTGCCAGCCAGCCAGGCCACTTCCAGGCCCAGCGGTTCGAGCCAGCGCTTGAACGTGATGAAGTGCTGTTCGGCGAGAATCTCGGTGGGCGCCATCAGCGCCACTTGGTAGCCGGCCTCCAGGGCTTGCAGGGCCGCGAGGGCCGCGACCACGGTCTTGCCTGCGCCCACGTCGCCCTGGATCAGGCGCAGCATGGGTTCTTTCTGGCTCAGGTCGTAGGCGATTTCATTGCCGACGCGCTGCTGGGCACCGGTCGGGGCAAAACCGAGGTTGGCCAGGTATTGCGCAGGCAGGCGCGTGGCCTTGGGCATGGCCGGCGCGCGCAACGAACGCATGCTTTCGCGCAGGCGCTGCTGGGACAGTTGGTGTGTCAGCAATTCTTCGAAGGCCAGGCGGTGCTGGGCCCAATGATGACCGAGGGCCAATTCGTCGACGTCGGCGTCGGCCGGCGGGTGATGCAGGTAGCGAATCGCATCGTCCAGTGGCGCCAGTTGGTAGTCGCGAGCCAGCTCCAGGGGCAGCCAGTCGGGCAGGCTCTTGGGGCCGAGCAGGGTCAGGGTTTGCATGCACAGCTGGCGCAGGCGCTGTTGGGTCAGGCCTTCGGTCAGCGGGTAGATCGGGGTGAGCGTGGTGTCCACCGGCGGCGGCTCGTCGCCGGTGATGGCGCGGTATTCCGGGTGGTAGATCTCCAGGCCGGACGCGCCGGGGCGAGCTTCACCGTAGCAGCGCACGCGGGTCCCGCGCTTGAGACCTTCTTTCTGGGCGTTGCTGAAATGGTAGAAGCGCAGGCTCAAGCCGCCGGTGCCGTCCTGAAGGCGCACGACCAGACTGCGGCGCTTGCCCATCACCACGTCGGCGCCGCTGACGGTGCCTTCGACTACCGCGTCCTGCCCAGGGCGCAAATGGCCAATCGGCACCACGCGGGTACGATCCTGGTAACGCAGGGGCAGGTGGAACAGCACGTCCTGGAGGTTTTCCAGGCCGACCTTGGCCAGCTTTTCAGCCATGGCCTCACCGACACCCTTGAGTGCCGTCACCGACACCTGCGACAGCTCAGTCATACCGTTAATCAGCTCGCAGCAGGCGGCTTGGCCACCGAGCACAGGCGGATCGAGTCCGCGAGGATCTCAATGGCCTTGGGCCGTGGGAAGCTCGCGCGCCAGGCGATCGCCACGGTACGAAACGGCACCGGTGGCGTCAGTGGGCGTACTTCGATCACGCCGGGGGCGTAGTGATGGCTGTCCACCGCCGACAGCGGCAGGATCGAAATGCCCAGGCCGGAGGCCACCATGTGGCGGATGGTTTCCAGGGAGCTGGATTCCACAGTGGTGTGCTTGGCGCCGTCGTTGCCTTTGGTCAGGGTCGGGCAGGCTTCCAGGACCTGGTCGCGGAAGCAGTGACCTTCGCCGAGCAGCAGCAGGCTCTTGTCGTTGAGCAGGCCGGCGTCGATGGTGTCTTTTTTCGTCCACGGGTGGGAGGCCGGCATCAGCACGTAGAACGGCTCGTCGTAGAGCGGCAGGGTCAACACATCCGCTTCATTGAACGGCAGGGCGATGATGATCGCGTCCAGTTCACCGTTGCGCAGCTTGTCGCGCAGGATGTGGGTGAAGTTTTCTTCGATATACAGCGGCATCTGCGGCGCGACGCGATGCAGTTGCGGGATCAGGTGCGGGAACAGGTACGGGCCGACCGTGTAGATGGCGCCGACTTTCAGCGGTGCGGTCAGCTGGTTCTTGCCGGCCTGGGCCAGTTCGCGAATGCTTTGCGCTTGCTCCAGCACCTTCTGGGCCTGGGCCACGATACCTTCGCCCACCGGGGTGAGGCGCACGGCGCTCTTGCTGCGCTCAAAAATCAGCACACCGAGTTCGTCTTCAAGCTTTTTCACGCCCACCGACAGCGTCGGCTGGCTGACGTGGCAACGCTCGGCCGCATGGCCAAAGTGCTGCTCTTGGGCGAGGGTAACGATGTAGCGTAATTCTGTAAGAGTCATAGCGGGCGTCCATGAGGTTGCGAGCCAAGCATACCGGCTGCAATCGATAGACGCACGTTATCAGAACTTTGGTGGGGATTGAGCGGGGAGTGTGGCGGATTTTGCTGAAGCGATAAAAACAATCTGGGCTTGCCTGCGATGCACACACCTCGGTCTATCCGTTGCACCGAGGTGATGCTATCGCAGGCAAGCCAGCGCCCCCACAAGTTGACTCCCGCAATCCTTAGCGGCGGCGTTTCTCGATGTTGTACACGAACGGTGCAACGATCTCGATGCTGCCGCCCTTGAGCATGTCGGCCGGAGGCTTGGGCAGCGGCTGGGCACGACGGATCATGTCCAGGGTGGCGCGGTCCAGGTCGGCGTTGCCGGAGCGGCCCACCAACTCGTAGGACAGCACATTGCCGTCGGCGTCGACCACAAAGCGCAAGCGGTTCAGGCCTTCCTTGCCACGCGCCTGGGCACCTGGCGGGTACTTCTTGTACTTCTGCAAGTGAGCCAGCAGGGTGCCTTCCCAGGACGCCTTGGCCGCGACTTGCTGCGGCGACGGGCCTGGAACCGGCTGGGCCGATTTCTCAGCCGGCGCGTTGGTCGGCGGCGCGTCGCTCGGCGGCTCTTCGGACGGTTTCTCCTTGGGCGGCTCGGGCTTTTTCTCCACCGGCTTGGGCGGTTGTGGCTTGGGCTTGGGCTTGACCGGCTTGGGCACCTGGATCGTCGGCTTGGGTGCCTCGGCCAGTTTCGGCAGCGGCAGCTCTTCCACCGGCGCCGGTGGTTGCGGCGGCGTTACGACTTTGGGCGGAGCCGGCGGCGGCGGTGCAGGCATCGGTGCCAGGTCGATGACCATGGCGGCCGGTGGCAGCTGCACCGTATGCGGCGCCGACCAGTGGAGCGCGATGGCAATCGCGACGGCATGCACGCCCAGCACGACGGCGAGGCTGGTGCCATAACGCGTCAGTTTGTGGCGCGTCGTGATCATTTTTTGGCTGCCGTCTCGAGTCCGACCAGGCCCACCTTGAGGTAGCCGGCTGCCCGCAGGGCATCCATCACGCTCATCAGGTCGCCGTAGTCCACGCCCTTGTCAGCCTGGAAGAAGATCGTCGTGTCTTTCTTGCCTTGGGTCTTGGCGTCGAGCACCGGCCCCAGGGTTTCAGCCTTGACTTCTTCTTCGCCCAGGAACAGGCGTTGGTCCGCCTTGACGCTGAGGAAGATCGGTTTCTCTGGCCGCGGCGCCGGCTTGGCGCTGGAGGCGGGCAGGTCAACCTTGATGTCCACGGTCGCCAGCGGTGCCGCCACCATGAAGATGATCAGCAGCACCAGCATCACGTCGATAAATGGCGTGACGTTGATTTCGTGGTTCTCGACGAGTTCGTCGTCGCCTTGATTCAAATGCAGGCCCATGGCCGATTACCCCACTTTCACCATGTGCGGTTGCGAGCTGCGCTCGGTAGGCAGGTGATCGAGGTCGCGGCTGACCAGCAGCAGGACTTCTGCCGACGCGTCCGACACCTGGGCCTTGTAGCCGGCGATCGAACGGGCGAAGACGTTGTAGATCACCACCGCAGGAATTGCCGCAACCAGGCCCAGGGCGGTTGCCAGCAGGGCTTCGGCGATGCCCGGGGCAACGACGGCCAGGTTGGTGGTCTGGGTTTTGGCGATGCCGATGAAGCTGTTCATGATGCCCCATACGGTACCGAACAGGCCGACGAAAGGCGCGGTGGAACCGATGGTCGCCAGCACGCCGGTGCCGCTGCTCATGTTACGACCGCAGGCGGCTACCAGGCGCTCCAGGCGGAAGGCCACGCGTTCCTTGATACCTTCTTTTTCGCGGGTGTTGGCCGACAGGCGCATTTCTTCCAGCGCGTCGTGCACCAGGGTGTTGGCCAGGGTGCCCTTCTTGGTTGCCGTCTCGCTGGCTTCCTTGAGGGTGGTGGCTTTTTTCAGGTGGACGATCTCGGTGCGCAGGCGACGCTTGGCGCCCAGCAGCTCGAAGCCCTTGGCGATCCAGATGGTCCAGGTGATGATCGAGGCGATGGCCAGGCCGATCATCACGGCTTTCACCACCACGTCAGCGTTCTGGTACATGCCCCACGGCGACAGGTCGTGGGCCATGCCCAGGGTGTTGTCTTCTTCCAGGACCACACCGGTATCGTCAGCGGGAGCGGCTGGGTCTGCAGCCTGGGCCGGGTCGGTGGCGGCTGGCGCAGCGGCTGGAGCAGCCGTGCTGTGCTCGGCTGCCGGGGTCGTGGCGGGTGCGGTGGCGTCAGCGAATGCGGCGGTCGGTGCCAGCAGTACGCTGAACAGCAGCGCAGCAATCGCGCGCCAGGCGCGGGATGGGCTGTGAAGCTTGGTTGGCGAAGCGGGGTTTGTATTACGTGTCATGCTGGCCGGACCTGAGTAAAGAAAATGAGTTGAGCGTCCTTCCAGGCCTGGGGGCCGAGGACAAATGGGCGGTTATTATTGCAAGTAATTCTTGTTAACAGAAGTAATACAGTTACTTTATTTGTCCTTTTTGTGGCCGCCTGTCATGTGTGAAGGCTAACCTAGACCTTTCTGTACGGAGTTTTCTGATGTCTGCGCCTTCTGTTGTGATTGCCGGTTGTGGCGATGTGGGTAGTCGGCTGGCTAGCCAATTGCTTGCCTCGGAATGGGAGGTTTATGGCCTGCGACGTGATATTTCACGCCTGCCCGACGGGGTGATCGGCATCGCCGGCGACCTGTTCAAAAAGGATTGCCCTGACACCTGGCCGATCGGCGGGGTGGATTACCTGGTGTATTGCGCCGCCGCGACGGATCACGATGAGGCCGGCTATCGCGCAGCCTACGTACAAGGTTTGCAGCACGTGCTGGAGTGGCTGGGCGACTACGGCCAGGCGCCGAAACACCTGCTGTTTGTATCCAGCAGCAGCGTCTACGGGCAGCAGAACGGCGAGTGGGTCGACGAAACATCCGAGACCCAGGCGAAGGGCTATTCCGGCCAGGTGATGTTGGAGGCCGAGCAAGTCGCGCTCAACAGCGGTATCCCCGCCAGCATCGTGCGCCTGACCGGCATCTACGGCCCGGGCCGTGAGTGGCTGTTGAGCCAGGTCCGGCAGGGTTACCGCGTGGCGATCGACCCGCCTTTATATGGCAACCGGATTCACGCGGACGATGCCGCGGGCCTGTTGGCTTTTTTGCTGCGGCACGTGGAGCAGGGCGGTTCGCTGGACAAGGTCTACATCGGCGTCGACGACGCGCCTGCGCCATTGGCGGAAGTGGTGGGCTGGTTGCGTGAATACCTGGGCGTGACCGAGTGGGCCGCCGACGCCAGTGTGCGTCGTGCCGGCAGCAAGCAGTGCAGCAATGCCCGCGCCAAGGCGCTGGGCTGGAAGCCTACGTACCCAACCTATCGAGAAGGCTACGCGTCGATTCTCAAAGGCTGAAACACGGCCAGAGAATGTGGGAGCTGGCTTGCCTGCGATGACGGTGGCACATCCAGCAAATAGGGTGACTGGTAAACCGCTATCGCAGGCAAGCCAGCTCCCACATTGAGGTCGCAGCGCCCGAGCCAATGCGCTGATCTGGAAGCCGACTTATCCAACTTACCGAGAAGGCTACGCGTCGATTCTCAAAGGCTGAGCACGGCCAGAGAATGTGGGGCTTGCTTGCGATGACGGTGGCACATCCAGCAAATAGGGTGACTGGTAAACCGCTATCGCAGGCAAGCCAGCTCCCACATTGAGGTCGCAGCGCTCCAGCCAATGCGCTGGGCTGGAATCCAATTTACCCGACTTACCGAGAAGGCCGCGCGGCGCTCCTCGAGGATTGAAACGCGGTGAAAATGTGGGAGCGGGCTTGCTCGCGAATGCGCAGTATCAGTCACTGAATATGTTTCTGATGCACCGCTTTCGCGAGCAAGTCCCGCTCCTAGATTCAGTTCAGCGCTCGGCCGCTTATTGCTTTTCCAGCAACCACTGCCGAGGGCCTGGGGTGAACGAGGGCACTTCGTCTGTCTGGGCAGTGTTGATGGCCTGGAAGATTTCCAGCTGCTTGCCCTTGCGCACGAAGATCCACGGGTTGCCCTGGCCGTTGAGCTGCAGCCAGATACTGTCGTAGCCGCCGCTCATGGAGGCGCAATCGCCCGCCAGGCACAGTGAGTACTGATCCACATTGGGCAGGCCCGCGACCTTGCCGTTGGCCTGGAACTGCACGATGGCGCCGTTGCCGAAGCCGTCCGTGATCTTCCAGTCGCCGCCCATGTAGGCCGCGTACAGTGCCCGCTCGAAGTTGGCGCCCAGGGGCGCCCCCTCCGGGGCCGGGTCTTTGGCGCGGGCGAACAGTTGCTCGGGCTCGTTATCGTTGGCCACCTGCAGCAATTGCTTGCCTTTGCGCTTGAGTTCGGTCGCGGAGCTGCCGTAGAAATCCACGCTCCAGGCACCGGATTTTTCGCCGAGCAACTTGCCCTCGGCGACTTCGAAACCGTTGTAGTAGCGCGCCTGCGAAGCCTTGGTGTTGATTTCCCACTCAAGGTTCGGGCCGTAGCTTTGCAGCGCTTCACGCAAAGGGCCGCCCTTGGACGCCGCGTCGATGGCGGCCTGGTTGATCCAGGTACCGCTCACATCCACATCGGCAGGGTTGCTGGCGCAGCCGCCGAGCAACAGGGCCAGCGTTGATAGGGCTACAAGCGCTTTGCGCATCATGAAATCCTTCTGAAACGAAGTCGGCGCAGCTGGGGAAGCTGCGCCGGGTGTTTTACTCGATGACCAGGATCGCGTCCATCTCAACCTGCGCACCCTTTGGCAGGGCGGCAACGCCAATGGCGGCGCGGGCTGGGTACGGCTGTTCGAAGTACTTGCCCATGATCTCGTTGACCTTGGCGAAGTGGCTCAGGTCGGTGAGGAAGATGTTCAGCTTGACGATGTCCTTGAACGAACCGCCAGCCGCCTCGGCCACCGACTTGAGGTTTTCGAAGACCTGTACAGTCTGTGCTTCGAAGCCTTCAACCAGTTCCATGGTCTTTGGGTCCAGCGGGATCTGGCCGGACATGTAGACGGTGTTGCCCGCCTTGATGGCCTGGGAGTAGGTGCCGATGGCGGCCGGGGCCTTGTCGCTGGTGATAACGGTCTTGGTCATGAGTGACTCCTTGTAAGAGGTGGGTTATGCACGCATACGGGTGATGCGGATCACACCGGTCAAGGCGCGCAGTTTCTTGATCACGCGGGCCAGGTGCACGCGGTCGTGCACGCTGACCACCAGTTGGACCACGCTGATGCGACCATCACGCTCGTCCATGCTGATTTTCTCGATATTGCCGTCGGCCGCGTTGACGCTGCTGGCCAGCAGGGCGATCAGGCCACGCTGGTGCTCCAGCTCTACCCGCAGCTCGACATTGAATTCGCCGGTGACATCCTTGGCCCAAGAGAGCTGGATGCATTTTTCCGGGTTGTGGCGGATTTCGCTGATATTGCGGCAGTTGTCCAGGTGCACCACCATGCCTTTGCCCGCCGACAGGTGGCCGACAATCGGGTCGCCCGGGATCGGCGTACAGCACTTGGCGTAGCTGAGCACCAGGCCCTCGGTACCACGAATCGCCAGTGGGCCTTCCGGGCTCGGTAGCTGTTCGCCTTCGCCGAGCAGGCGGCGGGCGACCACGTAGGCCATGCGGTTACCCAGGCCGATATCTTCCAGCAGGTCTTCGATGGTTTCCTGGCGATACTCATGCAGCATCGCTTGCACGCGCTCTGCAGGAATCTTGTCCAGGGCGCTGTCGAAACCGTTGAGCACTTTGTTCAGCAGGCGTTCGCCGAGGCTGATGGATTCGGAGCGGCGTTGCAGTTTCAGGGCGTGGCGAATATGCGTACGCGCCTTGCCGGTGACCACGAAGTTGAGCCAGGCCGGGTTCGGGCGAGCGCCTGGAGCGCTGACGATCTCGACCGTGGAGCCGCTTTGCAGCGGTTCGGACAGCGGCGCGAGACGACGATTGATCCGACAGGCAATGCAGCTGTTGCCCACGTCGGTATGCACCGCGTAGGCAAAGTCGACAGCCGTGGAGCCTTTGGGCAGCTCCATGATCCGGCCTTTTGGCGTGAACACGTAGACCTCGTCCGGGAACAGGTCGATCTTCACGCTTTCGATGAATTCCAGGGAGTTGCCAGCACGTTGCTGCATCTCCAGCACACCCTTGACCCACTGGCGGGCGCGGGCATGCGTGCCCTTTGGCTGCTCGTCGCCGGTGGACTTGTACAGCCAATGGGCGGCAATACCGTTGTTGGCCATCTCTTCCATTTCGCGGGTGCGGATCTGGATCTCGATCGGCACTCCGTGCATACCGAACAGCGTGGTATGCAGCGACTGGTAGCCGTTGGCCTTGGGAATCGCGATGTAGTCCTTGAAGCGTCCCGGCAGGGGTTTGTACAAATTGTGTACAGCACCGAGCACGCGGTAGCAGGTGTCGACCTTGTCGACGATGATCCGGAACGCGTACACATCCATGATCTCGTTGAAGGCCCGGCGCTTGCCGCGCATCTTCTTGTAGATGCCATAGATGTGTTTCTGCCGGCCGCTGACTTCGCCCTCGATCTCGTCGATCGCCAGGCAATGGCTCAGCGACTCTTCGATCTTGTTGACGATTTCCTTGCGGTTGCCCCGGGCGCGCTTGACCGCCTGGTAGATGCGCGCCGAGCGCATCGGGTGCATGGCCTTGAAGCCGAGGTCTTCGAACTCGATACGAATGGCGTGCATGCCCAGCCGGTTGGCGATGGGCGCGTAGATTTCCAGGGTTTCCTTGGCGATGCGCCGGCGTTTTTCGCCGGACAGCACTTCCAGCGTGCGCATGTTGTGCAGCCGGTCGGCCAGCTTGACCAGGATCACCCGGATGTCCCGTGCCATGGCCATGGCCATCTTCTGGAAGTTTTCCGCCTGGGCTTCGGCCTTGGTCTCGAAGTTCATCTGGGTCAGTTTGCTGACCCCGTCGACCAGTTCGGCCACGGTTTCGCCAAATTGCGCGCTGAGCGCTTCCTTGGCGATGCCGGTGTCTTCGATCACGTCATGCAGCATCGCGGCCATCAGGCTCTGATGGTCCATGTGCATGTCGGCAAGAATATTTGCCACCGCAAGAGGATGGGTGACATACGCCTCGCCGCTGCGGCGGCGTTGGCCGTCGTGGGCTTGTTCGGCGTAAAAATACGCTCGGCGGACCAGGTTGACCTGGTCTGGGCCGAGGTAGGTCGATAAGCGATCGGCGAGGGCGTCTATGCTCGGCATAGGAATGACTCCTGCCGTTGGCTGTGACCCTGCGCCGTGCTACGTCGACCAGGCATAGGCTTAGACGGCCTCGTTGGACTCGTCCTCGAACGCTGCAAACAGCGGTTCGTCTTCAACGATTTCGGCGTTGGCGATGAACTCGTAGCTCATCAGGCCTTCAGCGATTTCACGCAGCGCTACAACGGTAGGCTTGTCGTTTTCCCACTGGACCAGGGGCTCTTTGCCGCCAGTGGCCAGTTGACGGGCACGCTTGGTAGAGAGCATGACCAGCTCAAAGCGGTTATCCACGTGTTCTAGGCAGTCTTCAACGGTTACGCGGGCCATGGTATTCCTCGGAGCGAATGCAAGATGCGCGCTGCCCGGTTGGGCGAGCGGACTAAACAGTTTAAAAAATCACCAGCGTTTAGGGAAGCGCTGATTTTTCCCGCGTCCTCGCAAAACCGCTACAAGTGCCAATGTAAAGCCCTTGCAGCGGTTTTGGGAAGAGCCAATCAGCCGAGCAGTTCAGCGAGTAATTTGCCGAAACGTTGCTGTTGACGCTTTTGCTGGAGCTGATTGGTGCGGAAAATCGCCTTCAAATCATCCAGCGCGTGGGCAAAATCGTCGTTGATGATCAGATAGTCGTAGTCGACGTAGTGGCTCATTTCGCTGACGGCTTCACGCATGCGGCCTTCGATGATCTCGTCGCTGTCCTGGCCACGGTTGGTCAGGCGCTGGTGCAAAGCCTCAAGCGACGGCGGCAGGATGAAGATCGAGCGCGCCTTGGGCATCAGTTGGCGCACTTGCTCGGCGCCCTGCCAGTCGATTTCCAGGATCAGGTCGTGGCCTTCATCCAGGGTCTGCTGCAGGTGGCTTTGCGAGGTGCCATAGAGGTTGCCGAACACTTCGGCGCGCTCGAGGAAGTCGCCGTGCTCGATCATCTTGACGAACTCGGTGCGCTCGACGAAGTGATAGTGCACGCCGTTCACCTCGCCCGGGCGCATGGCGCGGGTGGTGTGGGAGACCGAAATGCGGATCTGCTCGTCGGCGTCGGTCAGGGCCTTGACCAGGCTGCTTTTGCCCGCGCCCGAGGGGGCGGAAATGATGTAGAGGGTGCCGGTGCTGTGGGTCATGGAGGTTGCCTTACTCAATATTCTGTACTTGTTCGCGCATCTGCTCGATCAACACCTTGAGGTTGACCGCTGCCTGTGTGCTGCGCGGATCGAATGCCTTGGAGCCCAGTGTATTGGCTTCGCGGTTGAGTTCCTGCATCAGGAAGTCCAGGCGCCGACCGGCGGCACCGCCGGACTTGAGGACGCGGCGCACTTCGAGGATGTGGGTGCTCAGGCGGTCCAGCTCTTCGGCGACGTCGCTTTTTTGTGCGAGCAGCACCATTTCCTGTTCCAGGCGAACCGGGTCCAGGTCTGCCTTCATGTCGGTGAAGCGGTCGAGGACCTTCTGGCGCTGGGTGGCGAGCATCTGTGGCACCAGTTCGCGCAGGGTCACCACGTCTTCTTCGATCGAGGTCAGGCGCTCGTTGATCAGGCGGGCCAGTTCGGCGCCTTCGCGTTCGCGGCCAGCCTTGAGCTCCTTCAGGCCCTGGTTGAACAGGGCAAGGGCTTCGGCATTGAGGGCTTGCGGATCGGTGGCGTCGGCCACCAGCACGCCAGGCCACGCCAGCACTTCCAGGGGGTTGAGCGCGGCCGGCTGCTTGATCAGGCTGGCGATGGTTTCGGCGGCGGCAACCAGTTGCGCAGCGCGCTCGCGGTCGACCTGCAGCGGCTTGCCGGTGGTTTCCTCGGTGAAGCGCAGGGTGCATTCCAGCTTGCCGCGGGAGATGCCCTGGCGCAGTGCTTCACGCACGGCCCCTTCGAGGTCGCGAAATGATTCGGGCAGGCGCAGGTGCGGTTCCAGGTAACGGCTGTTGACCGAGCGCAGTTCCCAGCTCAGGGTGCCTTGTACGCCGGCTTTTTCGACGCGGGCGAAGGCGGTCATGCTGTGCACCATGGAGGTACCTCGCGATGCAGTCCCGCATAACGGGCTGGTGGATGGGTTGCAGCCGACCGGCTGCGAAGGCGCAGGAGTGTAGCGCAACGGCGTGGGAGGCCCCAAACGCTGGCGTTAACAAAGCATGACAAACCGCCCATTCGTAACCGAATTTTAAGAAGTGCCCCGAATCGGCTCGCGGCTCTATAATGCTCGGCAGTTTTTCGTCCTCAGTACAGGTATCCCCTATGAAACGTCCAAGTGGT
Source organism: Pseudomonas sp. S5D5 (assembly GCF_003013355.1). Lineage (NCBI taxonomy): Bacteria > Pseudomonadati > Pseudomonadota > Gammaproteobacteria > Pseudomonadales > Pseudomonadaceae > Pseudomonas > Pseudomonas sp. S5D5. The sequence continues at coordinate 134,371 of NZ_PTEO01000001.1, forward strand.
CGCGCTGCCGATCAGCTCCGCTCGATCCGCATCACCCGCAACTACACCAAACACGCCGAGGGATCCGTACTGGTCGAGTTTGGCGATACCAAGGTGATCTGCACCGTCAGCGTCGAAAATGGCGTACCACGTTTCCTCAAGGGCCAGGGCCAGGGCTGGTTGACTGCCGAATACGGCATGCTGCCGCGCGCCACCGGCGAGCGTAACCAGCGTGAAGCCAGCCGTGGCAAGCAAGGCGGGCGTACCCTGGAAATCCAGCGCCTGATCGGTCGTTCGCTGCGCGCCGCCCTGGACATGTCCAAGCTGGGCGACGTGACCCTGTACGTCGATTGCGACGTGATCCAGGCCGACGGCGGTACCCGTACCGCGTCCATCACCGGTGCCATGGTGGCCCTGGTCGATGCGCTGAAAGTGATCAAGAAGCGTGGCGGCCTGAAAGCCGGCGACCCGCTCAAGCAGATGATTGCCGCTGTCTCGGTGGGCATGTACCAGGGCGAGCCAGTGCTGGACCTGGACTACCTGGAAGACTCGGCCGCCGAGACCGACCTGAACGTGGTCATGACCAGCACCGGTGGTTTCATCGAAGTGCAGGGCACCGCCGAAGGTGCGCCATTCCAGCCGGCCGACCTGAACGCCATGCTCGCCCTGGCCCAGAAAGGCATGACTGAAATCTTCGAACTGCAGAACGCCGCCTTGGCTGACTGAACCCGCCTCAAGGAGAAGCGCCATGAATGACAACCAGATGCTGGTGCCCACGCCTTCCTACGAAGTGCGCCAGGCGGCAATGCTGTGCCATCTCGCGGCGTTTCTCGGGTTTGTGTTCCCCTTCGGCAGCGTCGTCGGGCCGCTGATCCTGTGGCAGATGAAGAAGGAAGTGGACCCGTTCATTGATGACCAGGGCAAGGAAGCCTTGAACTTCCAGATCACCGTGGCCATCGCCTGGATAGCCTGCATCGTGCTGGCCTTCGCGGTGGTCGGGTTTTTCCTGATGTTTGCCCTGGCGATCGCCACCGTGGTGCTGACCATCATTGGCAGCATCAAGGCCAACAAGGGGATCGTCTATCGCTACCCCTTGACCTGGCGCGTGATCAAATAATGAGCGCCCACAAAAAAACCGACAGTGATGTCGGTTTTTTTGTGTCTGGGAAAAGACCTCAGATGGTCAGTGTCCAGTCGTAGTCCACGATCAGTGGCGCGTGCTGTGAGAAGCGCGGCTGGCGCGGCAAGCGTGCACTGCGCACGAACCGACGCAGGCCCGGAGTCAGCAACTGGTAGTCGAAACGCCAACCCAGGTTGAGCATCTCCGCCTGTTCGTTGTCCGGCCACCAGCTGTACTGGTCGCCTTCGCGACTGACTTCGCGCAGGGCATCCACATAGCCCATGTTGCCGACAATCTCGTCCATCCAGGCCCGTTCCGGCGCCAGGAAACCCGGGGATTGCTGGCTGTCGCGCCAGTTCTTGATATCCAGCTTCTGTTGCGCCACGTACAGCGAGCCACAATAAATGTACTCGCGACGTTTGCGTCGCTGTTTATCCAGGTAACGGGCGAAATCGTCCATTAGCTTGAACTTCTGGTTCAAGTCTTCATCGCCGTTCTGCCCCGAAGGAAGCAGCAAGGTCGCGATGCTGACCTTGTCGAAATCGGCTTGCAGGTAGCGCCCGTAGCGGTCGGCTGTCTCGAAGCCGAGGCCGCTGATGACCGCCTTGGGTTGCAACCGCGAATACAAAGCCACGCCACCTTGGGTGGGCACTTCGGCATCGCAGGCATAAAGGAAGTAGCCATCCAGTTGGAAGGCTGGGTCGTCCAGTTCAAAGGCGGAGGCGCGGGTATCCTGCAGGCAGATGACGTCGGCATTCTGGGCTTGCAGCCAACTGAGCAAACCACGCTCGACTGCAGCCTGAATACCATTAACGTTCACACTGATGATCCGCATAAATGGCCCCAAAAATCGCGTGCGTGTATGATACACGCCGTCTACCTAATTAGCTAAATCCGTGGTATCTGAGGCTTTTTTCATGCAGGCGTATCAACGCGATTTCATTCGTTTTGCCATCGATCGCGGGGTTTTGCGCTTCGGTGAGTTCACCCTGAAGTCCGGGCGCACCAGTCCATACTTCTTCAATGCGGGCTTGTTCAACTCGGGTTCGGCCCTGGCTCAGCTGGGTCGTTTCTACGCGGCAGCCATCGTTGACAGCGGCATTTCCTTCGACGTGCTGTTTGGCCCGGCCTATAAGGGCATTCCCCTGGCGGCCGCGACCGCCGTGGCGTTGGCTGAACATCATGAGCTGGATCTGCCGTGGTGCTTCAATCGCAAAGAAGCCAAGGCTCATGGCGAAGGCGGCAGCCTCGTCGGGGCTGCGCTCAAAGGCGACGTGCTGATTATCGACGACGTGATCACCGCCGGTACCGCGATCCGTGAAGTGATGCAGATCATTGCTTCCCAGGACGGCGCCAAGGCCGCGGGTGTGCTGATCGCGCTGAACCGCCAGGAACGCGGCAACGGTGAGTTGTCGGCAATCCAGGAAGTGGAACGTGATTTCGGCATTCCCGTGGTCAGCATCGTGTCGCTGAACCAGGTGCTGCAGTTCCTGGAAGATGATCCACAGCTCAAGCAGCATCTGCCGGCTGTACGTGCGTACCGCGAGCAATACGGCGTCTGATACCGGACCTGTAGGAACCGGCTTGTGTGGGAGCGGGCTTGCTCGCGAAAGCGGTCTGTCAGTGACACATGTGCTAACTGACCCGACGCTTTCGCGAGCAAGCCCGCTCCCACAGGGGGATGCATTTAGCAGTTGGATCGCGATCGCACGCATAAAAAAGCCCCGCTCAATTCGATTGAGCGGGGCTTTTTTGTTTTTGCTTAAGGACGCTTGCGGTTACTGATCAGCGTGCCCATGCCGGTATCGGTGAAGATTTCCAGCAGTACCGCGTTCGGAACCCGGCCATCGATGATCAACGAGCTGCCCACGCCGCCTTGCACCGCTTCCAGTGCGCAGCGGATCTTCGGCAGCATGCCGCCGTAGATGGTGCCGTCAGCGATCAGGTCGTCGACCTGTTGGGTGGTCAGGCCGGTCAATACCTTGCCTTCCTTATCCAGCAGGCCGGCGATGTTGGTCAGCAGCATCAGCTTTTCAGCCTTGAGTGCCTCTGCCACTTTACCGGCTACCAGGTCGGCGTTGATGTTGTAGGACTCGCCATTGGCGCCCACACCGATCGGTGCGATCACCGGAATGAAGTCGCCCTTGACCAGCAGGTTCAGCAGGTCGGTGTTGATGCCGATCACTTCGCCCACTTGGCCGATGTCGATGATTTCCGGCTGTGTCATTTCCGGCGTCTGGCGGGTCACCGTCAGTTTTTTCGCGCGGATCAGCTCCGCGTCCTTGCCGGTCAGGCCGATGGCGCTGCCGCCGTGGCGGTTGATCAGGTTGACGATGTCCTTGTTGACCTGGCCACCGAGGACCATCTCCACCACGTCCATGGTCTGCGCGTCAGTGACACGCATGCCATCGATGAAGTGACTCTCGATCGACAAGCGCTTGAGCAGGTCGCCGATTTGCGGGCCGCCGCCGTGGACCACTACCGGGTTGATCCCCACGGCTTTCATCAACACGATGTCGCGGGCAAAGCCGGTTTTCAGCTCGTCGCTTTCCATGGCATTGCCGCCGTACTTGATCACCAGCGTCTTGCCGACATAGCGTCGGATGTAAGGCAACGCTTCGGACAGGACCTTGGCAGTATTGGCAGCGGCTTCGCGTTCGAGGGTCATTCAGGGCTCCGGTAAAAAATCAGAACGGTAATTGGAGATCAGGGGCAACACGTTTCAACTGGGCGTGGAACACGTCCTTGATGCGCTGCAACTCAGCCTCGGTATCCGCCTCGAAGCGCAACACCAGCACCGGTGTGGTGTTGGATGCGCGCACCAGGCCCCAGCCTTTGGCGTAATCGACTCGCACACCATCAATGGTGGTCAGGTTGGCGCCTTCACCCCATTGCGCATCGTGCAGTGCGTCAATGATGCTGAATTTGCTCTCCTCGGTCACATGGATATTGATCTCTGGCGTAGAAATATCGTTCGGGAAGGTCTCAAACAGCCCTTGCGCGGTGGATTTTTCCTTGCTGAGGATCTCCAGCAGGCGCGCAGCACTGTAAATGCCGTCGTCAAAGCCGAACCAGCGTTCCTTGAAGAATACGTGACCGCTCATTTCGCCGGCCAACAGGGCGCCGGTTTCCTTCATTTTCTTTTTGATCAACGAATGACCGGTCTTCCACATTAGCGGGCGGCCGCCATATTCCTTGATCAGCGGGGTGAGACGGCGGGTGCACTTGACGTCGAAAATGATCTCGGCGTTGGGATTGCGCGCCACCACGTCACGGGCGAAGAGCATCAGCAGGCGGTCCGGGAACACGATTTCGCCGGTTTCGGTCACCACGCCTACGCGGTCGCCGTCGCCGTCGAAGGCCAGGCCGACGTCGGCGCCGGTTTCCTTGACCTTGGCGATCAGGTCGACCAGGTTTTCAGGCTTGCCGGGGTCCGGGTGGTGGTTGGGGAAGTGGCCGTCGACATCGCAGAACAGCGGGATCACTTCGCAGTTCAGGGCTTCGAGCAGTTGCGGGGCGATCACGCCGGCTGCACCGTTGCCGCAGTCCACCACGACTTTCAGGCGGCGCGCGAGTTTGACGTCGCGGGTGATTTCATCGGAGTAGCGCTGGAGGATGTCGACCCGGGTGATGCTGCCTTTGCCGCTGGTCAGGTCGTTGGTCTTCAGGCGCTGATGCAGGGCCTGGATCTGTTCGTTGGCGAGGGTGTCGCCCGCGATGACGATTTTGAAACCGTTGTAGTCAGACGGGTTATGGCTGCCGGTCAGCATCACGCCGGACTTGCCGGCCAGCACGTTGGCGGCGTAGTACAGCGCAGGCGTGGGCACCAGGCCGACGTCGCTGACATGGCAGCCGCTGTCGGCCAGGCCCTGGATCAGTTGCTCCACCAGCTCCGGGCCGGACAGGCGACCGTCACGGCCGACCGAAACATTGGGCTCACCCTGGGCCAGGCTCTGGGAGCCGATGGCGCGGCCGATCCAGTAGGCGGTTTCGGCGGTCAGGGTCTTGGGCACTACGCCACGGATGTCATAGGCGCGAAAGATGCTGTCGGGGAATGTCGGGGCTACTCGGGCTGCGGTACTCATCGCGGGGGGAAACTCCATCTGAAGGGGGCAAGGCTGGCCTTAAAGTGGCGGACCGGCAGGCTCAAACTGAAGGGTATGACGGTGTTTTCGGCAGAGAGTTCGTGGTGCAAAAATGCCATCGGCGCTTGCGATTCGACTGTTATGTGCCGTAATACATTGATTTCAAAAGGGAAATCTTGATGATTAAATCCGCGCATTCTTCGTCCTGAAAAGCCTTGCGGTGGGCGTCGAGCCGGGCAGTGACGCCCGGCCAGAATCAGCTTAGTCAGTGACTGCCGGAATGCCCAAACCCCCCTGCGCCACGTTGTGTTTCATCGAATTGCTCAACCAGTTCGAAATGCGCCTGCACCACGGGCACCAGCACCAGTTGGGCAATGCGCTCGCCGACCGCGATGTTGAACGCAGTCTGGCCACGGTTCCAGCACGACACCATCAGCTCGCCCTGGTAGTCGGAGTCGATCAGGCCGACCAGGTTACCCAGCACGATCCCGTGTTTGTGGCCCAGGCCGGAACGCGGCAGGATCAGCGCCGCCAGGCCTGGGTCGCCGACGTAGATCGACAGGCCGGTGGGAATCAGAATGGTCTGGCCCGGCTCGAGGACGGTGTCTTCCTTGAGCATGGCGCGCAGGTCCAGGCCGGCGGAGCCCGGGGTGGCGTAGGCCGGCAGTGGGAAATCGGTGCCGATGCGTGGGTCGAGGATCTTGGCTTGCAAAGCGTGCATGGAAATTAAACCTGGTTCAGCCGTTGGGCGATAAAAGAGATCAGTTGGCGGGCAATCTTGCCCTTGCTGGTCTGGGCGAAAACGGTGGCGTGCAACTCGCGGTCGATCACGCTGATGGCATTTTCCTCGCTGTTGAAGCCGATGCTCGGGTTGGCGACATCATTGGCAACGATCAGGTCGAGGTTTTTGTCTTTCAGTTTGCGTGCGGCGTAGTCCAGCAGGTGCTCGGTCTCGGCGGCAAAGCCGACGCTGAACGGACGGTCCGCACGCGTGGCGATGGTGGCCAGGATGTCCGGGTTACGCACCATTTGCAGGAGCAGGCCGTCGCCGCTCGTAGGGTCTTTCTTGAGCTTTTGCGGGGCGACGACTTCCGGGCGGTAGTCTGCAACCGCAGCGGAAGCGATAAACAAATCACAGGGAATGGCCGCCTCGCAGGCCGCCAGCATGTCCCGCGCGCTGACTACGTCGATTCGCGTGACGCGATCGGGGGTCGGCAAATGCACCGGGCCGGTGATCAGGGTGACGCGTGCGCCTGCCTCGACCGCGGCTTCGGCCAGTGCGAAGCCCATTTTTCCTGAGCTATGGTTAGTGATGTAGCGCACCGGGTCGATGTTTTCCTGGGTCGGGCCGGCGGTGATCAACACGTGCTTGCCGGTCAGGGCCAGGTGCTGGAAGCACTCGGCGGCGCACAGCGCCAGGTCAGTGGCTTCGAGCATGCGGCCCATGCCGACGTCGCCGCAGGCCTGGCTGCCGGAGGCCGGGCCGAACACCTTGAGGCCACGGCTTTGCAGGAGTTGAGTATTGGCTTGGGTGGCCGGGTCGCGCCACATGGCCTGGTTCATGGCCGGGGCGATGGCGACGGTGGCGTCGGTGGCCAGTACCAGGGTGGTCAGCAGGTCATCGGCGATGCCCTGGGCCAGGCGGGCGATCAGGTCGGCAGTGGCCGGGGCGATCAATACCAGGTCGGCCCATTTGGCCAGCTCGATATGGCCCATGGCAGCTTCGGCCGCCGGGTCCAGCAGGTCCAAGTGAACCGGGTGCCCGGACAAGGCCTGCATGGTCAGCGGAGTGATGAACTCACTGCCGCCGCGGGTCATGACCACGCGCACTTCGGCGCCCTGGTCCAGGAGCCGGCGGACCAGCTCTGCGCTCTTGTAGGCGGCAATGCCGCCGCCGACGCCGAGAACGATGCGTTTCCGATACAGACGCTGCATTGGTTTGCCTTTCCAGTTCAGTGATGCCAGTTCAGTGACGCGTGCGATGCCCCCTCCCCAGGTGAAATCGCATGCAAAAAAGAGGGCCTACGATAACACAGCGCCTGCCGTGCAACAGCGGCGTACATGTGGCGCACAGGGAGAGGGAGGTGAGATGAGTATTCGCGATTGGCCATTGGCAGAACGGCCGCGGGAGAAACTTCTGGAGTGGGGGGCGGCGAGTCTGTCCGACGCCGAGTTGCTGGCAATCTTCCTGCGGACCGGGGTTTCCGGCAGGAGTGCAGTGGACCTGGCGCGCCATCTGTTGGCGCAATTTGGCGGCCTGCGCCCGCTGCTGGAAGCCAGCCAGACGCTGTTCAGTCAGCATCTGGGCCTCGGCCCGGCGAAGTTTGCGCAATTGCAGGCTGTGCTGGAAATGTCCCGACGGCATCTGGCCGAGCGGCTGCGCAGCGACTCGGTGCTGGAAAATCCGGTGGCGGTGCGCGATTACCTCAAGGCCCTGTTGCGTCATGAGCCCCACGAGATCTTCGGCTGCCTGTTCCTGGATTCAAAGCACCGGGTGCTGGGTTTCGAGGCGCTGTCCCAGGGCACTATCGACGCCGCGACCGTTTATCCCCGGCAGGTGGTGAAGCGCGCCCTGGCGTACAACGCTGCGGCCTTGATCTTGTGCCACAACCATCCATCGGGGAGCGTGGAACCCAGCGCGGCTGATCGAAAATTGACCAAGCTGCTGCAAAAAGCCCTGGAAGTGGTGGATGTGCGGGTGCTGGATCACATCATCGTGGGCGATGGTGACCCACTGTCGATGGCCGAATATGGATGGATGTAAGTGCTTTCAGCAGGAGCCGGCGTGCTGGTGATGACATCCGCAAAATCACCAGGGATTTAACGGACGCCATCGTCGGCAACTCGGCTTCTACAAGAGGATGGTCAAGGTTTCACGCTGACCTTGGAGAAATCCTGGCGCCCGAACGGGCTCACCTGGTATCCCTCGACGTTCTTGCGCGCCAGGGCAAATGCCGTCGGGTGTGCCAGTGGTAGCCACAGTGCCTGCTGCTGGATCTGTGCCTGGGCCTGCTGATACAGCTTGCTGCGCACGCCTTGCTCGTTGGTGGTCTTGCCGGCGCTGATCAGCTTGTCCAGCGCCGGGTCGCAGTAGCGGGCGAAGTTGGTGCCGGATTTTACCGCCGCGCACGAGAACTGCGGGGTCAGGAAGTTATCCGGGTCGCCGTTGTCGCCGGCCCAGCCCATGAACAGCAGGTCGTGCTCGCCGGCCTTGGCGCGGCGAATCAGTTCGCCCCATTCGATCACGCGAATCTCGGCCTGGATGCCGACCTTAGCCAGGTCAGCCTGCAGCAATTGCGCGCCGAGGTTAGGGTTGGGGTTCAGCAGGCTGCCGGTGGGGCGTGTCCAGATCGTGGTCTTGAAGCCGTCCTTGAGGCCGGCGCGATCCAGCAGTGCCTTGGCCTTGGCGAGGTCCTGTGGATAACCCGGCAGATCCTTGGCGTAGCTCCAGGTGTTGGGCGGGTAGGGGCCGTTGGCGGCTTCGGCGGTGCCTTCAAACACGGCCTTGAGGTAGCTGGCCTTGTCGAAGGCCAGGTTGATCGCCTGGCGCACTTCGGGCTTGTCCAGCGGTGGGTGCTGGCTGTTGATGGCGACGAAGGCGGTCATGAAGGCGGCAGTCTTTTCTACCTTGAGTGCGGGATCCTTCTCGGCCTTGCCGACATCCAGGGGCTTGGGCGACAGGGCGATCTGGCATTCATCGCGATGCAATTTCTGCAGGCGCACGTTGGCGTCAGGGGTAATGGCGAAGATCAAGTTATCCACAGCCGGTTTGCCGGCGAAGTAGTCCGGGTTGGCCTTGTAGCGCACCACGGCGTCTTTCTGGAAACGGCTGAAGATAAACGGGCCGGTACCGATTGGCTGGCTGTTGAGTTTTTCCGGGGTGCCGGCCTTGAGCAGTTTGTCGGCGTATTCGGCCGGGTAGATAGAGGCAAAGCCCATGCTCAGGGCAGCGAGGAAGGTGGAGTCGGCGTGGTCCAGGGTAAAGCGCACGGTCAGCGGGTCGAGGGCGTCGATCTTCTTCACCAGCGTGGGCAATTGCAGGGACTGCGCATGCGGGAAACCGCTCTGGGCGATCTGGTGCCATGGGTTGGCCGGGTCGAGCATGCGCTCGAAGCTGAAACGCACGTCTTCGGCGGTCAGTGTGCGGCTTGGGGTGAAGTAGTCGGTGCGATGGAATTTCACCTCCGGGTGCAGCTTGAACGTGTAGGTCAGGCCGTCTGGCGAGACTTCCCAGCTGTCCGCCAGGCTGGGCACCAGTTTGCCGCTGGCGGCGTCGTAGTCCACCAGGCGGTTCATCAGCACGTCGGCCGAGGCGTTGGTGGTGGTCAACGAGTTGTATTGCACCACATCGAACCCTTCGGGGCTGGCCTCGGTGCAGACGCTCAGGTTGCTGGCGGCAGAAGCCAGCGGCGCGATAAATAGAGGGGCTAGCAATAGCGGTAGGGCAGCGAGGCGCATGTTCGGTTTCCTTTGCAGATCGAAGGCCCATCTGCGAGTGCAGTCTGGAAAAGTCCTACCGTAGTGGTCTGCCGGATAAATGACTAGCCCATTTTTGCCTGTGCTTTTGCCTCAAATGCTGTTTTGATGGCGCCTCAGCGCGTTTCGTCGTGCGCTTTGCCGCGCGCAATGCCGCTGTAAATCATTCTGTGCGACGAGCGGTCGGCTGTTGCAGCGGCCCCTCCTGGCAACGGTTCGGGCGTCTGTCGCCGAGATTTACGCCGGGAAAAACACACGGGCTGTTGTTGCACTGGGGTCTTTCTGGTATAAAGCAGCGCTCTTTTCTAGGGGCCCGGTTCCTTCGCTTGTAGGTGTAGCCGGTAAGACCCTAAAGAAACGCGGCGCCTGGCGCCAAATGACTGAGAGATTAAGCGGCCAACCCATGCCGGGTTGGGCATGTGGTTTTAGAGGGCTGAGGCATGTCGAGAGTCTGTCAAGTTACCGGTAAGGGTCCGGTGACTGGGAATAACATTTCCCACGCAAATAACAAAACCCGTCGTCGTTTCCTGCCGAACCTGCAGCATCACCGCTTCTGGGTTGAAGAAGAGAAACGTTTTGTACGCCTGCGCGTATCCGCCAAAGGCATGCGCATCATCGACAAGCGTGGCATTACTGTCGTGCTGGCCGAAATCCGCGCCGCTGGCAAGATCTAAGGAGCTCTATCATGCGTGAATTGATTCGAATGATCTCTAGCGCCGGTACTGGTCACTTCTACACTACCGACAAGAACAAGCGTACTACCCCGGACAAGCTCGAAAAGAAAATGTTCGACCCGCGCGTTCGCAAGCACGTGATCTACAAAGAAGGCAAAATCAAGTAATTGATTTTCCTCCTTGTGAAAAAGCCCGTATCTCACGATACGGGCTTTTTTTTTGCCTCGGATTTGCCGGATCAGGCTTTCTGCTCGAACACCACGTAGATCTTGCGGCACGGCTCCAGCACTTCCCAAGTGCCGCTGAAGCCGGCGGGGATCACGAATCGGTCGCCGGCGCGCAAGGTCTTGGCGTTGCCCTCGGCATCGCGCAACACGGAAACACCCTGCACGATCTCGCAGTACTCGTGCTCGGTGTAGTTGACCTTCCATTGTCCGACGTCACCTTCCCAAACCCCGGCACTCATCTGGCCGCACGGGCTGTTGTAGTGGTTGTAGATCGTTTGTTCGGGGTCGCCCTTGAGGATTTTTTCCGCGGCGGGGCGGTAGCGGTCTGGGGCGGTATTGGCCTGGCTGAAGTCGACGATGTCCTGGATGCTCATGTGCGTGTCCCGTCTGGCCTGCGGTTGGAGAGCCCAAAGTCTATGTTTATTAAAATGAACATCGCAAGGGCGTTTACCGGCGTTATGTCAAATATATTGAAACATCCCCAGCCGCTGGTTTAGGGTGGTAGCCGCCTTGAGCCGAACAGCAGGCTGGCCGGGCAAGAATTCTTTGAGGCTGCCGGGGGACATCACCTGGCCCTTGTATTCAATAAGAGGAGGACACTCGCATGACCACCCTGACCCGTGCCGACTGGGAACAACGCGCCAAGGATCTGAAGATCGAAGGTCGCGCCTACATCAACGGCGAATACACCGCCGCCGCTTCCGGCGACACCTTCGAATGCATCAGCCCGGTCGATGGCCGCCTGCTGGCCACCGTTGCCAGCTGTGACGTCGCCGACGCCCAGCGTGCGGTAGAAAATGCCCGCGCCACCTTCAATTCCGGTGTGTGGTCGCGCCTTGCGCCGGCCAAGCGCAAAGCCGCGATGATCCGTTTCGCCGCGCTGCTCAAGGACAATGCCGAAGAGCTGGCGCTGCTCGAAACCCTCGACATGGGCAAGCCCATCAGTGACTCCCTCGGCATCGACGTGCCCGGCGCTGCCAACGCGCTGAGCTGGAGCGGCGAGGCGATCGACAAGATCTACGACGAAGTCGCCGCCACCCCGCACGATCAACTGGGCCTGGTGACCCGCGAGCCAGTGGGCGTGGTCGGTGCCATCGTGCCGTGGAACTTCCCGCTGATGATGGCCTGCTGGAAACTCGGCCCGGCGCTGTCCACCGGTAACTCGGTCATCCTCAAGCCGTCCGAAAAATCCCCGCTGACCGCCATTCGCATCGCCGCCCTGGCCGTTGAAGCCGGTATCCCGAAAGGCGTTTTCAACGTGCTGCCGGGCTACGGCCATACCGTGGGCAACGCGCTGGCGCTGCACATGGACGTCGACACCCTGGTGTTCACCGGTTCCACCAAGATCGCCAAGCAGCTGTTGATCCGCTCCGGCGAGTCGAACATGAAGCGCGTGTGGCTGGAAGCCGGTGGCAAGAGCCCGAACATCGTGTTTGCCGATGCGCCGGACCTGCAAGCCGCCGCCGAATCCGCCGCCGGGGCGATCGCCTTCAACCAGGGCGAAGTCTGCACCGCGGGTTCGCGCCTGCTCGTCGAGCGCTCCATCAAGGATAAATTCCTGCCACTGGTGATCGAGGCCCTCAAAGGCTGGAAGCCGGGCAATCCGCTGGACCCGGCGACCAACGTCGGCGCATTGGTGGACACCCAGCAGATGAACACCGTGCTCTCGTACATCGAAGCCGGCCATGCTGACGGCGCCAAGCTGGTGGCGGGCGGCAAGCGCACCCTGGAAGAAACCGGCGGCACCTACGTCGAACCGACGATTTTCGACGGTGTGACCAACGCCATGAAGATCGCCCAGGAAGAAATTTTCGGCCCGGTGCTCTCGGTGATCACCTTCGACAGCGCTGAAGAGGCGATCGCCATCGCCAACGACACCCAATACGGCCTGGCCGCAGCGGTGTGGACGGCGGATATCTCCAAGGCGCACCTGACTGCCAAAGCGCTGCGCGCCGGTAGCGTGTGGGTCAACCAGTACGATGGCGGCGACATGACTGCGCCATTTGGTGGCTTCAAGCAGTCGGGCAATGGTCGCGACAAGTCGCTGCACGCGTTCGACAAGTACACCGAGCTGAAGGCGACCTGGATCAAGCTGTAAGCCTGTAGGCAACACCGCCGGCCAAATGTGGGAGCCGGCTTGTGTAGGCGCTGGCTTGCCGGCGATAGCATCACCTCGGTGCAACTGAAAAACCGAGGTGCCTGCATCGCGGGCGAGCCCGGCTCCCACATAAGCCCGCTCCCACGCTGCTTTGTGTGAACTCGAAAATTATCCACAGGAGCGTGGACATGCGTTGGGCGACTTACTTCGCCGTGCTGGCCTCGGTGCTCAGCGTCGGCCTGGCGCTGGGCGTGAGCATGCCGTTGGTATCGCTGCGCCTGGAGGGCTGGGGTTATGGCAGTTTTGCCATCGGCGTGATGGCGGCGATGCCGGCCTTCGGCGTGCTGCTGGGTGCGAAAGTCTCCAGCCGGTTGGCCGCGTGGCTGGGCACCGCCAACCTGATGCGCCTGTGCCTGTGGGCCGGCGCGGTGTCTATCGGCTTGCTGGCGATACTGCCCAGCTATCCGGTGTGGCTGGTGCTGCGCCTGATGATCGGGGTGATCCTAACCATCGTGTTCATTCTCGGTGAAAGCTGGATCAACCAGTTGGTGGTGGAGCAGTGGCGCGGTCGCCTGGTGGCCCTGTATGGCTGCAGTTATGCCTTGAGCCAACTGTCGGGGCCGTTGCTGCTGGGCCTGATTGGCACAGACCATGACTACGGTTTCTGGGTCGGCGTCGGCTTGTTGATGGTCGCGCCGTTGTTGTTGCTGGGGCGCTCCGGCGCGCCGACCGCCGAGTCGTTCAGCGTGACCTTCGGCGACCTGTGGCGCTTCTGCCTGAGCCTGCCGGCGATTGCCTGGGCGGTGGCACTGTTCGCCGCCTTCGAGGCGATGATTCTCACCCTGCTGCCGGTGTATTGCCTGCAGCAGGGCTTCACTGCCGAGATTGCCCTGGCAATGGTCAGCACGGTGGTGGTCGGCGATGCGTTGCTGCAGTTGCCCATCGGCGCGTTGGCCGATTACCTGCCACGGCGCACGCTGTTCCTGGGTTGTGCGCTGCTGTTGCTGGTTTCGAGCCTGGCGGTTCCGCTGTTGATGCACACGCCGCTGATCTGGCCGGTGTGGGTGCTGTTCGGGGCGAGTGCCGGTGGGTTGTTCACGCTGTCGCTGATTCTGATCGGCGAGCGCTACCGCGATGACGCGCTGGTGCGCGCCAATGCCCACGTGGCGCAATTGTGGGGGATCGGATGCCTGATCGGCCCTCTGGTGGCCGGTGCCGGCAGCCAGTGGATCAGCGGGCATGCACTGCCGTTGCTGATGGCGGCGGGCTCGCTGGGCCTGGTCGTGCTGTTGCTGCGTCAAGGCGCATTCGGCGCCGCACAACCGGCCTGACTTGAAATGCATTCACCGTAGGCGCTGGCTTGCCAGCGACCACAGTTGATCTGTGTCGTTTTAGAGCATGCGTTCCAGCCCCACCGAGGTGGCGAACCAGGCATTGAAGCGACGCCACCAACTGCCGGGTTCTTCGGTGATTGTGTGTAACTGGCCGTTATCTTCGGTCACCCACACCACGTTGCCGTCCTGCAGTTTCGCCTCATAGCTCAAGGCTGGGGCCATGCCTTGCAGCGCCAGGTTGCGCACGTGCTCCGCCAGTTCGGGGCTGTCGACCAGCACGCCGACTTCGGTGTTCCACAGCACTGAGCGCGGGTCGAAATTGAACGAGCCGATAAACGACTTCTCGCGATCGAAGATCATCGCCTTGCTGTGCAGGCTGGAGTCCGAGCCGCGAAAGGTGCCGCGTCGGAACAGGTGCGGCCCACTGCCTGCGCTCGGGTCGCCCGGTTGGCGGCGCAATTCATAGAGTTTCACCCCATGCTCCAGCAGCGCCTTGCGGTAGGGCGCGTAGCCGCCATGCACGGCGGGCACGTCGGTGGCTTCCAGGGAGTTGGTGAGCAGGCTCACCGACACGCCGGCGTCGGCGCGCCCGGTCAGGTACACCAGGCCCGGTTGCCCCGGCACGAAGTACGCCGAAATCATCATCAGCTCGTGATTGACGCCCTCCAACTCCGGCGCCAGCTGTGTGGTGAGCAGCAATCGCGGGTCCGGATCGGCCTTGGCCAATACCTTGCTCGGTGCGTCCCACAGCGCCTGGTTCCAGGCCCAGATCAGCTCGCGGCGCCAGGTGTCCATGCGCGGTTGGGTCTGGTAGGTGCGCAAGCGGTTGTACAGCGCGTGATTCTGCTGGCGCGACTCGGCCAGGGAGTCTTGCAGGCGTACACGGGCAGCGGCCAGGTCGCCTTTGGACGGCGTGTTGGCGACAAAGTCGTCGATGGGCTTGCTCAGCGCGCTGTTCCAGTACTGGTCGAAGCTGTGGCCGAGTTGCTCGGCCACCGGCCCGACGCTGAGCATGTCGATGTCGGTGAAGTTCAGGTTGGGCTCGGCATCGAAATACTCATCGCCCAGGTTGCGCCCGCCAACGATGGCCACGCTGTTATCTGCCAGCCACAGTTTGTTGTGCATGCGCCGGTGTTGCAGCGACAGGTTGAACAGCCGCCCCATGGCCCGCGTCACACCGGTGCTGCGCCCCAGGTGCAGGGGGTTGAACAGGCGGATCTCGATCTTGGGATGAGCGGCGAGGGTGGCAATGATCTGGTCGAGGCCGTCGCTGGTGGTGTCGTCGAGCAGGATGCGCACGCGTACGCCACGGTCGGCGGCCTTGAGCAGTTCATCCACGAGCATCCGCGTGCTGATGCCGTCGTGGACAATGTAGTACTGCAGGTCGAGGCTGGTCTGGGCATTGCGGATCAGCTCGGCGCGGGCCATGAACGCTTCGCTGCTGTTGGGCAGCAGGCGAAAGCCGGAGCGACCTTGATAGGGCGCCGCCTGGGCCTGGATCGAGCGGCCAAAGGAAGACTGCGCAGCGGGCAGGGCATCGCTGGGGATGCGCGGGGAATCGATGGTTGCGCAGCCGCCCAGCGTCAAGGCGCCCAGCAGTAAAAACGGTAAAAGCCGTCGAATCATCAAGGGCACTGCTTCCAGGTCAGGGCGGTTGTGGGTATATGACGGCTATTTTCGGTGAAAGGTCAGTCTGCAACCTCGGCAAGCATCTTGATTGCGGCGGCACCGACTTTGCGTACCGCTTCTTCGATCTGCGGGGTTGGCTTGGCAGCGTAGTTCATGCGCAGGCAATTGCGGTACTTGCCGGACGCAGAAAAGATACTGCCTACCGCCACCTGTACGCCTTGTTCCATCAGGACGCGGTTGAGCTTCAACGTATCGAAGCCTTCCGGCAGCTCGACCCACAGCATGAAGCTGCCTTGCGGGCGGCTGGCGCGGGTACCCGCCGGGAAATAACGACTGACCCAATCAAGCATCAAGTCGCGATTGCGCTGGTATTGGGTGCGCATCCGCCGCAAATGCGGTTCGAAATGGCCGCCCTTGAGAAACTCTGCAATCGCAATCTGCGGCTGGGTGGCGGTGGAGCCGGTGCTGATGTATTTCATGTGCAGCACCCGCTCGAGGTAGCGTCCCGGCGCGACCCAGCCAATGCGCAGGCCCGGCGCGAGGGTTTTCGAGAACGAGCTGCACAGCAGCACGCGGCCGTCTTCGTCGAAGGATTTGATGGTGCGCGGGCGCGGGTAGCTGTAGGCCAGTTCGCCATACACATCGTCTTCGATGATGGCCACGTCGAAACGCTGGGCCAGGGTCAGCAACGCCCGTTTGCGCGCCTCGGGCATGATGTAGCCGAGCGGGTTGTTGCAGTTGGGGGTCAGTTGGATGACCTTGATCGGCCACTGCTCCAGCGCCAGTTCCAGGGCTTCGAGGCTGATCCCGGTGAGCGGGTCGGTGGGGATTTCCAGGGCTTTCATGCCCAGGCCCTTGAGGGTCTGCATGGCGCCGTGAAAGCTCGGCGAGTCCACTGCGACGATGTCGCCCGGCTCGCAGATCGCGTGGATGCTGGCCGACAGCGCTTCATGGCAGCCGGTGGTGATCACGATGTCTTCGGCGGTGAGTTGGCAGCCGGAGTCCAATGACAGCCGCGCAATCTGCGCGCGCAGCTCCATACAGCCAAGGATGTTGTCGTAATACAGGCCTGGCAGATCCTGGCGCCGGCTGACGCGTGCAAGGCTGCGCAGCAGTGGCTTCAGGGTGGGCGACAATACATCCGGCAAGCCGCGACCCATCTGTATGACATCTTTGCGCGGTACTGCGCGAATCAGCTCGAGCACCTGGTCCCACTGGGAAATCTCCACCGGCCGTTGGGCTGGGCGACCGATCTCGGGCAAGGCCGGCAGCTCACGGCTGACCGGTACAAAGTAGCCGGACTTGGGCTTGGGCATGGCCAGGCCGTTGTCTTCGAGCATCCGATACGCCTGCTGCACGGTGCTCAGGCTGACTCCATGTTCGACGCTCAAGGCCCGCACGGAGGGCAGTCGATCACCGGGGCGATAGAAGCCTTGCTCGATGCGCGTGCCCAGCAATTCGGCGAGATTGATGTAAAGCGTCATGGCGGTCGCTCCCGGGAGACCAGTACAGATACGGGGAAAATACAGGATTCAGCCGCGCATAGGCAGTGTCTGTATGGATTTAATAAAAGTTGGTTGAATCTGTAATGGTTTTGCCCGCTCACCCATTCTAGTCACTCAATGGCAACAGGCAATTGAGGGGCAAGACAATGAACGGCATGAGCGATGTGCGACTGATGTTACACAGTCAGGAATTGCAGGCAGGGCAGGAGCGGGCGACGGCGCCGCGCGATATCAATCGCTGGAGTCTGTTCTGGCACCGCCGCCACACGCGCAAGGCCTTGCTGCACCTGACCCGCGAGCAATTGCGGGATGTCGGATTGTCTGCTGAACAGGCGCGCCAGGAAGGGTTGAAACCGTTCTGGCGGGATTGATCAGAGCAGCTCTTTGAAGCGATGCCAGAGCATGCCCAGCGCCAGCAGCGGCGAGCGCAAGTGCTTGCCGCCGGGGAAGGTGATGTGCGGCACCTGGGCGAACAGATCGAAACGCGCCTGTTGCTGGCCGCTGATGGCCTCGGCCAATAGCTTGCCCGCCAGGTGCGTGGCGTTGAGGCCGTGGCCCGCGTAGGCCTGGGCGTAATACACATTGGGTTGATCGGCGAGCCGGCCGATCTGCGGCAGGCGGTTGGCGCCGATACCGATCATGCCGCCCCACTGGTAATCGATGTTCGCCTCGGCCAGCTGGGGGAACACTTGCAACATCTTCGGTCGCATATAGGCGCCGATATCGTTGGGATCGCGTCCGGAATAGTGGCAGGCACCGCCGAACAGCAGGCGACGGTCGGCGGACAGGCGGAAGTAATCCACCGTCACGCGTTGGTCACACACCGCCATGTTCTGTGGCAACAGCTCGGCGGCCTGGGCTTCGCTCAACGGCTCGGTGGCGATGATGTAGCTGCCGGCGGGCAACACTTTGCCGCTCAAGTGGGGGTTGAGGCCATTGAGGTAGGCATTGCAGGCCAGTACCAGGGTCTTGGCGCGTACATTGCCGTGGGCGGTGTGAACGTTGACTTCAGGGCCGTAGTCGATCCGCGTGACTTCGGACTGCTCGAACAGCTTCACGCCCAATTGCTGCGCGGCGGCGGCTTCACCCAGCGCCAGGTTCAACGGGTGCAGATGGCCGGAGCCCATGTCGATCATGCCGCCCACGTAGCGTTCGGAGCCGATCACACTGCCCATTTCGCCGGCTTGCAGCAGGCGCACCTCGTGGCGATAGCCCAGGCTGCGCAGTTCTTCGGCGTCTTCGGCAAGGCCTTGCAGGTCCCGGGGTTTGTTGGCCAAGTCGCAGTAGCCCCAGGTCAGGTCGCAGGGGATCTGGTAGCGCTCGACGCGTTCACGCACGATTTCCACGGCTTCCAGGCCCATCAGCTTTATCTGGCGCACGCCGTCGCTGCCGATGATCGGGGTGAATTGCTCCAGGCCGTGGCCGACGCCGCGAATCAGCTGGCCGCCATTGCGCCCACTGGCGCCCCAGGCGATCTTGCGCGCTTCCAGCAACACCACGCTGAAGCCGCGCTCGGCCAGCTCCAGGGCGGTGTTGAGCCCGGAGAAACCACCGCCGACCACGCACACATCGGCGCGCACATCACCCGTCAACACCGGGTAATCGGGCTGCGGCACGCTGCTGGCGGCGTAGTAGGAATTGGTGTGCCGGGCGCTGGCAGTCATCGGGAGCATCCCTGTTTGGAAAATTTGACGCAGGATACAGCGGTCGGACGAAGCTGTCTGCGCAGGGCGTTTTGCGTCAGAATCCACGCCTATTCGCCGTTCGGTACGTGTTTCGATGAGTTGCAACAGTCAGAAAATCAGCGCGCTGCGTCGACAGATTCCTTCGTTCGAGTGTGTCCCCGGTTGCCATGATTGCTGTGGGCCGGTGACGACTTCGCCCGAGGAAATGTCGCGCCTGCCACGCAAGACCGCCGCCGAGCAGGACGCGGCCATGGATGAGCTGAACTGTGTGCACCTGGGCCCCAATGGCTGCACCGTGTATGACGAGCGCCCGCTGATCTGTCGCCTGTTCGGCACGACGAAGACCTTGCCATGCCCGAATGGGCGGCGGCCGGTGGAGCTGATTCACCCGCGGGTCGAGAAGCAGATCCACGAATACATGGCGAGCACCCGGCAGGTGCTGGTGTAACCCGATCAAGCGGTAGACGCAGGCCTGGCGATGAAGATATTGACGCTAGAATCGCCATCGCCGACAAGCCGGCGCGTACAGTGATCTGCGCTGTGAGGTCAGTCCGGGATCGGCAGGTTCAGGCTCTCTTTCACCTCTTCCATCACGATATAGCTCTTAGACTCCCGCACGTGGGGCAGCTTGAGCAGGATATCGCCGAGCAATTTGCGGTACGAGGCCATCTCGGAAATCCGCGCCTTTACCAGGTAGTCGAAGTCGCCTGACACCAGGTGGCATTCCAGCACGTGGGGCAGTTTCAGCACGGCGCGGCGGAACTCTTCAAAGGTATCGCCGGACTTGTAATCCAGGCTGATCTCGACAAATACCAGCAAACTCCCCTTCAAATGCTGCGGATTGAGTCGTGCGTTGTAGCCCATGATGATCCCTTCACGCTCCAGCCGACGAACCCGCTCGGTGCACGGCGTGGTCGACAGCCCGACCTTTTCTCCCAGCTCCGTGAACGAAATACGCCCATCGGTCTGCAGGATGCGCAGGATATTGCGGTCGATCTTGTCCAGCTCCCGCTTGGTCTGGGTGTTGGTACGCATAGGGGATACGCCTCTGTGAAAAGGGTTTTTGCCGAGAATTGTCGCCAAATATAGGCATTTATATAGTGAAATGCACTGGCGATTGCTTTTTATACTGCGCCCATCATTGCTCGAATAACACACGTCAGCGGCTAAGCCCGTGATGAGGATATAAAAATGCGCGTTCTGGTCTTGGGTAGCGGCGTCATTGGTGTGACCAGTGCCTACTATTTGGCTCGGGCCGGTTTCGAGGTGGTTGTCGTCGACCGCCAGCCCGCCGCGGCCATGGAGACCAGTTTCGCCAACGCCGGCCAGGTGTCCCCAGGTTATGCGTCGCCATGGGCCGCACCGGGCGTGCCGCTCAAGGCCATCAAGTGGCTGCTGCAGCGCCACGCGCCCCTGGCCATCAAGGCCACCGCCGATATCGATCAATACCTGTGGATGGCGCAGATGCTGCGCAATTGCACCGCCAGCCGTTATGCGGTGAACAAAGAGCGCATGGTCCGCCTGTCCGAGTACAGCCGCGATTGCCTCGACGAATTGCGCGCCGAGACCGGCATTGCCTACGAAGGCCGCAGCCTGGGGACTACCCAGCTGTTCCGCACCCAGGCCCAGTTGGATGGGGCTGCCAAGGACATCGCGGTCCTCAAGGAGTCTGGCGTTCCGTTCGAACTGCTCGATCGCGCCGGCATTGCCCGCGTTGAGCCCGCCCTGGCCAGCGTCACCGATATCCTCGCCGGTGCCCTGCGCCTGCCGAACGACCAGACTGGCGACTGCCAGATGTTCACGACGCGCCTGGCCGACATGTGCAAGCAGTTGGGTGTGGAGTTCCGTTTTGAACAGGACATCCAGCGCCTCGACTACGCCGGCGACCGCATCAACGGCGTCTGGATCGACGGCAAGCTGGAAACGGCCGACCGCTACGTGCTGGCGCTGGGCAGCTACTCGCCGAAGTTGCTCAAGCCGTTGGGGATCAAGGCCCCGGTGTACCCGCTCAAGGGTTACTCGCTGACCGTGCCGATCACCAATCCGGCAATGGCCCCGACTTCGACCATTCTCGACGAGACCTACAAGGTCGCGATCACCCGTTTCGACAACCGCATCCGCGTCGGCGGCATGGCTGAAATAGCCGGTTTTGACCTGTCGCTTAACCCGCGTCGGCGCGAAACCCTGGAGATGATCGTCAACGACCTTTATCCTCAGGGCGGCAATTTGACCGAAGCCACATTCTGGACCGGCCTGCGCCCGACCACCCCCGACGGCACGCCGATTGTCGGTGCCACCCCGTTCAAGAACCTGTTCCTGAATACCGGCCACGGCACCCTCGGCTGGACCATGGCCTGTGGTTCCGGTCGTTTGCTGGCTGATTTGATGGCGAAGAAAACGCCGCAAATCAGCGCCGAAGGTCTCGATATTTCCCGTTATGGCAACCACCAGGAGTCCGCAAAACATGTCAATCCAGCGCCAGCTCACCAATGAGCGCATGAGCCAGATCGTCGTTCACAGCGGTACCGTGTATCTGGCCGGGCAAGTCGGCGACGACATGAATGCCGGGATTGAACAGCAGACCCGTGAAACCCTGGCCAATATCGAGCGGCTGCTCGACCTGGCCGGTACCGACAAGACCAAGCTGCTGTCGGTGACGATTTACCTGAAGGACATCGACGCCGATTTCGCCGGCATGAATGCGGTATGGGACAAGTGGCTGCCCAAAGGCGTCGCTCCGGCCCGTGCCACGGTTGAGGCGAAGCTGTGCGAGCCGCAAATCCTGGTCGAGCTGTCCGTCGTGGCCGCGCTGCCTTAAACAACGATCCCTCTCCCGGTGCCGAAGTGGTTGGTCGGTGCCGGTTTTTTCTTCACTCTGCCGCCTAGAAGCCTGCCGCCATGCGTCCTGCCCGTGCCCTGATCGACCTTGAAGCCCTGCGCCACAACTACCAATTGGCCCGTGAAGTGACCGGGGCAAAAGCCCTCGCCGTGGTCAAGGCGGATGCCTATGGCCATGGCGCCGTTCGCGTTGCCCAGGCGTTGGAAGCCGAGGCGGATGGGTTTGCCGTGGCGTGCATCGAGGAGGCATTGGAGCTGCGCGCTGGCGGCATTCGTGCGCCGGTGTTGCTGCTCGAAGGTTTTTTTGAAGCCGACGAGTTGCCGCTGATCATCGAGCACGATTTCTGGTGCGTGGTGCATTCGCTGTGGCAATTGGAGGCAATCGAACAGGCCGTGTTGAGCAAGCCGCTCACCGTGTGGCTCAAGCTGGATTCGGGCATGCACCGCGTCGGCCTGCATCCCAAGGATTACCACGAGGCCTACCAGCGCCTGCTGGCCAGCGGCAAAGTGGCCAAGATTGTATTGATGAGCCACTTCGCCCGCGCCGATGAACTCGATTGCGTGCGCAGCAATGAACAAGTAGCGGTGTTCGACGCGGCGCGCCAGGGCTTGTCGGCCGAGGTCAGCCTGCGCAACTCGCCGGCGGTGATGGGTTGGCCGAATGTCTCCAGCGATTGGGTACGCCCGGGCATCATGCTCTACGGCGCGACGCCGTTTGGCGAAAACCAGGCCATCGCCGCGCGTTTGCAGCCGGTGATGACCCTGGAATCCAAAGTCATCTGCGTGCGCGAGCTGCCAGCCGGCGAGCCGGTGGGCTATGGCGCCAAGTTCATCACGCCAAAACCGATGCGCATCGGCGTGGTCGCCATGGGTTACGCCGATGGCTACCCGCGCCATGCGCCGACCGGTACGCCGGTGCTGGTGGCAGGGCAGCGCACTCAGTTGCTGGGGCGCGTGTCCATGGACATGCTGTGCATCGACCTCACCGACGTGCCTGAAGCGGGCCTGGGTTCCACGGTGGAACTGTGGGGTAAAAACATCCTCGCGAGTGATATCGCGACCGCCGCCGAGACCATTCCCTACCAGATCTTCTGCAACCTGCGTCGGGTGCCAAGGCTCTATTCCGGCGCTTGATCGCACGCTACGAACGCCGCTGCCCGGGATTTAGGCCCAAGTGTTGTAAATACTGAACGCTGTCGCCATGATAACGCTCAACTACAACAAAGCCTGAATCCTAGGAGGCACCTGCATTGGACGTCGGCGAACGACTGCAATCCATCCGTAAACTGAAGGGTCTTTCCCAGCGTGAGCTCGCCAAGCGCGCGGGTGTCACCAACAGCACCATTTCGATGATCGAAAAAAACAGTGTCAGCCCCTCGATCAGCTCCTTGCGCAAGGTGCTGGGCGGCATCCCCATGTCGATGGTCGAGTTCTTTTCCGAGGAGATCCTCCAGGAAATACCGACGCAGATCGTCTATAAAGCCAATGAGCTGATCGACATCTCTGACGGCGCCGTCACCATGAAACTGGTCGGCCGCGCACACCCGAGCCGGGCCATTGCCTTTCTCAACGAAATCTACCCGCCGGGCGCCGACACGGGCGAAGAAATGCTCACCCACGAAGGCGAAGAAACCGGGATTCTGGTGGAAGGTCGCCTGGAACTGGTGGTCGGTCTTGAAACTTTTGTGCTCGAAGCCGGCGATAGCTACTACTTTGAAAGCACCAAGCCGCATCGTTTTCGCAACCCGTTCGACGTGCCGGCGCGACTAATCAGCGCAGCCACACCCGCGAACTTTTAACAATAGAGGCGCCCTGCCAGCGTTGCAGAGGTTCCCGTGGCAGTATTCCGTGAGGCTGAATCTCCCTTTGTTTAATAGGGTTGTTTCGGCCAGACGGGCTAACCGTTATACTTTCGCCGCCTGCGAAACCGTGGCCGCAGGCGTGAATAGCCACCATTGAGGGTGAACGCGTGAACCTAATTATGAAAATGCTGGCTGCACCAGCAACCGTACTGGCCCTATGGGCTGTCAGCGCTCAAGCTGCGACCAATGATGAAATTGCCAAACGCCTGGAGCCGGTCGGCCAAGTCTGCGTCCAGGGCCAGGAATGCAAAGGGATGGAAGTGGCGGTAACCGCTGGCGGAGGCGCTGCGAAGACGCCGGACGACATCATTGCCAAGCACTGCAACGCCTGCCACGGCACCGGCCTGTTGGGCGCGCCGAAGATTGGCGACACCGCGGCCTGGAAAGAACGTGCCGATCACCAGGGCGGCCTTGATGGCATCCTGGCCAAGGCCATCACCGGCATCAACGCCATGCCGCCTAAAGGCACCTGCGCGGATTGCACGGATGACGACCTGAAGGGCGCGATCAAGAAGATGTCCGGCCTGTAACCGCCGATCTTCGCCAAAAATGCCGCTTACGAGCGGCTTTTTTGTGCCTGCAATTTGTGTTTCGAGTCTGGTCTTTGCAGCAAAGACCCGCCACTCTCTGTCCAACCCCTAATCATGGAATGTTCAGGAGGGTCGGATGGTGCAGTTGTGTTCAATCGAGCAAGCAGTTGACGACGTACTGGCGCGCTTGCCGGCGCATATCCACATGGGCATGCCCCTTGGGCTGGGCAAGCCGAACCTGTTTGCCAATGCCTTGTACCGGCGCATCGCCAAGTTGCCGGACCGAGCGCTGACGATCTACACCGCGCTGAGCCTGGGCCGCCCGACCTTGGGCGACGGCCTGCAGAAGCGTTTTCTCGAACCCTTCATCGAACGCGTGTTTGGCGATTACCCTGAGTTGGACTTCCTCGCCGACCTGCAGAAGGACAGCCTTCCAAAAAATATCCACGTGCAGCAGTTCTTCATGCAGCCCGGCAGCCTGCTTCACAGCACCTCGGCCCAAGAGGATTACGTCAGCAGCAACTACAGCCATGCGGCCCGCGACATCAACGCCGCCGGCCTGAACCTGGTGGCGCAACTGGTGGCGAGCAGCGCCGAACACCCTGATCGCCTGAGCCTGAGCTGCAACCCCGATATCACCCTCGACCTGTTGCCGATGATCGCCAAGCGCCGCGCCGCCGGGGAAACCATCCTGGTGGTCGGTCAGGTGCACAGCGATTTGCCCTACATGCCCGGTGATGCCGAGTTGGGCATGGACGAATTTGACTACCTGCTCGACGAAAAGGACAACACCACGCTGTTCTCCACGCCGAACATGCCGGTGGGGTTCCAGGATCACTTTATCGGCCTGCATGCCAGCACCCTGGTACGTGATGGTGGCACCTTGCAGATCGGCATCGGCTCGATGGGCGATGCGCTGACGGCTGCGCTGTTGGCGCGCCAGGCCGACAACGAGTCCTACCGCTTGCTGCTGACGGATCTGGATGTGTACCAGTGGGCGCCCCTGATCAGCCATGAAGGCGGCGTCGATCCGTTCGCCCGTGGCCTTTATGGCTGCAGCGAAATGTTCGTCAACGGCTTGCTGGTGCTGGCTGACGCCGGGATCGTGCGGCGCAAGGTGTACCCGGATGTGGCGACCCAGGAGCAGGCCAATGCCGGCCTGATCGATGATGCCGCGCAGCCCGACGGTGTGTCGATCCATGGCGGGTTCTTCCTCGGGCCGCGTAGTTTTTACCAGCGCCTGCAGGAAATGACCCACGCCAAGCGCCTGGAATTCAACATGACCCGCATCAGCTACATCAACGAGCTGTATGGCCAGGAAGACCTCAAGCGCCTGCAGCGCCAGGACGCGCGGTTTATCAACAGCGCGATCATGGTGACGTTGCTCGGCGCCGGGGTGGCGGACCAGTTGGAAGATGGCCGCGTGCTCAGCGGCGTCGGCGGGCAGTACAACTTCGTGGCCCAGGGGCATGCGCTGGAAGGCGCGCGTTCGATCCTGATCCTGCGCAGCTGGCGCGAGTCGGCGGGGGAGGTCAGTTCGAATATCGTCTGGGAGTATGGCCACTGCACGATTCCGCGGCACCTGCGCGATATCGTCATTACCGAGTACGGCATTGCCGACCTGCGCGGTCAGACCGATGCCAAGGTGATCGAGGCCTTGCTCAACATCACTGACTCACGTTTCCAGGCTGACTTGATCGAGCAGGCGCAAAAGGCCGGCAAGTTGCCCAAGGATTTCGAGCTGGACCCGCGTTTCAGCGATAACACGCCGGAGCGCCTCAAGGCCATCCAGGCACGGCATCGTCGGCTGTTTCCGGAATATCCGCTGGGCAGTGACTTCACGGACGAGGAGCGGGACCTGCTGCGGGCATTGAATTGGCTCAAGAGCAAATTCAAGCTGACGGAGATCCTGGAGCTGGGCAAGGCGGCGTTGGACGCGCCGGAGCCGGAGGCGTTTCCCAAGCATCTGCAGCGGATGCGCCTGGATCAGCCGGAGGGGCTGAAAGAAGATTTGTATCAGCGCTTGCTGCTGGCCGGCCTACAAGCCACCGCGCACTAAAGCCCGTCACAAACCTACTGTAGGAGCCGGCAAGCCGGCTCCTACACGGTTTTGCGATTATTCGATGAAGGTGACCACACCACCGGCGAGGGATTTGACCCGTGCCAGGGATTCCACTCGGTATCCCTGCGCATCCAGCTCCGCACGGCCGCCCTGGAACGACTTCTCGATCACAATCCCCAAGCCGGCCACGGTGGCGCCGGCCTGCTTGATGATCGAAATCAGCGCCTGGGACGCCTTGCCGTTGGCCAGGAAGTCATCGATCACCAGCACGCGGTCGCTGCTGGTGAGGTGACGCGGCGAGATCGCGACGGTGCTTTCGGTTTTCTTGGTGAAGGAATACACCGTCGCCGACAGCAGGTTTTCGGTCAAGGTCAGTGATTGCTGCTTGCGCGCGAAGATCACCGGTACGCCGAGGTTCAGCCCGGTCATGATCGCCGGGGCGATGCCGGAGGCTTCGATGGTGACGATCTTGGTGATGCCCGAGTCCTTGAACAGCGCGGCGAATTCGTCGCCGATCAGTTTCATCAGCGCCGGGTCGATCTGGTGGTTCAGAAAAGCGTCGACCTTGAGTACCTGATCGGAAAGCACGATGCCTTCTTCGCGAATTTTCTTGTGCAGTGCTTCCACGGAAAGCTTCCTCTAATGGCGCGTTGTGCGCCGAAAGTAGATTAAAAAGTAGTCGATTCTAGCGCTTTAACATCGCGCGTATATCCGCCAGGGCGGTGTTGCCGCGAACGGCCTTGACCTCGGTCGGGGTGTCGTCATTGCCTTCCCAGGCGAGGTCGTCCGGTGGCAGCTCATCGAGGAACCGGCTGGGGGCACAATCGATGATTTCGCCGTATTGCTTGCGCTTGGCGGCAAAGGTGAAGGCCAACGTCTGACGCGCGCGGGTAATGCCCACGTAGGCCAGGCGCCGTTCTTCCTCGATGGTGTCGGCTTCGATGCTGGAGCGGTGCGGGAGGATTTCCTCTTCCATGCCCATGATGAACACGTAGGGGAATTCCAGGCCCTTGGACGCATGCAAGGTCATCATCTGCACACCTTCGGCGCCGTCTTCTTCTTCCTGCTGGCGCTCGAGCATGTCGCGCAGCACCAGTTTGCCGATGGCGTCTTCGACGGTCATCTCGCCGTCTTCGTCTTTTTCCAGGGTGTTCTTCAGCGCTTCGATCAGGAACCAGACGTTGCCCATGCGGTAATCCGCGGCCTTGTCGCTGGAGCTGTTGGTGCGCAGCCAGTTCTCATAGTCGATGTCCATGACCATGCTGCGCAGCGCGCTGATCGGGTCTTCGCCGGCGCACTGCTCGCGCACCTTGTCCATGAAGCGCTTGAAGCGCGACAGGCGATCGGTGAAGCGCGAGTCCAGGTGTTCGCCCAGGCCGATTTCATCGGTGGCGGCGTACATCGAAATCTTGCGTTCGGTGGCGTAGTTGCCGAGCTTTTCCAGGGTAGTCGAACCGATTTCCCTGCGTGGGACGTTGATCACCCGCAGGAAGGCGTTGTCGTCGTCCGGGTTCACGATCAGCCGGAAGTAGGCCATCAGGTCTTTCACTTCCTGGCGTCCGAAGAAGCTGTTGCCGCCTGACAGGCGATACGGCACCTGGTGGTGCTGCAGTTTCAGCTCGATCAGCTTGGCCTGGTAGTTGCCGCGATACAGGATCGCGAAGTCGCTGTACGGCCGGTCGGTGCGCAGGTGCAGGCTGAGGATCTCGACGGCCACGCGCTCGGCTTCGGCGTCTTCGTTGCGGCAGCGGATCACGCGGATCTCGTCGCCATGACCCATCTCGCTCCACAGTTGTTTTTCAAACTCGTGGGGGTTGTTCGAGATCAGCACGTTGGCGCAGCGCAGGATGCGGCTGGTGGAGCGGTAGTTCTGCTCCAGCATCACCACTTTCAGGGACGGGTAGTCGTCCTTGAGCAGCATCAGGTTTTCCGGGCGGGCGCCGCGCCAGGCGTAGATCGACTGGTCATCGTCGCCGACCACGGTGAACTGGTTGCGCGTGCCGATCAGCAGCTTCACCAGCAGGTATTGGCTGGCGTTGGTGTCCTGGTATTCGTCCACCAGCAGGTAGCGCACCTTGTTCTGCCACTTTTCGAGGATGTCGGCGTGCTCCTGGAACAGCTTCACCGGCAGCAGGATCAAGTCGTCGAAGTCCACCGCGTTGAACGCCTTGAGCGTGCGCTGGTAGTGGGTATAGACAATGGCGGCGGTCTGCTCCTTGGGGTTGCGCGCGGCTTCCAGGGCTTCGGCGGGCAGGATCAGGTCGTTTTTCCAGGCGCCGATCATGTTCTTGATCTCGTCGACGCCGTCGTCGCCCGCGTATTCCTTCTGCATGATGTCGGTCATCAAGGCCTTGACGTCGGTCTCGTCGAAGATCGAGAAGCCCGGCTTGTAGCCCAGCCGCACATGCTCCTTGCGGATGATGTTCAGCCCCAGGTTGTGGAAGGTACACACGGTGAGGCCACGGCCTTCGCCACCCTTGAGCAGGGTGCCGACACGCTCTTTCATTTCCCGCGCCGCCTTGTTGGTAAAGGTCATGGCGACGATGTACTGGGCGCGGATGCCGCACTGCTGGATCAGGTGCGCGATCTTGCGGGTGATCACGCTGGTCTTGCCGGAGCCTGCGCCGGCGAGCACCAATAGAGGGCCGCCGACGTAGTTCACGGCTTCTTGCTGCCGGGGATTGAGTCGGGACATACAGAATTCAGGGAGTCGTTGTTCAAAAGGGCGGGCATTTTAACAGGCTGGCAGGATTCTGCTCTGTCAGAACGACAGTGTGACGTACCACTCGATCTAAATTTGCCGGTTTTGATACTTTGCCGCAGGATGTCGGAGGCTTTTTGTGATTAGCTGCCACTAACCTTTACAGATGGCGTATTTGATAACCCCTATCATTGGTGATTATCAGGCCGCACGTCATAATGCCCGCCGCCAACGAAATTTTGCAGAGTCTAGGGAGCTAGCTTGTCTACGCCTGTCGAACCCTTGCGTTTGCTGCTACTGGCCGATGAGCCAGCGTGGGCAGCGTTGTTGCGCGAGTGCCTGGCGCCGATGGGCGATGGGGCTGTGCTGATCAGCGCACCAAACTGGGAGTCCGTGAGTCGTCTGTTCGATGACGATCACAGCGCCGTTCTATTGACCACGCCCAGCCTGCAACCCGGCCCTGGCCGTTGCAGCCTGCCGTGCGTGTTGTTGCTGGAGCAGGAACCCCTGGTTTCGCCCCTGGGCGTCAGTGACTGGCTGGTTCGTGCGGTATTGGACGCCGACACCTTGCGCCGCTGCCTGCGCCACGTTCGCGAGCGCGGCCTGCTGGAAAATACCCTGCAGCGCCTAGCCGAACAGGACCCGCTGACCGGTATCGCCAATCGCCAGGGCTTCCAGACCCTGCTGGCTGCGCGGCTGGCCGAGAATGAAGGTCGCGGCCTGGCCCTCGGTCACCTGGACCTCGATAATTTTCGCCATGCCAACGACGCCCTCGGCCACCAGGCCGGTGACCGCCTGATCCTGCAAGTGGTCTCGCGGCTCAAGAGCCAGCTAGAAGCGGGCGACCAACTCGCGCGCCTCGGCAGCGATGAATTCGCCCTGCTGATCGACACCCGCCGCGCACCCCAGCGTGCCGAGTGGATGGCCGAGCGCATCACCGAAGTGATGGCCGAGCCCTACTGGGTGGATGGCGAAAGCCTGCTGATCGGCTGCAGCCTGGGCGTCGCGCATGCCCGCGCACGCGCCGGTGCAGACCCGCTGATGTGGCACGCGCATATCGCCATGCAACAAGCCAAGAGCACCCAGGGCTGCACCTTTCATATCTTCAACGAACGCATCAACCGCAACGCGCGCAGCCTGGCCGACCTGGAAACCGAGCTGCGTCGCGCCTTGCGCCGCGACGAGTTGGAGCTGCACTACCAGCCTCGCCTGGACCTGGACGACGGCCATATCGTCGGCCTCGAAGCCCTGGTGCGCTGGCGCCACGGCGAGCGCGGCCTGTTGCCGCCCAGCGAGTTCGTACCGCTCGCCGAGCAGAGCGGGTTGATTGTGCCACTGGGTTACTGGGTGATTTCCCGGGCCCTGCGTGACATGCAGGACCTGCGTGAACGCGGCCTGCCGCCGTTGCACATGGCGGTCAATCTGTCATTTCGCCAGTTCCAGGACAGTCAGTTGCTCTCGACCCTCAGCCGGCTGATCAGTGAGCGCGGAGTGGAAGCGCAATGGCTGGAATTCGAACTCACCGAAACCGCCGTGATGCGCCGCAGTGACCTGGTCAAGCAGACCATGGACGCCCTTGGCCGCTTGGGCGTGCGGTTTTCCCTGGATGATTTCGGCACCGGTTTCTCATCCTTCGTGCACCTCAACAGCCTGCCGATCGCCTTGCTGAAGATCGACAAAAGCTTTGTCGGCGGCATGGAAGAGCGCGAAGAGAACCGCAAGCTGGTGCACGCGATGATCAACCTGGCGCACAACCTCAACCTGGAAGTGGTGGCTGAAGGTGTGGAAACTCCTGAGCAGCTGGCGTTGCTGCGCTTGTTCGGCTGCGACCAGGCCCAGGGTTACCTGATCAGCAAACCGCTGCCATTGCCGGAGCTTGTGGAGTACCTGACCTTCGGCAAAGGCCAGCAGGCCTTGCTGGGCTGAATCGAGTCTCGAACCCCACCAACTGTAGGAGCTGGCTTGCCAGCTCCTGCATTGATCCATGCAGCCTTCAGTCCGCCTGGGCAGCCTGCAGGGAGCTGTAGGTCTGCGGCTCCTGCCGAATCATGCGCTTCATCTTCGCCTCAAACGCCCAGGTCAGGCTGAGCGCCGCACATGCGAGGCCCAGCGCCAGCCCCCACCACACACCGGTCGGCCCCCAGCCAAGGGTGAAGGCCATCAGCCAGGCCGACGGAGCGCCGATCAACCAATAGCAACCCGCGCCGATCAGAAAGGTGGTCTTGGCGTCTTTCAGCCCGCGAATGCAGCCCATGGCGATGGTTTGCACGCCGTCGAACAGTTCAAACCATGCGGCCACGGCCAGCAGGCTGACGGCCAGGACGATCACGTCGTGGAACGCCGGGTCGTTGGGGTCGATCAACAGTCCGATCAGTGGAACGGAAAACAGCCACAGCACTGCGGCGAATCCCAACATCACCGCTGCGCCAAATCCGATGCCGACGCGACCGGCCAGGCGTGCATGCAGCAACTGCCCGGCGCCGTAATGTTGGCCGATACGCATGGTCACCGCGTAGGACATCCCCGCCGGCACCATGAAAGCCACCGAGACAATTTGCAACGCGACCTGGTGCGCGGCCAGCTGGGTGCTGCCCATCGTGCCCATGCACAGTGCGGCGAAGGCAAACAGCCCGACTTCCACCGCATAGGTGCCCCCAATCGGCAGGCCGAGGCGCCACAACTCCCGCAGGTACTGGGTGTTGAGGCGCAGCAGGCCGGTGCTCAGCGGGTAGGCGGCATAGGTGCGATTGCGGTGGATGTACACCATCAACGCCAACGCCATGCCATTGGCGACGAGGGCCGTGACCAGGCCGATGCCCATCAGGCCCAGTTTCGGCAGGCCGAACATGCCTTCGATCAATGCGTGGTTGAGCAGGTAGTTGGCCACCGCGCCGCCGAGGCTGATGACCATCACCGGCTTCGCCTTGCCAATCGCGCTGGTGAAACCGCGCAAGGCCATGAAGCTCAAGAAGCCCGGCAACGCGAACGGCAGGATCGTCAGGAACTGCCCTGCAGCGTGCACGTTGGTTTCGGTCTGGCCAAACATCAGCAAAACCGGCTTGAGGTTCCACAGCAGCAAACCGGCCGCCAGGGCCATCAGCCACGCGAGCCACAGCCCGGCCTGGGTCAGGCGGGTGGCGCCTTCGATATCGCCCGCGCCGTGGCGGATGGCGACCAGGGTGCCCACGGCGGCAATCACGCCGATGCAGAAAATCGACACGAATGAATAGCTCGCCGCACCCAGGCCGCCACCGGCCAGGGCCTCGGGGCTCAGGCGCGCCATCATCAGGGTGTCGGTCAGCACCATCAGCATGTGCGCCAACTGTGAGGCAATCAACGGCCCTGACAGCCGCAGAATGGCCCAGAGTTCGGTACGTGCCGGATGCTGCATGATCATCACGCTCAAAAAGTCAGAGGGTTGGGGGAGGGTTGATTCTCGGCGCTCCCAGCGCATTGCACAAAGGGATAAATGCGATCGCTTGCATGATTAAAACTCATGCCTGTTTGATTCTGGTAGGGTTTTGGCATTGCGCTGTCGGAGCTTTCCCTATGTCTCGTCGTCTTCCTCCGCTTTACGCGTTGCGTGCCTTTGAGGCCGCTTCCCGACACAACTCCTTCACCCGTGCGGCCGAGGAGCTGTCGATCAC
The DNA here is from genome assembly GCF_003013355.1 of Pseudomonas sp. S5D5. Classification (NCBI taxonomy): domain Bacteria; kingdom Pseudomonadati; phylum Pseudomonadota; class Gammaproteobacteria; order Pseudomonadales; family Pseudomonadaceae; genus Pseudomonas; species Pseudomonas sp. S5D5. Next base: position 166,823 of record NZ_PTEO01000001.1, read on the forward strand.
CCAAAGTGCGGTGAGCCGACATATCCGCACCCTCGAAGAGCACTTCGCCTGCCGGTTGTTCCAGCGCAGCGGCCGCAACCTGCAGCTCACCGAAGCCGCGCGCCTGTTGTTGCCTGGGGTGCGCGAGGGCTTCGCCGCGCTGGAACGCGCCTGCCATACCCTGAACGCCGAAGATGACATCCTGCGCATGAAGGCGCCGTCGACCCTGACCATGCGTTGGCTGCTCGCACGGCTCAGCCGTTTTCGGGCGTTGCAGCCGGGCAACGAAGTGCAATTGACCAGTGCCTGGATGAGCGTGGACGAGGTGGACTTCAACCAGGAGCCCTTCGACTGCGCGGTGCTGCTGAGCTACGGGCATTTCCCGGCGGACTGGGAGGCCAGCTACCTGTTTCCTGAACTGTTGATCCCCGTCGGCGCCCCGAACCTGTTGGCGGATGGGCCCTGGGATGCCGCCCGGCTGGCCACCGCCGAGTTGCTGCACCCCACGCCGGACCGGCGCGATTGGCGCAATTGGCTGGAGCGCATGGGGTTGTCATCCCAGGTGTCGCTCAAGGGCGGGCAGGTGTTCGATACCCTCGAGCTGGGCATGATCGCTGCCGCGCGAGGCTACGGCGTGTCGATGGGCGACTTGCTGATGGTGGCTGAGGACGTGGCCCAAGGGCGGTTGAGCCTGCCGTGGCCGACCGCCGTGGCCAGTGGTGAAAATTATTACCTGGTGTGGCCGAAGACCCGCCCCGGCGGCGAGCGTTTGCGCCGGCTGGCAGACTTCCTACAGGGCGAAGTGCGGGCGATGGTTTTACCACCGGTCGAGCGCCTCGATTGAGTGGCCCGAGGCACGGGCGCGCAACCGTTTGCGAGATACCCCTGTGATTCGCTCAAGTATTTCCCGCGTCCGCCGAAGTAGGTGTGTTGGAACCATCGTGCACCAACGTTTCCCATCAGATAATTTGCCGAGCAGCGCTATGAGATCAGGATGATCCTGGCCTCGGCCAGGAGCCGTCATGTCTCAACCTCGCGCCCGGATTGCCTCACAGTTAGGCCTCGCATTAGCCGTGATACTGGCTGTTGTCATCAGCGGTAGTACGGTATTCGCCTTGCGTTCCCTGGACTCCGCCAACCTCGACACCCGCGAAGAGCACCTGGCCAGCGAGGCGCGGCTGCTCGCCGATCAACTCAACACCTTCCACAGCACCTTGCGCGAAAGTACCCAGCGCTTGAGCGGGCTGTTTGAAAAGCGCTTCGGCGCCGGGTTGAGCGTGCATGCGGATCAACCGGTTACCGTCGCCGGGATGCAGACGCCAGGCCTGTACCTGGGCAATGACGTGTTGAACAACGATTTCGATGAGGTCGATGAATTCAAGGACACCTCCGGCGGCGTGGCCACGGTGTTTGTGCGCAGTGGCGAAGACTTCATCCGTGTCAGCACGTCCTTGACCAAGCAGGATGGCAGTCGCGCCATCGGCACGGTGCTGGACCATCAGCACCCGGCGTATCAGCGCCTGCTTGCCGGGCAGAATTATGTGGGCCGTGCGGTGCTGTTCGAACGTTCCTACATGACCCAGTACACACCGGTGCGCGACGCGGCCGGCAAGGTGATCGCGGTGCTGTTTGTCGGCTTCGACTACACCGACGCGCAGAATGCCCAATTCGAAAACCTCAAGCGCTTCCGCATCGGCAAGACCGGCTCCCTCGCGTTGTTGGACGAACAGAAGCGCTGGCTGGTGCCGCCCGCTGGTGTGCAGGCACTGGATCAGGCAATCCCGGTGATGCTCGACCTGGCGAAGAAGCCGGGCGAGGGCCGTTTCTGGAGCGACAAGAACGAAGACTTCTACAGCGTCTCGGTACCCTTCGAAGGCGGCCCGTGGTCGGTGGTTGCGAGCATGCCCAAGGCTGAGATCCGCGAAGTCACCTGGGCCGTGGGTATCCGCCTGGTGATCGGCAGCGTGCTGGCGATGCTGTTCGCGGTCGGCGCGGCGGTGTGGCTGTTGCGCAGCAAACTGCAGCCGTTGAGTGATCTGGTGAGTCAGGCCGAGGCCTTGGGTGCCGGTGATTTGAGTGCCCGCTTGAACGTGTCCAGCCATGACGAAATCGGCCAGTTGGCACGCAGCTTCAACCAGATGGGCGAGGCGCTGTCGACCATGGTCTCGCACATTCGCAGCGCAGCCGAAGAAGTTAATAGCCGTGCCCAGGCCTTGTCCGGTTTGTCCGGCGGGGCCTATGAGGGCATGGAGCAACAGTCGGGCGAAATCACCAGCATGGCCGGCGCGGTGGAAGAGTTCAGCGCCACCTCGCTGAACATCGCCGACAACATGGGCAATACCGAACGCCTGGCGCAGGAAAATGCGCAGCAGACCCGGATTGGCCGTACCTCGATGCAAGAGGCGTCGTCGTCGCTTGAGCACATCGCCACTGCGCTGAACAGCACCGCCACGGTGATCAACACCCTCGGCCAGCGCTCCCAGGAAATCGGCGGGATCGTCGGCGTGATCACCTCGATCGCCGAACAGACCAACCTGCTGGCACTCAACGCCGCCATCGAAGCCGCTCGGGCCGGTGAACAGGGCCGCGGGTTTGCCGTGGTCGCCGATGAAGTGCGCAACCTGGCGTCGCGTACCCGCCAGGCCACTGATGAGATTTCCGGGATGATCCAGAGTATCCAGCAGGAAACCGGCAATGCCATCAGCACCATGGAGCACGGCAATGTGTTGATGCAGGAAGGCCTGTCGCGCAACGCCGACGTAGCCTCGGCCCTGGCACGGATCGACGAACAGAGCCGCTCGGCCGGCCAGCAGTTTGCCGCGATCACCACCGCCACCCAGGAGCAGAGCAGCACCGCGACCTTGCTCAGCAGCAACTTGCAGAGCATTGCGCTGGCCAACAGCGAGCAGCGTGAAGTGGTGTCGAACCTGGCGATTACGGCCAAAGAGCTGGAGACGCTGGCAGCGAGCTTGCGGCATGAGGTGGATCGGTTTCGCTGAAACTGGATTTGCGCACACTTCCTGCCCAGGCCCTGCTGATGCTCAACAGGCTCAGGTGATCGCTGCCGGACGATATTGCAGCGCCTCTTGCAGGTGATGGCGAGCGATAGTGTCTGCTTGTTCCAGGTCCGCCAGCGTGCGCGCTACCTTGAGCAGCCGGTGGGCCGCGCGCAGCGACAATGTCAGTCGCTCGCAAGCGGTCTCCAGCCAGCTTTCGTCGACCTTTGCCAGCGTGCAATGCTTGCGCAGCCCCGGTAGATCCAGGAAGGCATTGGCGCAGCCCTGGCGCTTCAGCTGACGCTCCCGGGATTCGGCAACCTGCGCCGATGCCTTCGCCGTGTTATCGCCATCCTGCAGGGCCGGGTTCAGCGCGGTGGTCTCCCGGGCGACGGTGACGTGCAAGTCGATCCGGTCCAGCAGCGGCCCGGAGAGTTTGTTGCGATAGCGCTGAATCTGCTCCGGCGTGCACCGACAGCGCCCGCTGGGATCGCCCATGTAGCCGCAGGGGCAGGGGTTCATCGCCGCCACCAGTTGAAAGCGCGCCGGAAAACTCACCCGGTCGCGGGCGCGAGAAATCACGATATGCCCCGATTCAAGGGGCTCGCGCAGCACCTCCAGGACCTTGCGATCAAACTCCGGCAACTCATCCAGGAACAACACCCCGTGATGGGCCAGGGTGATCTCCCCCGGCTGCGGCTTCGAGCCGCCGCCCACCAAGGCCGGGCCTGATGCAGAGTGGTGCGGCTGACGAAACGGTCGGTGCGGCCAATGGCTCAGCGGCGCGAGGCTGACCACTGACTGAATCGCTGCCACTTCCAGGGCTTCCTGTTCGCTCAACGGGGGCAATAACCCAGGCAGGCGGCTGGCGAGCAAGGTCTTACCGGTGCCGGGCGGTCCGCTCAGCAACAGGTTGTGCGCGCCTGCAGCGGCAACCAGTAGTGCACGCTTGGCCATTGACTGGCCTTGCACTTCGCTCAGGTCCGGGTACGGCTTGTTCAGGTACAGCAGTCCATCGGACTTGTAGGGCTCAATCGGCGCATGCCCATTCAGGTGTGCCACCACTTGGAGCAAATGGTCGACTGCAATCACCGTCAGCCCGGACGCCAGGCACGCTTCCTCGGCATTCGCCCGAGGCACTATCACGGTGCGTCCGGCCTTGCGTGCTGCCAGCGCCGCGGGCAGCACGCCTTTCACCGCTCGCACCGCGCCGGACAGTGCCAGTTCGCCCAGGCATTCCACGTTATCCAGGGTCAGCGCCGGCACCTGCACGCTGGCCGCCAGGATCCCCAAGGCAATCGCCAGATCAAAACGCCCGCCGTCCTTGGGCAGGTCGGCGGGCGCGAGGTTGAGGGTGATCCGGCGGTCGGGGTATTTCAGCGCTGAATTGAGAATGGCACTGCGTACACGATCCTTGCTTTCCTTGACTGCGGTTTCCGGTAAACCCACCAGAGTCAGGGACGGCAGCCCATTGGCCATATGCACTTCGACGGTGACGGCAGGGGCTTCGACGCCAATTTGGGCGCGGCTGTGGACAATGGCGAGGGACATGCTCGTTCCTTGAAAGGGAGGGCCGCTTCCTGCGGTTTTTCAAGGGTAGACGAGGTGGAATAGAGCGGGGCGTGGAGGTTTTACAGAACGTATCCAGAGAACGAGGCAGAACAAATGTGGGAGCAGGCTAGCTCGCGAAAGCGCTGGATTTGCCAGCATCTGCATGTCTGACAGACTGCATTCGCGGGCAAGCCTGCTGCCACATTTTGACCCCGTTGCGTCAGTTACTCGGCCGGGGGTGTCAACCGCGCTTCCAGCTCAGCCACTTTGGCTTCCAGGCTCTCCAACCGTGCACGTGTGCGGGCCAGCACGACCATCTGGCTATCAAACTCTTCGCGGCTCACCAGGTCGAGTTTGCTGAAGCCGCTTTGCAGCAGCGCCTTGAACTGGCTTTCGATTTCATTGCGGGGCAGCGGGGTGTCGCCGCTGAACAGGCGAGAGGCGTGGCCGCTCAGGGCATCGAGGAGATCTTTGGGCGCGAGCATGGGAAATATTCCGGAAAACTGTTGGCCGGCAGTGTATCACGCAGCGTCTATAGTGATTTTCACGGCCTGCCGCGCACGCTTTTCGCGCAGCTGGCCGTAGGGCGACGCACTGTTTTTGTGCGCATTGCGTTCGCCAGAAAGCCCCGCAGGTGGGCATAAGTGAGCAAAGGACTGATTTCAGTGATTTTTACGGAGCTGGCAAGGTTTCTGCTTAGACGATCATGACCCATGCACTGATGCAGTCGCTGTGACGAATGCAGTGCGCCGACGGATCAGGGGTACAGGTTTCGTCACCAGTGGTTCGCTGGCGTCGCCACGGCAATTGCCCTTGCGACGACGCGTTACAAAGCCAGGCACTGCGCTTAGACTTGAGACGGGTTTGTTTTCCTGGGGCAAGTCCACCAATTCGGGAGAGAGTTTTCATGAAGCTAGTCACTGCCATCATCAAGCCGTTCAAGTTGGACGATGTACGCGAGTCGTTGTCCGAGATCGGCGTGCAGGGCATTACCGTTACTGAGGTCAAAGGCTTCGGTCGGCAGAAGGGTCACACCGAGCTGTATCGCGGCGCGGAATACGTGGTCGATTTCCTGCCGAAGGTGAAGATTGATGTCGCCATTGACGACAAGGATCTTGACCGGGTTATCGAGGCGATAACCAAGGCCGCCAACACCGGCAAGATCGGTGACGGCAAGATCTTCGTGGTCAATCTGGAACAGGCTATTCGCATCCGTACCGGCGAAACCGATACCGACGCAATCTAAGCCGCCAAACCCCAACGCCCCAGGAGAAAACAATATGACTCTGCGTAAATTCGCAGGGCTCGGAGCCCTGTTGTCCATCGTAATGCCCAGCCTGGCCATGGCGGCAGACGAAGTGGCTGCTCCAGTCCTCAATTCCGGCGACACTGCATGGATGCTCACATCCACTGCGCTGGTGCTGTTCATGACCATTCCAGGCCTGGCGCTGTTCTACGGCGGCATGGTGCGTTCCAAAAACATTCTTTCCGTGATGATGCAGTGCTTCGCCATCACCGGCCTGATCACCATCCTGTGGTTCGTGTACGGCTACAGCATGGCGTTCGACACCACCGGGATGGAAGCGGGCGTCGTCAACTTCAACTCGTTCGTCGGCGGCTTGTCCAAGTTGTTCCTGTCGGGCGTGACCCCTGCGAGCATCACCGGCCCTGCGGCGCTGTTCCCTGAGGCGGTGTTCGTCACCTTCCAGATGACCTTCGCGATCATCACCCCGGCGCTGATCGTCGGTGCCTTCGCCGAGCGTATGAAATTCTCCGCGATGCTGATCTTCATGGGCGTCTGGTTCACCCTGGTCTACGCACCGATTGCCCACATGGTCTGGGGCGGCCCGGGTTCGTTGCTGGGCGACTGGGGCGTGCTGGACTTCGCAGGCGGCACCGTGGTGCACATCAACGCCGGTGTGGCTGGCCTGGTGGCGTGCCTGGTACTCGGCAAGCGCAAAGGCTTCCCGACCACTCCAATGGCGCCGCACAACCTCGGTTACACCCTGGTGGGTGCCGCGATGCTGTGGGTCGGCTGGTTCGGCTTCAACGCCGGCTCCGCAGCGGCAGCCAACGGCACTGCCGGCATGGCGATGCTGGTCACCCAGATCGCTACCGCTGCTGCAGCGCTGGGCTGGATGTTCGCCGAGTGGGTCACCCACGGTAAGCCAAGCGCACTGGGCATTGCCTCGGGTGTGGTCGCTGGCCTGGTGGCAATCACGCCAGCTGCTGGCACCGTGGGCCCGATGGGCGCCCTGGTGATCGGTCTGGCTGCCGGTGTGGTGTGCTTCTTCTGCGCCACGACGCTGAAACGCAAGCTGGGCTACGACGACTCCCTGGACGCCTTCGGCGTACACGGTATCGGCGGTATCCTCGGCGCGATCCTGACCGGCGTGTTCGCTGCCCCTTCGCTGGGCGGCTTCAACGCGGCCACCACTGACATCGCGGCGCAAGTCTGGATCCAGTGCAAAGGCGTCGGCTTCACTGTGATCTACACAGCCATCGTGACCTTCATCATCCTCAAGGTGCTGGACGTGGTGATGGGCCTGCGTGTGACCGAAGAAGAAGAGGCGGTCGGCCTCGACCTGGCGCAACACAACGAGCGCGGCTACAACTTGTAAGTACGCGAAAAAAAGATGCCCGGCTTGCCGGGCATTTTTTTGCCTGGCGTTTGTCAGTCATAACAAGCTGTGTCGGTTTTTGCGCCCAGTTTGTGATGGGGCGCACGCGGCACTTTCCAGCGTGCGAATGTCTTACAGGCATGTAGGCGTATTCGGCACTTTGTTTTTTCCCAGAGCGCGCTAGAATGCGCGCCGATGGGCGGAGAACTGTATGTGGCAACAGACCCTGATCACCCTGCGGGCAAAGCCCCGGGGCTTTCACCTGGTAACCGACGAGTTACTTGCCGGCCTGCCTGAATTGAAGGCATGTCGCGTGGGCCTGTTGCATCTGTGGCTGCAGCACACCTCGGCCTCGTTGACCGTCAACGAGAATGCCGACCCGGCGGTTCGTCGTGACTTCGAGCGTTTCTTCAATTCGCTGGTGCCGCAAGGCCGGGCAGGATTCGAGCACAACGACGAAGGCCCGGACGATCTGCCGGCGCACTTCAAGGCCAGTCTCCTGGGCTGCCAGCTGAGTTTGCCGGTAAAGAACGGCCGCTTGGCGATGGGGACCTGGCAAGGTGTTTATCTGGGCGAGCACCGTGATCATGGCGGTGCTCGTAAAGTCCTCGCCACTCTGCACGGTGATGGGGCATAAGCCACTGGTTATCCAGTGGATGTTGATTTTTTTCCGGCGACCTCGACAGAGGGTGAAGCTGGGCTATAACTAATCTGCTTTTCGCAAGTCATGAGGTAGAACATGAGCGACGATGATCTGGAAAACGACGAACTGGAAGTAGGTGACGAAGACGACACCGAAGAAGGTCTTGAAGCGGCGGCTGAAGACGTTGCTGACGACGACGGTGGCGATGATGCGCCTGTTCCGGCTGCCAAGGGCAAGGCCAAGGCTGCTGTTTCGGTAGACGAACTGCCGAGCGTCGAGGCCAAGAACAAAGAGCGCGATGCGCTGGCCCGTGCGATGGAAGAATTCCTCGCTAAAGGCGGCAAAGTGCAGGAAGTCGAGGCCAACGTGGTGGCAGATCCACCGAAGAAGCCAGATAACAAGTACGGCAGCCGACCTATCTGAGGTCTGCCACCTGCTTGCTGAAAGAGCCCGCCGTCGCTGCGGGCTTTTTCATGCCTGTAGCAAACTGGCTGGCCCACCGCATTCCTGTGTGGGCGCTGGCTTCAGTGTGTATGCCAACTGCGCAGCAGTGGCGGCAGTTCGGTCAAGCTGCGAATCTCGGCATCCGGGCGCTTTTCACCTTCCCACGGCTTGCCTGTCGGGTTGAACCACACCGCACGCAGGCCCGCCTGCTGCGCCCCGGCGATGTCATCACCCGGGTGGTCGCCCACGTGCACCGCCTTACTGGCATCCACGCCACCGCGCTGCAACGCTTCCTGAAACAATCGCGCATCCGGCTTCGCGATGCCGACATCTTCGGCGCGCAGGGCAAAGTGAAAGTAGTCCGCCAGGCCCACGCGCTGCACATCAGCATTGCCATTGGTGATCACCCCCAGCAAAAAGTGCTGGCGCAAGGCTTGCAGCATCGGCTCGGCTTCCGGGAATACGCTGAGCTGGTGGCGTGCGTGGATGAACGCCTCGAAGCATACATCGGCCATTTCCGTGGCCTCGGGCTGTGGATAACCGGCCTCTTCAAAGGCGTGCATCAACACCCGGTGGCGCAGGATGCTGATGCGGTATTTCAGCTCGGGATGACGCTCCAGCACGTGTTGGCGCAGCTTGGCGAAATGCTCCAGGGGCAAGTCGCCGACCTTGGCGGCGTTCACCGCCAGCCATTCGCGCATCGACGCCTCGGCGCTGATGATGACGGGTACGTTGTCCCAGAGTGTGTCGTCCAGGTCGAAGGTGATCAGCTTGATACTCATGAGTCGCCGCCCTTGATGCGTTTGGCCCGTGGATGGGCGCTGTCGTACACCGTTGCCAGGTGCTGGAAGTCGAGGTGGGTATAGATCTGCGTAGTCTTGATATCGGAGTGGCCGAGCAGCTCTTGTACCGCGCGCAGGTCCTGGGACGATTCCAGCAGATGGCTGGCAAAGGAGTGCCGCAGCATATGCGGATGCAGGTTCTGGCCCAGCTCGCGCTCGCCGGCAGCCTTGACCCGCACCTGAATGGCCCGAGGCCCCAGGCGCCGACCTTGCTGGCTGATAAACACGGCGTCGTCCACCGGGTTGGCCAGGGCGCGTAGCGGCAACCAGAGTTGCAGCGCCTCGCGGGCCTTCCTGCCGACCGGCAGCACGCGGGTCTTGCTGCCTTTGCCAAGCACTTGCACCAGGCCGTCCGCCAGGTCCAGTTGATCCAGGTTGAGGCCGGTCAGCTCCGACAGGCGCAGGCCAGAGGAATAAAACAGCTCGAGGATCGCCTGGTCGCGGTGGGCGAGGAAGTCATCCTCTACCGCACCCTCCAGCAGTTGCAGGGCGCGATCGGTGTCGAGGGTCTTGGGCAGGCGCCGCTCGCCCTTGGGCGGGGACAGGCCGTTGGCCGGGTCGTGGTCGCACAGGCCTTCGCGATTGAGGTAGTGATAGAGGCCGCGCACCGCCGACAGCAGGCGCGACAGGCTGCGCGAGGACTGGCCCTGCTGGTGCAGGCGCGCGATCAGGCTGCGCAGGCCCTGGATATCCAAGGCTTTCCAGCTGCTGATCTGGTGTTTTTCGCAGTACGCCAGGACCTTGTTCAAGTCCCGTCGATAAGCTTCCAGGGTATGGGGCGACACCTGGCGCTCGTTGCGCAGGTGAGCGCAATAAGCGTCCAGTTGCCGTTCCATGGCTAGCGCACCGCGCGCAGGGCGGTGGTAAAGCGCGGTAATACCCGGCCCAGCACTTCGGCGATATAGGTCAGGAACAGCGTGCCTACCGAGCTTTTGTAGTGTTGCGGGTCACGGCTGGCGATGGCCAGTACGCCGTGCAGGCCTTGATGGCTGAGCGCGACCACGGCGGTGGAGCCGATCTGTTTGCGCTGTTCGGCGCCAAACAGGAAGTCCAGTTCGTGCTCGCGCAAGGTACCGCTGATGGTCTTGCCTTCGGACAACAGGCCGCCGATCGCGGTTTGCGCATCGCCACCGCTGACCCAGCGACCCACCGGCATCGGGTTGTCGCTGAACAGGATCAGGCTGACAAAGGGCACCTGGAAGTCCTGGCGCAGGCTGTCTTCGACGGCGATCACCGTTTCTTCCAGGCTGGTGGCGTCCATCAGGGTGAGAATCAGGCGGCGGGTCTTGTCGAAAAGGCGGTCGTTGTCGCGGGCCACGTCCATCAACTGCGAGAGCCGATGGCGCATTTCGATATTACGCTCGCGCAGGATCTTCATCTGCCGCTCCACCAGCGACACGGTATCGCCGCGCTGGTGAGGGATGCGCAGGGCCGGCAGCAGCTCTTCGTGCTCGACGAAGAAATGCGGATTCGCCTCAAGGTACGCCGCGACGGCAGCGGCCTCCAGACTGTCGCTCGGGGTAGCTTGTGCGGGTACTTGAGGCTTATCGGTCATTAGCTTTGCTCACTCATAGACGGACCTGTCCTTCGTATACACGCGAGGCCGGCCCGGTCATCATCACCGGGTGGCCAGGGCCTGCCCATTCGATGGACAGGCGTCCACCGGGCAGGTCGATCAGCAGCGGCGAATCCATCCACCCCTGGCTGATCGCGGCCACGGCAGCGGCGCAAGCACCGGTACCGCAGGCCTGGGTTTCGCCGGCGCCGCGTTCCCACACACGCAATTGCGCGCGGGTACGGTCGATCACCTGCAGGAAGCCCACGTTGACCCGTGCCGGAAAGCGCGGGTGGTGTTCGATCTTCGGCCCCAATTCATGCACGGGCGCGTTGTTGATGTCGTTGACTCGCAGTACGGCATGGGGGTTGCCCATGGACACCGCGGCGATATCGACAGTCTTGCCTTCCACGTCCAGCGCGTAGCTGGTGGCCTGCTCGGTGGCCTGGAACGGAATGTCCGCCGGCACCAGGCGAGGGGCGCCCATGTTGACGCTGATCTGGCCGTCGCTGCGGATATCCAGCTCGATCACGCCGCTCTTGGTCTCGACGCGAATCTGCCGCTTGGCGGTCAGGCGCTTGTCCAGCACAAAGCGGGCGAAGCAGCGCGCACCGTTGCCGCACTGTTCCACTTCGGAACCGTCGGAGTTGAAGATCCGGTAACGGAAGTCCACCTCCGGGTTGCTCGGTGCCTCGACGATCAGCAATTGGTCGAAGCCAATCCCGGTATGCCGGTCGCCCCACTGTTTAGCGTGCTTGGGCAGGATGTGCGCGTGCTGGCTGACCAGGTCGAGGACCATGAAATCATTGCCCAGCCCGTGCATCTTGGTAAAACGCAGCAGCATGGCTTACTCCGGCAGCAGGCTTTCGCCAGCATACAACTCGGCTACCGTCTCGCGGCGACGCACTTCGAACGCTTGATCACCGTCCACCAGCACCTCGGCGGCACGGCCGCGGGTGTTGTAGTTGGAACTCATGACAAACCCGTAGGCACCGGCCGAATGCACGGCCAGCAAGTCGCCTTCCTCCAGTGCGAGCTGGCGGTCCTTGGCCAGGAAGTCGCCGGTCTCGCAGATCGGGCCGACGATGTCGTAGGTGCGCGGGGCGCTGTCGCGAGGTTTCACGGCAGTGACGTCCATCCAGGCCTGGTACAGCGCCGGGCGGATCAGGTCGTTCATCGCCGCGTCGACGATGGCGAAATCCTTGTGCTCGGTGTGCTTGAGGTACTCGACCTGGGTCAGCAGCACGCTGGCGTTGGCGACGATGTAGCGGCCCGGCTCGAACATCAGCGTCAGGTCGCGGCCTTCGGTGCGCTCCCGCACGGCCTGGATGTAGTCGGCAATCAGCGGCGGTTCTTCGTCGCGATAACGTACGCCGACACCACCACCCAGATCGATGTGGTGCAGGTAGATGCCGCACTCGCCCAGGCGATCGATCAACGCCAACAGGCGGTCGAGGGCATCCAGGAACGGTGGCAGGGTGGTCAGTTGCGAACCGATGTGGCAATCGACACCCAATACTTCCAGGTTCGGCAGCTGGGCGGCGCGGATGTACACGTCCTCGGCGTCGGCAATGGCGATGCCGAACTTGTTCTCTTTGAGACCGGTGGAAATGTACGGGTGGGTGCCGGCGTCGACGTCCGGGTTGACGCGCAGGGAAATCGGCGCGCGAACGCCCATCTCGGCGGCCACGGTCTGCAGGCGTTCCAGCTCATCGGTGGATTCGACGTTGAAGCAGTGCACGCCCACTTCCAGGGCGCGGCGCATATCTTCGCGGCTCTTGCCGACGCCGGAGAACACGATCTTGTCAGCCTGGCCGCCAGCGGCCAGTACTCGTTCCAGCTCGCCACGCGACACGATGTCGAAACCAGCGCCCAGGCGCGCCAGGACATTCAGTACGCCGAGGTTGGAGTTGGCTTTCACCGCGTAGCACACCAGGTGCGGCACGCCGTTCAGCGGGTCGGTGAACGAGCGGTACTGCGCTTCGATATGCGCGCGCGAGTACACGTAGGTCGGGGTACCAAAGCGCTCGGCAATCGCGGACAACGCCACGCCTTCCGCGAACAGCTCGCCGTCCCGGTAGTTAAAAGCGTCCATGATCTTCCCTTAGTAGGTGTCGTGCTTATGCGCTTTAGCGGGTTTTTGCGACGATTGCGCCTGTTCATTCGGATCTTTGCTGTCATCGGGCAGGTACAGCGGGCCTTTTTGACCACAGGCACTAACGAGGCAGGCGACCGCGACGAGCGCAGCAAGGGAAGAGATCAGGCGCTTCATGGCGAAATCCTTGAATATGCATTAATTGCGCCCGAGTATACCGACCACCCGCCAGCTTGCCTATGCGCTGGAATACCCGTCCAGCGGGGGTTTGCCGAGATAGTCGGGAAACGTCCTACGCTCGATGGGGATATTTCATTCCGTCGATCGTGATGAAATCGGTATCCTTTGCAATCGGCGGGGCTCGCCCGTATCGTGCGGCGCTTGAGCAAAACCAGACACTTTTGAGGTTGCCACAATGAGTTTGACCGAAGCCCGTTTTCACGACCTGGTGGATTCGACCCAGCAGGCACTGGAAGATATTTTCGACGACAGCGGCCTGGACGTGGACCTGGAAAACTCGGCCGGCGTGCTGACCGTCAAGTTCGAGAGCGGCCAGCAGTTGATCTTCAGCCGCCAGGAGCCGCTGCGTCAGCTGTGGCTGGCGGCGCGCTCCGGTGGCGTGCACTTCGACTACGAAGAAGAAAGCGGCAAATGGCAGTGTGACAAGAGTGAAGAGCTGTTGGGCGAGATGGTCGCGCGCCTGGTCCACGAATATACCGGCGCCGAGCTGGATTTCGACGAGATCTGACCGTGACCCAGCCTGTACCTGTCCGCCCGCCGAAGCCGCTGTTCAGTAACGTCAGCCCGGCGGTACCGTCACCTTGTATCAGTTTGTGTCGCCTGGACGAGCATAAAGTCTGCCTTGGTTGCTTCCGCCACGTAGAAGACATCCGTGAATGGCGCTCCGCCGATGATGCCCGGCGCCGGGTGATCTGCCTGGATGCCGAGCAGCGCAGGGCGCGCGCCTGAGGTCGTCTTGTTTATTTGTGACGCTGTGGTAGTGTCCGGGTACGCCTCAACTCATCGAGGCCCGTGAGAACCCCGCCTTTTCCTGGCGGGGTTTTGCTTTTTTGTGCAGAAAAAAGGAGTCTGCCTGAATCATGACCACCGCACCGTCCATCATTCTTACCCGTCTTGACGTGCAGCGTCTGGAGCAACTGATCGACCGCTTGGGCGACGAGTCTCCCGGCGTCGAAGCGTTGCAAGCCGAACTCGACCGCGCCGAAGACGTGGTCGGTCACGATGAAGTGCCTGCGGGTGTCGTGACCATGAACTCCAGCGTGCATTGCCGTGAGCAAGGCAGCGGCAAGGACTACCACCTGACCCTGGTCTACCCCAAGGACGCCAACGCCGACGAAGGCAAGATCTCGATCCTGGCGCCGGTCGGCAGCGCGTTGCTCGGCCTGCAGGTGGGCCAGCATATCGACTGGCCAGCACCAGGCGGCAAGACGCTCAAGCTCGAATTGCTCAGCGTTGAAGGCCAGCCCAAGGATGGCGGCGCCTTTCCTCTCTAAATCTGGCTCAGCGCCGCATTGAGCGACAGCTCCAGCTCGGCCTTGTAGCGCAGGTACAAATTGCTCGGGCTCTGTACATCACCGAGCAGGCCCGACAGGTCCAGGTCGGTGATGTAGCAGCGGTAACGTTCGGCTTCCCGACGTTGCCCGACAATCTCCTGGGCGACCACTGCAAACAGCTGGTCGCCAAACTCCAGTTCGCAAAACTCCCGCTGATTGCAGTACAGGGTAATGCCCACTTGGCCGGGCGCCGCCTTGCCAATAATCGCCTGCACGTCATAAAACGGTTTGTTTGTCGGGTTTTGCGGTGCCGGCCGCGGCTCGATGCCGCGTGCGCGACTGCTGCCCGACGGCAACAGCTGGTAATAAAAGATTTGCACCTCGCCCAGCGGTTGTTGCGGGTCCAGCGGTGACAGCGCATCCCGGCGATAAATGATCGATTGCAGGAAGCGCTGCAACGGCGCCAACAAGCTCTGCTCATCATGGAACGGCAAGCGTTGCTGCCAGAGCGCGTTGAACTCATCCAGCACATACAGCTCGGCGAAACCTTCGTTGACCCGGTAGAACACCTGCACGCAATCGGCCATGCCCATCGGCAGCAACAAGGCCAGGTCGTGGTCTTCCAGGGCCATGGCGTCCAGGTGCAGCGGGCTGTAGCTGGCCAATTCTTCGCTGAGGTAGGCAATCAGCGCGTCCTGGGTCGCCAACGACACATGGGTGGCCTGGCCCGGCGTCAATTCCATCACGTGATAGTGCTGCTGTACCTGGAGCAGGTAGCGGTGATTGCCCTGGCCGAGCAGCAGGTTCTGCGCGGTGTCGAAGATTTCTTCGACGCGCTGGGCAATGAACTGCGCACGGTTGTGACAGAAACAGCGCACCCGCAACCGCGGCAGATGGTCGGCCGGCAGTTGGTTGAGGTAGTCGCGCAGGCAGTCGAGCAGCGCATGGGGGCCGTCGTAACGACTGACCATCACCTCGTTCCAGCTATTGAGCGTGACCTGGTCCAGGGTCAGCACCAGGTTGTCGCGCACCCCGGCATAACTCAGCGAGTCGGTACGCTCGGTGGTCATCAGGATATTCAGGTCGCGGTGATGCTTGAGCGGGTCTACGCCGACGTTGATCAGCAACAACACCTCCTCGGGCACCGCCGAGCGCAGCAGGCGCTCCTCATCGACGCTGGCCAGCGGCAGGGCGATGGTCTGTTGCAGGCTGCCGAGCAGGTTGAACAGCTCGAACTCGGTCATGTCGCTGACGCCTGGATGCAGCGCCAGGCGGGTGCTGCTGTCGATCACGCCGTTGCGGTGGCACCAGGTGAGCATTTCCAGCAGGTCACGGCTGCGCTTGATCGGCGCGAAGTGTTCCCATTCCAGGGCTGTGAGGTTGCCGTTGTACAAGCCCCAATGGTGCTGGCCCGGCTCCTTGCGATTGGGCGACTGCACCAGGGTGAGGGTGTCTTCGGCCAGGTCCGGGGCGATGCCGGGGTTGATGAATTCGACCTTGCCGGCCTTGCGTTCGAAGGCGGCATACAGGCGCCGGCCCAGCACATTGAGGTCGCGCTTGTTGATCAGGCTGACGGTCTGTTCGGTGCGGGCGAATTGGGTCAGGAAGCGATAGCTGTAGTTCAGCTCGTTGACCAGGGCGCGGCGCTCGGACGCCACCTGGCGTACTTTCCACTGGCTGCGGCTGTCCAGCAGCGCCAGCTGGCGTTGGTCCCAACCCCACTCATGCGCCAGGCGCTCCAGCAACAGCCGCTGCCAACTGGTCGCGCGCTGGCCGACGGTCAGCTTGCGGTTGACCTTCAGGTACAGCGCCCGCCGTACCAGTTCCAGGCGTTCCGGCTCGTGACGGGCCTTGAGGTATTCCTCGATGCGACGGTAGACCACGATGTACGGGTCGAGCTCATCCAGGTCCATCTGGTTGGCGAACACCGCGCGCTTGAAGCGCAGGCTCAGGCACTGCACGTTCGGGTGCTCGCTGGCGTAGACCTCGGTCAGCAGCAGCTTGAGCACCGACTTGTAGGGTGACTCGATGCCCTTGAACAGCTGCCACAGCCCGGCGCCGATGAATTCGCCCGGGGGAATGTGCGCCAGGTGGCCGAGGTCGAGGGTTTCATCGGCGCGGATAAAGCGCTTGGATATCAGCGTATGGGTGAACTCGGCATAGCGGGTTTCTTCGTACACCGGCACCAGCCACCAGATCGGCGTGCGCCCGGCCAGCCAGATGGCGGTGCGGTAGAACTCGTCCAGCAACAGGTAATGCTGGGTGGTGCCGCAGTCGTCGGAGCTCAGTTGCGTGTCGCGCTCGCCGAGCACAAAGCGCGTCGGCTCGATCAGGAAGAAGTGTGCTTCGGCGCCCATGCTCAGGGCCCAGGCCTCCAGCAGCTGGCATTTTTTGCGCAGTTCGGCCAGCTCGGCTTCGCCGAGGTCCGGCGCATGGCACACCCACACGTCCATATCGCTCTGATCCGCCTGGGCCAGGGTGCCGAGGCTGCCCATCAGGAACAATCCATGAATCGGCCGTGGCGGGTTGCCATGGCGTGGCTTGTAGGAGAACGAGCGAGTCAGACGCTGGGCTTCGGTCAGGGCTTGGGCGTCGGGCTCGAAATTTGAGAGCCCCGCAGGCGTGCTGCCCGAGACATAGCCTGGCAGCAGCGGGTGATTGACGTGAAAGAACAGCGGCAACAGGGTCAGCACGCTTTGCTGGCGTGGCGTCAGCCCCTCGACGGCCCGGGCCATGCGGCCTTCGTTGAGGGCCATGAAACGCGCGCGCAGTTGGGCCAGTACCTTGCGGTCAATGCCTTCGTCCAGGTCGGGGCGGATTTCGTGGGTGCGGGTCATGTCGAATTCGTTGGCTCGCAGGGCCCAACGTGGGCGGCCGTGTCGGAGTTTACAGCCAGTAGCGTAGGAGGTTTAGAGGGAAATTGTTTTTGGCGCCAGAATTTTGTGGCGTCCACGGCAACGCCCCCGGAATCCGCAGAGCGCGGACTCCATGGGCGGTCTCAGGGATCAGGCAGCTTCTTTGGTGGTGGCAGTGGTGAGGATGGTCAGCAGCGTTTGAGCCTGCTCTGCAGCGTCCCGGCCAAGGCTGGTCAGGTAGCCCCCGTCTGGCTGGTCGATAAGTCCTTTCGCATGAAGGCGTTTGGCAGCGGCGATGGCAGTGGGAGCGGCGGTCTGGTGGACTTTCAGACCTTCCTTGGTGCTGTCCAAGGGGAAGAGTACAAGGATTTCCAGTTCGGCAACCAACTCAGGGGTATACGACATAAGGACTCCAGACTTTCTAAAATTTATTAGAGGCTAGCAGGGCATAAGGTGAACGCACTTTGCCGGGCTGTCCAGTAGGAGCAAGCGCGCTCGCGAAAAACCTGAGAGCGCCGCGTGTATTCAGGCTGCTCGTGTTGGCGTTGGCGGTTTTCGCGCGCAGGCCGGCTCCTGCCAGGTCTGGTGACTTAGTTGTTTTCCGGAGGCAGCTCTGGCAGTGCCCGCAGCGCTGTTTCGTACCATTCGGTATCGAATGCGCGGTCTTCTTCGAGCATCTTGTCGATTTCCACGGCCAGCACATGGGCCATGAGATTCAGAATGTCGTCGCGCTCATAGCCCACCAGCGTCAGCTTGTTGAAGGTGGCTTTGGCGGCAGGCGGGTTGTCGCTTTCGATTTGGTTTTCGATGGCCTGGGTCAGCGTACTTTCGGTGAACTCTTCTTCGTCGCTGTCGATATCGGTCGGCTCGCTCATGGCAGGCTCCTGTAGGAAAGGGCGCCAGTCTACCCCCATTCAAGCGGTTGATGCTGCTGGCAAGGCCAGGCCCGGGGAGCTATAACGCTTGCAGCCAACCCCATTCCCGGCCTGGAGGCAATCGCAATGCTCAAGCTCTACGGATTCTCGGTCAGCAACTACTACAACATGGTCAAGCTGGCGTTGCTGGAGAAGGGGCTGCCTTTCGAAGAGGTGCCTTTTTACGCCGGGCAAACCCCCGAAGCCCTGGCGGTGAGCCCGCGCGGCAAGGTCCCGGTGCTGGGCGTCAAGCAGGGCTTTATCAACGAAACCAGCGTGATCCTCGAATACATCGAGCAAACCCAGGAAGGGCCTTCCCTGCTCCCGGCCGAGCCGTTCCAGCGCGCCCAAGTGCTGGCGCTGTGCCGAGAAATCGAGCTGTATATCGAATTGCCGGCTCGCGCCTGTTTCTCCGAAGCCTTTTTCGGCATGCCGGTGCCGGAGGCGATCAAGGAAAAATCCAAGGCGGAGCTGTTGCTCGGGGTTGGCTCATTAGGCCGGCACGGTAAATTCGCGCCGTTTGTGGCGGGGGAGAGCTTCACGATTGCGGATCTGTATTTCATGTACAGCGTAAACCTCGCCTGCGCGGTGGGCGAGAAGCTGTTTGGCCTGGATCTGCTGGCTGAGATGCCGAAGGCTAAAGCGTTGCTGGAACGTTTGCACGGGATGCCCAACGCGCAGAAAGTGGCGGCGGACAGGGAGGCGGCGATGCCGGCGTTCATGGCCATGGTGGCGGCGAAGAAATAGCGGCGCTCACACGTGTAGGAGCCGGCTTGCCGGCGATGGCGGCCTCAAGATCAACTGCGATCTCAAGGGCCTCATCGCCGGCAAGCGAGTGCTTAGCGGCTGGCGAGCAGGGCCTGGCCGCGCGCGACGGCAGCCTTCACCTGCGCCGGCGCAGTGCCGCCCACATGGTTACGGGCATTCACCGACCCTTCCAGGGTCAGTACCGCGAACACGTCCTGCTCGATCTGGTCGCTGAACTGACGCAGCTCTTCCAGGCTCATTTCCGCCAGGTCCTTGCCGGTGTCCACGCCGTATTTCACGGCGTGGCCGACGATTTCGTGGCAGTCACGGAACGGCAGGCCACGGCGCACCAGGTAGTCCGCGAGGTCAGTCGCGGTGGAGAACCCGCGCAACGCCGCTTCACGCATGATCGCGTGCTTGGGCTTGATCGCCGGGATCATGTCGGCAAACGCGCGCAACGAGTCGCGCAGTGTATCGGCGGCGTCGAACAGCGGTTCCTTGTCTTCCTGGTTGTCCTTGTTGTAGGCCAGCGGCTGGCCTTTCATCAGGGTCAGCAGGCCCATCAGCGCGCCGAACACGCGGCCGCTTTTGCCGCGTACCAGCTCGGGCACGTCGGGGTTTTTCTTTTGCGGCATGATCGAGCTGCCGGTGCAGAAGCGGTCCGGCAGGTCGATGAACTGGAATTGCGCGCTGGTCCACAGCACCAGCTCTTCGGAGAAGCGCGACAGGTGCATCATCGCGATGCTCGCGGCGGCGCAGAATTCGATGGCGAAGTCACGGTCCGACACACCGTCCAGGGAGTTGCCGCCCACGGCGTCAAAACCCAGCAGTTGCGCGGTGTATTCGCGGTCGATCGGGTAGGTGGTGCCGGCCAGTGCGGCGCTGCCCAACGGCATGCGGTTGGCGCGCTTGCGGCAATCCACCAGGCGCTCGTAGTCGCGGCTGAGCATCTCGAACCAGGCCAGCAGGTGATGGCCGAAGGTCACGGGCTGTGCGGTCTGCAGGTGGGTGAAGCCGGGCATGATGGTGTCCGATTCACGCTCGGCCTGCTCCAGCAGACCTTTTTGCAAGCGGGTGATTTCGGACAGGATCAGGTCGATTTCGTCACGCAGCCACAGGCGAATATCGGTAGCCACCTGATCGTTGCGGCTGCGGCCGGTGTGCAGCTTCTTGCCGGTCACACCGATGCGGTCGGTGAGGCGGGCCTCGATGTTCATGTGCACGTCTTCCAGGTCGACGCGCCAGTCGAACGTACCGGCTTCGATCTCGCCGCGAATCGTGGTCAGGCCGTCGATGATGCTGTCGCGCTCGGCGTCGGTCAGCACGCCGACCTTGGCCAGCATCGTCGCGTGGGCGATGGAGCCCATGATGTCGTGGCGGTACAGGCGCTGGTCGAAGGTGACGGAGGCGGTGAAGCGGGCGACGAAGGCGTCGACGGGTTCACTGAAGCGGCCGCCCCAGGACTGGTTGGTCTTGTCGGTGCTCATGGATTCGCTCGTGATCTGCTTAATAAAGAGGCATGGAAGTGTGCCGGCGATAATAACAGGGTTGCCCGTTGAGGCGGTGCTGCGGGTCGTCGGCATTTTTATTTGTGCAAAGCTGGCTAAGTGCCTTGCCGTCGAACGCGTCCGGGAAGAGACTGGGACAAGGGTTTATTGAAACGATATTTGACGATTGAGCAATGTCGTCTCAGTGAGCGTCTACAGTTGGACTGATAGTGTGTGAATGCACCAAAGTCGGGTGATGCGGTCATAGCCCAGACTAACCATTAAAAAGGGGGGTATTCGGATTGTGTATCAGCAAACCCTACGACAGTGCCCGCAGGCAGCAGGTCTTGGGCGCTATTGAACAGGTCCGGGTAAATATGGGTGCCGCTGTCGGGGCACTTTTTGCCGCTCGCGCTAGTCTTAGCGTGGATCGCTGTGACGCAAGTCACCGCACCTGTCTACGCTATCCTTGTGCGAGACTCACGCAGGAATCCAGCGCAATATGAATGTCCTGATCGTTGATGACGAACCCCAAGCCCGCGAGCGACTGAGCCGTTTGGTCAGTGAACTCGAGGGTTATACAGTCCTTGAGCCGAGCGCCACCAACGGGGAGGAGGCGTTGACGTTGATCGACAGCCTCAAGCCCGATGTGGTGCTGCTCGATATCCGCCTGCCGGGCCTTGATGGCCTGCAAGTTGCCGCCCGCCTGAGTGAGCGAGAATCGCCACCTGCCGTGGTGCTGTGCGCGGCCCAGGAAGAGTTTTCCGCCGACACGCTCGAAGCCAGCGGTGTCAGCTTCCTCACCAAACCCGTGGCTGGCGACGCGTTGCTCAAGGCGCTGAAAAAGGCCGAGCGGCCCAATCGCGTCCAGCTCGCCGCACTGACCCAGCCCGCCGCCCAAAGTGGTAACGGGCCACGCAGCCACATCAGCGCCCGCACACGCAAAGGTATCGAGCTGATTCCGCTGGGCGAGGTGGTCTATTTTATTGCCGATCACAAGTACGTGACCCTGCGCCACCAGGGCGGCGAAGTGCTGCTCGATGAACCGCTCAAGGCGCTTGAGGATGAATTCGGCGACCGCTTCGTGCGAATCCACCGCAACGCGCTGGTGGCCCGCGAGCGAATCGAACGCTTGCAGCGTACACCCCTGGGGCATTTCCAGTTGTTCCTCAAAGGGCTGAATGGCGATGCATTGATCGTCAGCCGACGCCATGTCGCCGGTGTGCGCAAGATGATGCAACAGCTTTAGCCTGGGGCCTGCGGCGATGCCTGTACCTCTTATCCCGGTGCGACGCGGCCAGGGAGGCCCCGCACTTGCTGATTCAAATCAAAGCGTATTTGCCTGAGCTGTTATTATCTGCCGTATCTATTCAGTACGGATTGATCCATGTCCTCTCGCGAAATCCGCATCGCCACCCGTAAAAGCGCCTTGGCCTTGTGGCAGGCCGAATACGTCAAAGCACGCCTTGAGCAGGCCCATGCCGGCCTCAAGGTGACCCTGGTGCCCATGGTCAGTCGCGGCGACAAGCTGCTGGACTCGCCGCTGTCGAAGATCGGCGGCAAGGGCCTGTTCGTCAAGGAACTGGAAACCGCGCTGCTGGAAAACGAAGCCGACATCGCCGTGCATTCGATGAAAGACGTGCCCATGGATTTCCCTGAAGGCCTGGGCCTGTTTTGCATCTGCGAGCGTGAAGACCCGCGCGACGCCTTTGTTTCCAACACCTACGCGTCGTTGGATGAGCTGCCGCTGGGCAGCATCGTCGGCACGTCCAGCCTGCGTCGTCAGGCACAGTTGCTCACTCGCCGCCCGGACCTGCAGATTCGTTTCCTGCGCGGCAACGTCAACACCCGCCTGGCCAAGCTGGATGCCGGCGAATATGACGCGATCATCCTCGCCGCGGCCGGCTTGATCCGCTTGGGTTTCGAAGACCGCATCACCTCGGCCATCAGTGTCGAGGACAGCCTGCCGGCCGGTGGGCAAGGCGCAGTGGGCATCGAATGCCGCACCGCCGACACTGAAATTCATGCCTTGCTCAAACCCCTGGACCACCACGACACCGAAGTGCGCGTCACGGCCGAACGCGCCCTGAACAAGCACCTCAACGGCGGCTGCCAGGTGCCGATTGCCTGCTACGCCGTGCTCGAAGGCGACAATCTGTGGCTGCGTGGCCTGGTAGGCGATCCGGATGGCGGCACCCTGCTGACTGCCGAGGTGCGTGGTCCGCAGCGTGATGCCACGGCCCTGGGTATCCAGGTGGCGGAAGAGCTGCTGGACAAGGGCGCTGGCGCCATCCTGCAAAAAGTCTATGGCGAGGGCGGCCCGCAGTGACCGGATGGCGACTGCTGCTGACGCGGCCTGCCGAGGAATCAGCAGCCCTGGCTTCGGCATTATCAGACGCCGGAATCTTCAGCAGCAGCTTACCCTTGCTGGACATCGAGCCCTTTGCTGTTACCCCCGAGCAGCAGGCCGTGTTCCGCCACCTCGACCGTTACTGCGCAGTGATCGTGGTAAGCAAACCGGCCGCGCGCCTTGCCGTGCAACAGCTGACCCAAACCTGGCCGCAGCTGCCATGGTTCAGCGTCGGCGGCGCCACCGCGCAGGTGTTGGCCGAACACGGCCTAAACGTTGATTACCCCCAGTCTGGCGATGACAGCGAGGCTTTGCTTCAATTGCCTGCGTTGCGCGAGGCTATCGCGCGCCCGGATGCGCGGGTGTTGATCCTGCGCGGCGAGGGGGGGCGGGAGTTGCTGGCTGAGCGTTTGCGTGAGCAAGGTGCTAGTGTCGACTATCTGGAGTTGTATCGTCGTTTCTTGCCGGACTATCAGGCGGGAGTACTGATGCAACGCATCCAGTTGGAACGCCTGAACGGCCTGGTGGTCAGCAGTGGGCAGGGTTTGTTGCACCTGCAGGCCCTGGCTGGCGCCGATTGGTCTCAGGTGGCCCGGCTTCCGTTGTTCGTGCCCAGTCCGCGAGTCCAGGAGATGGCGCGGGCCGCAGGCGCAGAAAAAGTGGTGGATTGTCGCGGCGCGAGTGCCGCGGCTTTGTTAGTGGCGTTGGGCAGCTGTGTCTTGTGACGGCCGCCCCCACTCTCTGATACACAAAGGACGGATACGTGAGCGAAACAGCCTTGCCTAAAGATGAAACCCAGCCCGCACTCGATGCGCCGGCTGAGTCACCGGTTACCGCGCCGCGCCGTGGCAATGGCCTGGCAATCGTCGCCCTGCTGCTGGGCGCTGCCGGCGTTGCCGCAGGCGGTTGGGGGATCGTGCAGGTCCGCGCCTTGCAAGCCAGCAGCCAGCAACAGCTGGGGCAGGTGCAGACCCTCGACGACCAGTCCCAGACCCTCAAGCAAAGCCAGCAGCAACTGGCGGCGCGCCTGGCCCAGTTGCCGGGTGCCGATGAGCTGGAGGAGCGTCGCCGTCTGGTCGCGCAACTGCAGGGTGACCAGCAACGCTTGAGCCAGCGGCTGGAAACCGTGCTGGGCGCCAGCCGCCAGGATTGGCGCTTGGCTGAGGCCGAGCATTTGATCCGCCTGGCGAGCCTGCGCCTGTCGGCCTTGCAAGACATCAACAGTGCGCAGTCGCTGGTGCAGGGCGCCGACGAGATCCTTCGCGAGCAAAGCGATCCGGGCTCTTATGCTGCTCGCGAGCAATTGGCCAAGAGCCTGGCCGCGCTGCGCAGCACTGAGCAGCCAGACCGCACCGGGCTGTACCTGCAATTGGCGGCCTTGCGTGACCAGGTTGTGCAATTGGCGGCCATCGCCCCTGAATATCAACTGACCGATCCCGCTTCCCAAGGGCGCCCGACCACCGATACCGAGAGTCGTTGGAGCCAGTGGTGGGAGCAGATTTCGCGGTACTTCCGCATCGACTTCAACCCTGACGACAACATCCGTCCGTTGCTGGCCGGCCAAGGCCTGAACCAGGTACGCCTGGCCCTGAGCCTGGCCCTGGAGCAAGCACAGTGGGCCGCGCTCAATGGCGAGTCGGCGGTCTACAGCCGCTCGCTGGGCGAGGCGCGCAGCGTGCTGCAGGACAACTTCAACCAGGACAACCCGCAAAGCAAGGCGATGCTGGCACGTATCGCCGAGCTTGAGCCCAAGGCCGTCTCGGTGGTGACCCCGGACCTGGCCGCGAGCCTGGCCGCCGTGCAGGCGTACCTTGACCGTCGTCATCTGTCTGCCGACGAAGCCAAGGCGGCCGCGGGCACGCCGGCAACCCAGGAGTAGAGCCGATGAAGCGTTTCTATGTGATCCTGGTGCTGGCGATTGCGATCGCCCTGGCACTGGCCGTGGGCATTTCCAAGCACACCGGCTACGTGCTGATTACCTACCCGCATGTGCTGCATTACGAGTCGAGCCTGTGGGCCACCTTGGTGGCCGTGTTTGCCATCGGCCTGGCGATCTACCTGATCCGCGTGTTGTTGAGCCTGGTGACCACCTCCGGTGGGGTGGTCAACCCGTGGTCGCGGCGTAACCGCAGCCGCCGCGTGCAGATTGCCATCGAACAAGGCCAGATGGACCTCGCCGAGGGCCGCTGGGCCAGCGCCGAGCGCCATTTGCACCGTGCCGCCGAAGCCGAGCGCCAGCCATTGCTGTATTACCTCGGCGCCGCTCGTGCCGCCAATGAGCAAGGCCGCTACGAAGAGGCAGACGGCTTGCTCGAACGTGCCCTGGAGCGTCAGCCCCAGGCCGAGCTGGCGGTTGCCTTGAGCCACGCGCAGCTGCAGCTGGACCGAGGCGATACGGAGGGCGCGTTGACCACCTTGCAAGCGATGCACGAACGTCACCCGCACAATGCGCAGGTGTTGCGTCAATTGCAACGCCTGCATCAGCAGCGGGGCGACTGGTCATCAGTGATCCGCCTGCTGCCGGAACTGCGCAAGGACAAGGTGCTGCCTGCCAGCGAGTTGGCCGAACTCGAGCGCCGCGCCTGGGGTGAAAACCTGAGCCTGGCTGCACAGCGCGAAGACCAGGGTGAAGCGGGCTTGCAGTCACTTGAGCGGGCCTGGCAGCAACTCACCTCTGCGCAGCGGCAGGAGCCGCAATTGGTCCTGGCCTATGCCGAGCAATTGCGTCAGTTGGGAGCCGACGCGGAGGCCGAAGAAGCGCTGCGTGGCGCGATCAAGCGCGGCTACGACAGTCACCTGATCCGCCTCTACGGCCTGTTGCGTGGCAGTGATCCCGCCCGCCAGTTGAAGTTTGCCGAAGGTTGGCTCAAGGACCATCCCGGCGATGCCAGCCTGCTGTTGACACTGGGCCGCTTGTGCCTGCAAAACAGTCTGTGGGGCAAGGCGCGTGACTACCTGGAGAGCAGCCTGCAGGTACAGCGCAATCCGGAAGCCTGTGCCGAACTGGCGCGGCTGCTGGCCCAACTGGGCGACACCGAGCGCAGCAACCAGCTGTTCCAGGAGGGGCTGGGCCTGCTGGATAGCCGCTTGCTGGCGTCACCGCTGCCGGTACCTGCGCGAGTTTGAAGTAGGATGTTATCCAAGGGTTGGCTCAGACAAATCTGATAGCCAACCCTTCAATGTCTCGCAAACGCGTTGGCTAGAGCCTTTATAGGCATGCTCCTACGTTCAATAGTTTGAAGTCTTCCATCCTCTGACGGGTTGTCCTTATCCTCTTGCGGAATCGTCTGCTCTAGCATGTATTGAAAGGGGTCGGGCCTTTCCTCTACCGTATTGACCTATATTTCGCGGTGCGGATAAAGCATGTCTTTGGCCCCTTCACGTTCCTTGTTTTTCCTTGCATTCCTGGCAGGTGGGCTGACGTTGGGTGCGTCCTTCTACCTGGAATTTGGCGCGTCGTTGCGGCCTTGTTTCCTGTGCCAGTTGCAAAGGGTCTTCCTGGCGGCCTTCACGCTGATCAACCTGGCCGCCGCGCTCTACAGCCCCAAGCGTTCTGCCATCTACCTGTACGGTCTGGCGAGCATGGGCTGCGCATTACTCGGCGCCATCACTGCCGTGCGCCAGGTACTGTTGCAAAATGCCGCACCCGACCAGGCTGGCGACTGCTGGCCGAGCCTGCAATACATGATCGAAAACCTGTCGCTGTGGCAGGCATTGCAATCGGCCGTCAAAGGCACGGTTGATTGCGTTGATATCAACTGGACGTTGTTCGACCTGAGCCTCCCCGAGTGGAGCCTGCTGTTCTTCCTGGGCATGCTGATCCTGGGCGCTACGCAGTTTTCGCGGCTGATTTCGAGCCAGCGTTTGCGTCCTGCTCGGCACTGAAAGGCCGTCACACTTTGCAGAAGGGGATTAAACACTTGTATGAACTTTCTCTCCTGCGTACCTTGAAGCCACAGTCATGCGGGCATAATCTGGCCCGCACGCGTTAATGAAACCGTTTGTCAGATGTGGCCTTGTCCGGCTGCCGCTTTAATCCTTGAAGTGTTGCGCGGGCACCAGGCAGCAGCGCCCCTATAGGGAAGAGAGATCATCATGCTGGAAAGTTGTCAGAATGCTCAGGAACGCTGGGGTGGGGTGCACAAGCTGATCGACAGCTGGTTGAAGGCACGTCACGAACTGGTTCGGGCCTTTGATGCTCTCGGCGCCAAGCCCGAGGCACTGGCTGAGAACCGCGAACCGTTGCAGGATTTCTGCGCTGTGTTGGTGGACTACGTATCGGCTGGACATTTCGGTGTCTACGAGCAACTGACCAAAGAAGCGGAAGCTTTTGATGATCAGCGTGGTCTGGAATTAGCCGAGACCCTTTACCCACGTATCGATGTGATCACCGAAAAATTGCTCGCGTTCACCGACCTGTGTGATGCCGGTAATTGTGTCGCCGAAAAATTCAAGGAGCTGGGTGGCCTGCTCCATGAGCGTTTCGAATTGGAAGATTGCCTGATCGAAGTGCTGCACAACGCCCACAAGGAAGAGGCGGCCACCCAGGCCTGATCTTTGCTGGCGGGATAAAAAAACGGTGCGCATTGCGCACCGTTTTTTATTGGGTCAGTGACGAGTACCGAGCAATTCGATCTCGAACACCAGCGGCGTATACGGCGGGATCAACTCGCCGGCGCCGTCGGCGCCATAAGCCTGGGCTGAGGGAATCACCAGGCGCCATTTCGCGCCCACTGGCATCTGTTGCAGCGCGCTGCTCCAGCCGCTGATCACGCTGTCGAGGCGAAACCATTGGGGCTGCGTGCTCTGATCGAACACCGTGCCATCGGGAAGGCGTCCCACGTATTTCACTTGGACCTGATCACTGGCCAACGGCTTGTTGCCCGTGCCGGCAGTGAGTTCGGTGAGCAGGATGCCATCCGCCAGTTCGCGCACACCTTTTGCGGATTTTTCCTTGGCTAGAAATTGCTGTTCGGCGGCCAGTGCTTTTTCACTCTGGGGTGCCTGCGCGTCGGCTTCGGTTTGCGCTTCGTGCTGGGCCAGAAGCTGCTCGATACGCGCGTTATCCAGCGCCAGCGGTTTGCCTTGATAGGCCTGCTTGAGGCCGTCGATCAAGGCCTGGATCTGCAAGTCCGGAACCTCCTGGCGCAGGCGTTCGCCGAGGCTGGCACCCAGGCTGTAGGCGAGGTCGTGTTGATCCTGCGCGGTGGTTTTCGCCGGTGATTGCTCGCCCGCATTGGCCATCGAGATTGCCAGGCCAAGCACAAGAAAAAGGTAACGCGACATGAGCATTTCTCCCGCCGAAAGTGCGACGGATTATGCCAGTGTGGGAGCGTAAAAAGTGCCGCGCATTTTCGTTATATCGATAAGAATTTTCGTACGTTGCAACGCAAGGCAAACGATACTGTCAACATGCCCTAGCGGCGGTAAGAGCAGAGGGCTAGTATGAGCCGCACCCACGTCAGCCAGGAGGTAAACCATGTCGGCCAAACAGAAGCCTGTTAATACCCCGTTGCATTTACTCCAACAACTTTCGGGCAGCTTGCTCGAACACCTGGAAAGCGCCTGTTCCCAAGCGTTGGCCGATGCAGAAAAGCTGCTCGCCAAGCTGGAAAAACAACGCGGTAAAGCGCAAGAAAAGCTGCACAAATCCCGCACCAAACTGCAAGACGCCGCGACTGCCGGCAAGGCCAAGGCACAAGCCAAAGCCAAAGACGCTGTCAAAGAACTTGAGGACTTGCTGGACGCCCTCAAGGATCGCCAAGCTGAAACCCGCACTTACATTTCCCAACTCAAAAAAGATGCTCAGGAAAGCCTGAAACTGGCCCAGGGCGTTGGTCGTGTGAAGGAAGCCGTGGCTAAAGTGCTGGGCGCTCGTACCCCTGCAAAAGCCGTTGCCGCCAGCTCGGCGAAAAAGCCGGCAAGCAAGGCTGTTGCTGCGAAACCAGCGGCCAAGCCAGCTGCTAAAACCGCTGCTGCAAAATCAGCCGCCAAGCCAGCTGCCAAAACTGCTGCTGCAAAACCAGCCGCCAAACCAGCTGCTAAAACTGCTGCTGCAAAACCAGCCGCCAAGCCAGCTGCTAAAACCGCTGCTGCAAAACCAGCCGCCAAGCCAGCTGCTAAAACTGCTGCTGCGAAACCAGCCGCCAAGCCAGCTGCTAAAACTGCTGCTGCGAAACCAGCCGCCAAGCCAGCTGCTAAAACCGCTGCTGCAAAACCAGCCGCCAAGCCAGCTGCCAAAACTGCTGCTGCAAAACCAGCCGCCAAGCCAGCTGCTAAAACCGCTGCTGCGAAACCAGCCGCCAAACCAGCTGCTAAAACTGCTGCTGCAAAACCAGCCGCCAAGCCAGCTGCCAAAACTGCTGCTGCAAAACCAGCCGCCAAGCCAGCTGCCAAAACTGCTGCTGCAAAACCAGCCGCCAAGCCAGCTGCCAAAACTGCTGCTGCAAAACCAGCCGCCAAGCCAGCTGCCAAACCTGCTGCTGCAAAACCAGCCGCCAAGCCAGCTGCTAAACCTGCTGCTGCAAAGCCAGCCGCTAAGCCAGCTGCTAAACCTGCTGCTGCAAAGCCAGCCGCTAAGCCAGCTGCTAAACCCGCTGCAGCCAAGCCAGCTCCGGCAAAGCCAGCGACCCCGGCAGCACCTGCTGCTACCGCAGCGTCCAGCGCTCCAACCGCACCGACCAGCAGCACTCCTGCACCGGTAGCGCCAAGCACCACCCCAACCAGCGCTTCCTAAGCGCCGGTGGCCGCGACGCGCAGCTGCTGCAGCGCGTTGTGGTCAAGGTTGGCGGCATCCTCAGCCGCCAGTCCTTCAAGCCATCGCGGTTGCCCCGCCCCGTCATCACCCGGCCATGCTTGCGCCAGCGCTTCCAGGCGCTTGAGCAGCGAGCGTTCGGCATCCAGTTCCAGGGCCTTGACCCGTTCGCGTAACGCCGCTACTGCCTCATCCTGCTGCGCCATGGCCCGCCATTGTGTGCGCACGTGCCGTAACGGTCCGACCACCTGTGCCTGCCAGGGCCCGGCAATCTGTTTCAGCGCCTGGATACGTTCGGGTGTCGGCGCTACAGCGCGCCGTTCCAGCCACGCGCCGCAGAGCAACAGGCACACATCTGCACCTTGCGCCTGCATGCGCAGGCAAGCGGCTTCGCACCCTGGGCGGGCGTAAGTCGAGAGGGCAAAGCTCCACAGGTCAGCGCACATATTCACACCCAAGCCAGCGGCCAACGAAGCTGGTAGACTCCGCCGCCATTATGATCCGACTTCAAAGCCTAACATTACAGCGTGGCCCGCAACGTCTTCTTGAAGACGCCGAGCTGACCCTGCACGCCGGTCACAAAGCCGGCCTGATCGGTGCCAACGGCGCCGGCAAATCCACGTTGTTCGCCTTGTTGCTGGGTGAGCTGACCCCGGATTCCGGGGACTGCCTGCTACCGGCTGACTGGCGCATCGCCCACATGCGCCAGGAGATCGACACCCTGGACCGCATCGCGATCGACTACGTGCTCGATGGCGACCTGCGCCTGCGCCAGGTGCAACACGACCTGGCCGAGGCCGAGAAAGCCCAGGACGGCGCGGCCCAGGCCCGCCTGCACTCGGAACTCGACAGCGCCGACGGCTACACGGCCGACGCCCGCGCCCGCAAGATGCTCGCCGGGCTGGGTTTCACCAACGAACAGATGGACCGCCCGGTCGCCGACTTCTCCGGCGGCTGGCGCATGCGCCTGAACCTGGCCCAGGCGCTGATGTGCCCCTCGGACCTGTTGCTGCTCGATGAACCGACCAACCACTTGGACCTCGATGCGATCCTGTGGCTGGAAGACTTCCTCAAGAGCTACCCAGGCACCTTGCTGCTGATTTCCCACGACCGGGATTTCCTTGATGCCGTGGTCGACAATATCGCCCACGTCGAACAGAAGAAAATCACCCTCTACCGGGGCGGCTACACTGCGTTTGAACGCGCGCGCGCCGAACGCCTGGCCCAGCAGCAACAGGCCTACGAGAAGCAACAGGCGCAACGTGCGCACATGGAAAGCTACATCGCCCGGTTCAAGGCCCAGGCCACCAAGGCCCGCCAGGCCCAGAGCCGGATCAAGGCCCTGGAGCGCATGGAAGAGCTGTCGGCGGCCCACGTCGATTCGCCGTTCGATTTCGTGTTCCGTGAGTCGGTGAAAATCTCCAGCCCGCTGCTCGATCTTTCGGATGCACGCCTGGGTTATGGCGACAAAACCATCCTGGAGAAGGTCAAGCTGCAGCTCACGCCGGGTGCACGCATCGGTTTGCTCGGGCCTAACGGTGCGGGCAAGTCGACGCTGATCAAGAACCTGTCCGGCGAGTTGCAGCCCCTGGCCGGCCGCCTGACCCGTGGCGAGAACCTGGTAGTGGGCTATTTCGCCCAGCATCAGTTGGACTCCCTCGACTCCAAGGCCAGCCCGTTGCTGCACCTGCAGCGCCTGGCGCCGACCGAGCGCGAGCAGACCCTGCGCGACTTTCTCGGCGGTTTCGACTTCCGTGGCGCGCGCATCGATGAGCCGGTGCTGAATTTCTCCGGCGGCGAAAAAGCCCGCCTGGCCCTGGCCTTGATCGCCTGGGATCGCCCGAACCTGCTACTGCTCGACGAACCGACCAACCACCTGGACCTGGAAATGCGCCTGGCGCTGACCATGGCCTTGCAGGAGTTCAGCGGTGCGGTATTGGTGGTGTCTCACGATCGCCACTTGCTCAAGAGCACCACCGACAACTTCCTGCTGGTGGCGGATGGCAAAGTCGAAGAGTTCGACGGCGACCTGGACGACTACGCGCGCTGGCTGACGGATTACCGCCTGCGCAACGCGCCGGTCAGCAACACCCCGGTCAACCCGGACAAGACCGACAAGAAAGCCCAACGCCAGGCCGCTGCTGCGTTGCGCCAACAGTTGGCGCCGCACAAGCGTGAAGCCGACAAGCTGGAAGCCGAGTTGGGCAAGGTGCACGAGCGCCTGGCCAAGATCGAGACCAGCCTGGGCGACAGCGCCGTGTATGAGGCTGCGCGCAAGGATGAGCTGCGCGACCTGCTTGCCGAACAGGCCAAGCTCAAGGTGCGTGAAGGGCAGCTGGAGGAAACCTGGATGGAAGCCCTCGAGTTGCTGGAAACCCTGCAGGCGGAGCTGGAGGCGCTGTCCTGATGGAAGCGTTGCAGCTGCCGATACCGACGCAATGGGTCGAGCCCGTGTGGATCGGTGTGCAAATCCTGTTGATCCTGCTGGCCGGCTACCTCGCCCAGCGCTTTGTCGCCAAGGGGCTGACGCGCCTGGGCGAGCGCTACCCGCTGCCGCCGCAATTGCTGATGCCGCTGCGCGGCGGCTTGCGCTGGCTGATCATGGGCAGTGCGCTGATCTTCGTGCTGGGCCGCCTGGGAGTGTCTGCCACGGTGTTGTGGACCGCGCTGTCGGGGTTCGTGGCGGTGGCGGCGGTGGCGTTCTTCGCCATGTGGTCGGTGCTCTCCAACCTGCTGTGCGCGATTCTGATCTTCACCGTCGGGCCGTTTCGCCTCGGTGATATCGTCGAGCTGGTGGATACCGTCGACAAACCCGGCGTGAAGGGCCGGGTGGTGGCGATCAACCTGCTCTACACCACGCTGGTCGAAGTGGCAGAAGCCGGCACTGACAGCGCGATGGTGCAGGTGCCCAACAGCCTGTTCTTCCAGCGCTCGGTGCGGCGTTGGCCAGGGACTCACGTGTTCCCCGGCGATCGCTAGTATTCACATCTTGTAAAAAAATCTATAGCCAGCCTTTGGTCGGCGGAGTTAGCTTTAGGCATAACCGCTAACTCTTCCCTGAGGTGTGTAATGGCACTCGACACATGGCTGGCCTTTTTCGTGGCCAGTTGGATCATCTCCCTTTCCCCCGGCGCCGGTGCCATCGCGTCGATGTCCAGCGGTCTGCAATACGGTTTCCTGCGCGGCTATTGGAACGCCATCGGCCTGCAACTGGGCCTGGCGATGCAGATTGCCGTGGTAGCGGGTGGCCTGGGAGCGATTCTGGCGGCATCGTCTACCGCGTTTTATGCGATCAAATGGTTCGGCGTGGCCTACCTGGTGTACCTGGCCATCAAGCAATGGCGTGCCTTGCCCATGGACATGAGCGAAGACGCGACGGTACGCCCGATCGGCAAGCCGATGGCGATGATGTTCCGTGGTTTCCTGGTCAACGCCAGCAACCCCAAGGCCTTGGTGTTCATGCTGGCGGTACTGCCGCAGTTCGTGAACCCGCAGGCGCCGCTGCTGATCCAGTACCTGATCCTCGGCGCGACCATGATCAGCGTCGACATGATCGTGATGGCGGGCTACACCGGGTTGGCCTCGAAAGTGTTGCGCCTGTTGCGCACACCGAAGCAGCAGAAACGCATGAACCGCACGTTTGCCGGGTTGTTCGTGGGCGCGGCGGGTTTCCTCGCCAGCTTGCATCGCGCAACGGCGTAACTGACGAAACCGGTTAAAAAATGTGGGAGCGGTCTTGCTCGCGAATGCGCAGTGTCAGTCACCAGATGTATTGACTGATCCACGGCATTCGCGAGCAAGCCCGCTCCCACATTGGTTTTATGTCGGTAGCGGGATTTTCATTCAGCGCAGGATCTTCGGCGCTTCATCCCGTGGCAGGTTATTGCGCAATGCCGGCTGCCCAGGTTGTTCCTGATAACCACCACCCAATTGTTCGGCCAGCTGCCGCGCAACATCCTCACCCAAGGCTTTCGACACCTCTTTAACCACGCGTGGTCGGTTCAGGCTGACGCGTACGTCACGGTTGTTGACCAGCTTGGTGTCCTGGCCTTCGCCCATGGCGGTGAACGCCGAGGTGATCTCGTAGGTGCGCGTGTTGATCAGGCTGAAATCCGCCACCAGCGTCAGGCCCAGCACCGCCGAGTAACTGTTGGTGTGGTCCAGGGCGTTGATGTCCTGGGTAAAGTCGATGTCCGACAGCGTGCCGAACAGCACATAGTCCGCGCCCTTGAAGTGACCGGCCTTGATGCGCTTGATCACGTCGTAGACGTCACCCTTGGCGTCAGCGGTGTAGGGCGTGCCCTGCACCAACTGGAACTGCCGGGACTTGAGGATCTCGCCCTTGATATCACCGCTGAACTTGCGCAGCTCGGTCTGCTCGATGTAGCTGGTACGGCTTTCGTACTCGCTGTAGTTCGAGGACCCGCTGGCGTGGTAAGCGCTGGCCTGGAAGTTGTTATTGGCCGACACCTGGTGAATGTATTCCTCGACCCGCGCCTCATAGGCCAGGTCGGTCACCGCGATCTTCGGGGCGGCCGAGGCGCCAAAGGCGCACAGCAGGCCGATCATGCCGATCCATGCACGCATTGCTTAGCGCTCCGTAGTCTTGCGGATTTCTTTTTCGTCCATCCATTCGGCCAGGCCGCTCTCGACGTCGATCAGCTGCAGGCTGAACTTGTAGAACACGTCCTTGTAGTCCGAGCTGCGCTTGACGATGGAGCTGATCGAGCCTTCCAGGCGGTACTTGGCGGCGACCATGTTGCCGGTCTTGCTCACGGTGGATTTCTTGTACAGGCCGCTCTGGTTCTGCAGCTTGAGCTGGTCGACCTGGCTCTGCATGTCGGTGTTGTCGCTGGCGAAGCGCGCGGTGCCGGTTTTCATCAGCTGGGTCTTGATCGACGTGGTGATCTCGCGGGTGTCGATGTATTCGCTGGTCTTGTTCTTCACGTCATACACCTGCACCACCGGGCGGCCCTGCAGGATGCCGGACTGGGCCAGGGAGCGGGTCATGCTTTCGGCGATCATCTGCAGGTCGGTGGAGCCGAACTCGTTGGTCACCAGTTCCACGGCCTTGGTGTCGCCGTAGCTGATGTTCTTGCCGCCCAGTACCGGCGAGGTGTTGGCGCAACCGCTGGCCAGGACGGCCACCACGGCGAGGATCGAGAAGCGTGCAAACATGGGGAAATCTCTCAAAAAGGGTGGACGGCTCAAGGGGTTTTGACTTCGAGACGGAAGTCCGCCGCTTGCGGCAGATTGGCGATGGCCGGCAGGAAGGTTGCCTGGTTGGCGTACAGGTTCAGCACTTTCCAGGTTTCTTCGTCGCCCACCGGGAAGCCATCGGCGCCCAGCCAGGCGAAGCGGTAATACATCATCTGGTTGCTGCTGGTGATGTTGCTCAACTGCACCTTGGCGGTGAGGAAGCCATTCTCGCGCGCGACGCGAATGGCGCCGACGGCGATGCCCTTGAACTTGCCCATTACCACGATTTTGCTCGCGGCGCTGCCAGGCTCCGGCGGCGGCGGGGTGGCGCAGCCGGCGAGCAGGACCAGCGCCAGGGCGCCGAGGATGAAATGACGCATAGCGTGCTCCTTAAGGTTGTTTGAGGGTGGCAATGGCCTGGGGCGGCGTGCTCGGCACCACATGGGCCGCAAGCCCGCCGGCGAACACCTGGTTGCCGACCACGCGCAGCGTGATCACCTGGTAGCGCTGGTCGGCCTTGACCGTCACCAGCGTGCCGCCCAGGGCGTTGGGCAGGCTGACCTGGTGTTCGCCATGCTTGAGGCGCAGGCGAGTGACTTGGGTCATGTCCGGCAGGGTGCGCCAGGTGCGGGTGTCGGCGCCTTCGGTCACGGCCGAGGCGATACCCAGCACCAGGCCCGCCATCGGGTTGGTCTTGTTCAGGTTGTTTTGCGCCACGCCACGGGTGACTGCCCGCACGGTGGTGCGCAGGATAATGCCGGGCATGTCATCGCGCAGCGCACGGCGGGACATGGCCGTGGTGCTGTTGAGCGCGGTGAGGTTCTGCTGCTGGCCGTCGATGCCGATCTGGGCGAAGGTCGCCGTGGAGGTGTCGGCCTTGATTACCGGGAACGACAGCGGGGTGATCACCAGGTTGCCGTTGATCGGGATCGGCAGCGGCAGGCGAATCGAGTCGCGCGCGGGTGCCAGGCCGCTCTGGACCACGATCAGCACGTCGGTTTCGTCGGCGCCGACTTTGGATTTGTCCAGGTCCAGCAAGGCTTGTTCCAGCAGCTTGGTGTTGGGGCGCAGCTCGGCGGCCTTGCGATAGCCGGGCGCGGCCAGGTCTTTTTCACCCAGGGCTTCGTAGACGAAACCGGCAAGGTAATGGCTGAACGCACTCTGGTAGCTGTTTTTCAGGCCGACCACTTCCGGCGCGTCGAGGGACTCCACCGGGTAGCCGCGCAGGTCTTTCATCTGGGTGGTCACGCCTTCGCGCTGGGCTTCGTCCTCACGCTTGAGGTATTCCTTGTCGCGCAGGTCGGCGATCACGGCTTCGCGCTCGTGGGTCTTCTTGATTTCGGTGCGTGCGCCGTCGAAGTCGTTCAGGGCCAGCAGGTTCAGAGCCATCTGCGTGGTCAGCATGACCTTTTCGTAGTCATAGCCTTCGTAGCGACGCACCTTGTCGTTGACCAGGAAGCTGCCGAACTGGGAGAGGTACTTTTCGCTGTCGAACTTGACCGACTCTTCCCACTTGTAGACTTGCAGGTCGGCGCTGCGCCAGGCGGTCTGGCTGCCGGTGATGTCGCCCTTGGCCCGCAGCAACTCGCCTTTCTCGAAGAAATACAGCAGGTCCTTGTCGTCGCCGCTGTTGTTCTTTTCCAGCAGCGTCAGGGCGCCGTCGACGTTGCCAGTGGCCAATTGCTGGTTGGTGGCTTGCAGCTCGGTGTCGTAGCTGCGGAACATCGAACAACCGGACAGCAAGGTAACCGCCACGAGCGCGAGCGGAGGTAAGGCGCGAAATGCCATGCAACTTCTTCCCTGAAAGTGTTCAGCTGATGTGATGATTCCTCATAAAAACGAGGAACGAAATTCCCTTTCGCACTAACAGGGCGCGGCATTATAAGCGCCATTACTGGCAAAACAATGGCTTTTTGCTTTGAATGGGTCGACGCGGATGCCACTACTGCGCCGCTGAAATTTCCCGCCCTCGCAAACGACAAACCACTAACGCCTTGAGTCAAATCCTTTAAGGCTTAACAATGTGTTACTTCGTATTTCCCTTTGAGATTCATTCATGACTGCCCCCTTCCGTTTTCTCGCCTGGCTGCTGTTGCCGGCGTTGATGTCGTGCAGCTTCAACCTGTTGGCCGCGACTGCCGAGGGCGCCCCCCAGGCCCTGCATTTGCTGGACTACATTGGCGCCGACTACCCACCGACGGTGGAGGCGGGCAAGGTCATCGATGAGTCCGAATACAGTGAGCAGCTGGAATTTCTCGGCGTGTTGCAGGGCCTGGTCGCCGAGTTGCCGCAGCGCCCGGAACGCGCGGCGCTGGTAAAGGGTGTCGATGAACTCCTGGCCGCGGTAACCGCCCGCCAGGATGGCGGCGCAGTTGCACGCCAGGCGCGCCAGCTCGGTGCCCAGTTGGCGGTGGCGTATGAAGTCAGCCAGGCGCCGGCGATCACGCCCGACCCCACGCGCGGCGCACCGCTGTACGCGCAGCATTGCTCGGTGTGCCATGGCACGGCCGGCGCCGGTGATGGCCCGGCCAGCGTGGGCATGACGCCACCGCCGGCCAACCTGCGCGATGCCGCGCGCCTGGATCGCCTGAGCCTCTACGCGATCTACAACACCCTCGGCCTGGGCGTCGAAGGCACGGATATGCCGTCTTTCGCCGACCAATTGGATGATCGCCAGCGCTGGGACCTGGCCACCTACATCGCCGGATTCACTGCCGACCCGGCTGCGGCGAAAACCGAGCAACCGTTCAACCTTGCCGACCTGGCCCGCCAGACCCCCAATGAAGTGCTGGCCGCCAACGGCCCAGCCGCTGCCGCGACCTTCCGCGCCCAGCGTGCACAGCCGCCGCAAGTCAAGCGGGGCCCGGCGCAGTTGCTCGACTACACCGCCGCGACCCTGGACAAGAGCCTCGCTGCCTTCCGCAACGGCGACCATGACCAGGCCTACGACCTGTCGGTAGCCGCGTACCTGGAAGGCTTCGAGCTGGTGGAGAGTTCGCTGGATAACGTCGACGCCAACGTGCGCAAGGACACCGAGAAGGCCCTGATGGCCTATCGGCAGTCGCTGCAGGACGGTTTGCCGATCGAGCAGGTGCAACAGCGCCTGGACGTGGCCAAGGGCAAGCTCACGGAGTCTGCCGGTCTGCTCGGCAGCGATGGCCTGAGTTGGTCGTTGAGCTACATCTCCGGTTTGCTGATCCTGCTGCGTGAAGGGCTGGAAGCGATTCTGGTGCTGGCCGCGATCCTCGCGTTCCTGCGTAACACCGGCCAGCAATCGGCGGTGCGCAGCGTCAACGTCGGTTGGGGCCTGGCGCTGTTGGCTGGCTTGGCCACCTGGGCGCTGGCCGCGTATGTGATTGACGTGAGCGGCGCCCAGCGTGAATTGCTTGAAGGCTGCACGGCGCTGTTTGCCAGCGTGATGGTGCTGTGGCTCGGCGTGTGGATGCACGACCGGCGCCACGCAGCGGCCTGGCAGGACTACATCAAGAGCAGCCTGGTCGGCGGTGGCGGGCGTTTCGGCTTCGCGATGCTGGCGTTCTTCTCGGTGTACCGCGAGCTGTTCGAAGTGATCCTGTTCTACGAAACCCTGTGGCTGCAGGCCGGCCCGGCTGGGCACAACGCCGTGCTGGCCGGTGGCGCCACGGCGCTGGTGCTGTTGGTGGGCCTGGCCTGGGTGATCCTGCGCGGCTCGGCCAAGTTGCCGCTGGCGCTGTTCTTCGGTATCAACGCGGCGCTGCTGTGCGCGCTGTCGGTGGTGTTTGCCGGGCACGGCGTGAAGGCGTTGCAGGAAGCGGGCATCTTCGGCACGCGGCCGGTGGCGTTCTTTGACTTTGACTGGCTGGGCATCCACGCCGATGCGTACTCGCTGGGTGCGCAGGCCGTGGCAATCCTGGCGATTGCGGTGCTGTACGGCCGCAGCCGCCTGGCCGAAAAGCGCCGAGTGGTGGCATAGGCATGCGTGTCTGGATCGATGCAGATGCCTGTCCGCGGGCGGCCAAGGACCAGGTGGTGAAGTTCGCTTTAAAGCGTCAGTTCGAGGTGGTGCTGGTGGCCGGGCAGAGCCAGATCAAGCCGAGCTTTGCTTGCGTGAAATTGATCGTGGTGCCCAGCGGCCCGGACGCGGCCGATGATTACCTGGTGGAGCACGCGGTGCCCGGTGAACTGGTGATCTGCAGCGATGTGCCCCTGGCCGACCGGTTGGTGAAAAAGGGCGTCACGGCTCTGGACCCGCGCGGCAAGGAGTTCAGCCCGGCGAACATGAGTGAACGCTTGGCGGTGCGGAACCTGTTCACTGATCTGCGTGAGCAAGGCCAGATGGGCGGCGGTCCACCGCCCCACGGGGAGAAGGACAAGCAGGCGTTTGCCAATGCGCTGGATCGCCTCCTGACGCGGCTGATGCGCCAGGCCTGACGCCCCTTGTGGCAAACGGGCTTGTTTTCTGTGGCGAGCGGGCTTGCCCCGCGTTGGGTGGCGAAGCCGCCCTGAAACCTGTCACCCCGTTGTGCTGAATGACCGCGGTGCCCCACTGGGGCCGCTGCGCGCCCCAACGCGGGGCAAGCCCGCTCGCCACGGACAACGAGCTGCTTGCCACAATTAACGGGTCAGTCGTTCTCGTGCGTCAACTCCAGCACGCGATCCACCAGTTTGTTGATGCCTGACGCCACTTCGCTGATGTTTTTGCCCAGCATGTACGCCGGTGTGCTCACCAGCTTGCGCGCCTTGTCCTCGACGATGTCTTCCACCGTGCATTCGTGATGGGTGGCGCCCATCTTGTCGAGGGCGGCGGCGGTGTCGGCGTCGTTACCGATGGTGCAGGTCACGCCAGGGCCGTAGATCTTCGCGGCCAGGGCAGGCGAGATGCAGATCAGCCCCACCGGCTTGCCCGCTTCGGCAAAGGCTTCGGCCAGCTCCAGCACCTGTGGGTTGACGCTGCAACCGGCGCCTTCGACGGCAAAGTTCGACAGGTTTTTCGCCGCGCCAAATCCGCCGGGCACGATCAACGCGTCGAACTCGTCGGCGTTGGCGTCGCGAATGTCCTTCACCTCGCCCCGGGCGATACGGGCAGATTCCACCAGTACATTGCGTGATTCGGGCATCTCTTCACCGGTGAGGTGGTTGATCACATGCAGTTGCGCAATATCCGGGGCAAAACATTGGACCTGAGCGCCGCGCTGGTCCAGGCGCAGCAGGGTGATCACGCTTTCGTGGATCTCTGCGCCGTCATACACGCCGCAGCCGGAAAGGATCACTGCAATCTTTTTGCTCATGGGCATTTCTCCTGGGGTCTTGGCGTTAAATGTCTACTAATTTGTCATCTGTTGCCAATGGGATCTCGCGCCGCTGCACCTAATCTTGATGTAACAAAAATAGACCGGACCAGACCATGGACTTCGTGCCTTACGCGGTACCGTTTTTCATTGCCTTGATCGTGGTGGAGCTGCTCGCCGACCGTTGGCGCGGGCAGCGCAACTACCGTGTGGCAGATGCCATCAACAGTCTCAGCACCGGCGTGCTATCCACCACCACGGGCCTGCTCACCAAGGGCGTAGGGCTGTTGACCTACGCGTTTGCACTCAAGCACCTGGCCGTGATCGAGCTGTCGGCCCACAGCGTCTGGACCTGGGTATTCGCCTTCGTCTTCTACGACTTCTGCTACTACTGGCTGCACCGCTGCGGCCATGAGCGCAACATCCTCTGGGCCGCGCATTCGGTGCATCACCAGAGCGAGGACTACAACCTCACCACGGCCTTGCGCCAGACCAGCACCGGCTTTCTGCTGAGCTGGATCTTCTATCTCCCCCTGGCCGTGCTCGGCGTGCCGCTGGTGGTGTTCATCAGCGTGGCGTCGCTCAACCTGCTGTACCAATTCTGGGTGCACACCCGCCATGTGCCCAAGCTTGGCTGGTTCGAATGGTTCTTCGTCACGCCGTCCAATCATCGGGCCCACCATGCACAGAACGCTCTCTACATGGATCGCAACTACGGCGGGGTGTTCATTATTTGGGACCGGCTGTTCGGCAGCTTTCAGGAAGAGGACGACAACGAGCCGGTGATCTTTGGCGTCACCACACCCCTGGCCAGCTGGAATCCGCTGTGGGCCAACCTGCAGTTTTATGCACAGTTGTGGAGTGATGCGCGGCGCACCGAGAGCGTGTGGGACAAGCTGCGTATCTGGTTCATGCGCACCGGCTGGCGGCCGGCGGATGTGAAAGCGAAGTATCCGTTGGCCAAGCCGGACCTCGCCCAGTTCCGCAAATTCGAGGTGCCGCTGGACGCGCGCCAGCAGGTATACGTCGCCCTGCAGTTTGCGGCGTATGTGGGTTTTGGCAGCTATTTGATGAATTTCGGCGAGGGGCTGCCCACTCAGGCGCTGGTGCTGGGCTGGGGCGCGATGGCGTTGGGACTCTTTACCCTGGGCGTTGCCTTGGAGAATCGCCCGTGGGCGCTGAAGGCTGAGCTGGTGCGCCTGGCGCTGAATGTGCCACTGGTGTGGCTGGCGCCGTTGGTCGGGCTATGGCCGGCCAGCAGCTTGGGCTGGCTGGGGCTGGCGAGTTACAGCCTGCTCAGCGTGATCGGCCTCTACTGCTGCAGGAGCCGGCTTACTCGACTGGTGTCTTAGGCGTCTCGACGGGGGCCGGCTCGGCGGCGAGCCGGGCCTTGGCATCCTCACACGCCTGGCGCGCAATCCGCGCGTTCTTGAAGCGGCGGCGTAGCCACAGCCCGAAGCCCAGCAGCAGCAAGGCGCCCAGCACCCACAGCTCGTACTTCTTGACGCTGCCGAGCATGCCTTCCAGCACTGCGCCGAAGTGGTAGGCCGCAGCCCCCAGGGCGGCAGCCCAGATCGCGGCGCCGATGCCGTTGAGGATCAAGTAGCGCGCCGGCGGATAGCCCGAAAGACCGATCGCCACCGGCATCACCGTGCGCAACCCGTAGACAAAACGGAAGCTCAGCACCCAGATATCCGGATGCTTGCGGATATGCTCCAGGGCCTTGTCGCCCATCAATTGCCAGCGCGGCTTGCGCGCCAACAGTTTGCGGCCGTGCTTGCGCCCAAGGAAATACCACAACTGGTCGCCGGCGTAGCTGCCGCAGAAGGCAACCACGACCACCAGGTTGATATCCATGTATCCACGGAACGCCAGGAAGCCTGCGAGAACCAGGATGGTCTCGCCTTCGAAGAACGTGCCTAGGAAGAGGGCAAAGTAGCCGAAGTCATGCAGAAATTGTTGAAGCATGGTCTGGGTGCTGGCGAAATGAACGCGCAGCCTACGCCTTCGCGAACATTCATGAAAGTATCGAGATGTGTCACGAAGTGAACAATTCCTACATAAACGACGAATGCGACTACAGGTCGCATCGATAAGCACAACTGTCATTCCTTCGTCATAATGGCCGCTTATAACTGCAACGCTCGCCCGTAAACACGGGCTCAGGAGTCTGTCGTGAGCTTTACCCCTGCCAATCGCCTGTTCCCTGCCACCCGCCTGCGCCGCAATCGCCGTGATGATTTTTCTCGTCGTCTGGTTCGTGAAAACGTACTGACCACGAATGATCTGATCCTGCCGGTGTTTGTGCTGGACGGTGACAATCGTCGGGAAGCGGTGGCGTCGATGCCGGGTGTAGAGCGCTTGACCATTGATCAGTTGCTGATCGAGGCGGCGAACTGGGTTGAGCTGGGGATTCCGGCGATGGCGCTGTTTCCGGTCACGCCGCCTGGGCTCAAGTCGCTGGATGCTGCCGAAGCCTGGAACCCGCAAGGCATCGCCCAGCGCGCCACCCGCGCCCTGCGCGAGCGTTTCCCGGAGTTGGGGGTGATCACCGACGTGGCGTTGGACCCGTTCACCACCCACGGCCAGGATGGCATTCTCGACGAAGACGGCTATGTTCAAAACGACATTACCGTCGACGCGCTGGTCAAGCAGGCCTTGTCCCACGCCGCAGCGGGCGCCCAGGTGGTGGCGCCGTCAGACATGATGGACGGCCGCATCCAGGCGATTCGCGAAGCCCTGGAACTGGCGGGCCACGTCAATGTGCGGATCATGGCCTACTCGGCCAAGTATGCCAGTGCCTATTACGGCCCGTTCCGCGATGCGGTGGGCTCGGCGCTTAACCTGGGCAAGGCCGACAAGGCCTCGTACCAGATGGACCCGGCCAACAGCCACGAAGCCCTGCACGAGGTGGCCGCTGACCTGGCCGAAGGTGCCGACATGGTGATGGTCAAGCCCGGGATGCCTTACCTGGACATCCTTTACCGGGTCAAAGAGGAATTCAAAGTGCCGACCTTTGTCTATCAGGTCAGCGGTGAATACGCCATGCACATGGCCGCGATCCAGAATGGCTGGTTGAGTGAAGGGGTGATCCTTGAATCCCTGACTGCCTTTAAACGTGCTGGCGCCGATGGCATCCTGACCTACTTCGCCGCCCGCGCTGCCCAATTGCTTAGAGAGCAACAATAGCCCTCACAGGAACACTCGATGAATACCGAAGGACTCTCCGAAGTTGCCGTAAAAGACGCTCACCCGGTGGTGGAACAAGTCACCGAGACCCCGCCGGAGCTGGAGCCGGCCGCGCCTGCCGTGGTGGCCGAGCCGCCTGTGCCGGCGCCGGTGGTCGCGGTGACCAACCTGGATGACAGCAGCCTGTACATCCACCGCGAGCTGTCACAACTGCAATTCAATATCCGCGTGCTGGAGCAGGCGCTGGATGAGTCCTACCCGTTGCTGGAACGGCTGAAATTCCTGCTGATTTTCTCCAGCAACCTGGACGAGTTCTTCGAAATTCGCGTCGCCGGCCTCAAGAAGCAGATCACCTTCGCCCGTGAACAAGCCGGCGCCGACGGCCTGCAGCCGCACCAGGCGCTGGCGCGCATCAGCGAGCTGGTGCACG
The DNA here is from genome assembly GCF_003013355.1 of Pseudomonas sp. S5D5. NCBI lineage: Bacteria > Pseudomonadati > Pseudomonadota > Gammaproteobacteria > Pseudomonadales > Pseudomonadaceae > Pseudomonas > Pseudomonas sp. S5D5. The sequence goes on from NZ_PTEO01000001.1 coordinate 210,255, forward strand.
GCCACGTGGATCGCCAGTACGCGATCCTCAACGACATCCTGCTGCCGGAACTGGAAAAACATCAGGTCCGCTTCATTCGTCGTCGTCACTGGACCACCAAGATCAAGACCTGGGTGCGCCGTTACTTCCGCGACGAAATCGCGCCGATCATCACCCCGATCGGCCTCGACCCGACGCACCCGTTCCCGTTGCTGGTGAACAAGAGCCTGAACTTCATCGTCGAGCTCGAAGGTATCGACGCCTTCGGTCGCGATTCGGGCCTGGCGATTATCCCGGCGCCGCGCTTGCTGCCACGGATCATCAAGGTACCGGAAGAGGTGGGTGGGCCTGGCGATAACTATGTATTCCTTTCGTCGATGATCCACGCTCACGCCGATGACCTGTTCCAGGGCATGAAGGTCAAGGGCTGCTACCAGTTCCGCCTGACCCGTAACGCCGACCTGGCGCTGGACTCCGAAGACGTCGAAGACTTGGCGCGCGCCCTGCGTGGCGAGCTGTTCTCGCGGCGCTACGGCGACGCGGTGCGCCTGGAAGTGGCCGACACCTGCCCCAAGCACCTGTCGGACTACCTGCTCAAACAGTTCAACCTGGGCGAGACCGAGCTGTATCAGGTCAACGGTCCGGTAAACCTGACGCGCCTGTTCAGCATCACCGGCCTGGACAGCCATCCGGAGCTGCAATACACGCCGTTCACTCCGCAGATCCCGAAACTGCTGCAAAACAGCGAAAACATTTTCAGCGTGATCAGCAAGCAGGACATCCTGCTGCTGCACCCCTTCGAGTCCTTCACCCCGGTGGTCGACCTGCTGCGCCAGGCCGCCAAGGACCCGCATGTCTTGGCCGTACGCCAGACCCTGTACCGCTCCGGCGCCAACTCGGAGATTGTCGATGCGTTGGTCGACGCAGCGCGTAACGGCAAGGAAGTCACCGCGGTGATCGAGCTGCGTGCGCGGTTCGACGAAGAATCCAACCTGCAACTGGCCAGCCGCCTGCAGGCCGCCGGCGCGGTGGTGATCTACGGCGTGGTGGGCTTCAAGACCCACGCCAAGATGATGCTGATCCTGCGCCGTGAAGCCGGTGAGATCGTGCGCTACGCCCACTTGGGTACCGGCAACTATCACGCCGGCAACGCCAAGCTCTACACCGACTACAGCCTGCTGACCTCCGACGACGCCTTGTGCGAAGACGTCGGCAAGTTGTTCAGCCAGTTGATCGGCATGGGCAAGACGTTGCGCATGAAGAAGCTGCTGCACGCGCCGTTCACCCTCAAGAAGGGCATGCTCGACATGATTGCCCGCGAGACCCAGTTCGCCCTCGACGGCAAGCCGGCGCACATCATTGCCAAGTTCAACTCGCTGACCGATCCGAAGATCATCCGCGCACTGTACAAGGCCAGCCAGTCCGGCGTGCGCATCGACCTGGTGGTGCGTGGCATGTGCTGCCTGCGCCCGGGCATCGCCGGCGTCTCGCACAACATCCATGTGCGCTCGATCATCGGCCGCTTCCTGGAGCACACCCGCGTGTTCTACTTCCTCAACGGCGGCGAGGAGCAGATGTTCCTCTCCAGCGCCGACTGGATGGAGCGCAACCTCGACAAGCGTGTGGAGACGTGTTTCCCGGTAGAAGGCAAGAAGCTGATCATGCGGGTCAAGAAGGAGCTGGAAAGCTACCTCACCGACAACACCCACAGCTGGAGCCTGCAATCGGATGGCCGCTACGTGCGCAACACGCCAACCGGCAACCAGAACCCGCGCAGCGCGCAGGCGACGTTGCTGGAGAAGTTGGGCAGCCCGATCCTCTCGGTGAATTGAGGCTTTACCTGGCAGCATGAAAAACGGCCCTTTAAGGGCCGTTTTTTTGTGCTGGGTGTAGCCCAATTATTGTGGCGAGCGGGCTTTTTTGTGGTGACCCGGTCTTTTGTGTGGAGTGGGCTCTTTGTGGCGAGCGGGCTGTTTGTGGGGAGTGGGCTGTTTGTGGTGAGCGGGCTTGCCCCGCGTTGGGTGGCGCAGCCGCCCCAAAACCTGCCAATGCGCTCCGACTGACGCTCCTCGGTGGCTTGATGGGGCCGCTTCGCGCCCCAACGCGGGGCAAGCCCGCTCGCCACAAGAAGTTCGCTTTCCACCCACACAAGGCCTACCTGCCACAGACAACACGCCTGCCTACTCCAACAAGGCCCGCTTGGCACAGACAACAAGCCCTCATGCCACGCTAGCTGCCTGCTTCGAGGTCAGCGCAGGTTCAGGCTGAACCCCACCCGCGTCAGCCACTCCGCTTCCTGGGCGAAGTCCGCCTGGGTCAGTTGGTTCTCGTCCAGCCAGCCTTTCGGGAACACCACGTCGAGGCTTTCGCCGTTGGCGCGCAGGGTCACCTGGGGCATTTCCTGGGTGCCGCGGATGTGGTGGAACAGGATCGCAAAGCGCAGCAGCACGCACAGGCGGATCAGCTTGATGCCTTCGTCGCCGAATTCGGCGAACTTGTCCTTGGGGATGTTGCGGCGATGGCCGCGCACCAGCAACGCCAGCATTTGCTGGTCCTCGCGGGAGAACCCGGCGAGGTCCGAGTGCTCGATGAGGTAGGCGCCGTGCTTATGGTAATGGTAGTGGGCGATATCGAGGCCCACTTCATGCACCTTGGCCGCCCAACCCAGCAGCTCACGCCATACGCCGTCCTCGAGGTCCCAGTCTTCGGCCACCTGGTCGAATGCGTGCAAGGCTTTGCGCTCGACACGGGCGGCCTGCTCCAGGTCGACGTGATAACGCTCCATCAGCGAGCTGAGGGTACGCTCACGCACGTCCTCATGGTGGTGACGGCCCAGCAGGTCGTAGAGCACGCCTTCGCGCAAGGCGCCGTCGCAGTGGTCCATGCGTTGCAGCTCGAGGGCGTCGAAGATTGCTTCGAGGATCGCCAGGCCGGCCGGGAAGATGGCGCGACGGTCGGGCTTGATGCCGTCGAAGTCGATTTTCTCGGCATCGCCCAGTTTGAACAGCTTGCGCTTGAGCCACGCCAGGCCTTCGGCGTTGACTTCGCCGGTGCCATGGCCGCCGGCTTTCAAGGCCAGGCCGATGGCACGGATGGTGCCGGACGACCCGATGGCTTCATCCCAGGTCAGGCGATGCAGGGCGTGTTCGATGCTCATGATCTCCAGGCGCGCCGCCGTGTAGGCCTGGGCGTAGCGTGCCGGGGTGATCTTACCGTCCTTGAAATAGCGTTGGGTAAAGCTGACGCAGCCCATCTGCAGGCTTTCGCGCAGCAGTGGTTCGAAGCGTTGGCCGATGATGAACTCGGTACTGCCGCCGCCGATGTCCGCGACCAGGCGCTTGCCCGGTGTGTCGGCCAGCGTGTGCGAGACACCCAGGTAGATCAGGCGCGCCTCTTCACGGCCGGAGATGACCTCCACCGGATGCCCGAGGATTTCCTCGGCGCGGCGGATGAATTCGCCGCGGTTGCGTGCTTCGCGCAGGGCGTTGGTGCCGACGATTCGTACGGCGCCCAGGGGCATGCCGTTGATCAGTTGGGCAAAACGCTTGAGGCAATCGAGCCCGCGCTGCATGGATTCTTCATTGAGCTGGCGCTCGTCGTCGATCCCGGCGGCCAGTTGCACTTTCTCGCCGAGCCGCTCAAGGATGCGGATTTCGCCGTTCTGGGCCTTGGCCACGACCATGTGAAAGCTGTTGGAGCCCAGGTCGATGGCGGCGATCAGGGACAGATTCTTGGCTTGGGATTGCGGCATGGTTTGGGGGTCTCGGTCGATAACCTTGCCATCGTGCCACGATCGACCGCCAACGCCAACGCGTAGTGCTGCGGGAATTTCTCTCAGGTCGTCTGTAGGCGATTACTGTAGGAAATGTAGTCAAACTTTCCGCACCACTGTTAGCACAGTCGTTGGAAGCTGTAGGAATATATAACTTCGTGCTTCTGGACGGCTGATCATGATTTCGCCTACAAATTAAACGTCAGGGTTCTATTCGTTAAGTGGTTCGGGACTACTGTTGCGGCGCGCTCAGACGACAGTTTGTTTATATCACTCCCACAGTAATCACGGTGTCGTCTTATTCTTTGTTCGGGCATCAAAGCGACAGACTGTCACTCGGCAATCTTGCCGTGGTGTTATTTATTTATGGCTTGTTTATTCAAGCGCAAATAAAGGCGCCTCCTAACTTTAGATGACAGGTCGATTATGAAAAAAATTGTTGGATTGACTCTTGGTATCGCGTGCATGGCTGGCGCCCTCAATGTTCATGCGTCCACCAGTGCCGAGCTGATTGTCAGGGGCACTATCAAGCCCACCGCCTGCAACCTCAGCATGACCGGTGGCGGGATTATCAACTACGGCGATATTCCCTCGGGCACGTTGCAGCAGACCGCCTTCAACCCCCTGGCCGAACGAACCACGCCCCTGAGCGTCAGTTGCGGCAGCACACCCATGACGTTCGGACTGAGATTTGTCGACCTGCAGTCCGCCAGCAAGGTCTCGGGGATCCTCAATGCATTGGGTTCGGGTTATACCGAAACGCATAACTATGGCTTGGGCATGGTGTCTGGTCGGCGCACCGGCGGCTTTGCGGTCACCCTCAGGGATCTGAGGACAAGCACTGCGACACTGTTTCCGATCATGCGTGTCGGTTCCGGTGGCTGGCAGAGCAGCGACGGTAAGGTCGCCCAATCGCCCTCTCAATACTCGTGGCGCAGCGGCACTGCGATTTCCCCGGCCTCGATTCCTCAGCTGACCGGGACCATTGCGGTGCGCGCAGTGATCAACAGGGCGCAAGACCTGGACCTGAGTCGTGACATTACCCTTGATGGGCGCGCAACACTTGAGTTGAGTTACATCTAAGCGACTGAATGATAGCCGATCAGAAATGTGTGTATTTCTTGTCGGCTGTTTTATCCGGGCCTGATTATCAATCGCCAACTTATGTCGTGGGGAATACTGGGTGCTTAGTCTTTCAGTCATAAATAATGCGCGGTTGTTTTGTGCAGGTTTGTTGTTGTGTTTTAACAGTGTTGCCCTCGCGGATGGCATGTTGCCGGAAACCACCGTCGTTGTGCTTTATGAAGCACAGGGCGAAGCGACGATAAATATCAAGAATACCGACCCTGGGCCGGCGCTACTTCACTCAGTCGTGGAAAATGTGCCTGAAGACGTCGAGCCTCTGTTGATCGTGACGCCGCCCATCACACGCGTGGAGGCGGGTGAAACCCAGTTGGTACGTTTTATCGCCACATTGAAGGAACCCCTGAAGACCCAGCGATTGAAGCGGGTGTCTTTCGAGGGCATCCCCCAGGCACGCGGCCCAGGCGGTGCGACGATTGGTATCACCTTGCGGCAGAATTTACCGCTGATCCTGCACCCAAAGGATCTGCCTGTGCACGACACGCCCTGGGAACTGCTGAAGTGGAAGCGTGCGGGCAAAAGTCTCACGGTCCACAACGACAGCGCCTACGTGGTACGCCTGGAGCCACAGGTGCAGTTGCTGCCCCAAGGGGGGCTCGCCACCTTGCCGCGCACCTATGTGTTGCCGGGGGAAGCGCTTGCGGTGCAGGTCGACGGCGCGCTGGAGGGCATGACGGGCGTCGAGATCAGGCCGGCCACGCTCTACGGGTTTTCGGCGGATAGCTATCGGGCCCTGATCAATGCCGACGAGGGTTGATCGACCGATGAACAACCAGTCGAATAACAGGCGTGTGGCCTTTTTTGTGTGGCCGCGCCGACCCACGCTATTGATGGGGATGGCGACGCTATGGGGGCTGCCCGGCTTCGCCCCGGCGCTGGAGTTGGGGGAGGGGTTCGACCTCGCGGCACTCACCACCCACGGTATCGACCCGAAGGTCTCCGACTACTTTCGCAGTGCCGCGCGCTTTCGCGAGGGCGTGCAGGTGGTGGGGCTGCAGGTCAATGGCAATCCGCTGGGGTTGGTGGATGCTCGGTTCGACGCCCAGGGGCAATTGTGTTTTACCAAGGGGCTGCTGGAAAAAGCCGGGTTGATCGAGCCTGGCCGCGTGCTTCACAAAGGCGCGACCGCGGACCAGGCTTGCCATGACTTCCTTGGCGCGTTCCCGACGACGATGGTGCGCCTGCGCCCCGGCAACGAGGAGATCGCGTTGGTGGTGCCCACCGGATCACTGCGTGAGCCGCAATGGGAGGCGGGGCAATTTGCCCGGGGTGGTGCGGCGGCGTTATTCAACTATGACGTACAGGGGTTCAACAGCTATTCGGACAGTGGGCCCAATCGCTTCGTTTCGGCCTATACCGAGGCCGGCTTCAACCTCGGCGACTGGATTGTTCGCAGCCGCCAATTCTATGTATCCGACAACGGTGTAGCCCGCAACGAGCACCTGTACGCCTACGCCCAGCGGGACCTGAGTGCGTTGCAATCGACCTTCCAGGTGGGACAACTCTCCAGCAACAACCCGCTGTTTGGTGGCCTGCAGTTATCCGGCGTGCAGTTTTCTCCCGATGGGCAATCGCGAGCGCCGGCCGGCAGTAACAACGCCGTGGTCGAGGGCTTGGCCCAAAGCCAGTCGCGTATTGAGGTGCGCCAGTCCGGCGTGTTGATTCACAGCACGCTGGTGCCCGAAGGCCCCTTTCGGCTGACCGGTTTGCCGTTGCTCAACAGCACCAGCGACCTGGAGGTCAGTGTCATCGATGTGCGGGGCGCCAAGCGCAGTTTCGTGGTGCCGGCGGCGTCGTTCGCAGGGAGTACGCCGGCGGCACCTGGGTATTATTTATCGCTGGGCAAGGTGCGCAAGAATGCACATGAACAAGGCCCCACGCCGGTGGTCGCCATGGGCAGCGGCACGTGGGGCCTGGGACGCGATTCGTCCGCCGGCCTTGGCCTGTTGAGCACCGACGAGTATTGGTCGGCAGGTGGCACCCTGGGCAGTGTGCTGTTCCAGCGGGTTTCCGTGGGGGCTCGCCATAACGTGTCTCGTGATAGCCGTGACGCGGTATCCGGGGCTCGCAGCAGCGTATCGGTGAGCAGCCCGGTCTACCCCAGTGTGGACGTCAACCTCAGCGCGACCACGCAGACCCGTGGCTATCGCGAAGTCCATGAAGCGGGCCGCTCAGCCAGGGCCGATGACCTGGATGCGCGTTTCAAAAATCAGTACACGGCAGGTGTGAGCTGGGTCGACACCACCCTGGGAGCATTTTCCCTGGGTTATACCCGTAGTGCCCAGTTTGATGGGCAATCGGCCGACCATGTGTTTGCGTCGTGGAATAAATCGTTCCGGCACGCCGATGTCGCGTTGGTGGCCGACTCACAGGTGGGCGGCCGTCAGTCACGCCGTGACGGCACACGCGATGACAATCGTCGCGATGCGGCCCTGGACAATGATCTGTCCGTGCGGCTGCAGGTCAGCGTGCCGCTGGGCAGTGACCGTCGCGTGAACAGCTATATCAGTCGGCGTGGTGATCAATCCCGTGCCGGCACTGCGCTCAGTGAGCGGGTCAATGATTACGTCAATTACGAGGTGGGCGTCGAGCGTGACCTCAGTGCCCGCGAGCAGTCGATGCGCGGCCATGTGGAGTTGATGCCACGTTACACGCGGGTCGGCCTGGGCGTCAGCCAGGACCCGCTGGGCACTCTTTACAACGGGCAGTTACAGGGTGGGGTGGTGGCGCACGCCGGCGGGGTGACCTTCTCGCCGTATGCGGTGCAGGACACATTTGGCATTGCATCGGTGGGCAACATCGGCGCTGCGAAACTCGACACCCCGTACGGCCCGGTATGGACGGACTTCAGCGGACAGGCCGTGATCCCGGGCTTGCCCGCCTATACCGACAGCCGTATTGAAGTGCAGACCCAGTCCCTGCCAAAACGCGTTGACCTGAAAAACGGCACCCAAGTGCTGGCCGCCGGGCGAGGGTCGGTTAATACCGTGGCATTCGATGTGGTGAGCGTGCGCCGTGTACTGCTCACCGCCACTGATGAGCAAGGCCAAGCGCTGCCACAGGGCGCTGCGGTGTTCGACAAAAACAAGCGCTTCCTGACCAGTGTGGTGGGTGACGGCATGATCTTCCTGAATGACGTCAATGACTCGCAAGACCTCAGGGTTGCACTGCCGGACTCATCCTCTTGCCGGCTCAACGTTGTTCCCGAGGTCGAGGCCGACAATGACAAGTTCTATGAGACAACCTCGGCGGTGTGCCATGTCCTTTAAGTTAAAGACCAAGTGTCTTGCCCTGTTCTGTACGGTGTTGATCACTGAGGGTGTACAGGCTGAAAACTGCCGGCTGTCCGTCAGCCAGCCGCGTATCGACTATGGCGTCATCCGCAACGAGTCGCGTGCCGAAAGCCCCTTGCTCGCCCTCGGTAAGCGCAGGGTGCAGCTCAATGTGCTGTGTGTGGAGCCCTCGGCTATCGGCGTGAGATTTACCGGCGCAGCAGACGGGCAAGGGTATTTGTTTGGCCGGCAGGGGCGCTTTCGCCTGGCTCTCATGCAGGCCCAGGTGGATGGGCGCGTCGTCGAGTGGACGCTGGCACATCGGCCTGGTGAGACCGCCGACGGGCAGTTGTTGCCAGGCCAGGTCCTGGTGGCTCAGGCGGCCGGCAAGCGACTGACGGCTCAGGTCGAAATCGATACCGACCTGCCCACCAGCGCCCTGCAGGTACGCAGCCAGACAGTGCTGGAGGGGCAGGGCCATTTCGAACTGGTCAGTCCGGCTGCTCCACTGAGCCGATGAAGTTGGCGAACTCAGGGGTTTGCGGGTTGGCGAACAGCACTTTGGGGTCGCCCACTTCATGCACCTTGCCCTGGTGCATGAACACCAGTTTGTCGCCCACTTCCCGGGCGAAGCGCATCTCGTGGGTCACCATGATCAGGGTCATGCCGTCCTTGGCCAGTTGGCGTACCACGCTGAGCACTTCATTGACCAACTCCGGATCGAGGGCCGAGGTGATTTCATCGCACAGCAGTACCTTGGGCGACATGGCCAGGGCGCGGGCGATAGCGACCCGCTGTTGCTGGCCGCCGGACAGGCGATCGGGGAAGGCATCGAATTTCTCGCCCAGCCCGACGCGCTCCAGCATCTGCCGGGCCAGTTGGGCCGCCTTGGCTTTCGGCACTTTCTGCACCACCTGCGGCGCGAGCATTACGTTTTCGCCGACCGTCAGGTGCGGAAACAGGTTGAACTGTTGGAACACCATCCCGACTTTCTGTCGCAGGCTGCGCAGATCGGCACGGGCGGCATCGAGGTACTCGCCATCGACTTCGATCACGCCGTCGTTGATGGATTCCAGGCCATTGAGTGTGCGCAGCAAGGTGGACTTGCCCGAGCCGCTGCGGCCGATGATCGCCACCACCTGGCCTTCTTCGACGGTCAGGTCGATGCCCTTGAGTACATGGTGATCGCCGTAATACTTATGCAGGGCGGAAATTCTAAGCAGAGGCATGCAGTCTCCTTTCCAGGTAGCGGGCACTGAGGGACAAGGGGTAGCAGAGCAGGAAGTAACCGAGGGCGACCAGGCCGTAGACCATGAACGGTTCGAAGGTGGCGTTGGCGAGCATGCCGCCGGTCTTGGTCAGCTCGGTGAAGCCAATGATCGAGGTCACCGCGGTGCCCTTGATGACTTGCACCGAGAAACCCACGGTCGGCGCCACGGCAATCCGCAGGGCTTGGGGCAGGATCACGTAGCGCAGTTGCTCCAGCGGGTTCAACGCCAGGCTGGCCGAGGCTTCCCATTGCCCGTGGGCGATGGAGTCGACGCAGCCGCGCCAGATTTCGGCGAGGTAGGCGCTGGTAAACAGCGTCAGGGCAATCGCGGCTGCCAGCCAAGGCGAAATATCCACCCCGAGCAGGGCAATGCCAAAAAACACCAGGAACAGCTGCATCAACAGCGGCGTGCCCTGGAACAGTTCAATGTAGGTGCGGGCGACATTGCGCGGGAAGGCTTTGCGGCTGATGCGCATCGTCATCACCAACAAGCCGATCACGCCGCCGCCGATAAACGCCACCAGCGACAGCAGCAACGTCCACTGCAAGCCGATGGCCAGGTTGCGCACGATGTCCCAGAAGGAGAAATCACTCATCGGCTGTTCCTCATCACAAACCGGCGGCCGATCCAGTTCAGCAACTGGCGAATCATCAGCGCCATGCACAGGTACACCAGGGTGGTCAGGGCATAGGTTTCGAACGCACGGAAATTGCGCGACTGGATAAAGTTGGCGGCAAAGCTCAACTCCTCGGTGGCGATCTGCGAACACACCGCCGAACCGAGCATCACGATGATGATCTGGCTGCTCAGGGCCGGCCACACCTTGCCCAGCGCCGGCAGCAGCACCACATGGCGGAACGCCTCGAAGCGCGTCATTGCCAGCGCCGCAGCGGCTTCCAGTTGCCCACGGGGGATGGCCTGGATGCCGGCGCGGATGATCTCGGTGGAGTAGGCCCCCAGGTTGATCACCATCGCCAGCACGGCGGCTTGCCATTCGGTGATCTTCAGCCCCAGGGACGGCAGGCCGAAGAAGATGAAAAACAACTGCACCAGAAACGGCGTGTTGCGGATCAACTCGACGTACACCCCGAAGAACCACGCAAACGGCTGGATCTTCCACGCCCGCACCACCGCGCCGACGGTGCCCAGGGCTACGCCCAGGATGGCGCCGATGGCGGTCAGCTCAAGGGTGAACAGCGCGCCGCGCAACAGCAGGTCGGTATTGGCCAGCACCGGCACAAAGTCGAATTGATAGGCCATCAATCAGCTCCGCTTCACAGATCGGCAGGCAGTGGCTCTTTCAGCCATTGCATTGCATTCTTTTCCAGGCTGCCGTCAGCTTTTGCCGCGACCAGGATCTGGTTGACCTTCTCCAGCAACGCCGGCTCGTTCTTGTTCACGCCGACGTACACCGGCGAATCCTTGAGTTTCACTTTCAGCGCCGGCACGCGTTTCGGGTTGCGCTCGCTGATCGCCACCATCACTACGTTGCCGCTGGCGATGAGGTCGACCTGGCCGGCCAAGTAGGCGGCGATGGTCGAGTTGTTGTCTTCGAAGCGCTTGATCGTGGCCTCTTTGGGTGCCACGGCGGTCAGCTCGATGTCTTCAATGGCGCCACGGGTCACGCTGATGGTCTTGCCCTTGAGGTCGTCGGTGGTGCTGATCGCCGCGTCAGGCGGGCCGAATACGGCGAGGTAGAACGGTGCATAGGCCCGGGAGAAGTCGATGACCTTTTCGCGCTCGGGGTTTTTACCCAGGCTGGAAATCACCAGGTCGACCTTGCCAGTGGTGAGGAACGGAATGCGGTTGGTGCTGTTGACCGGGGTCAGTTCCAGCTTGACCTTGAGCTGGTCGGCCAGCAGCTTGGCGGTGTCGATGTCCAGGCCGCGAGGCTTCATGTCCGGGCCGACCGAGCCGAAGGGCGGGAAGTCCTGGGGCACGGCGACCTTGAGGGTGCCACGGGCGACAATATCGTCCAGACCGTTGGCCTGGGCGGGTGCCTGGCTCAGCATCAGGCTGGCAAACAGGGCAGTGAGCAGGGCGCTGTAGCGCTTGGTCATGGCAACTCTCCGAGAAGGGCGAAGGAATTTTCTGATTTTGCTCAGTGCACAGCCCATGCCAGCCCTCTCGGAATCGTCTGAAGGGCCGGGATTTGTTGAGGTTTGGTGGTCTTACTGGTCTGAACAGTCAGATGGCTTTTCGCACCTTTTTCGAGCGCCGGTAAAACCCCGCGAGCCCCTTTGGGGCGTGGCTTGCCGTGGCCTTCGAATAGCTTTACAACTAGCCGCTCTGATGACGAGAACCTTGAGTTTTTTATGAATTCCATCGCCCAAGCCGTACCGGAAGCGGCCCTGCAGGCCATCCGTAAACTGATCAAGGAGCAAGGCTTCGGGCCGGGCGACGCCCTGCCGTCCCAGCGCGACCTGGCGGTGCAGTTGGGGGTGAGTCGGGCGTCATTGCGCGAAGCGTTGTCGTCCCTCAGTGCCCTGGGGGTGGTCAGCGTGCAGCCAGGCAAGGGCGTGTTCGTGCAGGCGGCAGAAGAGGCGCCGGGGTTTGCCTGGCCCTTCGCGGCGCAGGCCACGCCGTTGGATATCTTCCAGTTGCGCTACGCCCTCGAGGGGTTTGCGGCAGGGTTGGCGGCGATGACCTTGACCCTCGATGAGCTGGACAGCCTGGAAGATAACGTCGAGGCGATGCGCAAGGTGCTCAAGGCCGGTGACTTTGAAGCGGCGGCCCGGCTGGACTTCGAATTCCACCAGCGCATCCTCCTGGCCAGCGGCAATCAGGCGATGGTGAGCATCCTGAGTGCCAGCGCCGAGGTGTTCCTGGAGAGCCAGAAACTACCGTTCATCCGGCCGGAGCGGGCCATGGAGACCTGGCAGGAGCACCGCAGGATCCTGCGCGCCCTGGCCCGTCGCGCCAGTGCGGCGGCACAAAAAACCATGCAGGAACACGTGCGCAATGCGGCATTGCGCACTGGCATCGCCTTCGTGACGCCCGTCACGCCCTGAGTCGGGCCATACCCAAACTCATGCGCCATCATAGGAAGACTCAATCAGAGGCGGCTTCCTGAACGGGGGAAGGGCGGCTATGATGGGCAACGTTTTTTTTGCTTACAATCCGGAGACATCCATGAGCAACGATCTTATCAAGCACGTCACCGACGCGACCTTTGAGGCCGAAGTACTCAAGGCTGCTGGCCCGGTGCTGGTTGACTACTGGGCTGAATGGTGTGGCCCTTGCAAAATGATCGCTCCGGTCCTGGACGACATTGCAACCACCTACGAAGGCAAGTTGACCATTGCCAAGCTGAACATCGACGACAACCAGGAAACCCCGGCCAAGCATGGCGTGCGTGGTATCCCTACGTTGATGCTGTTCAAGAACGGCAACGTCGAAGCCACCAAGGTCGGCGCGCTGTCGAAGTCCCAGCTGCAAGCTTTCCTCGACGCGAACATCTAAACGTCGTCAAAAAAGCCCCGCAAATTGCGGGGCTTTTTCGTGAAACAGGGCTAGACGCTCCGAAACTCAGGTGGTACATTCGGCCCCGCACTGGTTTCTCCACTGCCCCCTGCAAGCCGTCGCCGACGCATTCCTTTTCGATTAGTACGCGATCCTGTCGCCTTCTCTGCGGCGCGGCCTCATTAAGCCAAAAGCTTAATTTCCCCCCTCCATAAATGATTACGTCATTCCTATATGAATCTGACTGAACTCAAGCAAAAGCCGATTACCGACCTGCTCCAATTGGCCGAAGAAATGGGCATAGAAAATATGGCCCGTTCGCGCAAGCAGGACGTGATTTTCTCCCTGCTCAAGAAGCACGCGAAAAGCGGCGAGGAAATCTCCGGTGATGGCGTGCTGGAGATTCTCCAGGACGGCTTCGGCTTCCTCCGCTCTGCAGACGCCTCCTATCTCGCCGGCCCAGACGATATCTACGTCTCGCCGAGCCAGATCCGTCGCTTCAACTTGCGCACCGGTGACACCATCGTTGGCAAGATCCGCCCTCCGAAGGAAGGCGAGCGTTATTTCGCCCTGCTCAAGGTCGACACGATCAACTTCGATCGCCCCGAGAACGCGAAAAACAAGATTCTCTTCGAGAACTTGACCCCGCTGTTCCCGACCGTGCGCATGAAGATGGAAGCCGGTAACGGTTCCACCGAAGACTTGACCGGTCGTGTGATCGACCTGTGCGCCCCGATCGGCAAGGGCCAGCGTGGCCTGATCGTGGCACCGCCGAAAGCCGGCAAGACCATCATGCTGCAGAACATTGCCGCGAACATCGCGCGTAACAATCCTGAAGTTCACCTGATCGTGCTGCTGATCGATGAGCGTCCGGAAGAAGTGACCGAAATGCAGCGCACCGTGCGCGGCGAAGTGGTTGCCTCCACATTCGATGAGCCGCCAACCCGCCACGTGCAGGTTGCCGAAATGGTGATCGAAAAGGCCAAGCGCCTGGTCGAGCACAAGAAGGACGTGGTGATCCTGCTCGACTCCATCACCCGTCTGGCCCGTGCCTACAACACCGTGATCCCGAGCTCCGGCAAGGTATTGACCGGTGGTGTCGACGCCCACGCCCTGGAGAAACCGAAGCGTTTCTTCGGCGCCGCGCGCAACATCGAGGAAGGCGGTTCGCTGACCATCATCGCCACCGCGCTGGTTGAAACCGGCTCGAAGATGGACGAAGTGATCTACGAAGAGTTCAAGGGTACCGGCAACATGGAACTGCCCCTGGACCGTCGCATCGCGGAAAAACGCGTCTTCCCGGCCATCAACATCAACCGCTCCGGCACCCGCCGCGAAGAGTTGCTGACTGCCGACGACGAACTGCAGCGCATGTGGATCCTGCGCAAGCTGCTGCACCCGATGGACGAAGTCGCCGCCATCGAGTTCCTGATCGACAAGCTGAAAACCACCAAGACCAACGACGAGTTCTTCCTGTCGATGAAGCGTAAGTAATACGACGTTTCAGGTCCGAAAAAATGGCGCCCCCAGGGGCGCCATTTTTTTTCGTGTGTTTTTTAAGCACCTTCGGCACGCAAATGCACCGCGATAAGCTGCCAGCCGCCGCCAGAGCAGGTAGGATGTACGCCTATTTTACGGGTGGCATGGTTAATGAAATTCAAGGATCTTCGGGATTTCGTGCAGCAACTTGAGCAGCGCGGAGAGTTGAAACGTATCCAGATGCCGATTTCGCCGGTGCTGGAAATGACTGAGATTTGCGACCGTACCCTGCGCAACAAGGGCCCGGCGCTGCTGTTCGAGAAGCCGACCGGTTTCGATATCCCGGTGCTCGGCAACCTGTTCGGCACCCCCGAGCGCGTGGCGTTTGGCATGGGCGCCGAGTCGGTCAGCGAACTGCGCGAGATCGGCAAGCTGCTGGCGTTCCTCAAGGAGCCTGAGCCACCCAAGGGCCTCAAGGATGCCTGGTCGAAGCTGCCGATCTTCCGCAAGATCATTGCCATGGCGCCCAAGGTGGTCAAGGACGCGGTGTGCCAGGAAGTGGTCATAGAAGGCGATGACGTCGACCTTGCCATGCTCCCCGTGCAAACCTGCTGGCCCGGCGATGTCGGCCCGCTGATCACCTGGGGCCTGACCGTCACCAAGGGCCCGAACAAGGACCGCCAGAACCTCGGCATCTATCGCCAGCAAGTGATCGGCCGCAACAAGGTGATCATGCGTTGGCTGAGCCACCGTGGCGGCGCCCTGGATTTCCGCGAGTGGTGCGAGAAGCACCCCGGCAAGCCGTTCCCGGTGTCCGTGGCCCTCGGCGCCGACCCGGCGACCATCCTCGGTGCCGTCACCCCGGTGCCGGACAGCCTTTCCGAGTACGCCTTCGCCGGCCTGTTGCGCGGTAACCGTACCGAACTGGTGAAGTGCCGCGGCAACGACCTGCAAGTGCCGGCCACCGCCGAAATCATCCTCGAAGGTGTGATTCACCCTGGCGAGATGGCGGATGAGGGCCCTTACGGCGACCACACCGGCTACTACAACGAAGTCGACAGCTTTCCGGTGTTCACCGTCGAGCGCATCACCCATCGGATCAAGCCGATCTACCACAGCACCTACACCGGCCGTCCGCCGGATGAGCCGGCAATTCTCGGCGTGGCGCTGAACGAAGTGTTCGTGCCGATCCTGCAGAAGCAATTCCCGGAGATCACCGATTTCTACCTGCCGCCCGAAGGCTGCTCGTACCGCATGGCCATCGTGACCATGAAGAAGTCGTACCCGGGCCATGCCAAGCGCGTCATGCTGGGTGTGTGGTCGTTTTTGCGACAGTTCATGTACACGAAGTTCGTTATCGTCACCGACGACGACATCAACGCCCGCGACTGGAACGACGTGATCTGGGCCATCACCACGCGCATGGACCCCAAGCGCGACACGGTGATGATCGACAACACGCCGATCGACTACCTCGACTTCGCCTCGCCGGTGTCGGGCCTGGGGTCGAAGATGGGCCTGGATGCCACGCATAAATGGCCGGGCGAAACCACCCGCGAGTGGGGTCGGGTCATCGTCAAGGATGAAGCCGTGACGGCGCGTGTCGATGCGATCTGGAAAGAATTGGGAATAGATTGATGCGTGTAACCCTGCAACCTTCCGGCGCGGTGCTGGAGCTGGTCCCCGGCGAGCGAATCCTCGAAGGCGCGCGTCGCCTGGGCTATGAGTGCCCCCAGGCATGCCGCAATGGGGTGTGCCATGTGTGTGCCGCGTTGCTGGTTGAGGGCCGGGTGCAACAAGGCGGTGAGGTGCGTGACCACGGTGAGTTCTACACCTGCATCGCGGAGCCGCTGGAAGATTGCATTGTATTGTGGGATGGCGTGCTGGCGCCGGGAGAGTTGCCGTTGCGCAAGTTGTCGTGCCAATTGAGTGAGTGTGTGGATGTCGGTGGCGATGTGTGGCGCGTGCGCCTGCGGGCTCCGGCCGGCAAGGCCGTGCGTTACCACGCCGGGCAATACCTGATGATCGAACGGGAAAACGGTGAGAAGTCGGCGTTTTCCCTGGCGTCGGCGCCTCACGCCGGGCGCGAGCTGGAGCTGCATGTGCTGGTCCGCGAAGACAGCGCGCGCAGCCTGTTGGAGCAGCTGCAGCGCAACCAGATGGCGCGTATCGAACTGCCGTTCGGTGACACCCACCTGGCGGAGCTACCGGACGGGCCGCTGGTGTTAATCGCCGCCGGCACTGGCATGGCGCAGATGCACAGCCTGATCGAGCACTGCCGCGCATCCGGCTTCAAGCACCCGGTGCACCTGTATTGGGGCGTGCGTCGACCGGAAGATTTCTACCAGATCGAGCATTGGGACCAGTGGCAGCAACTGCCCAACCTGTTCCTGCACAAGGTTGTCAGCGACCTGTGCGGCTGGGAAGGGCGCTGCGGCCTGCTGCATGAAGCCGTGTGCGAAGACATTGCCGACCTCAAGACGGTGCATGTCTACGCCAGCGGCTCACCGGCGATGATCTACGGCACCCTGGACGCGCTGGTCGACGCCGGCATGGATGCACACCAGATGCGCGCCGATGTGTTCGCCTACGCGCCTCGGCCCTGAGCCGAGCAAACATCACGGGTATTTGCCGATCAATTGCGGGAGCTGGCTTGCTCGCGAAGGCGCCAGATCAGCCGCCCTCTTCAGCGACTGATACACCGCTTTCGCGAGCAAGCCCGCTCCCACAGTTTTGATCGCTGTTCGGGCTGGAGGGCCGGGGTGCTGCACCGGCATTTGAGCGGTCGATACAACTCGGTTCCAACCTTGAAATACAGTCCAAATGTGGGAGCTGGCTTGCCTGCGATAGCGGTGGGTCAGCGCAATATCTGCTGACTGGCATACCGCAATCGCAAGCCCGCTCCCACATTGGCTCGCACCGTGTCAGCTTCAGAAGCGCACGCCAGTCGTCACCATCGCCGCATTGAACCCCAACAGTACAAACTCTGCCGCCACCGGCCCGTAATGGGTGCCTACCGACGGAATGATCACCGGTGCCACGCCGAAACGGTTCAAGGGGATCTTGTCGCGGTACTCGCCGCGATAACCCTGGATCGCCCCGCCTGTCAGCTTCAAGTACACCGGATAGTCCGACATGTCATAGCGCTTGCCCGCGTAGGCGTAGTAGGAACGCTGGCGGAACGAATTGCGAAATGTCGCCCCGCCATACACAAAGCCTGACGCCTTATTGCGTTCCAGGCCGATCAGGTCCTGGTGGTTGTTGTGGTCCGGGTCGGGCGCAAAGTGTCGGGTATAGACACTGGTCTGCGCGTACCAGAAACCTTTGTCGTCGTTGGCCGGCGGTGTCTCTCCGGCCAGCGCAGTGGTGGCCTGGGCGAGAAACAACAGGCCAGGCAGTCGAAATGTCTTCATGGGTGCGACCTCGATAGTCGGTTTGATCGGCGGCTAGGTGGGTCGTGATGTGCGCGCTATTTTGACGGCAGGAGCATTCCCAAGGCTGAACCCGGGCTGAAAGTAACGGGATTGCCACCCTCAATCCTGACGAGTGGGGCGCCGTGCTTATGCATTCGCTTATTCCTTAAAGGTATTTAATTTGTTACATAAATATCTTTAAGCTATATCTCAACGGACTACCGATTTTTTCTTCCAATGACCAACAACTGACCGCTACCGCCCGCCAGCCGGATCGATCGTACGAACTCAGGACACTGACGTTCTGAATTTTGATTTAGGGGAGCGGTATGGGGAGCTACAAGAAACACGCGTTGTACACAGCGATTTTGTCGGCCAATTTGCTGACCGCTGTGGGATTCAATCCAGTCCTGGCGGCGCAAACGCCCGCCGCCGATGCACCCAAACTCGACACCGTCATCGTTACCGGTACCCGCGCCCAGGAGCGCACGGCCAGTGCGTCGCTGTCGCCTATCGATGTGATTTCCGGCGATAGCTTGCGCAGTACCGGCTCCGATGAGCTGGGGGCAGTGTTGGCGCGGCTGATTCCGTCGATCAACTTCCCGCGCCCAAGCCTGGTGGACGGCGCCGAGCTGGTTCGCCCGGCGCAGTTGCGCGGGTTGTCGCCGGACCAGGTGCTCGTGCTGGTCAACGGCAAGCGCCGCCACACCAGCGCGTTCGTCAACCTGGGCGGGGCGGTAGGCCGTGGTTCGGCACCGGCAGACCTCAATGCGATCCCGCTGTCGGCGGTGGACCACATTGAAGTGCTGCGCGACGGCGCTTCCGCGCGCTATGGCTCCGATGCCATTGCCGGGGTGATCAACGTGATCCTCAAGCACGCCGACCATGGCGGCTCGATCTCCAGCAAGTTTGGCGAGTACAAGAAAGGCGATGGTATCCAGCGCAATATCAGCGGCAACACCGGCCTGGCAGTAGGGGACAACGGTTTCATCAACCTCTCGGCCGAGGGGGCGGACAACGATTACACCAACCGCGCCGGTAAAGACTTCCGACCCGCCAGCGTAGGCTCTACCACCTACGGCCAGCAGGTGTTTCGCCAGGGTGAACCGGCCACCAATGAAGGCAAGCTGGCGTTCAACTCCGAGTATTCGTTCAACGATGGGCTGGAGTTCTACACCTTCGGTGGCTATAGCAAGCGGCGGGGCGAGACGGCGGCGTTCTATCGGGCGAGCAATGCCTCCAACAACATTCCGGCGCTCAACCCCAACGGCTACCTGCCGCTGATCAAGGGCAACCTGGAGGACACCTCGCTGGTGGTAGGCCTGCGCGGCCTGCTGGCCTATGACTGGCATTACGATTTGTCGGCCAACTATGGCAAGAACCAATACGAGCTGAGCACCGAAACCATCAACACCTCCCTGGGCCTGGCCACGCCGCGCAAGTTCGATAACGGCACGCTGAGCAACGATCAGAAACAAGTCAGCCTGGACCTGTCCCGTGAGTTCGATGTGGGCTGGCTGCCGTATCCGGTTTCGGTAGCGTTCGGCGGCGAATACCTGCACCAGGGCTACGAGATCGAGGCGGGTGAGCCGGCGTCCTACTACCAGACCGGCAGCTCCGGCCTGGGTGGATTCCGCGATGCCGATGCCGGCACCAGCTCGCGGCATAACTGGGCCCAGTACCTGGACCTGGAAACCAATTTCACCGAGAAACTCAGCGCTTCTGCGGCCGTGCGCCATGAGGACTACAGCGACTTCGGCTCCAATGTCAGCGGCTCGTTGTCGGCGCGTTATGACTTCACGCCGCAGGTGGCCTTGCGGGGCAGTGTCTCGAATGGCTTTCGCGCGCCGTCCCTGGCCCAGCAGAACTTTGCCTACACCTCGTCGCAGTTGATCGGCAGCACTATCCAGGAAGCGGGTACCTTTCCCGCCAACAGCCAGGTCGCCCGCCTGCTCGGCGCTGAAGACCTCAAGGCCGAGAAATCGCGCAACTACAGCCTCGGCCTGGTGCTGGAGCCCGCCGATGACCTGACCGTGACGCTCGATGTCTACCGCATCGACATCCGCGATCGCATCAGCCTGTCGTCGAACCTCAACCTCAACCCGGCGGCCATTGCCTACCTGCAAGCCAATGGCGTCGGCAACATCAACTACACCAGTGCCCGCTATTTCACCAATGCCACCAACACCAGCACCGATGGCGTCGACCTGGTAGCCAACTATCGCTACCAGTTCGATAACGGTATCCGCTGGAACAGCACCGTAGGCTACAACTACAACCACACCAAGGTGACGGACGTGAAGGCCAACCCGGCGATTCTCGACAGCCTGGGCGTGAACCTGCTGCGTGTGGACCGTCGCGAGCGCATCGGTTTGCTCGGCGATACCACGCCGCAGCACAAGCTGAGCCTGGGTAACGACTTCACCTTCGGAAATTGGGCTTTGCACAGCAACCTGGTGCGCTATGGTGAATTCACCAGCTACCAGGCGGACAAGGTCAACGACCAGACCTTCAAGGCCGCCTGGGTGCTGGATTTGTCAGCGGACTACAAGCTGAAGAACTGGACGTTCACCCTGGGCGGCGACAACGTCACCGATAAATACCCGGAAAAGGTCAACGCCTTCGCCAGCAGTGGTGGCAATCTCGCCTATAGCACTTTTTCGCCGTACGGTTACAGCGGCGCGTTTTATTACGGTAAAGTTGCTTACAACTGGTAACACACAGGAGGCGTACCGCTTTTCGCCATGACCGCCATTGAATCCGATCTTTTGCAATTGGCTTACCCTCCGCGGCTCGATCTGGGGCCGCAACTCACTCACGAACAGTTGTTGAGCTCGATGCAGGCCACCATGGGTCGGCACAAGGGTGGGCCGGTCTGGCTATTTGCGTATGGTTCGCTGATCTGGCGCCCTGAATGCTCGTCCACCGAGCGGGTGCGGGCACGGGTCCACGGTTATCACCGGGGCCTGTACCTGTGGTCTCACGAACATCGGGGTACGCCGGAGTTGCCGGGGCTGGTGTTCGGGCTGGATCGCGGGGGTTCCTGCAGCGGATTTGCCTATCGGCTGCCGGAAGATCAGCTGGAAGCGTCGCTCTACGCCCTGTGGCGCCGCGAAATGCCCTATCCCTCGTACCGGCCACATTGGCTCAGTTGCCGTCTTGAAGATGGCAGCCAGGTGCAGGCGTTGGGGTTTGTGTTGGAGCGGCACTTGCCCAGCTACGCCGGCAACTTGCCCGACGAAGTGCTCAATCATGTGCTGGAAAGCGCTTGCGGGCGTTACGGCACGACTCGCGATTATGTCGAGCAGACCGTCAACGCCCTGCGTAGCCACGCCATGCCAGATAAAAACCTGGAGGCGCGGCTCAAGCGGTGTGCCAAGGATTGCTCAGGCGGTTAGCGCGCCGCGCTGACGCTGTTGGTGTGCCACAGCGTGGGGATCAGGAACGCGATAGCCAGCAGGCACGCGGCGATCAGCAGCACAAAACCACCGTCCCAGCCGAAATGGTCCACGGTGTAGCCCATGGCCGCACTCGCCGCCACCGAACCGCCCAGGTAACCGAACAGACCGGTGAAACCCGCAGCTGTACCGGCGGCTTTCTTCGGTGCCAGTTCCAGCGCCTGCAGGCCGATCAGCATCACCGGGCCGTAGATCAGGAAGCCGATGGAGAACAGCGCGATCATGTCGATCACCGGGTTGCCTGGCGGGTTGAGCCAGTACACAAGGGTCGCCACGGTCACCAACGCCATGAACACGATGCCGGTCAGGCCACGGTTGCCCCGGAAGATCTTGTCCGACATCCAGCCGCACAGCAGCGTGCCCGGAATGCCCGCCCACTCATAGAAGAAGTACGCCCAGGACGACTTGTCGACCGTGAAGTGCTTGGCTTCCTTGAGGTAAGTCGGCGCCCAGTCCAGCACGCCGTAGCGCAGCAGGTAGACGAACACGTTGGCGAACGCGATGTACCACAGCATTTTGTTGCGCAGCACGTATTTGACGAAGATTTCCTTGGCGCTGAATTCGTCTTCGTGGCTGGCGTCGTAGCCTTCCGGGTAATCATTCTTGTATTGCTCGATCGGCGGCAGGCCTACCGATTGCGGGGTGTCGCGCATGGTAATGAAGGCGAAGGCCGCCACCAGCAACGCCACGGTGGCCGGGACGTAGAACGCTGCGTGCCAGTCGTTGAACCACGCCATGCCGAGCAGGAACAGCGGGCCGATCAGGCCGCCGCCGACGTTGTGCGCCACGTTCCACACGGAGACCACGCCGCCGCGTTCTTTCTGCGACCACCAGTGCACCATGGTCCGCCCGCTTGGCGGCCAGCCCATGCCCTGGGCCCAACCGTTGATGAACAGCAAAATGAACATCATCGTCACGCTGGACGTGGCCCAAGGCGCGAAACCGAAAATGAACATCACCCCTGCCGACACCAGCAGGCCGAAGGGCAGGAAGTAGCGCGGGTTGGAGCGGTCGGACACCAGGCCCATGAGGAACTTGGACAGGCCGTACGCAATCGCGATGGCCGACATCGCCAGGCCCAGTTCACCTCGGGTGTAACCCTCGTCGATCAGGTAGGGCATGGCCAGCGAGAAGTTTTTACGCAGCAGGTAGTAGCCGGCATAACCGAAGAAAATACCGGCGAAGATCTGCCAGCGCAGGCGTCGGTAAGTGCTGTCTATTTTTTCTTCAGGCAGGGGGGCCTGGTGTGCGGCAGGACGAAAGAAAGCAAACATTCAAGAGCTCCAAATTTCTTGTTTTGACTGCGGATGCGAATGTTACAGTTTCGTTACCGAAAATAGCATTGCCTCTTATCCGCAAATACAGGAAATGGGAGCAATCGCATGTTCTCTTACGAACATGTCGCTAATAGATAAGTGATGGTCGGTATCAGGTCTTGAGGCCCAAGGAGATCAACGGTGGGAGCTGGCTTGCCTGCGAGAGTGGTCTCGCAGCTGCACTTGTGTTGGCTGACCCACCGCTATCGCAGGCAAGCCAGCTTCCACATCAGCCACATTTCAATCGGTCAGCGGGTTTGGACCACGACTTTGCCCACCGCCTTGCGCTGCCCCAGGTCATTGATCGCCTGCGCGGCTTGCTCCAGCGGGTACACCTGCGAGACCAGCGGCTTGAGCTTGCCCTCGGCATACCAACTGAACAGTTGCTGGAAGTTCGCCGCATTGTCCTGCGGCTGGCGTTGCGCAAACGAGCCCCAGAACACCCCGACCACTGCCGCGCCCTTGAGCAGCGCCAGGTTGACCGGCAGTTCCGGGATGCGTCCGCTGGCAAAGCCCACCACCAACAGGCGGCCGTTCCAGGCGATGGCGCGGATGGCCTGGTCAAACAGGTCGCCACCCACTGGGTCGTAGATCACATCGGCGCCGTTGCCGTCGGTCAGGCGCTTGATCTCGTCCTTGAGGCTGGCTTCGCTGTAGTTGATCAACTCATCGGCGCCCGCAGCCTTGGCCACGGCCAGCTTGTCGGCGCTGCTGGCGGCGGCGATCACCCGCGCGCCCATGGCCTTGCCGATTTCCACGGCGGCCAGGCCGACGCCACCGGAGGCACCGAGGACCAGCAGGGTTTCGCCGGGTTGCAGGTTGGCGCGCTGTTTCAGCGCGTGCATCGAAGTGCCGTAGGTCATGCTGAAGGCGGCGGCGGTGTTGAAGTCCATGCTCGGCGGGATCGGCAGCACGTTATAGCCGGGCACCGCGACCTGTTCGGCAAAGCTGCCCCAGCCGGTCAGCGCCATGACCCGGTCACCGACTTTCAGGTGGCTGACCTTTTCTCCCACTTCACTGACTACGCCCGCCGCTTCGCCACCCGGCGAGAACGGGAAGGGCGGCTTGAACTGGTACTTGCCCTCGATGATCAGGGTGTCCGGGAAATTCACCCCGGCGGCATGCACGTCCAGCAGGATTTCGTTCTTCTTGATCGTAGGGCTTGCGGTCTCTTCCAGCACCAGGGTTTCGGCGGGGCCGAAGGCTTTGCACAGCACAGCTTTCATCGGACTATTCCTTTTGGCATCGTGGCCGATAAGTGTAGGAGGGTACGCCCGTGGGTCAACGAGCATGCCCCGGCCTGATAAGCCGCCATAAGCTTGTACTCAGCCTTGCTAGCGTTATGCTACCGGGCAACCGAATTTGAGGAATGAACTGTGAAAGCGTGGATCCTGTTGATGCTGGCCCTGACCTTGCCGATGGCAGCGCAGGCCGAAGAAGCCAAAGAAGGCGAGGCGCCGAAGGTCAGCTATATCAGCCTGAGCCCGCCGTTCGTGGGCAACTACGGCCTGGACGGCACGGCGAAACTCAAGGTATTCAAGGCCGACATCGCCCTGCGCGTCACTGGCCCCGAGGCTGCCGCAGCGGTCAAAGCCAACGATGCGTTGATCCGTAACCAGCTGGTAGCGCTGTTCACCCAGCAGACCAGCGAGACCATGAGCACCATTGAAGGCAAGGAAAAGCTGCGCCAGGAAGCCCTCAAGCAGACCCAGCAAGTGATGAACGACGAGACGGGCAAACCGGTGGTGGAAGACCTGTTGTTCAACAACCTGATCATCCAGTAACGCGGCAGAACAGGCCTGTCGTGGCGAGCGGGCTTGCCCCGCGTTGGGTGGCGAAGCCGCCCCGAAACCGTACGCCTCGGTGTGTCTGAAGAAATGTGAAACTCGATCAGGGCAGCTGCGCAGCCCAACGCGGGGCAAGCCCGCTCGCCACAACAAGCCCGCTCGCCGAGAACCGGTTCATAGACGTTAGGAGGCCAGGCTTTTACGGAACCTGGCCAACGCCACCGCAAAAAACAGCAAGCCAATCCCCGCCAGCGCCAACAAGTCAGGCCACACCACGCTCACCCCCGCATCCCGAAACAGAATCGCCGCGCTCAGGCTTACAAAGTGTGTCGAAGGCGAGCCCTGCATCACCCACTGCAACCATTCGGGCATGCTGTCCAGCGGCGTGCTACCGCCGGAGAGCAACAGCATCGGGATGATCACCGGGATCGCCAGCAAGCCGAACTGTGGTGTCGAGCGGGCCAGGGTGGCGAGGAAGATACCCAGCGCGGTGCTGGCAAACAGGTACAGCGCCGTCACTAACAGAAACAGGCTCAGGGATCCGGCCAGCGGCACGCCGAGCAAGCCTTTGACCACCACCTCCAGCGACAGCCAGGTACACAGCACCACCACCAGCATGTTGCTCCAGATTTTCGCCAGCATGATTTCCAGCGCCGTCAGCGGCAGCACCAGCAGGTGATCAAGGGTGCCGTGCTCGCGCTCGCGCAGCAGCGCGGTGCCGGTCAGGACGATGGCGAGGATGGTGATGTTGTTGACGATCTGGATCACCGCCAGGAACCAGCCGCCCTCCAGGTTGGTGTTGAACAGCGCCCGGGTGGTCAGCAGGGCGGGCGTCTTGCCCGCAGCATCGGTTTGACCGCTGTAGTTGAGCAATTCGCGCTGGAAAATCCGCCCGATGTAGCCCGCGCCCATGAATGCCTGGCTCATCGCCGTGGCGTCGACATTCACCTGCACGCCTGGCTGGCGACCGGCCAACAGGTCGGCCTGGAAGTTTGCCGGCACGTTGATCACGAAGGTGTATTCACCGCTGTCCATGACCTTGTCCAACTGGTCGTAGGCCAGCGGCGCAGGCGTCTGGAACTCCGGTGGTTGCAGGGCTTCGGCCATCTGTCGTGAAAGTGCACTGTGGTCTTCATCGACAAATGCCACGCTGGCGTTGTGCACGCCAATCACCGAGCCGGCGGCGGGCATGTAGATGGCCACGGTAAAGGCGTAGAACAGAAACAGCAGCAGCACGCTGTCGTGACGCAGGCTGGTGAGTTCCTTGAGGCCCAGGCGCAGGATGTGAGAGAGCGTGTGCATCAGGCCTCCTGCTTCTTGAGCATGACCAGGCTCAGCCCGGTGAACCCGACGAAAAATCCGAACAGCGCCAGGCACTGTGGCCATAACTGGCGCAGGTCGAGGGCTTTGGTGAAGGTGCCCACGGCAATATCCAGGAAGTGTCCGGCCGGAAACAGCGTGCCCATCAGGGCGGCCGCACCTTCCAGGGACGAGCGCGGCACGATCAGCCCGGAGAACTGGATGGTCGGCAGGCTGGTGATGATCATGGTGCCGAGGATCGCGGCGATCTGGGTGCGGGTGAATGCGGAAATCAGCAGGCCCATGCTGGTGGTGGCCAGCACGTACAGCAGGCCGCCGAATGCCAGGGTCAGGCCGCTGCCCTTGAATGGCACGCCGAACAGCCAGCGGTTCATCGCCACCAACAGCGCCAGGTTGACCAGGCTCACCGCGAGGTACGGCGCCTGCTTGCCGAGCAGGAATTCCAGGCGGGTCAGCGGTGTGGCATAGAAGTTGGTGATCGAGCCCAGTTCCTTCTCGCGCACGATGCCCAGGGCGGTGAGCATTGCCGGGATAAACGCTAGGATCAGTGCCATCACTCCAGGACCGATGGCATTCACGCTGACCACGTCCTGGTTATAGCGAAAGCGCGTTTCGAGTTTGACGGCAGCCTGGCTGCTGCGGGGCAGGCTGCTCAGTTCGGCCAGTTGCTGGAGATTGCCCTGGTGCACCGCTTCCACATAGTTACGGCTGGTTTCCGCCCGAAACGGCATGCCACCGTCGAGCCACGCAGCTACCGTGGGTTGGCGACCGGCGTAGAGGTCACGTCCGAAACCCGGCGGGATTTCCAGGGCCAGTTTGATTTCCGAACGTTGCAGGCGCCGGTGCAACTCGGTGGCGTCGCGGATGGCGGGTTGTTCGGCGAAATAGCGCGAGCTGCGAAAGGCTTCCAGGTAGGCGCGGCTTTGCGGCGTCTGGTCCTGGTCGTAGACGGCGAAGGCGAGATTTTCCACGTCCAGGGAAATGCCGTAGCCGAAGATCACCATCATGAACATCGCCCCAAGCAGGGCAAACGCCATGCGCACCTTGTCGCGCAGCAGCTCTTTGCCTTCACGACTCGCCACCGCCAACAGGCGCGAGAGGCTGAAACCGCGCTTGCTGACCGGCGGCGTGCTGGTTTCGCTGACGGTTTGCGCGGGCGCAGTGGGTTCGGTTTCGCCCTGGGCTTGCTCCAGGCAGGTGACGAATGCGGCCTCCAAGGTGTCGCCGTGGAACTGCCGCTGCAGCGCGTCCGGCGTATCACAGGCCAGCACCTTGCCCGCATGCATCAAGGAGATGCGATCACAGCGTTGGGCTTCGTTCATAAAGTGGGTGGACAGGAAAATCGTCACGCCTTGTTCGCGCGACAGCTCGACCAACAGCCGCCAGAAATCATCCCGCGCCGCCGGGTCGACGCCCGAGGTCGGTTCATCGAGGATCAGCACTTCCGGGCGGTGCAGCACCGCCACTGCCAAGGACAAACGCTGGCGCAGGCCCAGAGGCAGCTCGCCGGACGGCTGCTCGGCGACGTCACCGAGGTCGAAGCGCTGGATCAGCTCATCGATGCGCGGGCCGCTGTCGGCCTTGGGCAGGTCGAACAATTGCGCGTGCAACACCAGGTTCTGGCGCACGCTGAGTTCGCCGTACAGCGAGAAACTCTGCGACATGAAGCCCACACGCTTGCGGGTGGCCAGGTCCTTGGCATTTACCGGATTGCCCAGCAGCATGGCACTGCCTTCAGTGGCCGGCATCAGCCCGGTGAGGACTTTCATGGTGGTGGTCTTGCCACATCCGTTGGAGCCGAGGAAGCCGAAAATCTCTCCCCGCCCAATCGCGAAGCTGACCTTGTTCACCGCAGTGAAATCCCCAAAGCGCAGGGTCAGGTCGTGGGCTTCGATGGCGATATCAGTGTTGGCGTTTTCCCTTGGCGGGATCACCAGTGGCTGGTTGTTGTGGGCGCTGTCGCCCTGGAAGTGCGTAAACGCTTCATCCAGTTTGCCGCTGGGTGTCGTCGCCGCCAGGTCCCGGCTCAGGCCATCGGCGATCAGCTTGCCACGGTCGAGCATCAGGCAATGTTCGAACTGCTCGGCCTCTTCCATGTAGGCCGTGGCCACCAGCAATGTCAGTTGCGGGCGCTCGCTGCGCACGGTTTCCACCAGTTCCCAGAAGCGCCGGCGCGACAGCGGGTCGACGCCGGTGGTGGGTTCGTCGAGGATCAACAGGTCCGGGTCGTGGATCAGTGCACAGCACAGGCCGAGCTTCTGTTTCATGCCGCCGGAGAGCTTGCCGGCAGGGCGCTCGGCGAAACGGGCGAGGTCGGTGGCCAGCAGCAGGTTGTGCATGCGCTGGTCGCAATCGGCTTTCGACAGGCCGAACAGTGTCGCGAAGAAGCGAATGTTCTCGCTGATCGACAGTTCGGGATACAGGTTGCCGCCCAGGCCCTGGGGCATGAACGCGATGCGCGGGTAGAGGCTGTTGCGATGACGACGATCGGCGATGGAGCCGCCGAGCACTTCCAACTGGCCGTCCTGCAGTTTCTTGACCCCGGCGATCAGCCCCAGCAGGCTCGACTTGCCCGCGCCATCCGGGCCGATCAGCCCGCAGCGAGTGCCCGCGGGCAGGCTGAAGGCGATGTCCAGCAGTGCCTGTTGTTTGCCGTAGCGGTGGTTGATCCCGGTGGCGTGCAGCGCCAGGCCGGTCATTGCAGGTTGGCCGGCCAGTCGATATCCGCCGTACGCACATAGCCAGCGCCGGGCATGCCGGGCTTGGCTTGCGGCACGGCGCTGGGTTCGGTCAGGCGCAGTTTGACGCGAAACACCAGTTTCTGGCGTTCGTCGCGGGTTTCGACTTCCTTGGGGGTGAACTGGGATTTGGCCGCGACAAAGCTGATCTTGGCCGGCAGCGGCTGATCGGGCAGGGCGTCGAGCAGCACGCGCGCCTCACTGCCGACGGTCAGGCGACCGGTGACGGAGGCGGGCAGGTAGAGGTTCATGTACTGGTCCTGCGGATCGATCAACAACAGCACGCGCCCCCCGGCGCCAAGCACTTCACCGGGCTCGGCCAGGCGCAGCTGGATAATCCCGTCGATGGGCGCGCGCAGGCTGCTGTCATCGATTTCGCTGGTGAGCTGGGCGACCTGGGCCTGGGCGGCGCCAATCGCGGCTTTCACCGAATTGACCTGGGCTTGCGCGGCAATCACGGCGGCATTGCCGGTGTTCTGGCGTGCCTGCTGTTGATCGATCAACTGGCTGCTGGCGAAGCCGCGCTTGTACAACTCCTGGGTCCGCTTGAGTTCCTGGTTGGCGAGCAATTGCTCGCTCTGGCGCAGTTGCACATTGGCCTCGGCGGCGGCGAAGTTTTCCCTGGCGCGCAGCACCTCGGCTTCGGCCTGGGCGCGCTGGGCCTCCAGGGTGCGGGTGTCCATGCGGGCCAGCAGTTGGCCCTTGAGCACTTTGTCGCCTTCATCCACCCGCACTTCGGCGAGGCGCCCAGGGATCTTCGCGGCGATCTGCACTTCAGTGGATTCCAGGCGGCCGTTACCCATGCTCAGGCCTTCGGGCAGGCGGTCCTGGGTGGACTTCCAGTAACCGAAGCCGCCGGCGGCGACCAGTAACAGGATCAGCAACGTGGCAAATAGCTGGGAGGTGCGGTGGTTCGTCGACATGGGTGCATCCTGCGGCGTTAGCGTCCTAGTTTGACCGGTGTTGCCTCAGCGGGCCTTGATACCGGTCAAATGAAGCGCAAGCCTAACCCGGTTACCGTGCAGATGCATGCGCCGGGAGCGTGACTGCAGGGTTCTGCTCTATCAGCGCAGTGCGAGTATCGCCGACCATTGCTCGGCAGTGACCGGCATCACCGAGAGGCGGCTGCCTTTTTGCACCAGCGGCAGTTCGGCAAGTGCGGCCTGTTGCTTCAAGTAGCCAAGGCCCAGCACGTTGGCAAACGTTTCGACATGAGCGACGTTGATCGCACTCCACGGATTTTTCTCGGCGCTGGCCTTGGCGTCGAAATAGTGGCTGTCGGGTTCCAGTGCGGTGGGATCCGGGTACGCCGCCGCGACGATTTTGCCGATGCCGGCGATGCCTGGCTCGGGGCAACTGGAGTGGTAGAAGAAAAATTGGTCACCCACCGCCATGGCGCGCAGGAAATTTCTCGCCTGGTAGTTGCGCACCCCGTCCCAGCGGGCTTCGCCAAGCTTTTCCAGGCCTTTGATGGAGAGTTCGTCGGGCTCGGATTTCATCAGCCAGTAGGCCATTTTGGGGCTCCTGAAACAGGCATTGGGAAAGTTGTCAGGCAATTCCATGACAAACCGACAGTCGGTTGGCGCCAAGGTTTGCGTGTTGGTTCACGTTAACGCAGAATGCCGGGATTTTAAGCTTGACGCAGCTGCAACGGACTACTTTGGAACGTTGTTGTCATCGTGTACGAGGTGCCTGAAGGGGGGCAATCGATGCAACGTAAACCGGATTTACTATGGATTTTGGTGATTTTGTTTGGTCTGGGTGTCGTGACCACCGGGTATGCGCAAAGCCTGTGGTCGAACAAGACCGATGCTCCCGTTGAACTGGCTCAACAGCAGCCACAGCCGTTCAAGCGTTAACCCTTCTTTCAAGGCGCCGCTGACTCCAGTGGCGTCTGTGCGATATACCATCCCTTGTCACTGACAGTGCCCGCCAACGGCACGTCCCAACTCGCCTGCACCAGTCGTTCGACTTTCTGACATTCATGGGCCAGGCCCAGCAGCGTCGGCTTGCGCCAGCTTTGGCGGCGAGCCAGATAGGCCAGGCTGCGGTCGTAGAAACCGCCGCCCATGCCCAGGCGTCCGCCCGCGTCGTCGAATCCCACCAACGGCAGCAGCACCAGGTCCAGCGCCCAGACCTTGCGTTGCCGGCTGAGATTGACCCGGGGCTCAAGGATGCGAAAACGGTTGGGCAAGAGTTTCTCCCCAGGCCGCACGCGCTGGAACACCATCTTGGTCCGTGGCCAGGCGCTGAGCACCGGCAGGTACGTGGCCTTGCCCCGGCGCTGTGCGGCACGCAGCAGCGGGCGCGGATCGATTTCACCGTCCGTCGGCAGGTACAAGGAAATATGTTTGGCCCGGCGAAACAGCGGGTGCTGTGCCAGTTGCCGATACAGGCCTTGGGCGGCCCGGCGCTGCTCGCTCGGCGTGAGGGCGCGGCGGGCGTTGCGCAACATGCGTCGAAGTTGCGGACGAGAAAGCGGCGCAGGTTCGGTCATGGTTTTTCGGCTCATAAAACAATGCCAGTCCTGGGACTGGCATTGATTTGGAATTCAGGCTCCCCGACAGAGCCGCTGTCGACTTAGCCCTTGAACCCGAAAGTTCAAGGTGGAAGAAGCAGTAGGCTTTAAGGCTTTCCGTCTAGCGGACATGCACACCAGCCCAACGTGCAACTTCCAGGGTAGTGCGAATCGGCTCAGGGACATCGCCGACTGGCAAACACGCCAGGGAGTGGGGCGAGTATACCCTAAACCGTCTCGGCAATCAGCCCTTGGGTGCGTCTGAATCGCTGGAAAGCACCAGATCAACACGTTCCAGCAGGTCACGCACCTGCTCGCGCGTCGAGCCGCTGGCCTGCACGTCAGGGCGTTCCTGCTTATGCAGCAAATCGTGGGTGATGTTCAGCGCGGCCATCACGGCGATGCGATCGGCGCCGATGACTTTGCCGCTGCTGCGGATTTCACGCATCTTGCCGTCCAGGTAGCGGGCGGCGCTCACCAGGTTGTTGCGCTCTTCCTGCGGGCAGATGATCGAATACTCTTTGTCGAGGATCTGCACGGTGACGCTATTGCTTGAACTCATGAGTCTTGCTCCAGGGCCTTCAGGCGCGAAATCATCGATTCGACCTTACGCCGGGCGATTTCGTTTTTTTCAATGAGGTGAGCGCGTTCCTCGCGCCAGGTCTTTTCCTGAGCTAATAGGAGTCCGTTTTGACTCTTAAGTTGCTCGACCCGAGTAATTAGCAATTCGAGTCTGGCCATCAGCGCTTGCAGGTCGGTGTCTTCCATTGGGTTCCACTGGATTTGTCTGATGAATGGCAACTGCAGGATAAACGATCTGACGCCCTTGATAGTCTTGGTACGTCTGCCGGTGCTAGGATACAGCGCTCCATTCTAGACATTGCGCCGTCTGGCGCCTAGCTCACCATGCCCATTCAGAACTCCCCGTACGACGCTTTTTCCAAACTGCTGAGCTCCAGCGGCCACCCTTGCTCGCCTGCCGAACTGCACGGCGTGTTGCTCGGTCGCAGCTGCACCGGCGTGGGCTTCGATGCCGACAACTGGCTGGCCGACGTGGCCGAGCTGCTGGAAACCGAACCGACCGAAAACGTGCGTAACGCGCTGATCGGCCTGCAAGAGATGGTCAAGGGCGAACTGACCGGTGATGACGTCACCGTGGTCCTGCTGCTGCCGACCGATGACGCGCCACTCGCCGACCGTGCTGCCGCACTGGGCCAATGGTGCCAGGGTTTCCTGCACGGCTTCGGCGTGAATGCCGGCGGCCTGGACCTGAGCACCGATGCCCAGGAAGTGCTGCAGGACCTGGCGGCCATCTCCCAGGTGCAAGACGCCCTGGAAGAGTCCGAAGACGGCGAAAGCGACTACATGGAAGTCATGGAATACCTGCGCGTCGCGCCGCTGCTGCTGTTCACCGAGACCAAGAAGTCCGCTGAACCGGCCGCCCCCAAGCCGTCGCTGCACTAAGAAAGGACACCCCTCTGCCCATGATCCATATCCCCAAAGCGGAATACACCCGGCGCCGCAAGGCGCTCATGGCGCAGATGGAACCCAACAGCATCGCGATCCTGCCGGCCGCCGCCGTGGCCATTCGCAATCGCGATGTCGAGCATGTCTATCGCCAGGACAGCGACTTCCAGTACCTCAGCGGTTTTCCCGAGCCCGAAGCGGTGATCGTGCTGATGCCCGGTCGCCAGCATGGCGAGTACGTGCTGTTCTGCCGCGAACGCAATGCCGAACGCGAACTGTGGGACGGCCTGCGCGCCGGCACCGAAGGCGCGGTGCGTGACTTCGGCGCCGACGATGCTTTCCCCATCACCGATATCGACGACATTCTGCCCGGCCTGATCGAAGGTCGCGACCGGGTGTACTCGGCCATGGGCAGCAATGCCGAATTCGACCGGCACCTGATGGAGTGGATCAACGTGATCCGCTCTAAAGCGCACCTGGGCGCCCAGCCGCCGAACGAGTTTGTTGCCCTGGATCATCTGCTCCACGACATGCGCCTGTATAAATCGGCGGCAGAAGTGAAGGTGATGCGCGAGGCCGCGCGAATCTCCTGCGCCGCCCACGTGAAGGCGATGCAAGCCAGCCGCGCCGGCCTGTACGAGTTCAGCCTGGAAGCCGAGCTGGATTACGAATTTCGCAAGGGCGGCGCGAAGATGCCGGCCTATGGCTCCATCGTCGCCGCCGGGCGCAACAGCTGCATCCTGCATTACCAGCAGAATGATGCGGTGCTCAAGGACGGCGACCTGGTGCTGATCGACGCCGGTTGCGAGATCGATTGCTACGCCAGCGACATCACGCGCACCTGGCCGGTCAATGGCAAGTTTTCCCCGGAACAGAGGGCGATCTACGAGATTGTGCTGGCCTCCCAGGAAGCCGCCTTTGCCGAGATCGCGCCAAATAAACACTGGAACCAGGCCCATGAGGCAACGGTGCAAGTCATCACCGCGGGGCTGGTAAAGCTGGGACTGCTGCAGGGTGACGTCGACGAACTGATCGCCAGCGAAGCCTACAAACCGTTCTATATGCACCGCGCCGGCCACTGGCTGGGTATGGATGTGCATGACGTGGGCGAGTACAAGGTGGGCGGCGAATGGCGCGTGCTGGAAATCGGCATGGCGTTGACCGTGGAACCGGGCATCTATATTTCGCCGGATAACCAGGCCGTGGCGAAGAAATGGCGTGGCATTGGCGTACGTATCGAGGACGACGTGGTGGTGACCAAGCAAGGCTGTGAAATTCTGACCGGCGGCGTGCCCAAGGCTGTCGCCGAGATTGAAGCACTGATGGCGGCTGCCCGATGAGCCGGGTCAACCTGGCGATTATCGGTGGCGGCCTGGTGGGTGCCAGCCTGGCGCTGGCGTTGCAGGCCGGAGCCAAGGCGCGGGGCTGGAAGATCGTGCTGATCGAGCCCTTCGCGCCGGGCGACAGCTATCAGCCAAGCTACGATGCGCGCTCTTCGGCGCTGTCGTTCGGGGCCCGGCAGATCTATCAGCGTCTGGGCATCTGGCAGGACATTTCCCGCCGCGCCGAGCCGATCAAGCAGATTCATGTGTCGGACCGTGGGCGGTTCTCCACCGCACGCCTGTCCGCCATGGAGGAGGGGGTCCCGGCCCTCGGCTACGTGGTGGAAAACGCCTGGCTGGGCCAATGCCTGTGGCAGGGCCTGGACAAAGACGTGGTGAGCTGGCGCTGCCCGGCGGAAGTCACGCGCATGGAACCGCTGCCGGATGGCTATCGCCTGACCCTCAATGATGAAACCGTGCTTGAGTGCGACTTGGCGGTGCTGGCCGATGGCGGCCGCTCCGGCTTGCGCGAGCAACTGGGCATCGGCGTGAAAACCCGCCCCTACAACCAGAGCGCGCTGATCGCCAACATCACCCCGAGCGAAGCCCATAACGGCGAAGCGTTCGAGCGCTTTACCGATGAAGGCCCGATGGCCTTGCTGCCGCTGCCGGACAACCGCTGCGCGCTGGTCTGGACCCGCATCGGCATGGACGCACAGCGCCTTGCCAACCTTGATGAGCGCAGTTTCCTGAGCGAGCTGCAGGGTGTGTTCGGCTACCGCCTGGGTACCCTGAAGCAAGTGGGCGCGCGTCATCTGTATCCGCTGACCCTGGTGGAAGCCGAAGAACAAGTGCGCTCGCACCTGGCGATCCTCGGCAACGCCGCCCACAGCCTGCATCCGATTGCCGGGCAGGGGTTCAACCTGTCCCTGCGTGATGCGAATGCCTTGGCCGAGGCTTTGTTGGCCGGGCCGGCGGTGCCGGGTGACCTGGCGACCTTGCAAGGCTATCGCGAGCGCCAGCGCCTCGACCAGCAACTGACCGTGGGCTTCTCCGACCAGGTCACGCGGCTGTTTGGCAGTGCGCAACCGTTGGTCGCGCTGGGCCGTAATATGGGGCTGCTGGGGCTGGACCTGTTGCCCCCGGCCAAGCGCTGGTTCGCCCGTCAGGCCATGGGCCTGGGCACGCGTCCCAATGCGTAGCTGGCTTACCCGGCGTGTGGGCAAGGCGCGGCTGCTGCGCTGGTTCTTGACCCTGTACCCGCCGTACCTCGGCGCGGGCGTGCGTGTGCAGGCGCTGAGTGCCGACTTTCGGCATGCCAAGGTGCGCATGGGCCTGGGCTGGTACAACCGCAATTACGTGGGCACGCAGTTTGGCGGCAGCCTGTATTCGATGGTCGACCCGTTCTACATGCTGCTGTTGATGGAAAACCTGGGCCGCGACTATATCGTCTGGGACAAGGCCGCGAGCATCGACTTTGTCTCGCCGGGCAAGGGCCCGGTGTATGCCGAGTTTTCCATCGACGACGCCTTGCTCGATGAGATTCGTCGACAGACCGAGGGTGGCGAGAAGTACCTGCCGCATCTCAAAGTGCAGATTCATGACGGCTCCGGCACCCTGGTGGCGCGGGTCGACAAAACCCTTTACGTGCGGCGCAAGCCGCCAGCGAGACAGGCTTAAAGCATGGACATGCGCGCAGATGTGCTGATTGTCGGGGCCGGAATGGTCGGAAGCGCCCTGGCGCTGGCGTTGCAAGGCAGTGGCCTGCAGGTGCTGCTGCTGGATGGCAGCCCGCTGAGCGTCAAGCCGTTTGACCCCGAAGCGGCCTTCGAGCCACGGGTGAGCGCCTTGTCGACCGCCAGCCAGCGCATCCTTGAGCGCCTGGGTGTGTGGGACGGCATCGTCTCGCGACGTGCCAGCCCTTACGGCGAGATGCAGGTGTGGGATGGCAGCGGCACCGGGCAGATCCACTTTTCGGCGGCCAGCGTGCATGCCGAGGTGCTCGGGCACATCGTCGAGAACCGCGTGGTGCAGGATGCCTTGCTCGATCGCTTGCACGACTGCGACCTGGGCCTGTTGGCCAATGCGCGCCTGGAGCAGATGCGCCGCTCCGGCGACGACTGGCTGCTGACCCTGGCCGACGGTCGCAAGCTGCGCGCGCCGCTGGTGGTGGCCGCCGATGGCGCCAACTCCGCGGTACGCCGCCTGACCGGCACCGCGACCCGCGAATGGGATTACCTGCATAACGCTATCGTCACCAGCGTGCGCAGCAGCCAACCGCACCAGCGCACGGCGTGGCAACGCTTTACCGACACCGGCCCGCTGGCGTTCTTGCCGCTGGCGCGCGATGGACAGGAAGACTGGTGCTCGATCGTCTGGTCGACCACACCGGCAGAATCCGAACGCTTGATGGCGCTGGATGACGAAAGCTTTTGCCGTGAACTCGAGCGCGCCTTTGAGGGGCGACTCGGCACGGTGATCAGCGCCGACCCGCGTGTCTGCGTGCCATTGCGTCAGCGTCACGCCAAGCGCTATGTGGCCGAAGGCCTGGCGCTGATCGGCGATGCGGCCCACGTGATCCACCCGTTGGCGGGGCAGGGCGTGAACCTGGGCTTTCTCGACGCGGCGGTGCTGGCCGAGGTGCTGTTGTCGGCGACCGAACGCGGCGAGCGCCTGGCCGATGTGAAAGTGCTGAGCCGCTACGAACGCCGGCGCATGCCCCACAACCTGGCACTGATGGCGGCGATGGAGGGCTTTGAGCGCCTGTTCCAGGCCGACCAACTGCCGTTGCGCTGGTTGCGCAATGCGGGCTTGAAGCTGGTCGACCAGATGCCGGAAGCCAAGGCGGTGTTTGTGCGCCAGGCGTTGGGCCTCACCGGCGATCTCCCGGAACTGGCCAAGCCATGAGCTCAACGCGACCTGTGTAGGCGCCGGCTTGCCGGCGATGAGGCGAGCCTCGTGCAACATCTGGTAACGCCTCCGCCAAGCGCCACTAAATGTGAGTCCTTATCATTTGCCTTCTTTTTGCAAATGAGAGACCGCACCCATGTTGGCACCCAAGCGCCTCCTGACTGCCCTGGCACTCACCCTTCTCGGCAGCACCACCGTGCAGGCCGCCGATGAAGTCGTGGTCTACTCCTCGCGCATCGACGAACTGATCAAGCCGGTGTTCGACGCCTACACCCAGAAGACCGGTGTAAAGGTGAAGTTCATTACCGACAAGGAAGCCCCGCTGATGCAGCGCATCAAGGCCGAGGGCGAAAACGCCACCGCCGACCTGTTGCTGACCGTCGACGCCGGCAACCTCTGGCAGGCCGAGCAAATGGGCATCCTGCAGCCGTTCACCTCCGCGGTAATCGACAAGAACATCCCCCTGCAATACCGCTCCTCAAACCACGCCTGGACCGGTTTGAGCCTGCGCGCGCGGACCATTGCCTATTCAACCGACCGGGTCAAACCGGGTGACCTGACCACTTATGAGGCCTTGGCCGACAAGCAATGGGAAGGCCGCCTGTGCCTGCGCACGGCGAAGAAGGTCTACAACCAGTCGCTGACCGCGACCCTGATCGAAACCCATGGTGCGGCCAAGACCGAAGAAATCGTCAAGGGCTGGGTCAACAACCTGTCCACCGATGTGTTCTCGGACGACATCGCGGTACTGGAGGCGATCAACGCCGGCCAATGCGACGTGGGTATCGTCAATACCTACTATTACGGCCGCCTGCACAAGCAGAACCCGGCGCTCGCGGTGAAGCTGTTCTGGCCAAACCAGGGCGACCGTGGCGTGCATGTGAACCTGTCGGGTATCGGCCTGACCAAAAACGCGCCACACCCGGAAGCCGCCAAGGCCTTGGTGGAGTGGATGACCACGCCTGAGGCGCAGAAGATCTTTGCCGATGTAAACCAGGAGTTCCCGGCCAACCCGGCGGTACCGCCGTCGGCCGAAGTGGCGACCTGGGGCAAGTTCGTCGCCGACACCTTGCCGGTTGAAGTCGCGGGCAAGCGCCAGGCCGAGGCGATTCGTTTGATGGATCGGGCGGGTTGGAACTGAGTACAATTTTCAAGACACCGCCGATCTAATTGTGGGAGCGGGCTTGCTCGCGAAAGCGCCGTGTCAGTCGATACCTGAGTGACTGATACACCGCTTTCGCGAGCAAGCCCGCTCCCACATTGGTTAGCGGCGCCTTCAAAATCTTTATTTTTCTGAGAGCTTCTCCTTGGCCCACCCCGCCCAACGCCGCTGGTACCTGCCGGTCTTCACCGTCGCTGCCTTGGTGCTGCTGCCGCTGAGCGTACTGTTGCTGTCCTGGCAAAGCATCGATGCGCAAATCTGGTCCCATCTGTGGGAAACCCAGATGCCTCGCCTCTTGGGCAACACCCTGACCCTGGTGCTGGGGGTTGGCGTCGGCGTCACCCTGTTGGGCGTGAGCCTGGCCTGGCTGACCAGCCTCTGCGAATTCCCCGGCAGGCGCTGGCTGGATTGGGCGTTGATGCTGCCCTTCGCTATTCCGGCCTATGTGCTTGCGTTTGTGTTCGTCGGCTTGCTGGACTTCGCCGGCCCGGTGCAAACCCTTCTGCGCGAATGGTTTGGCACCGGCTTGCGCCTGCCGCGAGTTCGGTCCACCAGCGGCGTGATCATTGTGTTGGTGCTGGTGTTCTATCCCTACGTGTACCTGCTGGCGCGCACCGCGTTTCTGGCCCAGGGCAAAGGCCTGATGGAAGCCGCGCGGGTGTTGGGGCAGTCGCCCTGGCAAGCGTTCTGGCGTGTCGCTTTGCCCATGGCGCGGCCGGCGATTGGCGCGGGTGTGGCGCTGGCATTGATGGAGACCCTGGCGGATTTCGGCGCGGTCTCGGTGTTCAACTTCGACACCTTCACCACCGCCATCTACAAGACCTGGTACGGCTTTTTCAGTCTGTCCAGCGCAGCGCAGCTGGCCAGCCTGTTGCTGCTGGTGGTGATGCTGGTGCTGTATGGCGAGCGGCGCGCACGAGGTGCCAGCCGCCCAGGCAATGAACGACCACGGGGTAAAGCCCTGTATCACTTGCGAGGGTTCAAGGCGGTCGCGGCCAGCAGTTGGTGTGGCCTGGTGTTTGCCTGTGCCTTTGTGATTCCGATGCTGCAACTGGTCGCCTGGTTCTGGCAGCGTGGCCGCTTCGACCTGGATGAACGTTATTCAGGCCTGATCGTGCATACCCTTTACCTGGGCGGCATCGCGGCGCTGATCACCGTCAGCGTGGCGTTGCTATTGGCGTTCGCCAACCGCCTGGCGCCGACCCGGGCGATTCGCTCCGGCATCAGCCTGGCCAACGTCGGCTACGCCCTGCCGGGCTCGGTGCTGGCTGTGTCGATCATGCTGGCGTTCAGTTACCTGGACCGTGAGCTGGTGGTGCCACTGTCGGCATGGCTCGGCGGCGCGGGCAAGCCCTTGCTGTTGGGTAGCCTGTCGGCGCTGGTGCTGGCGTATCTGGTGCGTTTCCTGGCGGTGGCCTATGGTCCGCTGGAAAACAGCCTGGCACGCATCCGCCCGTCCCTGCCGGAGGCGGCGCGCAGTCTCGGGGTGAGTGGTCCACGACTGTTTTGCAAAGTGTATCTGCCGCTGTTGTTGCCCGGGACATTGAGCGCGGCGCTGCTGGTATTTGTCGATGTGCTCAAGGAAATGCCGGCAACCCTGCTGATGCGGCCTTTTGGCTGGGACACCCTGGCCGTGCGGATTTTCGAAATGACCAGCGAAGGGGAGTGGGCGCGGGCGTCATTACCGGCCTTGACCCTGGTGTTGGTGGGCTTGCTGCCGGTGATCGGGCTGATCCGACGCTCTGCCCGGCAAATCGGTTAGGTGCCAGTCCTACGGCTTGAGGCTACAATGCGCGGCATTCGGTGCGGTCCGTCTTTCGGATCGAGTCGCTGTGCGTGGCTGCAGGCCTTGTAAATCAAGGTGTCCAGCGCGGACGGCAACGCTGCGCACCTTCGCCACGCCCGGAAGGAGAAACCCATGGGACAGCGTACGCCTCTGTATGACCTGCATCTCGCCCTAGGCGCGAAAATGGTCGATTTTGGCGGTTGGGATATGCCTCTGCACTACGGCTCGCAAGTTGAAGAACACCATCAGGTGCGACGCGACTGCGGGGTGTTTGATGTATCTCATATGACCGTGATCGATGTCACCGGCCCCCAGGCCAAGGAATGGCTCCAGCACCTGCTGGCCAATGATGTCGATCGTTTGCATGGCTGCGGCCGTGCGCTCTACAGCGCCATGCTCAATGAGCAGGGCGGAGTGGTGGACGACATGATCGTCTACCGTACCGAAACCGGCTATCGCCTGGTGGTCAATGCTGCCACCCGCGACCAGGACATGGCCTGGATGCAGGCGCAACTGGGCAGCTACCCGGTGCAGCTGCATGAGCGCCCCGAGTTGGCCATGCTGGCCATTCAAGGCCCGCACGCCCGGCAGAAGATCGCCGAACTGGTGACCCAGGCGCGCGCCACCCTGATCCACCAGCTCAAGCCCTTCGAAGGCCAGGCCGATGGCGACTGGTTTATCGCACGCACCGGTTATACCGGTGAAGACGGCCTGGAAATTGTGCTGCCTGCCGATCAGGCCCCGGGTTTCTTCAATGACCTGGTGGGTGCCGGTATTTCACCCATCGGCCTTGGCGCCCGCGATACGCTGCGCCTGGAGGCCGGCATGAACCTGTACGGCCAGGATATCCACCAGGACGTTTCGCCGCTGGCGGCCAACATGGCCTGGAGCATTGCCTGGGAGCCGGCCGAACGCGAGTTCATCGGGCGCGCCGCGCTGGAAGCTGAACTGGCGGCGGGTGTGCAGTTCAAACTGGTCGGGCTGGTGCTTGAAGAACGCGGGGTTTTACGCGCTCATCAGGTGGTTCGTATCGCCAATGTTGGCGAAGGAGAGATCACCAGTGGTAGTTTCTCTCCTACGCTGAGCAAATCCATTGCCCTGGCGCGTGTACCGACGGCGACAGCCGATCGGGCCGAAGTGGAAATCCGCGGCAAGTGGTACCCGGTTCGAGTGGTCAAGCCGACCTTCGTGCGCCATGGCAAAACCCTGATCTAACTATTTCCGGCAGGCCAAAGGCCGCTGACATTACTTCTTGAGGACACAGATTATGAGCGATATCCCTGCCGACCTGCGTTTTGCTGAAAGTCACGAATGGGCTCGTCTGGAAGCTGACGGCACGGTGACTGTCGGTATTTCCGACCACGCTCAGGAAGCGCTGGGGGACGTGGTGTTTGTTGAGCTGGCCGAGGTTGGCGCCCAGTTTGGCGCGACTGATCAGGCGGGTGTGGTGGAGTCGGTCAAGGCCGCTTCGGATATCTACGCCCCGGTGGCAGGCGAAGTGATTGCCGTCAACGAAGAGCTGAGTGGTAGCCCTGAGCTGCTGAACTCTGACCCGTATGGCGCGTGGATCTTCAAGCTCAAGCCAAGCAACCCGGCTGACCTGGAAAAACTGCTGGACGCCGCCGGCTACAAAGCTGCCATCGGCGAGTAAACCATGTAGGCGCTGGCTTGCCTGCGATGCGGGCACCTCGGTGTATCAGTGATACCCAGGTGATGCAGTCGCAGGCAAGCCAGCTCCCACGGTCGATTGTGACTAGCCGGCTTGCAGCACTGCCTTGACGGCTGCCACCGAACGCTCCACATCTGCCTCTGTCATCGCCGTAAACATCGGCAACGACACGATCAAACGTCCCACACGCTCAGCTACCGGAAACATGCCTTCCTTGAATCCCTGCGCCCGATACAGGCTCAGCAGGTGGATCGGCGGGTAGTGATAGCCAATGCCGACGCCATGGGCTTGCATCTGCTCCATGAAGGTGGCGCGGGCGGGCAGGCCGTCCTGACGCTCCGGCAGCACCAGCTGGAACAGGTGCCAGTTACTGTTCTCGAAGTCCGCCGGCGGCAATTGCGCGCCATACTTTTCCTCGAAGTCGCTGCCAAAGCACTTGAAGTAGTGTCGCGCCAGATTCTGGCGATGGGCGGTGATCTTCTCGATATGCGCGAACTGCCCCAAGCCGATGGCGGCGGCGATATCGGTCATGTTGAACTTGCCGCCCAGCACATCCACATCGAGGCCGTCGAAACCCGTGCGGGTGACGCCCTGCAGGCGATATTTTTCTGCCAGGCGCGCTTCTTCAGCGTTATTCAGCACCAGACAACCGCCCTCGGAGGAGGTGATGTTCTTGTTGGCCTGGAAGCTGAACGACACGAAGTCACCCGTGGCCCCAATGCGCTCGCCATCCCAGCTGGAACCCAGCGCCTGGGCCGCGTCTTCAATGATGCGCAAGTTGTACTTGTTAGCCAGGGCATAGAGCATCGGCATATCCAGCGGCAGACCGGCGAGGTACACCGGGATGATCGCCTTGGTACGCGGGGTAATCGCTGCTTCGACCTGGGCCAGGTCGATATTGCGAGTGACCGGGTCGATGTCGGCGAACACCGGCGTGGCGCCCACTTCCAGGATCACGTTGGCCGTGGCAACCCAGGAGATCGGCGTGGTGATGACTTCATCACCTGGGCCGATGCCCGCGATGCGCAGGGCTATCTCCATGGTGCAGGTGCCCGAGTTGAACGTACGCACCGGGCGACCGCCAAAGTATTCCGACAGCTGCGCCTCGAATGCCTGCACTTTTGGCCCGCTGGTGATCCAGCCCGAGCGCAATACATCGCCCACCGCCGAGATGGTGGCTTCATCGATGGTAGGTTTGGAAAATGGCAGAAAAGGCTGTTGGCTCATGACGACGAAGGCATCCGTTTCAGATTGGCGATGAGTAGGCAAGGTATCAGTACCGGCATGGTTGCACGGCTAGACTGAATATAGCCTGTCATCCGTGAATGAATCGTCGTGTCACGGGCAAAAA
This sequence comes from Pseudomonas sp. S5D5, assembly GCF_003013355.1. Lineage (NCBI taxonomy): Bacteria > Pseudomonadati > Pseudomonadota > Gammaproteobacteria > Pseudomonadales > Pseudomonadaceae > Pseudomonas > Pseudomonas sp. S5D5. The sequence continues at coordinate 252,850 of NZ_PTEO01000001.1, forward strand.
AATGCCGCTTTATCAGCGGCATTCTTCAGGGAGTGAAAATCACTCGGTGACAGCGTTTTTCGCGAGGATGGCGTTGGCCAGCTCCATGTCCGTGGCCTGCAGGCCAGGGTTATCGGCGCGGACTTTCTGCATCGCAGCTTCCAGGTATGGGCCACGGATGCCGCCGTCGCTGGCAACAAAGCTGCCGGCATCGTCTTGTGCGGCGACCACCAGCTTGTGGTCCTTGAAAGTCAGGTACGTCGAGCCGGTGGTGGCGCCCGACGAGATGACATTGCGCCAGAAGCTGTCGGCCATGGCTGAACCGACAGGGAGGGAAAGCACAGCAAGGGTTGCGACAGCATATTTGAGACGCATGATGGGTGACTCCGGGTGGGTTATCTGTACTTTATGATTGTAGTAAGCCCAGCCGAGTTCCATCACTGACTAAACAGTTTCAACCTTCAATACGGCACCTTCCCGACCAATTACCCGTACATGAGCGCCTACAGGGCTGTCGGGACCGGTGACCATCCACACGCCATCGCCGACTTTTACCTTGCCGCGACCCTCGACAATTGCCTGATGCACCACAAAGGTGCGCCCGACCAGCTCGGAACCACGCTCGTTCAGCCCCGGTTGGTCACTGACCTTGGCGCTGCTGCGCTGGCGTTTCCACCAGTACACCGCCGTGAGGATCGACAATACGGCGAACAGCAGCAGTTGCCATTCCAGTCCCAAGGGCGGGACCAGGAACTTGATCACGCCGACTGCGGCTGCTGCGATGCCCATCCACAGCAGGTAGCCACCAGCGCCGAATACCTCGAGTATCAACAGCACGGTGCCGAGTGCCAGCCAATCCCAGAATGACAAATTCAGCAGGAAATCCCACATGGCGATGGCCTCAGCCTTTCTTGCTGTCGAACGTTGCCTTGACGATCTCACCGATACCGCCGACCGCGCCGATTACTTGGCTGGCTTCCAGCGGCATCAGGATGACCTTGCTGTTGTTGGCCGAAGCCAGCTTGCCCAGGGCGTCGATGTATTTTTGCGCGACGAAGTAGTTGACCGCCTGCACGTTGCCCGATGCGATCGCCTCCGACACCACCTGGGTGGCGCGCGCTTCGGCTTCGGCCTGGCGCTCGCGGGCCTCGGACTCAAGGAAGGCCGCCTGACGGCTACCTTCGGCTTCGAGGATCTGCGCCTGCTTCTTGCCTTCGGCGGTCAGGATCGCCGATGCCCGCAGGCCTTCGGCCTCGAGGATTTGTGCACGCTTGATCCGCTCGGCTTTCATCTGGCCGGACATGGCAGCCATCAGGTCGGCGGGCGGGCTGATGTCCTTGATCTCGATACGGGTGATCTTGATACCCCAGGGGGCGGTGGCTTCATCCACGGTTTTCAGCAGTTTTTCGTTGATGCCGTCACGCTGGCTGAGCATCGCATCCAGCTCCATCGAGCCGAGCACCGTACGGATATTGGTTTGCAGCAGGTTGCGGATGGCGTGCTCGAGGTTGTTGACCTCGTAGGCGGCCTGGGCGGTATTGACCACCTGGAAGAAGCACACGGCGTCGATCTGCACGGTGGCGTTGTCGGCGGTGATCACTTCCTGCGGCGGGATATCCAGCACGCTTTCCATCACGTTGATCTTGCGACCGATGCGGTCCATGACCGGGATGATGATGTTCAGGCCGGGCTTGAGGGTGTTGGTGTAGCGGCCAAAGCGCTCGACCGTCCACTGGTAGCCCTGGGGCACTACCTTGAAACCCATGAAGAGGATGGCGACGGCCAACCCCACGAAAAGAAGCAGTACGGTTCCGATCTGCATAGCGATTCCTTATCTAAGAATGTCAGTAAAACGACAGTCGGCCGATTGTAACGGGGTTGTCACCGATAAAGACGCTTTCACCGCGCAACCAGCAAAGGATTTGTTACCGAATCCCCAGGCGTTACCCGTAATACCTCCGCTAGCGAGGTGAGCCCCGCCTTTACCTTGTGCATGCCGGCCATGCGCAAGCTGCACATGCCCTGGGCAATGGCCGCCTGACGCAGGGCGTGCACATCGGCGCCGGGCGTGATCAGGGCCTTGAGGTTTTCAGTCATGACCATCACCTCGTAGACCCCGGCACGGCCGCGGTAGCCGCTGTGCCGGCACTCCACACAACCGCTGGCCTCGTGGGTGTCACCCATGGCGCGCTTGCAGTGAGGGCATAACAGGCGCACCAGGCGCTGCGCCATGACGCCCAGTAGCGTCGCCTTGATCAAATAATGAGCAATTCCAAGCTCCTGCAGGCGGCTGATGGCACCCGGTGCATCGTTGGTATGCAAAGTCGACAGCACGAGATGTCCGGTCAGCGCAGCCTGGATCGCCATTTCTGCGGTTTCCTGGTCGCGAATCTCGCCGATCATGATGATGTCCGGGTCCTGGCGCAGCAGGGCGCGGATGCCGCTGGCGAAGGTCAGTCCGATGCTGTGTTGCACCTGCATCTGGTTGAACGAAGGCTCAACCATCTCGATCGGGTCTTCCACGGTGCACAGGTTGACCTCGCGGGTCGCGAGTTGCTTGAGCGTGGTGTAAAGGGTGCTGGTCTTGCCTGAGCCGGTCGGTCCGGTCACCAGGATGATGCCATTGGCCTGGCGGGTCATGGCCTGCCAGCGTTGCTGGTCGTCGCTGGAAAGGCCCAATTGGTCAAAATCCCTGAGCAGTACCTGCGGGTCGAAAATCCGCATCACCAGTTTCTCGCCAAACGCGGTGGGCAAGGTCGAGAGGCGCAGCTCAACTTCCGCACCTGTCGGGCTCTTGGTCTTGATCCGACCATCCTGGGGTTTGCGTTTGTCCGCGACGTTCATGCGTCCCAGGCTTTTCAAGCGGCTGACCACCGCCATCGTGACCTGGGGCGGAAACTGATAAACGTCGTGCAACAGCCCGTCGATGCGAAAGCGCACCCGGCCCTGGTCGCGGCACGGTTCGACATGGATATCACTGGCCCGTTGGCCGAATGCGTACTGCAACAGCCAGTCGACGATATTGACGATATGCGCGTCATTGGCATCTGCCTCCTGGTCACTGGCACCGAGGTTGAGCAGGTCTGCAGTGCCGGGCGTCGCGACCTTTTGCTCTGCGCCACTGACGGACTTCGCCAACCGATAAAACTCGCCGATGCAGCGTTGGATCTCTTGCGGGTTGGCCACCCTGCGCTGGATCGAGCGCTTGAGCACTTGGGCAAGTCCGGCTTCCCAGCTGGTGATATAGGGCTGGGCGCTGGCGACCGTGACGGTCTGCGCATCCACCGCGACCGCCAGGATGGCGTGGCGTTGGGCGAAGGCGTAGGACATCAGCGGCACAATCGTCGCCACGTCGATCTTCAGCGGGTCGATGCGCAGATACGCTTGCCCGACATGCTCGGCCAGCCACTGGGTCAGGGTTTCCAGGCAGGGGCCTGCGGCAGCGATGCATTCCAGTGGATGCCGGCTGTGACTGGCCGGCAGGGTCGACAACCGTTGCGCCACCTCGGGTGTGACCAGCCCATCGTCGACCAATGCCGGCAGCAGTTGATGCAGTTCCAATCGACGGTCAAGGGGCATGCGGGTTTCCTGGCTGGCAGCGGATGTAAGCTACACGCTAGCCAGCGCCTGGATATCTTCCTCCCCGCGTGTATTGCAGCCTTTTACCGAATCGCTGCCACCAGCGCCTGAGCCCCTACGCAGTCGGCTTGGTCCACGTGCAGCGAGCACACGCTGATCAGGTTTCGAATCTTTTCACCGATCACCTGGGCGCGGTGCCAGCTCAAGCCATCCATCATGATTTCGATGTACAGCAGGTCTGCCTCGCGGTTCACCGACACCCGCGCGGGGGTGAGGAACTGCAGGGCGAAATAGTTGAGTACCCGGCACACCACATCGGGTTCAGCCTCGGCAACGATCTGATAATGCGCCTGGCAATGGGCGCTGCTGACGGCCCATGCATCGACGCGGGTTGCAGGGTGGGTGGTTTCGACGGCGTGCATGCGGACTCTCCAGATTCGACTGGAGAAATTTTTACATTCGCCACCGGAGATTTCTTATCTAAGATGGGCACAATTGACGATTAAAAAACTAAATCAATTCAAGATAAGCATCAGAACAGGTATTTTTATGCACGGCGAATTGGACGCCTACGACCGCCGCATCCTGGCCCTGCTGCAAGAGGATGCCTCGCTTTCCAGCGCGCAGATCGCCGAGCAGGTCGGTCTGTCCCAGTCGCCGTGCTGGCGGCGTATTCAGCGGCTCAAGGAGGAGGGCGTGATCCGTGGCCAGGTCACCCTGCTGGATCGCAAGAAGATCGGCCTCAACACGCAGATTTTCGCCGAGATCAAACTCAACGCCCACGGGCGGTCCAACTTCACAGAGTTCACCGAGGCGATTCGCGGGTTTCCGGAAGTGCTGGAGTGCTATGTGCTGATGGGGGCGGTGGATTTTCTGTTGCGCATCGTGACGGCGGATATTGAGGCGTACGAGCGGTTTTTCTTCGAAAAGCTGTCGATGGTGCCGGGGATCCAGGAGGTCAACTCGATTGTCGCGTTATCCGAGATCAAGTCGACCACCAGCCTGCCGGTCCTGCGCTGACCGAGCAGGCCGCATCGCGGCCAAGCCCGGCTCCCGCAAGGGAGTGCATGCCAATGCAGGCGCCAGCTTGCTGGCGATAGCGCTTACAGACGCAGCAGGGTCTTCCACGCGCGGTTCTGATACACCGCAATCGCCTGGTGCATGCGCGCATCCAGCGATTCATCGGTGATCGGCTGGTTGGCCAGTTGCACCAGCTTGTTCAGCTCACCGTACAGACGGTCCAGTTCCGGAATGTCCACCACCTGGCGGGCATGATGCAGCCAGGCCTGGATGCGTTCGATACGCGGCAGTTGCTCGGCGAGGTCTTCCGGTTGCTGCTGGTAGCGCGGCAGTTGCAGGGCGACGGCATCGTCGGCGAGCAGGCGCGGCAGCCAGTTGGTGATTTGCGCGGCGCCCTGGCGGTTGCCACGCACATTGCGATCGGCCGTCCAGGCACGCGCCAGCAGCCAGCGCGAAGCGTTCAGTGAGAACAGGCCCCAGCGCACGTCGTCCAATTCTTCGATGAACTGCTCCGGCGCGGCTTTGCGAATGTCTTCATCGTCGTCACCGGCCTGCACCAGCGGGCGCCAGTCTTCCAGCAGGGCATCCAGTGCGCTGCGCAGTTCGCTGGTGGATTGACGCGGTGCGGCCTGGCCGAGGCTGCCGATCAGGGCACGCAGTTCGCCGAGGTTGTCGACCCAGTCCTGCAACAGGCGCCAGTGACCATTGAAACGGTATTGCTCGGCCAGGCGCTGGCTGCTGCCCAACAGGTGCCACATGATCGCGGCGAATGCGTCATCCAACGGCATTTCGGCGTGCAACTGCGGCGCTGGCAGGCTCAGGGAGTAGCTGCTGGCGTCGTACAGGCGGTAGCCGCGCTCGGCCTTGCTGATGTCGCACGGCATCAGTGCGAGGGTGGCGGCCAACTCGGCGGCCAGTTCCAGCAGGGCCGCCGGTTCGCCTTCGCGCAGTTCCAGTTCCAGCTCGCAGATTTCTTCTTTCTGCTTGCCGACCACCACGTGGCCGAGGTCCAGGGCCGCTTCGATCACGACTTTGGCCTTGCCTCGGCCCCAGGCGATTTCGGCGCGCTCACGCACGAAGTCAGTGGTGAAGATTGGCTTGAGGGTCTTTTTATCCAGCTCGGCCAGTTGCTCGGGCCAGCAGTCGCCGTCGAGCTTCTTCACGTCGAGCTTGGCTTTGGGCAATTCCCAGTTGTACTCGTTACGTTCCGACAAACCGGCGACGCTCTGGCCACGGGTCTTGAGGGTCTGGATCACGTCGTCACCGTCCTTGCGCAGGCGCAGCGCGACCTTGGCCTGGGCCAGGTCGCGTTCGGGGGTGTCGAAGTACTGGTTCATCAACTCACGGCGTTCCCAGCCACTTTTGTTGCGTTTTTTCAGTAGCGGGTGCTCACGCAGCGCGGCGAGTGTTTCGCGGCTGACGCGGAGCTTGATTTCGGTTTCTTTCTGCATGGCCGGAAAATCCAGGATCGGGAGCGCAGCCGGGGAAAAGAGTGGCTGCCAAGGCCGTGCAGTGTACAGGACTGAGCCCGGCAACGCGCCGCAACGGTTTATTGTGTCGTGCAGATGGCTCTATAGTGGGGCTCATCCGGGAAGTTGAGAGGCCGCGCATGCCATTACCGTCCATGAAAGAGCAGTTCGCCGCGCTGATTGCCGCGCCTTCGGTCAGTTGTACCCAAGCGTCTCTCGACCAGACCAACCGACCGGTCATCGATTTGCTCGCCGGTTGGCTGGGCGACCTGGGTTTCGTCATCGACATCCAGCAGGTCAGCCCCGGCAAATTCAACCTGCTCGCCAGCTTCGGCAGTGGCCCCGGCGGCCTGGTGCTGGCCGGCCATAGCGATACCGTTCCGTATGACGCTGCGTTGTGGAAGACCGATCCGCTCAAGCTGACGGAAGTCGACGGCCGCTGGGTAGGACTGGGCAGCTGCGACATGAAGGGTTTTTTCGCGCTGGCGATTGAGGCCGTGTTGCCGTTGCTCGATCAACCGTTCAAGCAGCCGTTGCTGATCCTGGCCACCTGTGATGAAGAAAGCTCCATGTCCGGCGCCCGCGCGCTGGCCGAGGCAGGTCGCCCGTTGGGCCGTGCTGCGGTGATCGGCGAGCCTACCGGCCTCAAGCCGATCCGCCTGCACAAAGGCGTGATGATGGAGCGCATCGATATCCTCGGCCAGAGCGGCCATTCGTCGGATCCGAGCCTGGGCCACAGTGCCCTGGAGGCCATGCATGACGCTATCGGCGAACTGCGCGGCCTGCGCCTGGCCTGGCAGCGCGAGTACCGCAACCCGCAATTCAGCGTACCGCAGCCGACCATGAACTTCGGCTGCATTCATGGTGGCGACAACCCCAACCGTATCTGCGGCCAGTGCTCCCTGGAATTCGACCTGCGGCCATTGCCCGGCATGGACCCGCAGGTGCTGCGCGCCGCGATCCGGCAGAAGCTCGAACCCTTGGCCGAGCGCCACAAGGTCAAGATCGACTATGCGCCGTTGTTCCCCGAAGTGCCGCCGTTCGAGCAAGCCGAAGACGCCGAGTTGGTGCGGGTTGCGGAACGATTGACCGGTCATCGTGCCGAAGCAGTAGCGTTCGGCACGGAAGCGCCTTATCTTCAGCGCCTTGGTTGTGAAACCCTGGTGCTCGGCCCTGGCGATATCGCCTGCGCCCACCAGCCGGGCGAGTACCTCGAAATGTCACGCTTGACGCCTACAGTGCGTCTATTGCGTGAATTGATCGAACATTACTGCCTGAAACCTGCATAAATTAACCCTTGCCTGTTCGTACATAGAAGGAGAGCGAGCGTGTCGCCAAGCCTGTTCCGACGATAACCATCAGCCCGCTGTGCGTTTTCACGATTCATCCTTTTTCGGCTGCTTTTTATTACAGGCCCAGGTTTTATGCCCGAATACGTCAATTGGCTTCGTCACGCTTCGCCCTACATCAATGCTCACCGGGACTGCACCTTCGTGGTCATGCTGCCTGGCGACGGTGTGGAACATCCGAACTTCGGCAATATCGTCCACGACCTGGTACTGCTGCACAGCCTCGGCGTGCGCCTGGTGCTGGTGCACGGTTCGCGCCCACAGATCGAAGCGCGCCTTGAGGCGCGCGGCCTGACCCCGGCTTACCACGAAGGCCTGCGCATCACCGATGCCGCAACCCTGGAGTGTGTGATCGACGCGGTCGGCCACCTGCGCATCGCCATCGAAGCGCGCCTTTCCATGGACATGGCCTCGTCGCCGATGCAGGGCTCGCGCCTGCGGGTGGCCAGCGGCAACCTGGTGACCGCGCGACCTATCGGCGTGCTCGAAGGCGTGGATTACCACCACACCGGCGAAGTGCGCCGCGTCGACCGCAAGGGCATCAATCGCCTGCTGGACGAGCGCTCCATCGTGTTGCTGTCGCCGCTGGGCTATTCGCCGACGGGTGAGATTTTCAACCTGGCCTGCGAAGACGTCGCCACTCGCGCCGCCATCGACCTGGGAGCCGACAAGCTGTTGCTGTTCGGCGCCGACCTCGGCCTGATCGATGAAAATGGTCGCCTGGTCCGCGAGCTGCGTCCGCAGCAAGTGCCGGCGCACCTGCAACGTCTGGGCAGCAACTACCAGGCCGAGCTGTTGGATGCCGCCGCCGAGGCTTGCCGTGGCGGCGTCGGGCGCAGCCATATCGTCAGTTACGCCGAAGACGGCGCGCTGCTTACCGAACTGTTCACCCGGGACGGCGGCGGTACGCTGGTGGCCCAGGAACAATTCGAGCTGGTCCGTGAGGCGGCGATTGAAGACGTCGGTGGCTTGCTGGACCTGATCAGCCCGCTGGAAGAGCAGGGCATCCTGGTGCGTCGTTCGCGCGAAGTGCTGGAGCGTGAGATCGAGCAATTCAGTGTGGTCGAGCGCGAAGGCATGATCATCGCCTGTGCGGCGCTGTATCAGATCGCGGATTCGGATGCAGGTGAGCTGGCGTGCCTGGCGGTGAACCCGGAATACCGCCACGGCGGGCGCGGTGATGAGCTGCTCGAACGCATCGAAACTCGTGCGCGGGCCCAGGGTTTGAAGACCTTGTTCGTGCTTACCACGCGCACTGCCCACTGGTTCCGCGAGCGGGGCTTTGTGCCGAGCAGTGTTGATCGCCTGCCGTCGGCACGGGCGTCGCTGTACAACTACCAGCGTAACTCGAAGATCTTCGAAAAGGCGCTGTAACCCCCCATTCTGCAGGAGCCGGCAAGCCGGCTCCTGCAGGGTCAGGGCTTGATGAATTGGTCGGTCACAAAGGCCGAATAGTCCGGCAACACTGTCTCGACCTTGCCTTGTTCCTTCAAGAACTTCGCTGTCTCCCCAATCGCCTTCGCCGTGCCGCCTTTGAGCAGTGCGTCGGTCTGCTGCGCCTTGGCGTCCGGGAAGGTGGTACCGGCCAACAGCTCTGGAATGTCGGCGGCGTTTGAACCTGTCAGTTTGGCGATTTTCTGTACCGGCTCGGAGTCCACTGTCCAGGCATCTTTATGGGCCGCGTAGTCGGCGAAAGAGTCCAGCGTGACCTTGGCAAACCTGGCCACTACGTCAGGATGTTTTTGCGCAAAATCCTTGCGTGCTACCCACACCTCAAACGTCGGTGCTCCCCACTGACCCACCTGGGCCGCGTCTGTCAGGGTCTTGCCGGTCTTGCGGATCTCTCCGAGCGCAGGTGACCAGACAAAAGCGCCGTCGATATCACCCCGTTTCCACGCGGCGGCAATTTCGGCGGGTTGCAGGTTCACCACTTTGACTTTCCGGGTGTCCAGCCCCCAATGCTTCAATGCACCGAGCAGGCTGTAATGAGAGGTGGAGACAAAGGGCGTGGCGATGGTCTTGCCGACCAGGTCTTCGGGTTTGTCGATGCCGCTGCCGTTGCGCACCACCAATGCTTCAGAAGTATTGATCTGCGCCGATACGATAAACGCGACGATCGGTAGATTGCGCGATGCAGCTGCGGCGAGGGGGCTGGAACCGAGGTTGCCGATTTGCACATCACCCGAGGCGATCGCGGTGACGACTTCCGGCCCGCTGTTGAATCGGCGCCAGGCAATTTTCTCGCCAATGGCCTTTTCATAGAGGCCATCGGCCTGTGGGACTTTGCTGGGATCGATACCCGTTTGGTAGCCGACGGTTAAATCGGCGGCTTTGACACCAAAAGAAAGTATTAGTGACACAAAAACTGTAACAAATTGACGGGAGGATGTGCCTTTGGCCATGATGGCGTCGCCTTTTTGATCGTGGGTGACGTATGAAACGGTACGGCCACACTAATCGATCTAAAAAAGCGCTAACAAATACCCTTTGGGAATTAGCTTATGGAGCGGCTCGTCTATGCTGACCTGTTCGCGCCATGGAAAGTCTTATTCCCGAATCGTATGAAAAAGAATGAAACAATTCTTTTTGGGTGTATGAAAAACTCATTACCCTGCAGGGACCAAATTAACTGCGATTAGACGAAGGTAGTAGACACACAAGGTTACGATTGACTTGGTAGTCACTATCTGGCGCTAATCGCGCATCTGTGGATCGAGGGCGTCAGACCCGAGACCAAAGAAATACAAAAATTAGAAATGAGAGGAGCGGTACATGAAGAAGTCAACATTGGCGTTGGCCGTGGCTGTAGCTGCGATTGCCCAACAGGCAAACTCCGCCGGTTTCATCGAAGATAGCAAGGCAACACTGGGGCTGCGTAACTTCTACATCAACACCGATAACCGTGACGACGCTACCAAGGCGGCCGGTGCGCAGAGCAAGCAAGAAGAATGGGGTCAAGCCTTCGACCTGCGTTTCATCTCCGGTTATACCCAAGGCACCGTAGGCTTCGGTCTTGACGCTATCGGCCTGCTGGGCGTGCGCCTGGATTCGGGTGGCGGCACCAACGGCGCCACTGCTCGTTCGACTGGCAACGCCGGTTCTTACGGCGGCACGGTTTTCCCGAGCAAGTCCAACGGCGAAGCTGTTGACAACTACTCCAGCCTGGGCCTGACCGCCAAGGCGAAGATCTCTCAAACCGAACTGAAGCTGGGTACTCTGCAACCCAAGCTGCCGGTTATCGTGACCAACGATGGTCGTCTGCTGCCGCAAACCTTCCAGGGCGGCCAGATCACCACAAACGACATCAAAGACCTGACGCTGGTTGCCGGTCAGATCGAGAAGGTCAAGGGTCGTAACTCCAGCAACGTCGAGAACCTTTCTATCGCAGGTGCCAACGGCCGTACAGCCGCTGGCCGTGACAGCAACAAGTTCTACTACGCTGGTGGCGACTACAAAATCACCAAAGACCTGACTGCCCAGTACTACTACGGCAATCTGGATCAGTTCTACAAACAGCACTTCCTGGGCTTGCTGCACAACTGGGCAATCGGTCCTGGCGTGCTGAAAACCGACCTGCGCTATTTCAATAGCCGCGACGATGGCGCCAACGGCCACGACGCGAATTACTACACCACAGGTGACTACGGCACCAACGCCGCCGGTGCGACCATCACCAAAGGTAAGGTCGACAACAACCTGTACAGCGGCTTGTTCCTGTACACCCTGGGTGGTCACACCTTCGGTGGTGGTTACCAGGTCAGTAACGGTAACAGTGACTTCCCTTGGTTGAACCAAGGCGACGGTTCGTCGGCTTACCTGACCACCGACATGCAGATTGCCAAGTTCGCCCGTGCCGGTGAACGTACCTGGCAAGCTCGCTACGCCTACGACTTCGCCAAGGTTGGCGTACCAGGTTTGACCGCCGGTGTGGTCTACCTGCGTGGTGACAATATCGACACCCGCGGTAACGTCGGTTCGACCCGGCCGCAACGTGCTGTCAATGGCGACGGCGGGAACGAGTGGGAACGTGACATCACTGTTGCCTACGTCGTACCAGAAGGTCCGCTGAAGAACGTCGGTGTGGCATGGAAAAACGCCATGTGGCGCAACGACATTCCTGGCCAGCGTAACCAGGACGAAAACCGCCTGATCGTCAGCTACTCGCTGCCACTGTTCTAGTAGCGTGAAGCTGTAGTAAGACTGTAAACCTTGCCCGGCGCTACGCCGGGCAAGGTGTCTTGCGTTTCAAGTCGGGCCAAACCCCCGCAGGCCCTTCCTGAACCCCTCTTTTTACAGCGTCTCAAGGCCTTCTCGAACCTTGAAGCGGATGTTGCTCCTCGCCCGTTGCGGCGTCCAATGAACAGATTTTTAATATTCCTTTATCGTCTAGATAAATCGATATTTATTCTTTTTAAATAATCGTCAATCCATGCACAGTGGGCTCCATAAGCACTCACCAGGAGCCACACCATGAGCCTAAGACTGGGCGATATCGCCCCCGACTTCGAACAGGATTCCAGCGCCGGCAAGATTCGTTTCCACGAATGGCTGGGCGATAGCTGGGGTGTGTTGTTTTCCCACCCGGCGGACTTCACCCCGGTGTGCACCACCGAGCTGGGCTTCACTGCCAAGCTCAAGGATGAGTTCGCCAAGCGCGGCGTCAAGGCCATCGCCCTGTCCGTAGACCCGGTGGACTCGCACCACAAGTGGATCGAGGACATCAACGAAACCCAGAACACCATCGTCAACTTCCCGATCCTGGCGGATGCCGATCGCAAGGTGTCGGACCTTTATGACCTGATCCACCCGAACGCCAGTGACACCCTCACCGTGCGCTCCCTGTTCGTGATCGATCCGAACAAAAAGATTCGCCTGACCATCACCTACCCGGCCAGCACCGGCCGCAACTTCCACGAAATCCTGCGGGTCATCGACTCGTTGCAGCTGACCGACAACCACAAGGTCGCCACCCCCGCCAACTGGCAGGACGGTGATGAAGTGGTGATCGTGCCTTCGCTCAAGGACGAGGAAGAAATCAAGAAGCGCTTTCCGAAGGGTTACCGGGCGGTGAAGCCGTATCTGCGCCTTACCCCTCAGCCTAATCGTTAAGGCTGACACCGCCATCGCCGGCGAGCCGGTTCCTACAGGTGATCGCATTCCATTTGTAGGCGCTGGCTTGCCGGCGATAGCAATAGTTCCGACGACTCACATAGCAAGGGTTTTCAGGCCGTTTCGACGGCCTTTTTTTTCGCCTGGGATTTGATAACTCTCATATGCATTTAAAGAATAAACACATGAAAAAATAAGATTTAAAGATATATAAATCTGCTGATAAGGTCTGTTCCATCTTGGCGCCATCGTCACACAGCGAACCGCCGACACCTGCTCAAGGAATTCCTGCATGTTGGTCGTAACACTTGGAGGCAGTCCCAGCCAGCGTTCCCGCTCCGGGGTCTTGCTGGATAAAACCCGTCAGTGGTTGCAAGACAAAGGGGTGGAAGTGGTGAGTTACCAGATACGGGACTTCCCGGCTGAAGACTTGCTGCACGCGCGCTTCGACAGTCCCAAGGTCATTGACCTGTTGCAGCAAGTGGCTAACGCCGATGGCCTGGTGATCGCCACGCCGGTGTACAAGGCGTCGTTCTCGGGCGCGCTGAAGACCGTGCTCGACCTGCTGCCCGAACGCGCCCTGGCTCACAAGATTGTGCTGCCGATGGCTACCGGCGGCAGCATCGCCCACATGCTGGCGGTGGATTACGCCTTGAAGCCGGTTTTGTCGGCCCTCAAGGCGCAGGAATTGCTTCACGGCATCTTTGCCGAAGACAGCCAGATCGCCTATGGCGAAGGCAGTGCCCAGGCGCAACTGGTGCCTGTGCTCGAACACCGTTTGCACGAGGCCCTGGAGACGCTGTACGGCGCCATGGCCCGTCGCCCGAAACCGCTTGACCCCCATGTGTTGAATGAACGTTTGTTGAGTGCTCGCTGGAGCATCTGAGCCTCAGCCAGCCATTAAGAAGTACTCACCTTACTCAGCCGCCAACGGCCAAGCAGGTGCAGCCAACCCCCTAATCGCACTATTTGGAGAGAGCGCCATGCGCACTGTCATCTTGCGTCGTGGTCTGGTCGCACTGTTTGCTGCGGCTGTGTCCTTCGGCGCCATGGTTCAAGCCCAGGCTGCCGAAACCTTGCGTATCGGTTACCAGAAATACGGCACCCTGGTGCTGCTCAAGGCCAAGGGCACCCTGGAAAAACGCCTGGCCGCCGAGGGCGTGCAGGTGCAGTGGACCGAGTTTCCCGGCGGCCCGCAATTGCTCGAAGGCCTGAACGTCGGCTCGATTGACTTTGGCGTCACGGGCGAAACCCCACCGGTATTCGCCCAGGCGGCCGGTGCCGATCTGGTCTATGTGGCCTATGAGCCTCCAGCGCCGACCAGTGAAGCGATCCTGGTGCCGAAAGATTCGACGATCAAATCGGTGGCCGAGCTCAAGGGCAAGAAAATCGTGCTGAACAAAGGCTCCAACGTGCACTACCTGCTGGTGCGTGCGCTGGAAGATGCCGGCCTCAAATACACCGACGTGCAGACCGTCTTCCTGCCGCCCGCCGATGCGCGTGCCGCGTTCGAGCGTGGCAGTGTCGATGCGTGGGTGATCTGGGACCCCTACCAGGCGGCCGCCGAGAAACAGCTGCAAGCGCGCACCCTGCGTGACGGTACCGGCATCGCCGACAACCATCAGTTCTACCTGGCGACCAAGCCCTACGCCGAAAAACACCCTGGAGTGGTCAAGGCGCTGATTGAAGAAGTGCGCGCCGTGGGCGAATGGTCCAAGGCCAACCCGCAGGAAGTCACTGAACAAGTGGCGCCGCTGCTCGGCCTGCCGGCTGACATCACCCTGACCTCGGTGAAACGCCAAGGCTACGGTGCGCATTTCCTGACGCCGGAGGTGGTGGCGGCCCAACAGAAAATCGCCGACAGCTTCTACCAACTCAAATTGATCCCCAAACCCTTGAACATCAAGGACGTGATCTGGACGCCACCTGCCGCTGTGGCCAAAGCGCCGTAATCCGACTTCTTCAGGAGACAACTCCATGAGCCTCAATATTTTCTGGTTCCTGCCTACCCACGGCGACGGCCATTACCTTGGCACCGCCGAAGGCGCTCGCGCCGTTGATCACGGTTATCTGCAGCAAGTGGCCCAGGCGGCGGACCGCCTCGGGTTCGGTGGGGTGCTGATCCCTACCGGTCGCTCCTGCGAAGATTCGTGGCTGGTGGCGGCTTCGCTGATTCCGGTGACCCAGCGTTTGAAATTCCTTGTCGCACTGCGCCCCGGGATCATTTCCCCGACGGTGGCCGCGCGCCAGGCCGCGACCCTGGATCGCCTGTCCGGTGGCCGTGCACTGTTCAACCTGGTGACGGGCGGTGATCCGGAAGAGTTGGCCGGCGACGGTTTGTTCTTGAGCCATGAAGAGCGCTACCAGGCCTCGGTGGAATTCACGCGGATCTGGCGGCGTGTGCTGGAAGGCGAAACCGTCGATTACGACGGCGAGCACATCAGTGTCAAAGGCGCGAAATTGCTCTACCCGCCGATCCAGCAGCCGCGTCCGCCACTGTACTTCGGCGGCTCCTCCGAAGCGGCCCAGGACCTGGCAGCCGAACAAGTGGAAATGGTGCTGACCTGGGGCGAGCCGCCGGCGGCTGTCGCGGAAAAAATCGCGCAGGTGCGGGCCAAGGCTGCGAAGCTGGGGCGCACCGTGCGCTTCGGTATTCGCCTGCATGTGATCGTGCGTGAAACCAACGAAGAGGCGTGGAAAGCCGCCGACAAACTGATCTCCCACCTGGACGACGACACCATCGCCCGTGCCCAGGCCTCCCTGGCGCGCTTCGATTCCGTCGGCCAGCAACGCATGGCTGCCTTGCATGGCGGCAACCGTGACAACCTGGAAGTCAGTCCCAACCTGTGGGCTGGCGTCGGCCTGGTACGCGGCGGTGCAGGCACCGCGCTGGTGGGCGATGGCCCAACCGTGGCGGAACGCGTGAAGGAATACGCCGCACTGGGCATCGACACCTTTATCTTCTCCGGTTACCCACACCTGGAAGAGTCGTATCGCGTCGCGGAACTGCTGTTTCCCCACCTGGATATCGAACGTCCCGAGCTGCCGAAAAGCGCCGGTTACGTCAGCCCGTTTGGCGAGATGGTCGCCAACGACATCCTTCCCAAAGCTGCGTCACAGAGTTGAGGCGCCGCCATGAACTTTGAAAAATTGAGCCATCGCGTGGCACCGTGGGTGCTACCGATTCTTTTGCTGGCGGTGTGGCAGTTGTCGGTGTCGGCGGGCTGGTTGTCGACGCGCATTCTGCCGGCGCCGAGCGCGGTGATCGAGGCCGGGATCAACCTGGTCCGCAGCGGCGAAATCTGGACGCACCTGGCCATCAGTGGCTGGCGTGCCGGCCTGGGCTTCGTGATCGGCGGCAGTATCGGCCTGGCCCTGGGTTTTATCACTGGCCTGTCGACGTGGGGCGAACGCCTGCTGGACAGCTCGGTGCAGATGATCCGCAACGTGCCGCACCTGGCGCTGATCCCGCTGGTGATCCTGTGGTTCGGCATCGACGAAACCGCGAAGATTTTCCTGGTCGCCCTCGGCACGCTGTTCCCGATCTACCTGAACACTTATCACGGCATCCGCAACGTCGATCCGGCGCTGGTGGAAATGTCGCGCAGCTATGGTTTGTCCGGCTTCAGCCTGTTCCGTCAAGTGATCCTGCCGGGCGCGTTGCCATCGATCCTGGTGGGCGTGCGTTTCGCACTGGGCTTTATGTGGCTGACGCTGATCGTGGCGGAAACCATCTCGGCCAGCTCCGGCATCGGTTATCTGGCGATGAACGCCCGCGAATTCCTGCAAACCGACGTGGTGGTCCTGGCCATTGTCATGTACGCCATCCTCGGCAAGCTCGCCGACCTGGCCGCCCGCGGCCTGGAGCGTGTGTGGCTGCGCTGGCACCCGGCTTACCAAGTGAATAAAGGAGGTGCGGCATGACCGCTCAACAACCTCCACGCCTGTTGAAGGGTATCCCGCTGGCGGTGCGCAAATTGCGCAAGGCCTTTGGTGCGCGGGAAGTGCTCAAGGACATCGACCTGCACATTCCGGCCGGCCAGTTCGTGGCCGTGGTCGGCCGCAGCGGCTGCGGTAAAAGTACTTTGCTGCGCTTGCTTGCCGGCCTGGACAAAGCCAGCGGCGGCGAGCTGCTGGCCGGTTCCGCGCCGCTGAGCGAGGCAATTGAGGACACGCGGTTGATGTTCCAGGAAGCGCGCCTGCTGCCGTGGAAAAAGATCATCGACAACGTTGGCCTGGGCCTCAAGGGCAACTGGCGTCCCAAGGCGCTGGAAGCCCTGGAAGCGGTGGGCCTGGCCGAACGTGCCAATGAATGGCCAGCGGCCTTGTCCGGTGGCCAGAAGCAACGCGTGGCCCTGGCCCGTGCGCTGATCCACCAACCGCGCCTGTTGCTGCTGGATGAGCCGCTGGGCGCGCTGGATGCCCTGACCCGTATCGAGATGCAGCAACTGATCGAGAACCTCTGGCAAAAGCACGGTTTCACCGTGTTGCTGGTGACCCACGATGTCAGCGAAGCGGTGGCGATTGCCGACCGGGTAATCCTGATCGAAGACGGCGAAATCGGTCTCGACCTGATCGTGGACCTGCCGCGCCCACGGGTGCGGGGCTCACATCGCCTGGCCGCGCTGGAAGCCGAAGTATTGAACCGTGTGTTGTCGTTGCCCGGCACGCCGCCGGAACCCGAACCTGTTTCACCGCTGCCTACGCAACTGCGTTGGGCGCAATAAAGCAGCGGCAAGCTTTCAGCTTCACGCTGCAAGGGAAAGCAAAGTGCTTTGACTTGCAGCTGGTAGCTAACAACTTGCAGCTATTTCGACCCCAGGAGAAATCGCATGACTATTAAAGCCATCAACGTTCGTAACCAATTCAAAGGCACCATCAAGGAAATCGTCGAAGGCGACGTGCTGTCGGAAATCGACGTACAGACCGCCTCCGGCATCGTCACTTCGGTGATCACCACGCGCTCGGTCAAAGAGCTGGAGCTGGTGATCGGCAGCGAAGTGATTGCCTTCGTGAAATCCACCGAGGTGTCGATCGCCAAGTTGTGATTGGCGCCCTCGAAATCGCTATCGCAGGCAAGCCAGCTCCCACATTTAACGGCATTCCAACCTAGGAATGCGGTCAATGCGGGAGCGGGTTTGCTGGCGAAAAGGCCGACCCCGCCAACGCAAGACTTATCGTTTGGGCAGGTAGGGCGGCAGGTAAAGGCCCACATAGGCATCGAACACCCGCATGCCTTCCTCGGCCATGCGCGCAGTGATCTGCCCATGCTGATGCACCGAACGTGCGTACACGCGGTCGCTCAGCTCCAGCGCCAGGGCAAACACATCCACGTCCGTGGGCAGTGTCGGCACCTCGAAGTGGCGATTGAATACTTCGAGCATCAAATCCCCCAACTCCAGATCATGCTGGCGGTCCGCCTGGGTCACTTCGGTCAACCCGTGCTGGGCGAGGATCAGCTGACGTGCTGCCGCGTCGTTGCTGTAGATGGTGAGCATGCGTTGCTCGACGATGCAGGACAGGTCACGCCAATGCTGGAGTGACTCATGCTCGATGGGCGCCTGGATGGCCGCCCGGAAAGCTGCGTGGACGTCTGCCGTGAGCGCCTCGAGCAGCGCCGGCACACTCGCAAAAAAGTGATACACCGACGACGGTGGAATCTGCGCACGCTCGGCCACGCTGTAGATCGACAGACTTGCCACGCCTTCGGCGGCCAGCAGGGTGCGGGCGGCATCGAGAATCGCGTCGATCCGTGCCTGGCTGCGGGCGCGGGGTTTGCGAAGGGTGGCGGGGCGGGTGGTCATGGATGTCTCCTACAAGGCAGAGCGCATTGTACGCAGAGCTTAGGGATGATCCATACCTGTGAGGCGACTGTGTAGGTGTGGCAAGTGAGCCTGTTGTGGCATGCAGTCAACCAGGCAGGCAGCAACCAAGCAGACAGGCATACCAAGCGAACAGGCACCAAGCAGACAGGGCAGACCAAGCAGACAGACAGGCACACCCAGTGTGGCGAGCAGGCTTGCCCTGCGTTGGGCTGCGAAGCAGCCCCCTTCAAGCAGAACCCGATGCACCAGGTACACCAAGTCGCCCATTCCAGGACCGCTTCACAGCCCAACGCAGGACAAGCCTGCTCACCACAACCGTCAGACGGTATGCAGGTACCAGTTGTACTCAAGGTCGGAGATGGAGTGTTCGAACTCTTCCAGCTCACTTTCCTTACAGGCGACGAAGATATCGATGTATTTAGGATCGATGTACTTGGCCATCACCTCGCTGTCGTCCAACTCACGCAGTGCATCACGCAGGTTGTTCGGCAGGCTTTGTTCGTTCTGCTCGTAGCTGTTGCCTTCCACCGGTGCGCCAGGTTCGATCTTGTTGGTCAGACCGTGGTGCACGCCTGCCAGGACCGAAGCCATCAGCAGGTAAGGGTTGGCGTCGGCGCCGGCCACGCGGTGCTCGATACGTACGGCGTCGGACGAGCCGGTCGGTACGCGAATCGCCACGGTGCGGTTATCCAGGCCCCAGCACGGCGAGTTCGGCACGTAGAACTGTGCGCCGAAACGACGGTAGGAGTTGACGTTGGG
Source organism: Pseudomonas sp. S5D5 (assembly GCF_003013355.1). Lineage (NCBI taxonomy): Bacteria > Pseudomonadati > Pseudomonadota > Gammaproteobacteria > Pseudomonadales > Pseudomonadaceae > Pseudomonas > Pseudomonas sp. S5D5. The sequence continues at coordinate 271,939 of NZ_PTEO01000001.1, forward strand.
GCACAGGAACGCCATTTGGGCGGGCAGGGTCTCGAGCACACCGCCGATCGCGTGACGCAATGCGGCGTTCTGCTCGGGATCCTCGCTGGCAAAGATATTCTTGCCGTCCTTGTCCAGGATCGAAATGTGTACGTGCAAACCGTTGCCTGCCTGGCCTGGGTAAGGCTTGGCCATGAAGGTGGTGTCCATCTCATGGTCGTAGGCGATGTTCTTGATCAGGCGCTTGAGCAGTACCGCGTAGTCGCAGGCCTTGATCGGGTCGGCCACGTGGTGCAGGTTCACTTCGAACTGTGCCGGGGCACTTTCCTTGACGATGGCGTCGGCCGGGATGCCTTGCTCTTTTGCACCTTCCAGGATGTCCTGGAGGCAGTCGACGTATTCGTCGAGGTCGTCGATCAGGTAGACCTGTGTCGAGTGCGGGCGTTTGCCGGAGATCGGCGAGCGGGGCGGTTGTGGGCGGCCGTTCACGTTCTCCTGGTCGATCAGGTAGAACTCGAGTTCGAAGGCGGCGCAGATGGTCAGACCGAGGTCGTCAAATTTGCTTACAACTTGGCGGAGCACTTCGCGCGGATCGGCGAAGAAAGGTTCACCTTCAAGTTCGTGCATGGTCATCAGCAGTTGCGCGGTAGGGCGCTTTTGCCAGGGTTCATTGCACAGGGTGTCGGGGATCGGATAACAGATTCGGTCAGCATCACCGATGTCCAGGCCCAGGCCGGTGCTTTCCACCGTAGAGCCGTTGATATCCAGGGCAAATAAAGAGGCAGGCAGGTTAATGCCCTTCTCGTAAACCTTGTGGAGGCTGGTGCGTTCGATGCGCTTGCCGCGCACCACACCATTCATATCCGCAATTAGAAGGTCTACGTACAGAACCTCAGGATGATCCTTAAGGAACGCGTTCGCTTCGTTAAGCTGAACGGCACGCGGGGGTACCGACATGATGCAACACCTTTGTTGTTAAAAATATCAATCATTGATCTTTTCTGGTTTCAGTCAACCCGAACGGCATGCCGAAGTCAAGCGAGGCCTTTTTTGCCCTAAAAAAGCGCCGCAAAGGCTTTTTTGGGGCTTTTTGGGGCGGTTTTTTGGGTTTGAAGGGCTTGGGACTCGCAGGCTTGAGCGGGCCGTGTTGTATTTTTTACGGGGGTGTTGTGTAAAAAAATGAACAAGGCTAAGCTCGATTCAAACCCATAACAGCAATAATACCGGGGTGCTTCATGTGTTTCCTGCCGCCACTTGGCGTCTCGGCCTGCTCCACGCAGGCGTTGTCATCCGTTCATTCATCCTGTGTGAACGCCCGCGCCCCGGCCAATATTCTTGACGCCTGGGCGGACCTCTTCTTTGCCCCTTTGCTGCCCTCGAATTTGCCTGTGAACGGTGCCTGCGCCAGGTGCTGCTCATGATTCTGCACGACTTTGGCTTGAGGAATGCAACGCTGCAGCAAATGGCAGGTAAGCTCCTACCCTGAACGAAGAGACGACGCGGATGCTGCGTCAACCAACGCCTGACCTTTTAATGGATGTCAGGAAACCCAGCCCAGAGGCATTTATGAGTAACAACCTCGACCAGCTCACCGATTGGTTGAAAGACCACAAGATCACAGAAGTCGAATGCATGATTGGCGACCTGACGGGGATCACCCGGGGCAAGATCTCGCCGACCAACAAGTTCATCGCCGAAAAAGGCATGCGCCTGCCCGAGAGCGTTCTGTTGCAGACCGTGACCGGCGACTATGTCGAAGACGACATCTATTACGAATTGCTCGACCCGGCCGACATCGACATGATCTGCCGCCCCGACCAGAATGCGGTGTTCCTGGTGCCTTGGGCCATCGAGCCCACCGCCCAGGTGATCCACGATACCTACGACAAGCAAGGCAACCCGATCGAGCTGTCGCCGCGCAACGTGCTCAAGAAAGTCCTCAAGCTCTACGCCGACCGCGGCTGGCAGCCCATCGTGGCGCCGGAGATGGAGTTCTACCTGACCAAGCGCTGCGAAGACCCGGACTTCCCGCTGCAACCGCCGATCGGCCGTTCCGGTCGCCCGGAGACCGGTCGCCAATCCTTCTCTATAGAAGCGGCGAACGAATTCGACCCCTTGTTCGAAGACGTCTACGACTGGTGCGAGCTGCAGGAGCTGGACCTCGACACGCTGATCCACGAGGACGGCACCGCGCAGATGGAAATCAACTTCCGTCACGGCGATGCGCTGTCCCTGGCTGATCAGATCCTGGTGTTCAAGCGCACCATGCGCGAAGCCGCGCTCAAGCACGACGTGGCCGCCACCTTCATGGCCAAGCCGATGACCGGCGAGCCCGGCAGCGCGATGCACCTGCACCAGAGCATCATCGACATCGCCACCGGCAAGAACGTCTTCTCCAATGAAGACGGGACCATGAGCCAGCTGTTCCTCAACCACATTGGCGGCCTGCAGAAATTCATCCCTGAGTTGCTGCCGCTGTTCGCTCCCAACGTGAACTCGTTCCGTCGCTTCCTGCCGGACACCTCGGCGCCGGTGAACGTGGAGTGGGGCGAAGAAAACCGCACCGTCGGCCTGCGTGTGCCGGATGCCGGCCCGCAAAACCGCCGCGTGGAAAACCGCCTGCCGGGCGCCGACGCCAACCCGTACCTGGCGATTGCCGCCAGCCTGCTGTGCGGCTACATCGGCATGGTCGAAGGCCATAACCCGAGTGCGCCGGTGGTGGGCCGTGGTTACGAGCGCCGCAACCTGCGCCTGCCGTTGACCATCGAGGATGCCCTGGAACGCATGGAAAACAGCAAGACCATCGAGAAATACCTGGGTCAAAAATTCATCACAGGCTACGTCGCGGTCAAGCGGGCCGAGCATGAAAACTTCAAGCGCGTGATCAGTTCGTGGGAGCGGGAATTCCTGCTCTTCGCCGTCTGATGCGCCGGGCGCGCCGTGGGAACGGCGCGCCCTCACCTGAAATGTCTAGGAGATTGGTATGTCCAGCAACAACCCGCAAACCCGTGAATGGCAAGCCTTGAGCAGCGATCATCACCTGGCGCCGTTCAGCGACTTCAAGCAATTGAAAGAGAAAGGCCCACGGATCATCACCAAAGCCCACGGCGTTTACCTGTGGGACAGCGAAGGCAACAAGATCCTCGACGGCATGGCCGGCCTGTGGTGCGTCGCGATCGGTTACGGTCGCGATGAACTGGCTGACGCCGCCGCCAAGCAGATGAAAGAACTGCCGTACTACAACCTCTTCTTCCAGACCGCTCACCCGCCGGTGCTGGAGCTGGCCAAGGCCATCTCCGACATCGCCCCCGCCGGCATGAACCACGTGTTCTTCACCGGTTCCGGCTCCGAAGGCAACGACACCATGTTGCGCATGGTTCGCCACTACTGGGCGATCAAGGGCCAGCCGAACAAGAAAACCATCATCTCGCGCAAGAATGGCTATCACGGCTCCACCGTGGCCGGTGCCAGCCTGGGCGGCATGACCTATATGCATGAGCAGGGCGACCTGCCGATCCCGGGCATCACCCACATCGCCCAGCCGTACTGGTTCGGTGAAGGCGGCGACATGAGCCCGGAAGAGTTCGGCGTGTGGGCGGCCAACCAGCTGGAAGAAAAGATTCTGGAGCTGGGCGTGGACAACGTGGGTGCGTTTATTGCCGAGCCGATCCAGGGCGCCGGTGGCGTGATCGTGCCGCCAGCCACTTACTGGCCGCGCATCAAGGAAATCCTCGCCAAGTACGACATCCTGTTTATCGCTGATGAAGTGATCTGCGGTTTCGGCCGTACTGGTGAGTGGTTCGGCAGCGATTTCTATGACCTCAAGCCGCACATGATGACCATCGCCAAGGGCCTGACCTCGGGCTATATCCCGATGGGTGGGCTGATCGTGCGCGACGAAGTGGTCGCGGTGTTGAACGAAGGCGGCGATTTCAACCACGGCTTCACCTATTCCGGTCACCCGGTGGCGGCAGCAGTCGCCCTGGAAAACATCCGCATCATGCGCGATGAACAAATTGTTAAGCGTGTGCATGACGAAACGGCACCCTACTTGCAAAAGCGTTTGAGGGAGCTGGCTGATCACCCGTTGGTGGGTGAAGTTCGCGGTGTCGGCATGCTCGGTGCGATCGAGCTGGTGCAGGACAAGGCGACGCGCAAGCGTTACGAAGGCCGTGGTGTGGGCATGATCTGCCGCACGTTCTGCTTCGAGAATGGCCTGATCATGCGCGCCGTGGGCGACACCATGATCATTTCGCCGCCGCTGGTGATCAGCAAGGCTGAAATCGACGAGCTGGTGACCAAGGCGCGGCAGTGCCTGGACCTGACTTTGGCGGCATTGCAGGGCTAAGTGCTAGGCTCAGTGCGCAGCGGCTTCGGGCGCTGCGTCTGGGTTGTTATAAAAACGGGGCTTTGGTTGAAAGCCGGCCCCGGAACTTGCCAGACTGTCGCCCTGTTTTGTTGCCCTTTCGAAGGGCTGCCAGACACAAGAGCTGTGGCCCAAAAAAGAAAAAATTGGAGCATCACCAAATGAAGGCATTAGGTTTGAAGAACGCTGGCAAGACTCTCCTCGCCTTGTCCCTGATGGGCGCAATGGCGGGCGCGGCCCAGGCAGACGATAAAGTGCTGCACGTCTACAACTGGTCCGACTACATTGCACCGGACACCATCGCCAACTTTGAAAAAGAGTCGGGCATTAAAGTGGTGTACGACGTTTTTGACAGCAACGAGACCCTGGAAGCCAAGTTGCTGGCAGGCAAGTCCGGCTACGACATCGTCGTACCGTCGAACAACTTCCTCGCCAAGCAGATCAAGGCCGGCGTCTACCAGGAGCTGGACAAGTCCAAGCTGTCCAACTACGGCAACCTGAACAAGTCCCTGCTCAAAGCCGTGTCGGTCAGCGACCCGGACAACAAGCATGCCTTCCCGTACATGTGGGGCTCGATCGGCATCGGCTACAACCCGGAGAAGGTCAAGGCTGCGCTCGGCGTCGACAAGATCGATTCCTGGGACGTGCTGATGAAGCCGGAAAACATCGCCAAGCTGAAAAGCTGCGGCGTGAGCTTCCTCGACTCGCCAACCGAAATGCTGCCGGTGGCGCTGCACTATCTGGGCCTGCCGACCGACACCCAGAAGAAAGAAGACCTGAAGAAAGCCGAAGAGCTGTTCCTCAAGCTGCGTCCTTCGATCGGCTACTTCCACTCGTCCAAGTACATTTCGGACCTGGCCAACGGCAACATCTGCGTCGCCGTGGGTTACTCGGGTGACATCCAGCAGGCCAAGTCCCGCGCGGCTGAAGCCGGTGGCAAGGTCAAGGTTGCCTACGACATTCCGAAAGAAGGCGCCGGCAGTTTCTATGACATGGTCGCCATCCCTAAAGATGCCGAGAACGTCGAAGCCGCCTACAAGTTCATGAACTACCTGCTCGAGCCGAAAGTAATGGCGGCGATCACCGACAGCGTACGTTTCCCGAACGGTAACGAGAAAGCCACCGCACTGGTCGACAAAGACATCACCAGCGACCCGGGCATCTACCCGCCAGCGGATGTGCAGGCCAAGCTCTACGCCATTGCAGACTTGCCGGCTGCTACACAGCGTGAAATGACACGCAGCTGGACCAAGATCAAGTCGGGCAAGTAAGCCTTAAAACCTGTGGGAGGGGGCTTGCCCCCGATGGCGTTGTATCAGAAACACCTGTGCAAGCTGACACATCGCCATTGGGGGCTAGTCCCCCTCACACACATTAAATGACAGAAAGTTTTGCCGGATCGGTTTATCGAGGGTAAGTTGCGCGCCGGTTTTGTTGCCGGGCAACAACTTTGGGCCCAACTATTTAAGAGGACCTCCACTTGCCATTTTCTTTATTTCGCAAAGCCTTGCTGGTAGGTGCAGGTATCACGCTGGCTGTCAGCGTGCAGGCCGCACCGACTGTGCATGTTTATAACTGGTCGGACTACATCGGCCCGGACACCCTGGCCAACTTCGAAAAGGCCACCGGTATCAAGCCGGTGTATGACGTGTTTGATTCCAACGAAACCCTGGAAGGCAAGTTGCTCGCCGGGCGTACTGGCTACGACGTGGTAGTGCCGTCCAACCACTTCCTCGGCAAGCAGATCAAGGCCGGGGCGTTCCAGAAACTCGACAAGTCATTGCTGACGAACTATGCCAACCTCGACCCGGTGTTGCTCAAGCGCCTGGAAAAGAACGACCCGGGCAACCAGTACTCCGTACCGTACCTGTGGGGCACCAATGGCATTGGCTACAACGTCGATAAAGTGAAGGAAGTGCTGGGCGTCGACCATATCGATTCCTGGGCCGTGCTGTTCGAACCGGAAAACATGAAGAAGCTGGCGACCTGCGGTGTGTCGTTCATGGACTCGGCGGATGAAATGCTGCCGGCGGTGCTCAACTACATGGGCCTGAACCCCAACAGCACCAACCCCGAGGACTACAAGAAGGCCGAAGAGAAGCTGCTGAAAGTGCGGCCCTACGTGACCTACTTCCATTCTTCCAAATACATCTCGGACCTGGCCAACGGCAACATCTGCGTGGCAGCCGGCTTCTCCGGTGATGTGTTCCAGGCCAAGGCGCGTGCGGCCGAGGCGGGCAAAGGCGTGAACATCGCCTACGCGATTCCGAAAGAAGGCGGCAACCTGTGGTTTGACGTGCTGGCGATCCCCAAGGATGCGACCAACGTCAAAGAGGCCCACGCCTTTATCAACTATTTGCTGCAACCTGAGGTGATCGCCCAGGTCAGTGATTACGTCGGTTACGCCAACCCTAACCCGGGGTCGGACAAACTGATGAAGCAATCGATACGCACCGACGAAGCGGTTTACCCACCGCAGGCGGTTCTCGACCGGACATTCGTCAACTTCGAGCTACCCCCGAAAGTGCAACGTTTAATGACCCGTAGCTGGACCAAGGTCAAGACGGGCAAGTAAGGCTTAAAGCTCAAACTATCCAAGGTTCGCCCGCCACGGGTGAACCGCACTCTTTTTTCTGGGAGTTTCGTAAATGGCAGTTGCCTCCGGCGCCTATAAGAAAGCCCTCGAGGGCGACCAGACACCGAAAAAGGTGCTGGTCAAAATCGACCGGGTCACGAAGAAGTTCGACGAGACGATTGCCGTGGACGATGTGTCCCTGGAAATCAAGAAGGGCGAGATCTTCGCCCTGCTCGGCGGTTCGGGTTCGGGCAAGTCCACCTTGCTGCGCATGCTCGCGGGTTTCGAACGCCCGACCGAGGGGCGCATCTACCTCGACGGCGAAGACATCACTGACATGCCGCCCTACGAGCGGCCGATCAACATGATGTTCCAGTCCTACGCCTTGTTCCCGCACATGACCGTCGCGCAGAACATCGCCTTCGGCCTGCAACAGGACAAGATCCCCAAGGCCGAGGTCGACGCCCGCGTGGCCGAGATGCTCAAGCTGGTGCAGATGAGCCAGTACGCCAAGCGCAAGCCGCACCAGCTCTCCGGTGGCCAGCGCCAGCGGGTGGCGTTGGCGCGTTCGCTGGCCAAGCGTCCGAAACTGCTGCTGCTCGATGAGCCGATGGGTGCACTCGACAAGAAGCTGCGCTCGCAGATGCAGCTGGAGCTGGTCGAGATCATCGAGCGCGTCGGCGTGACCTGCGTGATGGTGACCCACGACCAGGAAGAGGCCATGACCATGGCCGAGCGCATCGCGATCATGCACCTGGGCTGGATCGCCCAGATCGGCAGCCCGATCGACATCTACGAGACCCCTACCAGCCGCCTGGTGTGCGAGTTCATCGGCAACGTCAACATCTTCGATACCGTGGTGGTGGATGACGCCGAAGGCCACGCGGTGCTCAAGTGCGCCGACCTGGACCGCGATATCTACGTGGGCTACGGCATCGCCACGTCGGTGGAAGACAAGTCGGTGACCTACGCCATTCGCCCGGAAAAACTGCTGGTCACCACCGAAATGCCGACCTGCGAGCACAACTGGTCCAGCGGCAAGGTGCACGACATCGCCTACCTCGGCGGGCACTCGGTGTTCTACGTGGAACTGCCAAGCGGCAAGCTGGTGCAGTCCTTCGTGGCCAACGCCGAGCGCCGTGGCCAGCGACCGACCTGGGGTGACCAGGTCTACGTTTGGTGGGAAGACGACAGCGGCGTGGTACTTCGCTCATGAATATGAAGAAGCTCAAGCGCCGCCTGCAACGAATAACCCCCAGTGGCCGTCATGCGGTCATTGGCATTCCCTTCCTGTGGCTGTTCCTGTTCTTCATGCTGCCGTTCTTCATCGTCCTGAAGATCAGCTTTGCCGAAGCCGACGTGGCGATCCCGCCTTACACCGAGATCTACACCTTCGTTGAGCAGAAACTGCAGTTGGTGCTCAACCTGGCCAACTACGCGATGCTCGGCGACGACGAGTTGTACATCGCCGCGTACCTGGGCTCGCTGAAAATGGCGTTCTTCAGCACGCTGCTGTGCCTGCTGATCGGCTACCCGATGGCCTACGCGATTGCCAGCGCGCGCAAAGAGATGCAGACCGTACTGGTGCTGCTGATCATGATGCCGACCTGGACTGCGATCCTGATCCGCGTGTATGCGTGGATGGGCATCCTCAGCAACAACGGGCTGCTCAATGGCTTCCTGATGTCCATCGGGCTGATCAACGAGCCGCTGCAGATCCTCAACACCAACATCGCGGTGTACATCGGCGTGGTCTATTCGTACCTGCCGTTCATGATCCTGCCGCTGTACGCCAACCTGGTGAAACACGACCAGAGCCTGCTGGAAGCCGCTTCGGACCTGGGTTCGAGCACCTTCAACAGTTTCTGGAAGATCACTGTGCCGCTGTCCAAGAACGGCATCATCGCCGGCTGCATGCTGGTGTTTATCCCGGTGGTGGGCGAGTTCGTGATTCCGGAACTGCTGGGCGGCCCGGAAACCCTGATGATCGGTAAAGTGTTGTGGCAAGAATTCTTCAACAACCGTGACTGGCCGGTGGCGTCTGCCCTGGCGGTGGTGATGCTGGCGATCCTGATCGTGCCGATCATCCTGTTCAACCGCAGCCAAGCCAAAGAGATGGAGGGCAAAATATGAAGCGCTTCAGTTTCTCAAGCTTCATGCTGGTGGCGGGGTTATTGTTCATCTACCTGCCGATGCTGATCCTGGTGATCTACTCGTTCAACGAATCCAAACTGGTGACGGTGTGGGGCGGTTGGTCGATCAAGTGGTACGTGGGCCTGCTGGACAACACCCAGTTGATGGGCTCGGTGATGCGCTCGCTGGAAATCGCCTGCTACACGGCGGTGGCGGCAGTGGCGTTGGGTACGTTGGCGGCGTTCGTGCTGACACGCATCAGCCACTTCAAGGGCCGCACGCTGTTCGGCGGCCTGGTGACGGCGCCGCTGGTGATGCCGGAAGTGATCACCGGTCTGTCGCTGTTGCTGCTGTTCGTGGCCATGGCGCAGATGATCGGCTGGCCTCAGGAGCGTGGCATCGTCACGATCTGGATCGCCCACACCACCTTCTGTGCGGCGTACGTGGCGGTGGTGGTGTCGGCGCGTCTGCGGGAGCTGGACCTGTCGATCGAAGAAGCGGCGATGGACCTCGGCGCGCGGCCGTGGAAGGTGTTCTTCCTGATCACCATCCCGATGATCGCGCCGTCGTTGGCGGCGGGTGGGATGATGTCCTTCGCGCTGTCGCTGGATGACCTGGTACTGGCCAGCTTCGTGTCGGGCCCTGGATCGACCACTTTGCCGATGGAAGTGTTCTCGGCGGTACGCCTGGGGGTCAAACCCGAGATCAACGCCGTGGCCAGCCTGATTCTGCTGGCGGTGTCGCTGGTGACCTTCCTGGTGTGGTTCTTCAGCCGCCGTGCCGAAGAGCTGCGCAAGAAGGCGATCCAGCAGGCGATTGAAGAGGCGGCGGCCGATGGCTGGCAGCAGCCTGACAAGCGCCGGGCGCCGGCTCCGGTCTAAAACCAGGCGCGGTCGAAATGTGCGGGCTTTTGTGGTGAGGGGGCTTGTCCCCCGTTGGGCTGCGCAGCTGCCCCAAAACCGGATACCGCATTCTGTCTGAAAGAATGCGGTGGCCGAAGGGGGCCGCTGCGCAGCCCAACGGGGGACGAGCCCCCTCGCCACAGGGTTCGGGGTGTTATGCCACCCAGGGCGATTTGCGAATCACCTCGACAAAATTCATCGGCTTGAACCCCGGCTCCTGATCCACCAGCACATCGGTCTTCACGTTGCCAAACGTGGTCTGCGGACGATGGCGCAAGCCGTCGGCAAACGCGCAGATGATGCACTCCTTGAACCCTTCACCCCGTGGATGCGCATGCACCACTGCTTCGCGCTGCACAGTGCTGAATGCGGCGTAGTCCATGCCCAGCACATCCATTTCCACGCCGGCGGTAACCAGCGCCACGGTCGGGCGCAGGTGTTGCGGCACGCCCGGCGTAGTGTGCAGGGCGATCGACAGCCACACTTGTTCGATATCGTCATCGCTCAGGCCGTAGGGCTTGAGGAACGCGGCGGCGGCATTGGCGCCATCGACTTCGAAACGCTCGTCGTCACTGCGATGGCCCTCGACCAGGCCCAGGTCGTGGAACATCGCGCCGACGTACAACAGCTCCGGGTTGTAGGCCAGCTGTTTGCGTTCACCGCTCAACGCGCCGAACAGGAACACCCGGCGGGAGTGGTGGTAGAGCAGGTCGGATTCGATGTCGCGGATGTATTCGGTAGTGGCCTTGGCCAAGGCGCTGTCCGGGATCTTGATGCCGGCGATGGTGGTGCTCATGGTCGTTCTCCTCAGGCAAGCGCCGGGGTTGGCGCCGAGGTGTCCAGTGTGGTCGCGCACCCGCGAACGGGCCATCGCGGCGAGGATGCGATCCCGGCCAATGTGCTGCCACATCGTGCCAAGACAAAATCGGCTAGGGTGTAGCTGGCGATTGATCCATCGAAGCCTGCGAAAATCAAAATGTGGGAGCGGGCTTGCTCGCGAATGCGGTGATTCAGTCAACACCTGTATCAACTGACATACCGTATTCACGAGCAAGCCCGCTCCCACAGGGGATTTGTGTTCATTCAGTTAATCAAGGCTTACCACCCATGGGCAAAACCGTCGCCATCCTGATCTTCCCCGGCGTCCAGTCTCTGGACGTGACCGGCCCCATGGATGTGTTCTGCGAGGCCAACCGTTTTCTGGCGCCGCCGGATCACTACCAACTGGAAGTCATCGGTTTTGGCCACGGCACGATGGCCGCCTCCAACGGCCTGTCATTGCAGGCCCACCGGCATTACAGCGAGGCGCTGCAGGCCTATGACCTGCTGCTGGTAGCCGGTGGCCCGCAATTGCCGTTCGAGGATTTCGGCCCGGCGCTCGATGATTGGCTGCGCGCCGCCGCTGGCCGGGCGCAACGCTACGGTTCGATCTGCAATGGTGCGTTCATGCTGGCCCGCGCCGGATTGCTGGAGGGCAAGACCGTCACCACCCACTGGAATGATGCCGCCGACCTGGCGCGGTTGTGCCCCTCGGCCCAGGTCGAGGCCGATCGGCTGTATGTGCAGGATGGCAACCTCTACACCTCGGCCGGGGTCACGGCGGGTATCGATTTGTCGTTGTACCTGCTGGCCCAGGACCACGGCCCGGAGGTGGCCTTGAGTGTGGCCAAGCGCCTGGTGGTGTTCACCCAGCGTTCTGGCGGGCAGTCGCAGTTCAGCCCGTTCCTGACGCCTCACGCTGAAAGTACCTCGGCGGTGGCGCTGGTGCAGCTGTACGTGCTGGCCAACCTGACCGGAGACCTGGGCATCGCCGACCTGGCCAAGGCTGCCAACATGAGCGCGCGCAATTTCTCACGGGTGTTCGCCCGTGAAGCGCGGATCACTCCGGCGGAGTTTGTCGAGCGGGCGCGGGTGGATGCGGCGCGGGTGATGCTTGAAAGCAGCCCGGCGCCGTTGAAGACGGTCGCCTACCAATGCGGGTTTCGCGACGCGCAGCACATGCGCAGTGTGTTCAACCGCCGGCTGGGCGTGACGCCGCAACAGTTCCGGCTCAACTTTGCGGCGCCGGTTTGAGGGGGGTGAGCGTGGGTCGACCTGTGGGAGCTGGCTTGCCTGCGATACAGGCACCTCGGTCCATCGCGGAAACCGAGGTGATGCAATCGCAGGCAAGCCAGCTCCCACCGTGATCGCGGTTATCTGGCTGGGAGCAGCTTCAACGTGCCGCGCGTATTCGCGGTGACTTCCTCGTCACTGAAATGCGCCTGCTCGTAGCCCCCTTCGATGTAGGTTTCTGCCTGGTCGCCGTAGTGCTTGTCGAACGGCACGCCGCTTTGCCCGACCGGGTTGATGGTGAGGGCGTGGGCCGCGTCGGCGAAGTCGATCAGGCGACGGGTCGACGGGCCGTACGTGACTGGCCACGGCGCCGGGCCGATGTTCGCCGACTGGTTGTTCGGCACTTCGTGGGTGCCGGGGGCCGGGAAGGGGCCGACGTTGACGATCAGGTCCAACGGCTTCTGCGAGCCCAGCGGGTGGCCATGGGTGAGGGTGTGCGCCTTGCCCCACTGCCACTGGCTCGGATCATCGCCGAAGGTCGCCTTGAGGTGCGCGAGGCTGTTGTCCCAGGCGAGCTTGACCGTGTCGGCGCGCTTGCCGTCCCACCACGGCGAGTCGGCACTGGCCGCGAGGCGAGGCAAGGCGGCGTCGATCACACGGGTGCCGAGCAGGGTCTTGAACATGCCATCGCCCAGTTTCGGGTGGAAGGTGGCGTCGGCCAGGTTGAACAGGAACTGGTTGAACAGGGTGGCACTGGTGGAGTCCAGCGGGTAATCGCCTTTCCACGTGGCCAGCTGCTCCACCAGTTTCAGCTGCGCCGGGTCCTTGACCACTTCACGCAGTACCGGCAGCAGCGGTGCCAGCAGGCGTGGGCCGAAGGCGGTGGTGGTGCCGAGCTGCAAGGCCTGGCTGTTGTTCACGTCCCACTTCACGCTCTTGTCGCTCAACTGCGTGTTCAACTGCTGGCCACGGTCGGCGAGGTTGTAATAACCGGCGATCTCCATGCCGGTGGGCGATACCGGCTGGGCATTGGCGGACACCACATAACCGCGCGCCGGGTTTTCTTCCTGGGGGTTGGCGCTGAAGGGGTAGAACCCCAGCTTGTCGGCCTGTGTCGTGCTGCCGTCGAGGATAAACCCAGGATTGACCCCGGCCGGGCGAATCGGCAATTGCGCCGCCGCCCACCAGCCGATATCACCCTTGGCATTTGCCCACACGATATTCAGCCCCGGCGCCGAGACCTTGGCCGCCGCCGCGCGTGCCTTGGCCAGGGTGTCGGCGCGGTTGAGCTGGTAGAAGCCTTCGAGGATCGGGTTCTGGGTATCGAGGAACGCCCACCACATGGCGATCGGCGTGTTGCCGCCGTTCTCGCCAAGCACGTCATTGATGATCGGGCCGTGGGGCGACTGGCGCAGCGTCAGTGTCACGGGCGCCTGGCCCTTCACCGCGATCTGTTGCTCACTGTGGGTCATGTCGACCCACTGGCCGTGGTACCAGACCTGGTTGGCGTTGTCCGGGTTGACCTTCTCGGCGATCAGGTCGAGGTCATCGTTCTGGAACATGGTCAGGCTCCAGCCGAAGTCCAGGTTGTGCCCCAGGAAGGCCACCGGCACCAGCGCGTTGTGATAACCGTACAACTCGAAGCCCGGCGCGGAGAGTTGCGCCTCGTACCACACCGACGGCACCGAGAAGCGGATATGCGGGTCACCCGCCAGCAACGGTTTGCCGCTCTTGGTGCGGCTGCCGCTGATGGCCCAGGCGTTGCTGCCTTCGAACTGCGGCAGGCCATTGTCCGCCAGGGCCTGCTCGCTCAGGGAGGCGAGGGTCTTCCAGTCGCTGTCGGCCAGGTTGAGCGCACCCTTGGGTTGCCAGTCCAGGTCGAAGACCTTGAGGTAGTCGCTGCCCAACTGGTCGCGTACGTAAGTCAGCAAGGGCTCGGTACGAAAGGCCGCGGCAAAGCTGTAGGCCATGTACCCGGCGACGCTGATGGTGTCTTCCGCGGTGAACGGCCGCTTGGGGATGCCCAGCACGTCGAATTCCATCGGACTGGCGTGGCTGTCCTGATACTGGTTGATGCCGTCCAGATAGGCTTGCAGTGCCTTCCAGTGCGCCGACTCATGGTCCAGCTGCGCCACGTAGGTGGCAGCACGGTCGCGAATGCGCAGGCTGCGAAACAGCTTGTCGGTCTCCAGCACCTTGGGGCCGAGCACCTCGGCCAATTCGCCGCGCGCCAGGCGCCGCATGATTTCCATCTGGAACAGACGGTCCTGGGCATGCACGTAGCCGAGGGCGCGGTACAGGTCGGTCTCGTTCTCGGCGCGAATGTGTGGCACGCCACGGTCGTCGTAGCGCACGGTGACCGTGCCTTGCAGGTTCGCCAGTGTTTCGGTGCCCTGGCGGGTCGGCTGCTTGCTGTAGACATACCAGCCGGCGCCGGCCAGGAGGGCGGCAATCAGGATAGCGAGCACGGTCAGGCTGCGTTTCATGGACGGTCCTTGAGTCATTCACCTTGAAGGTCAAGGGAGTCTAATCGGTTTGGTGGACACTGCGGGAAATGCTGGTATTGCATCTTGATGCGTCTCGCCGACAGCCGAGGTTCAAGTGGGGAACACCCCGAAGCGGCTATTATTGCACCTGTCATCTTTGAGCTTTTTGCCATGACTTGCGCCATGCAACCGATGCCCGACTCCAGCCGTCCCCAGGTTGCCTACGCGTGCAGCCTGGAAGCGCAGTCACTGATCGGGCGCTTTTTGCAGCACCCGCCGGTGGGCTTTGATGCACGGCTATCGGACCAGGGCCTGCCCTATTTCTTTACCCCGTTCGACCTGTTGACCACCGCCGACGATGCGTTCGTCAAGCGTGTGCGCGGTTGGCCCGGCTATCGCTTCTGGAACCGCTGGCTGCGAATCGACAGCTGCTTCGTGGGCACCACCGTCAGTGAATACTCACCGCTGCCCCAGGGGGTGGCGCCCGAGGACCTCGCGCAGTGGCTGCAAGATGAGTGTGCGCCGCAGCGCAAACTCACCATCGTCAAAGACGTGCCGTGCAACTCCCCACTGCTCAGCGAGGCGGACAACCGCTACGCGCAAGCGCTGATCGATGACTGCACCCGACGCGGCTTTATCAGCCTCGAGGGCCAGGCGCTGGCGTATGTGCCGATCAACTTCACCACGATTGATGAGTACCTGGCGCGTTTGTCCCACAGCCGGCGTCGCAATATCCGACGCAAGCTGCGCAGTCGTGAGGCGTTGCGTGTGGAGATCCTCGACACCGGCGATGCGCGCTTCAACGATGAAGCCTGGCTGGCGCATTTGTATGGGCTGTACCGGGCGGTGTACGACCAGAGCGAGATCCATTTCGACCTGCTCACCCCTGAGTTCTTCAGCAGCCTGCTGAGGGACGCCGACAGCAATGGGCGCGTGTTCTGCTATTGGCACTGCGATGAACTGATCGGCTACAACCTGTGCTACGTGGAGGGCGACAAGCTGCTCGACAAGTACATTGGCCTCAACTACCCGCAGGCGCTGGAGTTCAACCTGTACTTCGTCAGCTGGTTCGTGAATCTGGAGTACGCCGTGGCCAATGGCCTGAAGTTTTATGTGGCGGGCTGGACCGACCCGCAGGTCAAGGCCAGCCTCGGCGCGGACTTCACCTTGACCCGCCACCTGGTGTGGATACGCAACCCACTGTTGCGCACGCTCGGCAAGCGATTGCGCCATCACTTTGAAGGCGAGGGGCAGTGGCACCAGGAGAAAACCGAATGAACCTGGACCGGGCCCCGCTGATTCTGGACTTCGATGGCGCCGTCAGTGATATTCCCGGCGCGATCACCCTGGCGCTGCAGGACTGGCAGGAAAAGATCCGTTTTGGCTGTCGCTGGGCGCAATTCAATGCGCTGGAAACGGCTTTGGGCGCGCAGATGCCCAGCGATTACGGCTGTGTGTTCACCGGCAGCGGCGACTATCACCACCTCAGCCAACTGTTGCTGAACCGCCTGCCGTCGCAGCAGAAATTCCAGCTGATCATTTGTGACAATCACCCGGACAACATGCGCTACCCGTTCGGTATCCACTGCGGCTCATGGGTCTACTGGGCCAGCCGTTTGCCCCAGGTCGAGCATGTGCATGTACTCGGCATTGGCTCGCAGGACATCGGCCTGGGCCACGCCTGGGAAAATCACTGGTCGCCGCTGCTCAAGCGCAAGTTGACCTACTGGAACGTCAACGTCGATACCCGTTGGATGAACTGGATCGGCGCCGGTCGCAGCAATCGCGCCTTCGGCAACCCGGATGAGTTGATGCGTGCGTTCCTGGCGCAGTTTGACCGCTCGCTGCCGGTGTACCTGTCCATCGATAAAGACGTGCTGAGCCCGCAGGTGGTGAACACCAACTGGGACCAGGGTGAGTTTTTGGAGCACCATTTGACCGACCTGATCAGCGCTTGCCAGGGCCAGGTCATTGGCGCAGACATCACCGGCGATGTGTCGGCCTACCATTATGAAAGCCGGTTCAAGCGCTGGCTGAGTGCGTCCGACGGCCAGGAAGCCTTGCCTAAGGCGCAGGTGCAGATCTGGCAACAGCAGCAGAACGCGCTGAACAGTCGCCTGGTGGCACACATCAATCAGGCCTGGCGACGATAACCTTGAGTTGGTCGACTATCTGCTCGAACGCCGCATCGCTCAGCCAATGGCTGTTGCTGATCGACAGCGTGCGGGCAGCGAAGGCTTGGGCTCGGGTGATATCGCCACCCGGCTGCAACAGCGGCAGTACCTCGGCGTAGCCCGGCAAGGTGTGGATAAACAGGCGGGTCACGCCCAAGCCTGAGGTCCACAGCCAGGCCATGGCCGCATCGCGGGCGTCTGGAGAGGGCATCACCACCATCAGGAACGGCCAGGTGCCTTGCTGCCCTGGCCTGTCCATGATCACCGTGACGCCGGGCAGGGCGTTCAAGCGCGCTGCACGGCGCAAAGCGCGGGCGCGGCCTTGTTGCAGGTGGTCCGGCAAGCGAGCCAGTGCCGCCGCGCCGACCTTCTGGCGATAGCCGCCCAGGCGGTGCAGCGGGATGTCGTAGACCGAAAAGTCATCGCCCACTGCGGCCACTTCATCCCCATTGGCCAGCGCCTTGCGCAACGCGTTGCCATACACGTAATGCAGGCCGCGTGGTTGATAGAGCAGGGCGTAGCCCCACAGTTCGGCGCTGCGTTGCAGCTCCCAGCGCAGGCTGAAGGGCAGGTCCTGCCGGCAGTGGCGGTGCAGCGCCTGATGCAGCACCGGGTCGCGACTGAACAGCACGCCGCCTTCGGCCGTGGTCAGCCCCTTGCCCAGCGCCATGCTGAAAAACCCCACATCGCCCTTGAGCCCGACGCTGCGGCCATCGTCGAGTGCGCCCATGGCTTGCGCGGCGTCTTCAATGATCGCCGCGCCGACCGCGCCGGCAATGCGTTTGGCCGCGTCGACATCCGCCACGCGCCCGGCCAGGTGGGTGACCACCACGGCCAAGGTGCTTTCATCGCACAGCTGTGCCAGTTGCTGCTCGTCCAGGTCGATGCTGTCGGGCTGCAAATCACAGGGTACGACGCGCAGCGGCGGGCAGTAGTGGGCGGCCAGCGCCACCAGCGGGCAGGTGTAGGCCGGCACGATGAGCCGGGTGCGGCCGGGCATGCGTTGCTGCAAGACGCGCAGGGCGATAATCAGTGCTGCGGTGCCGGAGCAGGTCAGGGTGGGGAGTGGCAGCGAAAATTGACGGGCCAGCGCCGGGGCCAGGTCGCCCGAGAGGTTGAGCAAATCCCGCCAGCGCAAGGGCAGGCCTGCGGTGGGTGGGATTTCCCACCGGCGGGTCATGAGGCGGGGGCCTGCGACGGCTCGACCTCGACCTGTTGACTGTCTTTGTCTTCGCTACGCGCCAGGCACAGGATCCCGGCAATAATCAGCGCGCCGCCGACGATTTTCGGCAGGGTCAGGGTGTCGTCGAACAGCCACACGGAGATCAGCGTGACACTGATCAGCTCCAGGTGAGACGCCGCGAACGCCGGGCCCACCGGGGCGTACTTGAGCAAGGTCATCCAGGTGAAGAACGCGCCGATGTAGCCGACGAACGCGCCGTAGATCCACGGTGCGCCAAACACGCGCACCAGCCACGCGGCGTCCAACGTCAGCGGCTCGGCGTGCACCGAGGCGAATTTGAAGCTCACCTGCGCCAATGTGTCGAAAACGATCAGCGCGAGGAAACCGAGGATATAGAAGCGCTTCATCATTCAAACCCCACGACGGTCACGCCACAGGCGATCAGCATGATGCCGATCAACCGCCATTTGCTCAGGCTCTCCTTGAACAGGAAACGGCCGGCAATCATGATCACGACGATGTTGATCGAGCCCAGCATCACCCCGACCGACAACGGCACCAGCGTCAGGAACGCCAGCCACAATACGAATTCGAAGACGTAGCAGATCACGCCCAGCCAGATCCACGGGCGCTTGAGCATGTGTTTCCAGTGGGCGATACCGTCATGCTCGGCACTGGCCGACGCGGCGGCCTTGAAGGCCAGCTGGCCGGAGGTGTCGACGATAACGTTCAGCATCCAGAGGATGATGGTTAACTGGCTCATGTATTCCTACGCTTACACTCTCTGCGAAAACGTACGATACAGCAGCCGGTTGACCGGGTGATTGGAGTTTGCCCGTTGAACAGCCTGCGTTCAGTTTGGCGCCTTGCTCCATGCGCAATAGCAGCCCACCGCCAGGGTGTGCGTGGCATTCACTTCACGTCCGCTGTCCAGGGCCTTCAGGATCGGCTCGATGAAGCTGTTGCTCGAATTGCACGTGAGTCCCTCGCTGTAGGGGCCGAAATACGCAAGCTTGCCGGTGCGATCCCAAATGCCCACCGCAGGGCTGGCCGGTATTTGGTCGGCACCGGGCAGGGCGGTCAGGGTTTTCATCTTGCGCAGGTTGTCGGGCAACCGGCCGTGGCTGCCAGGTTTTTGCAGGGCATAGAATTCGACGCCCTGGGGCGCGTACTGCTCGATCAATTCGCCCAGGTGCTGCTGGTTGCCGACGTTGCAGGGGCAGGCCGGGTCCCAGAAGTGCACCAGGCGGATCGGGCCCGTGCCGGCGAGTTCGGCGGGCAGGCGCAGGGCGTCGCCGGAGAACACCGCCGTGTGTTCGCTGAACGCGCGCAGGTAGCGGCTCTGGAACCAGTCATAGGCCGCCCACAGCACACCGGCGCAGATGATCAGGATCAGGCTGGCGAACAGGGCGGTACGGTAAGGCTGTCGCATTCAGATCTATCCTCGCAGGTCGCGTAGCTTGCCATGCTTGTCCTGACAGATGAATATCGCAGCTCGATATTCATCTTCGCCGTCAGTCTGGAACCCTTTATGCCCGTTACCTTTGACCCTGATCATCTGCGCGAAAGCTTGCGGCCCCTGGTGGATGCGCAACCGCTCAGCGCCGAGGCGCGGGTCTACCAGCGCTTCTACGGCCTGGACCTGGCGGCGCGCAAAGTGCCGGCGGTAAGCCGGCTGGGGCGTTTCGAGGTCGATGGGTTTGCGGTGGTCGCGCAGGTGTGGTGGCCGCCGCAGCCGGTGGCGACGATGTTCATGTTCCACGGGTTCTACGACCATATGGGCCTGTATCGCCATGTGGTGGAGTGGGCGTTGGACCAGGGCTTTGTGGTCATCGCCTGCGACTTGCCGGGCCATGGGTTATCCAGTGGCGCGCGCGCCAGCATCGATGATTTCGCCGTGTACCAGCACGTGGTGCAGGCGCTGTTCGAGCAGGCTCGGGCCCTGCAGTTGCCGCAACCCTGGCATTTGTTCGGGCAAAGCACCGGCGGCGCGGTGGTGGTCGATCACCTGCTCAACCACGGCGCCGACAGCCCGGCACAGGGCCAGACCTTCCTGCTGTCACCGCTGGTGCGGCCGCGTGCGTGGGGTTGGTCGCAGGTCAGCTATTACCTGCTGCGCCCGTTCGTCAAAGGCATTGCGCGGCGCTTCAGCGACAACACTCATGACCCGGCCTTCAAGCCGTTCCTGGAAGCCGATCCGCTGCAGCCCCGCCAATTGCCCACCGCGTGGGTGGGCGCCCTGGCGCGCTGGATCAAGCGCATCGAAGCCGCGCCGCGCAGCCCACGGCGACCGGTGATTGTGCAGGGTGAGGAAGACATGACGGTGGACTGGCAGCACAACTTGCAGGTGCTGCGCGGTAAGTTCGATCAGCCCGAGGTATTGATGATGGCGCGGGGCAGGCATCACCTGGCGAACGAGATTCCCGAGATTCGCCAGGAGTACTTCAGCTTTCTGACCCGCCACCTGAGCTGAAGCCAGGTCCTACAGAGGGTCAGGGGGCCAGGCTGGAAGTGCTTTGGCCCACCGCCAGGCCTGCGCGAATGGCTGCCAGGGCGGCCTGGTAATACGCCTTGCCCTGGGGCGATTCGGCAAAGGTGGCGAATTCTTCCAGCTCAGGGTCGGACAAGTCCCGGTAGACGTACAGCAACGTATTGTTCAAGTCATTGCCGATCTGTTGCATCAGCCGCTCGCGCTGGCCGTTCAACATGCCCTGGGCCTGACCACCGCCCAGCAGGCCGGGGATCATCTGGCTCAGGCTGTCGGCGGCGACGCCGGCGATGGCCAGGCTGACTTCCGCACCGGCCTCGCGTGCCGGCAGGGCTTGCGCCAGGTGGCCGATGATCAGGCTGCGAGTGGCGTCGGCTTCGATGTGCGGCAGGCCCTGGGCGTTTTTGGCCAACTGGTCGCGGCGGGTCGCGAGCAACTCGGCGGCGACGATCTTGCGACCCAGCGGCGATTGGAAAAACGCCAGGGCAGGCGCAGGGTCGGCGAGGTTCTTGCGCAATTGCGCCTCGGCACGCTGGTCCATGGCCTGGGCGGCAAAGCGTTTATTGCTGTTGTCGACCAGCGCCTGGTACACCGCCGGCGGCAGGCTATTGCGGTAGCGTTGCTGGGCGGCACTGAGGGCGTCATTGAAATGCGCACGTTGTTCGGCCCAGCCGGCGACCTTGTACAACTGGTCATGGCCGTCTGCCCAAGCGGGCAAAACGCAGAACATCAGCAAGGAAAAAAACAAACGACGCATATGGACTCCTGTCAGTCGGCCACTATTGTCCGTGTCGGGCGTAGGATTTGTCGAGAAATCCTATCGGTCACCTGACTAAAGTGTGTTCAGACGCTCGGCGGCTCTGTCGGATTCCCAGGCGTATGGATACTATGCGCGCCATGCAAATACCCCTCGATCACCCCCTGCTGCAACGCATCGTTGATGACCTGGCCGAAAAAGGCTGGTCGCAGCAGAACGGCTTCCTGCCCCAGGCTCTGACCCTGGAACTGGCGGCTGAGTGCCGTAAACGTGCGGCCGAGGGTGAATTGGCCCCGGCGGCAGTCGGTCGCGGGCCGGCCCAGGAGATTCGCGAGGGCATTCGCGGTGATCATATCCAGTGGTTGGAGGAGGGGGATGCGGCGGTCTGCGACCGTTATATGGGGTTGATGGACAGCCTGCGCCTGGCGATGAACCGCAGCCTGTTCCTGGGCCTGGAAGATTTCGAAAGCCACTTCGCGATGTACCCGCCGGGGGCGTTTTACCTCAAGCACCTCGACCGTTTCCGTGACGATGACCGACGCATGGTCTCGGCGGTGATCTACCTGAACGACGCCTGGCTGCCCGAGCACGGTGGCCAGTTACGCATGTACCTCAAGGACGGCGTCGAATACGATGTGGTGCCCACCGGCGGTTGCCTGGTGGTGTTCCTGTCGGGCGAGGTGCCCCACGAAGTCATGCCCGCCACGCGCGAACGCCTGTCCCTCACCGGCTGGTTTCGCCGGCGGGGCAACGAGCCGTTTTAATCATGCACAAGATTCTGATCAGTCGCTGCCTGCTTGGCCACAAGGTGCGCTATGACGGTGGGGCCAGCGGGCCGTTCGACCAACTGGCGGCATGGCAGGCCGAAGGCCGTGTGGTTGCGATCTGCCCCGAGGTCTCGGGTGGCCTGCCCACGCCGCGCCCGGCGGCCGAGATTGCGGGTGGGCAGGGCGTCGATGTGTGGGAAGGGCGCGCCCAAGTGCTGACGGCCGAGGGCGAGGACTTCAGCGCTGCCTTCCTCGACGGCGCCCGCCAGGCGCTGGCGCTGGTGCAGCGCCACAACATCCGCATCGCCATCCTCAAGGCCAATAGCCCATCCTGCGGCAACCTGCTGACCTACGACGGCAGCTTTACCGGCGTGAAAGTCAGCGGCGAAGGCGTGACCGCGGCGCTGCTCAGGCAGCATGGGGTGCAGGTGTTCAGTGAGCTGGAACTACCCGAAGCGGCCCAGGCGCTGAATCACCTGTAGGACCCGGCTGCCGGCGACCGCGGTGAATCAGCTGCAGAATGAGGTGACTGCTATCGCCAGCAAGCCGGCTCCTACAATTGGGGTTCCAGCCACTTCTGGGTCAGCGCATTCAATCGGCCATCGGCTTTCACGCGCTGCAACGCCTTGTCCAGGCTCGCCTTGAACGCCGGGTTGCCCTTCTGGAAGGGAATCGCCAGCTGCGGCTTTTCGAGGTAAGCCTCGCTGAAATCGAAACGATCCTGCAGCTCGGTAGTCATAGCGATATGGTTGATGGCCACGTCGTACTTGCCGGTTGCCACGCCTGGCAGCAGGTCGGTGTCATCGGTGGTGATGAACGAGGGGCGTACATCCATTTCCTTGGCCAATTGCTCGCCAAGTTCCACTTCGAAGCCGGTGAGTTTGTCGCCTTCCTTGAAGTTGAACGGCGGGGTGTTGGCTTCGAGCGCGATGCGCAGTTCGCCGCGATCAAACACATCATCAACCAGTTCGGCGTGAGCCAAAGGGCTCATGAGGGGAAGCAAAAGTAACAGGCCAGGCGAAAAGCGCATGGTCACTCCTAGAGATTTCGAATGTGCGAGGCGCCGTTCAGCATCGCTTTGCTATGGTGTTGAGTGCCTTGGACAGCAATTTGTCGCTAAGTTGTCATAACCGAACAGATTTCCTGGAAAAACTGGAGAAGCGAATGAAAGCCTTATTGTCCCGTGCCACCCTGGCCAGCCTGCTGCTGGGTGCTTCGATGTTGGCCACTGCCGCCGACGGTATCCCGCGCAGCGCGCCACCTGAAGGCGCCAAGGTATTTATCGTGTCGCCAAAAGACGGCGCCACCGTGGATAAAACCTTTACCGTAAAATTCGGCATGGAAGGTCTGAAACTGGCTCCGGCTACCAGCCAGGATCCAGGTACCGGCCACCACCATCTGCTGGTCGACCAGAAAGAACTGCCTGACGCCAGCGTGCCGATCCCCGCCACCGACACTGTGATTCACTACGGCAAGGCCCAGACCGAAACCGAACTGACCCTCACCCCAGGCAAGCACACGCTGCAACTCGTAGCTGGCGACAAACTGCACATGCAGTTCAACCCGACTGTAGCGTCGAAAGTCATCACGGTTAACGTCAAGTAAGATTTGTTCAGACAAAAAAATGGGAGACCCCTGCGGGTCTCCCATTTTTTTGTGCAGCGTTTGCAGCGTTAGAACAACACGCGGCTACGAATCGTGCCGTTGATGTGCTGCAGCTTCTCTTGTGCCAGGTCCGAGTACTCGGCGTCGACGTCGATCACCACGTAGCCAACCTTCTCGTTGGTCTGCAGGAACTGACCGGAGATGTTGATGCCGTTTTCCGCGAAGACCTTGTTGATCTCCATCATCACGCCAGGGATGTTCTGGTGGATGTGCAGCAGGCGGTGCTTGCCAGGGTGAGCCGGCAGCGCCACTTCCGGGAAGTTGACGGAGGACACCGACGTACCGTTGTCGCTGTACTTGACCAGCTTCTCCGACACTTCCAGGCCGATGTTGGCTTGGGCTTCAGCGGTGGAACCGCCGATGTGCGGGGTCAGGATCACGTTGTCCAGGCCACGCAGCGGGCTTTCGAAGATGTCGTCGTTGGAGCGTGGCTCCACCGGGAACACGTCGATGGCGGCGCCGATCAGGTGCTTGTCCTTGATCGCGTCGGCCAGGGCGTCCAGCTCGACCACGGTGCCGCGTGCAGCGTTGATCAGGATGCCGCCTTTCTTGATGGCGCGGATTTCCTTCTCGCCGATCATCCACTGGGTCTCAGCGGTTTCCGGCACGTGCAGGGTGACGATATCGGACATGCCCAGCAGCTCGGTCAGGCTCGCCACTTGGGTGGCGTTGCCCAACGGCAGCTTGGTCAGGGTGTCGTAGAAGAACACCTGCATGCCCAGGCCTTCAGCCAGGACCGACAGTTGGGTGCCGATCGAGCCGTAACCGACGATACCCAGCTTCTTGCCCCGGATTTCGAAGGAGTTGGCTGCGCTCTTGATCCAGCCGCCACGGTGGCAGGAAGCGTTCTTCTCAGGGATACCGCGCAACAGCAGGATCGCCTCGGCCAGCACCAGTTCAGCGACGGAACGGGTGTTGGAGTACGGGGCGTTGAACACCGCGATGCCGCGCTCGCGCGCTGCATTGAGGTCGACCTGGTTGGTGCCGATGCAGAAACAGCCGACCGCCACGAGTTTCTTGGCGTGGTCGAAGATCTCTTCGGTCAGCTGAGTGCGGGAGCGAATGCCGATAAAGTGCGCGTCGGCGATCTTTTCCTTGAGCTGGGCTTCCGGCAGAGAACTGGTGATGTACTCAATGCTGGAGTACCCGGCGGCCTTCAGAACGTCGACGGCCGATGGGTGGACGCCTTCCAGAAGAAGGAACTTGATCTTGCTCTTATCGAGAGAAGTCTTGCTCATCTGCGTAAACCTGTATCCCGGAGAAAAATGGCAGGGAATCGGATCGCTTAAGCTGACCCGGACGGCAGGAAAGCCGTCACCGCAGAAACGCCCTTGGGCTCTGTCCTGCGGGGGCGGTATGCTAGCATACGCGCCCCGCTAAACACTCATTCCTGCGACGTGAAGCGTTCTCAGGATGACCATGAATTGTTCGAGAGTTCTGTCGATGACCCATCCTGCCCTGATTGATGAGCTAAAGACCCTGGTTGAGCCCGGCAAAGTGCTGACCGATGCCGACTCCCTGGAGGCTTACGGCAAGGATTGGACCAAGCACTTCGCCCCTGCGCCGACCGCCATCGTGTTCCCCAAGACCATCGAGCAGGTGCAGGCTATCGTTCGTTGGGCCAATGCACACAAGGTCGCGCTGGTGCCGTCCGGTGGTCGTACCGGGCTGTCGGCCGCTGCCGTGGCGGCGAATGGCGAGGTGGTGGTGTCGTTCGACTACATGAACCAGATCCTCGACCTCAACCTCACCGACCGCACCGCCGTGTGCCAGCCGGGCGTGGTCACCAAGCAATTGCAGAACGCCGCCGAAGAGAAAGGCCTGTACTACCCGGTGGACTTCGCGTCGTCCGGCTCCAGCCAGATTGGCGGCAATATCGGCACCAATGCCGGCGGGATCAAGGTCATTCGCTACGGCATGACCCGTAACTGGGTGGCCGGCATGAAAGTCGTCACCGGCAAGGGCGACGTACTGGAGCTGAACCGCGACCTGATCAAGAACGCCACCGGCTACGACATGCGCCAGCTGTTCATCGGCGCCGAAGGCACCCTGGGCTTTGTGGTCGAAGCCACCATGCGCCTGGACCGGGCGCCGAAAAACCTCACCGCCATGGTGCTCGGTACTACCGATTTCGACTCGATCATGCCGGTACTGCATGCGTTCCAGAGCAAGCTGGACCTGACGGCCTTCGAATTCTTTTCCGACAAGGCCCTGGCCAAGGTCATGGGCCGTGGCGACGTGCCGGCGCCGTTCGACACCGAGTGCCCGTTCTACGCGTTGCTGGAATTTGAAGCCACCACCGAAGAAGTCGCCAACCATGCGCTGGAAACCTTCGAGCATTGCGTCGAGCAGGGCTGGGTGCTGGACGGCGTGATGAGCCAGAGCGAAACCCAGCTGCACAACCTGTGGAAGCTGCGCGAGTACATCTCCGAGACGATTTCGCATTGGACCCCATACAAGAACGATATCTCGGTGACTGTCTCCAAAGTGCCGGCGTTCTTGAAGGAAATTGATGCGATCGTCGGTGAACACTACCCGGACTTCGAAATCGTCTGGTTCGGTCACATCGGCGACGGCAACCTGCACTTGAACATCCTCAAGCCGGAAAACCTCAGCAAGGATGAGTTCTTCGCCAAGTGCGCCACCGTCAACAAGTGGGTGTTCGAGACCGTCGAGAAGTACAACGGCTCGATCTCCGCCGAGCATGGCGTGGGCATGACCAAGCGCGACTACCTGACCTACAGCCGTTCGCCGGTTGAAATCGAATACATGAAGGCCGTCAAGGCGGTGTTCGACCCGAACGGGATCATGAACCCCGGCAAGATCTTCGCTGTTTAATCGCCCTGAAGGAGTCGTTCCATGAGCTACCAGCACAAGTATGTCGACGGCACCAACATCCACTTTCCTGTGGGTAAAGTGGTGTGTATCGGGCGCAACTACGCCGAACATGCCAAGGAACTGGATAACCCGGTGCCGACCGAGCCGCTGCTGTTCATCAAGCCGGGCAGCTGCGTGGTACCGCTTGAAGGCGGTTTCAGCATTCCGACCGAGCGCGGTTCGGTGCATTACGAAGCCGAAATCGCGGTGCTGATCGGCAAGCCCCTGTCGACCAAGCCCAGCCGCGAAGAGGTGCTGGACGCCATTTCCGGCTTCGCCCCGGCCCTGGACCTGACCCTGCGCGACAAGCAGGCCGAGCTGAAAGCCAAGGGCCTGCCGTGGGAAATCGCCAAGTCCTTCGATGGCGCGGCGGTGATCGCGCCGTTTGTGGTCGGCAGCACGTTCCCGGACGTCACCGATATCGGCATCCGCCTGAGCATCAATGGCGAAGTGCGCCAGGATGGCAACAGCTCGCAGATGCTCAACCCGATCATCCCGATGATCCAGCACATGGCCGGCTGCTTCTCGCTGCAGGCCGGCGACGTGATCCTCACCGGCACCCCTGCCGGCGTCGGCCCGTTGAATGTCGGTGATGAGCTGGTGCTGGAACTGACCGGCGTGAACCGCTTCGAAAGCAGCGTTCGCTAACCAGGCGCGGTCAACAATGTGGGAGCCGGGCTTGCCCGCGATGACGGTGTGTCAGTCAGCTTGAGTGTTGATTGACCCACCGTCATGGCGGGCAAGCCCGGCTCCCACAAGTGTTTGTGGGAGCCTGAAATTCAAGTTTTTGCATTTTTTTCACACGCCATCCGGATAATCCTCAGCCTCCAGCGCGCGGGCCCGTTGATCCTGTGCTAATCCCTAAAGCTGAATTTCCGGAAAAGCGTTCAATGGCCGTGCCTCTGCCCTCTGCTACTTCCAAGCCGCGTTCTCGCTTTGCCTTGCGCTGGTATTCCTGGCTTTTCCTGGCGGGGGCGATCGTGTACGGCGTTTCCTGGGCCATGCACTGGGACGATCGCGGCCTGCTGTGGGTGCTGGAACGCTTTGAGACCCCGGCCGAGCGCCAGGAGAGTGTGTGGCTGCCGGATTACCATGCGGTGATCGATGGCAAGTTGTTGCCTGGCATGGAGAAGGACGAAGCTTCGGACGTCTCCTACAACCCACAGACCAAAACCCTGTTTTCCGTGATGGGCAAGAACCCCTTCCTCGCCGAACTGAGCCTGCAGGGCGATGTGCTGCGCAAGATGCCGCTCAATGGCTGGGACAATCCGGAAGGCGTGACAGTGATGGAAAATGGCCTGCTGGCGGTCGTCGATGAGCGCCAGCACACGCTCACCATCGTCAAGGTCGACGCGACCACCCAGCAATTGAACAAGGCCGATTTCCCGACGTACGACCTCGGCCCGTCCAAAGACCAGAACAAGGCCTTCGAAGGCATCACCTGGGACAAGCGCAACCAGCAGCTGATCCTGGGCGAAGAGCGTCCGCCGGCGTTGTTCACCTGGAAAAGCGATGGCAGCCAGACCCTGACGGGCGATAAGCAAAAGCTGGCGAGTAAAGAGTTGGACATGCGCAACCTCTCGGCCCTGGCTATCGACCCGCGTACCGGGCACTTGCTGGTGCTCTCGGCCGACTCCCACCTGTTGCTGGAGCTGGATGAAAAGGGCGAGCAAGTCAGCTTCATGACCCTGCTCGGCGGTTTCAACGGGCTGAAGAAAACCATTCCACGGGCGGAGGGGGTGACCATGGACGAGGACGGCACGTTGTACATGGTCAGTGAGCCAAATCTGTTTTATCGTTTCGAAAAACAGAAATAGCAGACAAATTACGTCGGATATTTCTCTATCAGCGGCATTCGCCAGACACCGGGGTGCGTTTAAGTTTAAATTCAGACAGGCGTGATATTCATTCGCCACTTTTGACTTTGAGCTCGCCCGATGCGCCGACTTGCCCGTCCCAAACCTCTATTCTTCGTGCTCGCGCTGATCGCCCTGATCAGTGCCGGGGCCGTTGCGCAGCATTTTCGTCTGTTCGAGCGCGCCTGGTTCAACTGGCAGGCCTGGCGCCAGCCGACCGATGAGCGCTCGATCGGCCTGGCCGATTACCGGGTGGTCCTGGAAGCCCAGGTTATCGACGGGCTCGACGACGACGTCTCGGCCCTCACCTACGATCCGCTGCGCAAAAGCCTGTTTACCGTCACCAATAAAAATGCCGAGCTGATCGAGCTGTCCCTTCAAGGCAAGATTTTGCGGCGTATCCCGTTGGTGGGATTTGGCGATGCCGAGGCGGTGGAGTTCATCAGTGACAACATCTATGTCATCAGCGACGAGCGCCAGCAGCGCCTGATCAAGGTGCATGTGGATGACGACACCAAATTCCTCGACGCCGCCGATGCGGAACAGATGACCCTGGGCTTGCATGTGGGTGGCAACAAGGGCTTCGAGGGGCTGGCCTACGATTCTGTCGGCAAGCGCCTGTTCGTGGCCAAGGAGCGCGACCCGATGCTGATCTATGAGGTCCACGGCTTCCCGCATTTCAAACCGGAAAAAACCTACTCGGTGCATGTGATCAACAACCCCAAGCGTGACGCCGGGCTGTTTGTGCGCGACCTGTCGAGCCTGCAATACGACGAGCGCAGCGGTCACTTGCTGGCGCTCTCGGATGAGTCGTTCCTGGTGTTGGAGCTGGATATCGACGGTCGCCCGCTGAGCAGCCTGTCGCTGCTCAACGGGCGCCATGGCCTGAAGAAGCGGGTGCCGCAGGCCGAGGGGATCGCCATGGATGACGAGGGCACGTTGTACCTGGTCAGCGAGCCGAACCTGTTCTACGTGTTCAAGAAACCCCTTCCCTGAAGTACCGCAGGACCAATGTGGGAGCGGGCTTGCTCGCGAAAGCGGTGGTGCAGTTGAAGAATCTTTCACTGACACACTGCTTTCGCGAGCAAGCCCGCTCCCACATTGAGTAACGCGTCAGGCCTTGAGGGTTTTCACGCCCTCGGGGGTGCCCAGCAGCAGTACATCGGCTGGGCGCGCGGCGAACAGGCCATTGGTGACCACGCCGACGATTGCATTGATCTGCGTCTCCAGCTCCACCGGGTTGGTGATCTGCATGTTGAACACGTCGAGGATGATGTTGCCGTTGTCGGTCAACACGCCTTCGCGGTACACCGGGTCGCCGCCCAGCTTCACCAGCTCGCGGGCCACGTGGCTGCGGGCCATCGGGATCACTTCCACCGGCAGCGGGAACGCGCCGAGTACCGGCACCAGCTTGCTGGCGTCGGCGATGCAGATGAAGGTCTTGGCCACGGCCGCGACGATCTTCTCGCGGGTCAGGGCCGCACCGCCGCCCTTGATCAGGTTCAGGTGCGCGTCGCTTTCATCGGCGCCGTCGACGTAGAACTCCAGGTCGCTCACGGTGTTGAGCTCGTACACCGGAATGCCATGGCCCTTGAGGCGAGCGGCGGTGGCTTCGGAGCTGGCCACGGCGCCATCGAACGCGCCCTTGTGCTGGGCCAGTGCATCGATGAAGCAGTTGGCAGTGGAGCCGGTGCCGACACCGACGATGCTCTTGTCGTCGAGTTTGGGAAGGATTAAATCGACGGCGGCCTGGGCCACTGCCTGTTTGAGTTGATCCTGGGTCATGCGGGCTCCGGAACGGGCGGGGAGTAAAAGAGGGGCGCGAGTATACCCCAACAAACCTTGGGATTCGTGTGGTCTCCCGGCCAAACGCTGGGTTAGACTCCTTGGCCCTGCCCAACCCGCCCAGTGATGCCTGCCGATGCTTGAACAGTACGTCAAAAAGATCCTCACCTCGCGCGTCTACGACGTTGCCGTAGAAACCCCGCTGCAGACCGCCCGCCAGCTTTCCGAGCGCCTTGGCAACAAGGTCTGGCTCAAGCGCGAAGACCTGCAGCCGGTGTTCTCGTTCAAGATTCGCGGCGCCTACAACAAGCTGACCCAACTGACGGCCGAGGAGCGCGCGCGTGGCGTGGTCACCGCGTCGGCGGGCAACCATGCCCAGGGCCTGGCCCTGGCGGCCAAGGTGCTGGGGGTCAAGGCGACTATCGTGATGCCCAAGACCACTCCGGAAATCAAGGTCGAAGGCGTGCGCTCGCGGGGCGGCAAAGTGGTGCTGCACGGTGATTCCTTTCCGGAAGCCCTGGCCTACTCGCTGAAACTGGTCGACGAAAAAGGCTACGTCTACATCCACCCCTACGATGATCCGCACACCATTGCCGGGCAGGGCACCGTGGCGATGGAAATCCTGCGCCAGCACCCGGGGCCGCTGGACGCGATTTTCGTGCCGGTGGGCGGCGGCGGGCTGATCGCCGGCATCGCGGCGTACGTGAAATACCTGCGCCCGGAAATCAAGATCATCGGCGTCGAGCCGGACGACTCCAACTGCCTGCAGGCCGCCATGGCCGCGGGTGAGCGCGTGGTCTTGCCGACCGTGGGCATCTTTGCCGACGGCGTGGCGGTGGCGCAGATCGGCCAGCACACCTTCGACATCTGCAAAGACTACGTAGATGAAGTGATCACCGTCAGCACGGATGAAATCTGCGCGGCGATCAAGGATATCTACGACGACACCCGTTCCATCACCGAGCCGGCGGGCGCGCTGGGCGTGGCGGGGATCAAGAAGTACGTGGAGACCCGTGGCGTCACCGGGCAGACCCTGGTGGCCATCGACTCCGGCGCCAACGTCAACTTCGACCGCCTGCGCCATGTGGCCGAGCGCGCCGAGCTGGGTGAAGGCCGTGAAGCCATCATCGCCGTGACCATTCCCGAGAAGCCGGGCAGCTTCAAGGCGTTCTGCGAGGCTGTGGGCAAGCGCCAGATCACCGAATTCAACTACCGCTACCACTCCGGCAGCGAGGCGCACATCTTCGTTGGCGTGCAGACGCATCCGGAAAACGACCCGCGCAGCGCGCTGATCGCCAGTCTTACCAGCAAAGGCTTCCCGGTGCTGGACCTGACCGAGAACGAACTGGCCAAGTTGCACATTCGCCACATGGTCGGCGGGCATGCGGCCCAGGTCAGTGATGAAGTGGTGCTGCGCTTTGAATTCCCGGAGCGTCCGGGGGCCTTGTTCAACTTTCTTAACAAATTGGGCGGGCGCTGGAACATCTCGATGTTCCACTATCGCAACCACGGCGCAGCAGACGGCCGTGTGGTCGCCGGCCTGCAGGTTCCGGCGGACGAGCGTCACCTGGTGCCGGCAGCGCTTGAAGCGATCGGCTACCCGTACTGGGATGAAAGTGATAACCCGGCCTACAAACTGTTCCTCGGTTGAGCGACTACGCTGATGGGGGCGGCCTTTAAGGAAGACGAGACATGGAAACCCTGACCACCCTGAAAGTTATCCACATCACCGCCACGGTCCTGCTGCTGCTCAGCGGCCTCGGCCTGGCGTTGCTGGCCTGGCGCAAACGCAGCGCCGGCCCGGCGGTGACCGTGCAGCGCCCGTGGGCGTTCGTATGGTTGTTGATGGGGATTTGCCTGCTGAGCATGCCATTCACCGGCTGGTGGCTGGTGCACCTGATCGGCTGGCCACTGGGGCAGACCTGGATCCTGGGCTCCAGCATTCTCTATACCGTGGCGGCGCTGGCCTGGTTCTGGTTGGTGGCACGGCTCAATCGCCTGCGCAAAGGCGAGGGCGGCAGTTTGAATTTCACCCTGGTGCTGGCGGTGGTCAGCCTGGTGGGGTTCGTGGCGATTGCGGGGTTGATGGGGGCCAAGCCGGTCTAGGGCTCCAGGCGGTTACTCTGACAAGTAGGCCTTTTTGTGGTGAGCGGGCTTGCCCCGCGTTGGGCTGCGAAGCAGCCCCGATGCAGGCACAGCTGTTTTCCTGATCAAACCGGGTAGCCAGTTCAGGGCCGCTTCGCAGCCCAACGCGGGTGCAAGCCCGCTCACCACAGGGGTATCAGTTGCGCAGGGTGATGACTGGCCAGCCGCGCTTCTCGGCTTCAGCGCGCAGATTCGGATCCGGATCCACTGCCACCGGATGCGTCACCTGCTCCAGCAGCGGCAGGTCATTCATCGAGTCGCTATAGAAGTAGCTGTCTTGCAGGGTGTACCCGGTTTCTTCCAGCCAGCGATTCAGGCGCGTCACCTTGCCTTCGCGAAAGCACGGCACATCGGTGCTGCGCCCGGTGTAGCGGCCGTTTTCCATCTCGCATTCGGTGGCGATCAGGGTTTCCACGCCCAGGCGTGCGGCAATCGGCGCAGTGACGAAGCGGTTGGTGGCGGTAATGATCACCAACTTGTCACCGGCGGCGCGGTGCCTGGCCAGCAGCTCTACGGCCAGCGGCAGGATGATCGGCTCGATGCAGTCGCGCATATAGTCGTTGTGCCATTCCTGCAACTGGGCCATCTCGGTACGGCCGAGGATTTCCAGGCAGAAGTTCAGGTAGGCAGCGTTGTCCAGCTTGCCGGCCAGGTAATCCTGGTAGAACTCGTCGTTGCGGGCCTTGTAGGCCACCGGGTCGAGAATCCCGCGCTCGCACAGGTAATCGCCCCAGGCGTGGTCGCTGTCACCGCCGAGAAGGGTGTTGTCCAAGTCGAATAAAGCCAGGCGCATTGCAGTTACTCGCTGAAAAGTCTGTAAAAAGGCGTCCAGAATACGGTCTTTTCACAAGAGTGCACATAAGGTAAGAAGCCTCGTTGCCGCTTCAGCAACCTTTGTGGAACAATGCGGCGACATGCGTTTGCGAGGTTGTTGCCGTGATCGACCCCGATGGTTTCCGTCCTAATGTCGGGATTATTCTTACGAATGATGCCGGACAGGTGCTATGGGCTCGCCGAATCAACCAAGATGCCTGGCAGTTTCCTCAAGGCGGAATCAACCCCGATGAAACCCCTGAAGACGCCTTGTACCGTGAGTTGAATGAAGAAGTCGGCCTTGAGCGCGAAGATGTGCAAATTCTGGCCTGTACCCGTGGCTGGTTGCGCTATCGTTTGCCGCAACGCCTGGTGCGTACCCACAGCCAACCGCTGTGCATCGGCCAGAAGCAGAAATGGTTTCTCCTGCGCCTGATCTCCAACGAGCAGCGGGTGCGGATGGATTTGACCGGTAAACCGGAGTTCGATGGCTGGCGCTGGGTCAGCTATTGGTACCCGTTGGGCCAGGTGGTGACATTCAAGCGCGAGGTTTATCGTCGCGCTCTCAAAGAGCTTGCCCCGCGCCTTTTAGCGCGCGACTGACGACGGAGTTCGACCCCGAGCCATGCTCAATACGCTGCGCAAGATCGTCCAGGAAGTTAACTCCGCCAAGGATCTCAAGGCGGCGTTGGGGATTATTGTGTTGCGCGTCAAGGAAGCCATGGGCAGCCAGGTCTGCTCGGTTTACCTGCTGGACCCCGAGACCAACCGTTTTGTGCTGATGGCCACCGAGGGCTTGAACAAGCGCTCCATCGGCAAGGTCAGCATGGCGCCCAATGAAGGTCTGGTGGGCCTGGTGGGGACGCGTGAAGAACCCCTGAACCTTGAAAACGCCGCCGATCACCCGCGTTATCGCTACTTTGCCGAAACCGGCGAAGAGCGCTACGCCTCGTTCCTCGGCGCACCGATCATTCACCACCGCCGCGTTGTCGGCGTGTTGGTCATCCAGCAAAAAGAACGCCGCCAGTTCGACGAAGGTGAAGAAGCCTTCCTCGTGACCATGAGCGCGCAGCTCGCCGGGGTTATTGCCCACGCCGAGGCCACCGGCTCGATTCGCGGCCTGGGGCGCCAGGGCAAGGGCATCCAGGAAGCCAAGTTCGTCGGCGTGCCGGGTTCGCCGGGTGCGGCGGTCGGTACCGCCGTGGTCATGCTGCCGCCGGCCGACCTGGATGTGGTGCCGGACAAGACCGTCGATGACATCGACGCTGAAATCAAACTGTTCAAGACTGCCCTGGAAGGCGTGCGCGCCGACATGCGCAACCTGTCGACCAAGCTGGCCACGCAGTTGCGCCCTGAAGAACGCGCGCTGTTCGACGTGTACCAGATGATGCTCGACGACGCGTCCCTGGGTAACGAAGTCAAGACAGTGATCAAGACCGGCCAGTGGGCCCAGGGCGCGCTGCGCCAGGTGGTCACCGATCACGTCAACCGTTTCGAATTGATGGACGACGCCTACCTGCGCGAACGGGCCTCGGATGTGCGTGACCTCGGTCGCCGTCTGCTGGCCTACCTGCAGGAAGACCGCACCACCAACCTGGTCTACCCAGACAACACCATCCTGATCAGTGAAGAACTGACCGCGACCATGCTCGGCGAAGTGCCGGAAGGCAAGTTGGTGGGCCTGGTCTCGGTACTGGGTTCGGGTAACTCCCACGTCGCGATCCTGGCCCGGGCCATGGGCATCCCGACGGTGATGGGCCTGGTGGACCTGCCGTATTCCAAGGTCGACGGCATCGACATGATCGTCGATGGCCATCGCGGTGAAGTCTTCACCAACCCCAGCGAAGTGCTGCGCAAGCAATACGCCGAGGTGGTCGAGGAAGAGAAACAACTGGCGCTGGGCCTCGACTCGTTGCGCGAGTTGCCGTGCGTGACCCTCGATGGCCACCGCGTGCCGCTGCTGGTCAACACCGGCCTGCTCGCCGATGTGGCCCGTGCGCAGCAGCGCGGTGCTGAAGGTGTGGGGCTGTACCGCACCGAAGTGCCGTTCATGATCAACCAGCGTTTCCCGAGTGAGAAGGAGCAGCTGGCGATTTATCGCGAGCAACTGTCCGCCTTCCACCCGTTACCGGTGACGATGCGCAGCCTGGACATCGGCGGCGACAAGTCACTGTCGTATTTCCCGATCAAGGAAGACAACCCCTTCCTCGGCTGGCGCGGTATCCGCGTCACCCTCGACCATCCTGAAATCTTCCTGGTGCAGACCCGCGCCATGCTCAAGGCCAGCGAGGGCCTGAACAACCTGCGCATTCTGCTGCCGATGATCTCCGGCACCCATGAGCTGGAAGAGGCCCTGCACCTGATCCACCGTGCCTGGGGCGAAGTGCGCGACGAAGGCGCCGACGTGCCGATGCCGCCGATCGGCGTGATGATCGAGATTCCGGCAGCGGTGTACCAGGCCAAGGAGCTGGCGCGCCAGGTGGACTTCCTGTCGGTGGGCTCCAATGACCTGACCCAGTACCTGCTGGCCGTGGACCGTAACAACCCACGGGTGGCCGACCTCTACGACTACCTGCACCCGGCGGTGCTGCAAGCCCTGCAGCACGTGGTGCGCGACGCCCATGCCGAAGGCAAGCCGGTGAGTATCTGCGGTGAAATGGCCGGCGACCCGGCGGCGGCGGTGCTGTTGATGGCGATGGGCTTTGACAGCCTGTCGATGAACGCCACCAACCTGCCGAAGGTGAAGTGGATGCTGCGCCAAGTCGAACTGAGCATGGCCAAGGACCTGCTGGCGGAGTTGATGACCATCGACAACCCGCAAGTTATCCACAGTTCGCTGCAGTTGGCGCTGAAGAACCTGGGGCTGACGCGGATGATCAACCCGGCTTCTGCCAAGACCCTCTAGACATCGCTGGCAAGCCAGCTCCTACCGTTGGAATGCATTCCCCTGTAGGAGCCGGCTTGCCGGCGATGGCGCCAATCCAGGCGCCGTCAAATACTCAGTTCCACCTCACCCAAACGTCCCCCGTGCGGGCCGAAACTGCGCTCCACCATCCGCCGCGTGCCGTCGGCATTCACAATCAACGCCGTACTCGCCCTTGTCCCGTAGCTGGGACTCGCAATAAACACGCTCGACAACAGGCTCTCGGTCGCCAGTCCCACGCCGGTATCCGGCAAGTCGGCAAACGGCGCGGTCTGCGGGTCGCTCAAGATTGCCAGCAAGGCCTCCGGCTGCGGATCGTCCAGCAACTCGCTCAGTGCTGCCTTGGCCTTGAGCAACTTGGGCCACGGCGTGTCCAGTCCTGCGTTGGATAATCCATAAATCCCAGCCTTCAACTGCGTCGGCTCGGTGTGGTTGGCGTTGTAATGCCACAACGCATCCCGCGTGCCCACCAGCAGGTTGAAGCCGGCATATTCAATCGAACGTCCGTTAACGTCGGCCAGATATTGGTCAATCGGCAGCGATCCGCTGAGAAAACGCGACACCAGTTCGCCGCGCGATTTGCGTGCCGGCGGCTGATGCGGGTCGCGGATATTGGTCAGGGCGGCAAACCGCCCATCGGCATTGACCCCTAGCCAGGTGCCACCCGCTTCCTGGTCGCGGCCGGCGTAGATAGCTGGCGCATCCGGCCACTGGGCCAGCGGCAGGCTGGGGCGGGCGTAGAACTCATCGCGGTTGGCCGCGACGATCAGCGGTTGGGCGTGGCCCGGCCGCCAGGCGAAAACAATCAGGCACATCAGGCGATTCCCTTTTGTGTTTTTAGCCACTCTACCCATACAGGCAGCGGCGTTCCATCGTATCCAGTTGGGTCGCATGCCTTCCATCCGTTAACATGCCGGACTTGGTTTGGGGGCTCCCATGGAATTTCTCCTGTATTTGCTACTCGGCGCCTGTGCGGGCGTGCTCGCCGGGCTGTTTGGCGTGGGCGGCGGGATCATCATCGTGCCGGTGCTGGTGTTCAGCTTTACCTTGCAGGGCTTCGACCCGCAGGTGCTGACGCACCTGGCCGTGGGCACGTCCCTGGCGACGATTATCTTCACCTCGGTGAATGCCGTGCGTGAGCACCACCGGCGTGGCGCGGTGCGTTGGCCGATCTTCCTGTGGATGACCTTGGGCATCCTGATCGGCGCCGGTTTTGGTGCGCTGACCGCCGAGGCGATTTCCGGCCCGCATCTGCAGAAGATCATTGGGGTGTTTGCCCTGCTGGTGGCCGTGCAACTGGCCCTGGAGGTCAAGCCCAAGGCCAGCCGCACGGTGCCGGGCAAGGTCGGCCTGACCGTAGCCGGCTCGGTGATCGGCTGGGCCTCGGCGATTTTCGGGATTGGCGGCGGCTCGCTGACCGTGCCGTTCTTGACCTGGCGCAGCGTGCCGATGCAGCAGGCGGTGGCCACTTCATCGGCCTGTGGCCTGCCGATTGCCGTGGCCAGTGCATTAAGTTTCATGATTCTGGGCTGGCATGACCCGCTCTTGCCCGCTCATAGTCTAGGGTTCGTGTATTTGCCGGCGCTGCTGGGCATCGCCCTGACCAGCATGGTGTTCGCCCGCTTCGGCGCACGCCTGGCACATCGGTTGTCGCCGCGTTTGCTCAAGCGGCTGTTCGCCGGATTGTTGTTTTGCGTCGGTTTAAACTTTTTGTTGTAACGCAGGCTTAATCGCGCACGGGCATGGTCCGGTCGCACTATCGAATGATTAACGAGGAGTCGCAATGCTGCCTTACCCGCAGATCGACCCGGTGGCCCTGGCCATCGGTCCGCTGAAAATCCACTGGTACGGGTTGATGTACCTGATCGGCATCGGCGGGGCCTGGCTGCTGGCCTCCCGCCGCCTGAACCGTTTCGACCCGACCTGGACCAAGGAGAAGCTCTCCGACATGGTGTTCTGGCTGTCGATGGGCGTCATCGTCGGCGGGCGACTGGGGTATGTGCTGTTCTACGATCTGTCGGCGTACATCGCCAACCCGACGCTGATCTTTGAAGTGTGGAAGGGCGGCATGGCGTTCCACGGTGGGTTCATCGGTGTGATGATCGCCGCCTGGTGGTTCGGCCGTCGCAATGGCAAGTCGTTCTTCCAGCTGATGGACTTCGTCGCGCCGATGGTGCCGATCGGCCTGGGCGCCGGGCGGATTGGCAACTTCATCAATGCCGAACTGTGGGGCAAGCCGACCGACGTGCCGTGGGCCATGGTGTTCCCACCGTTCAGCGACCCGGCGCAACTGCCGCGCCATCCGTCGCAGCTGTACCAGTTCGCCCTGGAAGGTGTGGCACTGTTCCTCATTCTGTACATCTTCTCGCGCAAGCCACGCCCAACCATGGCAGTGTCGGGGATGTTCGCGCTGTTCTATGGGATCTTCCGTTTCATCGTCGAGTTCGTGCGCGTGCCGGATGCGCAGCTGGGCTACCTGGCGTGGGGCTGGGTGACCATGGGCCAGATCCTCAGCCTGCCGATGATCCTCGGCGGCCTGGGCCTGTTGTGGTGGGCCTACAACCGTCCACAGCCGATCAAGAACACCGCGCTTTAAATTCGAACGCCGGGGCCAGGAGGTCTCGGCTTCAACGATACGGGTAAACACATGAAGCAATATCTCGAACTACTGAACGACGTCGTGACCAATGGCCTGACCAAGGGCGATCGCACCGGCACCGGCACCAAGGCCGTGTTCGCCCGTCAGTATCGGCATAACTTGGCCGACGGCTTCCCGCTGCTGACCACCAAGAAGCTTCACTTCAAAAGCATCGCCAACGAATTGATCTGGATGTTGAGCGGCAACACCAACATCAAGTGGCTGAACGAAAACGGCGTGCGTATCTGGGACGAATGGGCCACCGAAGACGGCGACCTGGGCCCGGTGTACGGCGAGCAGTGGACCGCCTGGCCGACCAAGGACGGCGGCACGATTAACCAGATCGACTACATGGTCCACACGCTCAAGACCAACCCCAACAGCCGCCGCATCCTGTTCCACGGCTGGAACGTCGAGTACCTGCCCGACGAAACCAAGAGCCCGCAGGAAAACGCGCGCAACGGCAAGCAAGCCCTGCCGCCGTGCCACTTGCTGTACCAGGCGTTCGTGCATGACGGTCATCTGTCGATGCAGCTGTATATTCGCAGCTCCGACGTGTTCCTCGGCCTGCCGTACAACACTGCCGCACTGGCGTTGCTGACCCATATGCTGGCCCAGCAGTGCGACCTGATCCCGCACGAGATCATTGTCACCACCGGCGACACCCATGCCTACAGCAACCACATGGAGCAGATCCGCACCCAGCTCGCGCGCACGCCGAAGAAGCTGCCGGAGCTGGTGATCAAGCGTAAGCCTGCGTCGATCTACGACTATAAGTTCGAGGACTTCGAGATCGTGGGCTACGACGCTGATCCGAGCATCAAGGCTGACGTCGCCATTTAAAAACTGCCTTGGTCTGAACTGTGGGAGCTGGCTTGCCTGCGATAGCGGTATATCAGTCACCTATCGGGTGCTGACACACCGCTATCGCAGGCAAGCCAGCTCCCACATTGGGTTCTGTGTTCGCTTGAGTTAATGCCCGTGGCTTCGGCCCACGTGTGAAGGCTCGGCCTCGCTGGCCAGCACGCTTCCGCTGACCTCCAGCCGCTGCAATATCCCGCATTCTGGCCCGCCGCCACAGCGCTGGCGCAGGTCCAGCAGTTGTTCCTGCAGCGCCAAC
The DNA here is from genome assembly GCF_003013355.1 of Pseudomonas sp. S5D5. Lineage (NCBI taxonomy): Bacteria > Pseudomonadati > Pseudomonadota > Gammaproteobacteria > Pseudomonadales > Pseudomonadaceae > Pseudomonas > Pseudomonas sp. S5D5. The sequence goes on from NZ_PTEO01000001.1 coordinate 311,623, forward strand.
AGCCCGTCGATCCGCGCTTTCACGTGGTGGATATGCTCGTCGATCAACGCATTCACGCTTTCGCACTGGTCCTGTGGGCTGTCGCGCAGCCCCAGCAGGCTGCGGATTTCCTCGAGGGTCATGTCGAGGCTGCGGCAGTTGCGGATAAAGACCAGCCGCTCGCTGTGCGCCTGGGTGTACACGCGGTAGTTGGCCTCGGTGCGCGCCGGCGGCGGCAGCAGGCCTTCCTTCTCGTAATAACGGATGGTTTCCACCGGGCAGTCGGTCAGTTTGGCCAGTTCGCCGATCTTCATCGCAGCAATCTCCAAATGGGTGCTTGACCCTATAGTGGCTACAGGGTCTTTACTTGGCAACAGGCACCTTACGGACGCGACCTGATGAGCGATTCCCTGCACACCCCGCATAAGCACGACCACAAGCATGACCATGATCATGATCATGGCCCGAAGAAACTCACCCCCGTGCACGACCACGGCCACGGCGGTTCCTGCTGCTCCGGCGCACCCGCACCCGCGCCTGCGCTGGTGCAACTGAGCGAGGCGCCGACTGCCGGTTCGCGCCTGAGTACCTTCCGCATCGAAGCCATGGACTGCCCCACCGAGCAGACGCTGATCCAGAACAAACTGGGCAAGCTCGCCGGCGTGCAGCAGCTGGAATTCAACCTCATCAACCGGATCCTTGGCGTCACCCACGATCTGTCGAGCACCACGCCGATCATCGACGCCATCAAATCCATCGGCATGCAGGCCGACCCCATCGAAGAAGGTGCCCCGGCCGCCGCGCCGCCCGCCAAGAAACATTGGTGGCCGCTGGCGGTGTCCGGCGTCGGCGCGCTGGCCGCCGAAGTGCTGCACTTCACCCATGCCGCGCCGACCTGGGTGATTGCCGTGGTGGCGCTGGTCTCGATCCTCAGCGGCGGCCTGACCACCTATAAAAAGGGCTGGATTGCCCTGAAAAACCTCAACTTGAACATCAACGCCTTGATGAGCATCGCGGTGACCGGTGCGGTGTTGATTGGCCAGTGGCCAGAAGCGGCGATGGTGATGTTCCTGTTCACCGTGGCCGAGTTGATCGAAGCCAAGTCCCTGGACCGTGCGCGCAACGCCATCAGTGGCTTGATGCAAATGACTCCGGAACAGGCCACCGTGCAACAGGCCGATGGCAGCTGGCTGGAACTAGAGGTTAAAAGTATCGATCTTGGCGCGATCGTGCGGGTAAAGCCCGGCGAGCGCATCGGCCTCGACGGTGAAGTCACCGCTGGCCAATCCACCATCGACCAGGCGCCGATCACCGGTGAAAGCCTGCCGATTGAAAAGACCGTGGGCGACAAATTGTTCGCCGGCACCATCAACCAGGCCGGTTCGCTGGAGTACAAGGTCACCGCAGCGGCCAATCAATCCACGCTGGCGCGGATCATCCACGCGGTGGAACAGGCCCAGGGCGCACGCGCGCCGACCCAGCGGTTTGTCGACAGCTTCTCGAAGGTCTACACCCCGGCGGTATTCCTGTTTGCTCTGGGCGTGGCGCTGGTCCCGCCGCTGTTCATGGCCGGCGCCTGGTTCGACTGGATCTACCGCGCACTGGTGCTGCTGGTCGTGGCGTGCCCCTGTGCTTTGGTGATCTCCACCCCGGTGACGATCGTCAGTGGCCTGGCGGCAGCGGCGCGCAAAGGTATCCTGATCAAGGGCGGCGTGTACCTGGAGGGCGGTTACAAACTTGACTACCTGGCCCTCGACAAGACCGGCACGATCACCCACGGCAAGCCGGTGCAAACCGATTACCTGGCGCTGTTCCCTAACGTCGAGGTCAGTGCCCCGGCGCTGGCCGCCAGTTTGGCCGGGCGTTCCGACCACCCGGTGTCGCGGGCGATTGCCAACGCGGCGGTGGATAAAAACCTGCCGAGCCACCCTGTGGATAACTTCGAGGCCCTGGCCGGCCGTGGGGTACGCGGCGATATCAATGGCCAGACCTACCACTTGGGCAACCACCGCCTGGTCGAAGACCTGGGCCTGTGCTCGCCGGAGCTGGAAGAAAAACTCTTCGCCCTGGAAAAACAAGGCAAGTCCGTGGTGCTGCTGCTCGACAAATCCGGCCCGCTGGCGCTGTTCGCCGTGGCCGACACGGTCAAGGACAGCAGCCGTGAAGCCATCCAGCAGCTGCACGCGCTGGGTATCAAGACCCTGATGCTTACCGGCGACAACACCCACACCGCCCAGGCCATCGCGGCCCAGGTCGGCATCGATCAGGCCCAGGGCGACCTGCTGCCCACCGACAAGCTGCAAGCCATCGAAACCCTGTATGGCCAGGGTCATCGGGTCGGCATGGTCGGTGATGGCATCAACGACGCCCCGGCCCTGGCGCGCGCCGAGATCGGTTTTGCCATGGCGGCAGCGGGCACCGATACCGCCATCGAGACCGCCGACGTGGCGTTGATGGACGATGATTTGCGCAAGATTCCGGCTTTCATTCGGCTCTCCCGGCAAACGTCGAGTATCCTCAGGCAGAACATCACCCTGGCGCTGGTGATCAAGGCGATCTTCCTGGTGGTCACCTTCCTGGGGCTGGCCACCATGTGGATGGCGGTGTTCGCCGACATGGGCGTGGCCCTGCTGGTGGTGTTCAATGGCCTGCGCCTGTTGCGCAAATAGACGATGAGAGGGTGGTGTGCTGAGTGCCGAGTTGAAGGCGTTTTTCATGGTCGCCCGCCTGGGCAGCATTACCCAGGCGGCGAAAAAACTCGGCCTGAGCCAGCCCACGGTCACTACCCAGATTCGTAACCTGGAAAGCCAGTACGGCGTCGAGCTGTTCTACCGCGGCGGGCGCCGCCTCACTGTCAGTGACGAGGGCGCGCGCTTGCTGCCGATGGTCAAGGCGTTGTTGCAGCAGGAAGCCGACATCGAGTTTTTCCTGCGCAACAGCGGCCAGGTCCAGGGCGCGCTGAGGATTGCCGCCACCGCGCCGTACTACATTCTCGACCTGGTCAAAGCCTTTCGCGAACGCCTGCCTCAGGTGGAGGTGTCAGTGGAAATCGGCAACTCCCAGCAAGTGCTCGAAGCGCTCGACGATTACCGCGTCGATGTCGCCGCCTCCTCGCAACTGCTGGAAGACCCGCGCCTGATCCGCCGCGTACTGGGCACCGACCCGCTGGTGCTGGCGGTACACCGCAACCATCCGCTGGCCAAGCTTGATCATGTGCCGCTGACGGTGTTGGCCGGGCACACCTTGTTGATGCGCGAAGCGGGCTCGACCACGCGGCGGCTGACCGAAGAGATGCTGCAAGGCGCGGGCGTGAGTTACGGGCCATTGCTGGAAATCGGTAGCCGTGAGTCGATCCGCGAGGCGGTGCTGCGCAATATTGGTATCAGCATCATTGCCCGCCAGGAAGTGCCCCATGACCCGCAGCTGCGGGTGCTGACTATCGAGAATGCGCCGCAGATTCCGGAGTATTTGTACTGCCTCAAGGAAAGAAAATCGGCTCGCCTACCAGCGGCGTTTCTGGGGTTGGCGCAGGAAATGTCGCCGCTCTGAGTTTTTGGGTGGGGTTGACGGGCCTCTCCGCGGGCAAGCCCGCTCCCACGGTTGACCGAGTTCCAACATGAGAATGAGGTCCAAATGTGGGAGCGGGCTTACCCGCGAAAGCGCTACAGCCGGCGACGCATCCCTATGAGGCCTACCCAAATCCACCAATACCACTATCACTCCCTTTTGCCTTTCTGCCACACGAGGGACGCATTGGCTGCCTAGCATGGCCTTCATCCGTTTGATGAGGTGCCTTGCATGAACACAGCCCTGACCCAACCCGGCGCACCGATGAAGGTGCGCGGTATCCAGAAACGCTTCGGCGCCTTTACCGCGCTGGACAACGTGTCCCTGGACGTCGCCGCCGGCGAGCTGGTGTGCCTGCTGGGCCCGTCCGGCTGCGGCAAGACGACCTTGCTGCGCTGCATCGCCGGCCTGGAACGCCAGGACAGCGGCGAACTTTACCTGGGCAGCCGCGACGTTTCCCTGCTGCCACCCCAGGCGCGGGACTACGGCATTCTGTTCCAGTCCTACGCGTTGTTCCCCAACCTGACCGTCGAAGCGAATATCGGCTACGGCCTCACCGGCAGTGGCCGCGATGAAGTGCGCAAGCGCGTCGGCCAGATGCTCGAATTGGTCGGCCTGGTCGGCAGTGAAAAAAAGTACCCCGGCCAACTCTCCGGTGGTCAACAGCAACGCGTCGCCCTGGCCCGTGCGCTGGCGCCCGCGCCGTCGTTGCTGCTGCTGGACGAGCCGATGTCGGCCCTCGACGCCCGTGTGCGCGAGCATTTGTGCACCGAGTTGCGTCAGCTGCAGCGGCGCCTGGGCATCACCACGCTGATGGTCACCCACAACCAGGACGAAGCCATGCTGATGGCCGACCGCATCGCCGTGATGAACAACGGCAAGGTCGAGCAATACGCCACGCCGCAGGAAATCTACGACCGCCCGGCCACGCCGTTTGTGGCGGAGTTTGTCGGCCAGGGCAATTGGCTGCCCTTCAGCCGCAACAGTGTCAGCCATGCCCAGGTGGGCGGGATGAACATGCGCCTGGCCGATGATGCCGGCGTGGCCCGCTCCGGCCGTTTGTTCTGCCGCCCGGAAGCGATCAATGTGAATCCGCCGGTGCATGAAGAAAACCTGTTCCCGGCCAAGGTCCGCGAGATCACCTTCCTCGGCAATCGCTGCCGCATGAGCTTTGAGCTGGAGCAACTGCCCGGTCATCCGCTGCTCGCCGAACTCGCCCCGGAAGCCATGCCGCGCCTGGGCGCCCAGGACATCTGGGTGGCGTTGCCGCCCCGCAGCCTGCAGGTGTTTGCCTGAGATGGCGGCCGTGATGACTCTGCCCACCGCGCGACAGGTGTCCCACGCCGAACGGGGCGACCGCATTTTCGTGGTCGGCGGCAAACTGGTGTGGCTGTTACTGCTGGGCATCGCCGTGTTGCTGCCGTTGCTGGCGATCTTCTGGCGCGGCTTCAGCAGCGAGGCCGGGCAGGGCGGTGGCCTGGTCGCGGCGCGGGAATTGGTCACCAGCGATAACTTCCACTGGCTGCTGGGCAATAGCCTGAAGGTGTCCCTCAGCGTGGCGGCCATTGTCGTACCGCTGGCCTACCTGTTTGCCTACGCGCTGCAACGCACCTTGATTCCCGGCAAGGCTATTTGGCGTGGCCTGTCGTTGCTGCCGTTGATGGCGCCGTCGATGCTACCGGGCATTGCGCTGGTCTATCTGTTCGGCAACCAGGGCATGCTGCGCGGGATGCTCTCGGACAATATCTACGGCTTCTGGGGCATTGTGCTCGGTGAGGTGATCTACACCTTCCCACACGCCTTGATGATCCTGCTGTCAGCGCTTTCCCTGGCGGACGCGCGACTGTTTGATGCAGCCTCAAGCATGGGCGCCAGCCCGGCACGAGCGTTTCGCAGTATCACCTGGCCGGCCACGCGCCAGGCGGTGTTCGCCGCGTTCTGCCTGGTGTTCACCCTGACCATCACCGACTTCGGCGTGCCCGTGGTGGTCGGCGGCGATTACCAGGTGCTGGCGCTGGAGGCCTACAAGGCGGTAGTCGGCCAGCAGCAATTCGGTCGCGGTGCATTGATCGGCATGGTGTTACTGCTGCCGGCGCTGTTCAGCTTTGGCGTGGATGCCTGGTTGCGCCGTCGTCATGGCGATTCCATGAGCGGCCGCGCCCAGGTCTTCCGGCCGGCGCCGTCGCGCACCAGAGACGGCTGCTACCTGGCCATCGTGCTGCTGATCTGCGCGGTGTTGCTGCTGGTGTTCGGCATGGCGGTGTATTCGTCGCTGGTGAAGTTCTGGCCGTACAACCTGTCGCTGTCGCTCAACCACTACCAGTTCGAAGACACGGCCGGCGGCGGCTGGCTGGCCTATCGCAACAGCCTGACGATGGCCCTGTGCACCGCGTTGATCGGCAGCGTGCTGATTTTCACCGGCGCCTACCTGATGGAAAAGACCAAGGGCCAGAAAGGCCTGAACCTGGCGCTGCGCATGCTCAGCTTTGTGCCGATGGCCGTGCCGGGGCTGGTGCTGGGCCTGGGCTACGTGTTCTTTTTCAATCTCAACGGCAACCCGTTGCATGTGTTCTACGGGACGATGACGTTGTTGGTGGTGTGCACCATTGCTCACTATTTGACCACTGCACAGATGACCGCCACCACCGCGCTGCGCCAGCTCGACGCCGAGTTCGAAGCGGCCGCGCTGTCGCTCAAGGCGCCGCTGTACCGCCACTACCTGCGCGTGACGGTGCCGATCTGCCTGCCGGCGCTGCTGGACATCGTGCGTTACCTGTTTGTGTCGGCGATGACCACCGTGTCGGCCGCGATCTTCCTCTACAGCCCCGACACCATCCTCGCCGCCGTCGCCGTGTTGAACATGGACGACGCCGGCAACGTGGGCGGCGCCGCTGCCATGTCGACCCTGATCCTGTTCACCTCGGCCGGCGTCTCGCTGCTGCTGGCGTGGGCTTCACGTGGCGCGCTGCGCCGCTCCCAAGCCTGGCGCCAAAGCGCGCCGGGCCAATAAAACATCCCTGAAGGAGGTGCTCCATGTTCAAGCCCCTGGCGCTGGTCGCTGCCGTACTCACTGCATTCAGCCTGAATGCCTTCGCCAAGACCGAGCTGACCGTGTACACGGCCCTCGAAGCCGAGCAGTTGAAGACCTATAAGCAGGCGTTCGAAAAGGCCAACCCCGACGTCGAAATCAAATGGGTGCGCGACTCCACCGGCATCATCACGGCCAAGCTGCTGGCCGAGAAAGATCGCCCGCAAGCCGACGTAGTGTGGGGCCTGGCGGCCTCCAGCCTGGCGATCCTCGACCAGCAGGGCATGCTGGACAACTACGCGCCGAAGGACCTGGACAAGATCGGCAAGAATTACCGCGACGCTGCCAACCCGCCCGCCTGGGTCGGCATGGACGTGTGGGCCGCGACCATCTGCTTCAACACCGTCGAGGCCCAGAAGCAGGGGCTGACCAAGCCGGTGAGCTGGCAGGACCTGACCAAGCCCGAGTACAAGGGCAAGATCGTCATGCCTAACCCGGCGTCGTCCGGCACCGGCTTCCTGGATGTGAGCGCCTGGCTGCAGACCTTCGGCGAGAAGCAGGGCTGGCAGTACATGGACGACCTGCACCAGAACATTGGCCAGTACGTTCACTCCGGTTCCAAGCCGTGCAAGCTGGCGGCCTCGGGCGAGTTCCCGATCGGCATTTCCTTCGAATACCCGGCCGTGCAGTTGAAGCGCCAGGGCGCGCCGCTGGACATCATCCTGCCGAAAGAAGGCCTGGGCTGGGACATTGAAGCCACGGCGGTGATCAAGGGGACTGCCCACGCCGACGCGGCTAAAAAGCTCGCCGACTTCTCCGCCAGCGCAGCGGCGATGGACCTGTACAAGGACAACTTCGCCGTGCTCGCCCAGCCGGGTATTGCCAAGCCGCAGACCGAGTTGCCGGCCGACTACGAGCAGCGCCTGATCAAGAACGACTTCGCCTGGGCGTCGAAAAACCGCGACAGCATCCTGACCGAATGGCGCAAGCGCTATGACGGCAAGTCGGAAAAACAATAACCCCCTGATCATTCCCACGCTCTGCGTGGGAATGCGGCTCTGGACGCTCTGCGTCCGCTTTTGCAGTCGTGACGCAGTGCGTCACAGGATGCATTCCCACGCGGAGCGCGGGAACGAGAGGTCTTCATGACACAACTGCTGATCATCGGCGCCGGCATCCTCGGCCTGTCCCACGCCTACGCTGCGGCCAAGCGCGGCCTCAAGGTCAAGGTCTTCGAGCGCAGCGCCACGCCGCTGGGTGCCTCGGTGCGCAACTTCGGCCAGGCACTGGTCACCGGCCAACCGCCGGGGCCGATGCTTGACCTGGCCCGGGAAAGCCGTGCTATCTGGGGGCAATGGGCTGAGCGGGCAGGTCTGCAGCTCAAGCGTAACGGCTCTTACCTGTTCGCCCGCACCGAAGCGGAGGAGCATCTGCTGGAAGCCTTTTGCGCTGGCCGCGCTGCAGAGCACGGCTACAACGTCGAGCTGTTGCAAGGCGCCGCCATGAAGGATCTGTACGGCGGCCAGTTCCGTCATCACCGTGCCGCGCTGCATGGCAAGGACGATCAGCAGCTGTATTCGCGTGAAGCGATCCCGGCGCTGATCAGCTACCTGGCGCAAGAGCTGAACGTGGAGTTCTATTTCTCCACGCTGGTGCGCGACGTCGAGCCGGGCCAAGTGCACACCACGGCGGGCAGCTTTCGCGGTGAGCAGATCATCGTTTGCTCCGGCCACGACTACCAGACCCTGCTGGCCGAATCGATCGCCGAACTCAACCCGAGCATCTGCAGGCTGCAAATGTTGCGTGCGCGCCCGGCGGTCAACCTGAACCTGCAACACGCGCTGCTCACCGGCCTTAGTTGCGTGCACTACGGTGCCTTCGCCGACCTGCCGGAAGCCGCGCCGGTGCAGGCCCAGATCCTGCGCGAAACGCCGCACCTGCACGAACACGGCATTCATTTGCTGATCAGTCCGACGCCGCATGGCGAGCTGATCATCGGTGACTCCCACCACTACGGCAGCGACGCCTCGCCGTTCAATGCCGAGCAGGTGGATGACTGGATGATCGAGTTGGCAGGGCAGACGCTGGGGTGCAAGATCCAGGTGGTCGAGCGCTGGCAGGGCGTCTACGGTGCTCGTGGGCCGGGGCCGTTTTCCTTCCTGCGCGCGGCGCCGGGCGTGAGTGCGGCGCTGATGCACACCGGCGTGGGCATGAGCGTGGGGCCGGCGCTGGCCGAGCGAAATATCACCACACTGTGGGGAGAGGCGTGATGAACCCGGAACAGGCGATAGCCGACGTCTTCGGCTTGTACGAACAGCACGGCACGGCGGATTACATTGGCGAGCCGGTGTCGCAGATCGAGCACATGTCCCAGGCGGCGCAGTTGGCCATGGCCGAAGGCTTTGACGATGAAGTGGTGTTGGCGGCGTTCTTCCACGATATCGGCCACCTGTGCGGCCAGGGCGCCGAGAACATGGGCGGGTACGGCGTGGTCAGCCACGAGCGGCTGGGGGCGGATTACCTGCGCCGCGCGGGCTTCAGCGAACGCATGGCCCGGTTGGTGGAGTACCACGTGCAGGCCAAGCGTTACCTGACCTTCAGCCAGCCGGACTACTACGCGCGCTTGAGCGAAGCCAGCCGGCGCACCCTGGGTTACCAGGGCGGGGTCATGACAGCCGAGGAGGCCCGGGCCTTCGAGCAGGATCCGCTGTGCCAGGTCAGCCTGCGCCTGCGCCACTGGGACGAGCAGGCCAAGGAAATGCACATGCCGGTGCTCGACCTCGACGTGCTCAAGGCCAAGGCTCGGCAGCTGCTGGCGGCTTAAGTCTCGTCGAGACGCTGGGCCAGGGCCTCGATTTGTTCCTGGCGCTCGGCCTGGCTGAGTTTGGCGTGCGGGTTGAGGGATGACCATTGTGGATGGGCGCGAGCCTTGTGCAGCGCATCCGGCAACTTGCCTTCGCGCCAGGTCTTGTCCTGGGGCGTATCGACTTTGATGCTGTGCATCGCCGCATGGCCGCGCAGGTTAAGGGCCTTGAGCAATTGGCGTTGGCGCAGGGCCAGCAGGCGCAGCACGCTGTCGTCGACTGTCAGCTCGCGCTGGCCCTTGATCTTGCCGAGCAGGCGGCTGCCATAGCTGCGCGCGGTCTGCAGCGCGCCGCCAGCAATGGCACCGGCGATGGCGGCGGCGCCGAGGGTCAGGCCGCCGACCAGCAGGTCCACGCCGGCACCCGCGGCCGCGCCTGCCGCAATCCCGCCGCCGACGCGCACGCCGAGCTGCTTGAGGGTTTCCGGGTTGAACAGGTCATCGCCCCAGCGGCCGTCCAGCAGCGGCAAATCACTGGCGGCGGCGTCCTGTGGGCGAAAGCCGAACAGCTTGAGCAACGCCTCGACGCACTTTTGCTCACGCTGGCGTACGGCTTTGCGCAATTCCACGATGGCCTGCTGTTCGTCTTCGGTGACCACGCTGCGTCGACACGCGGCACAGTCGATCAACAGCTCGGCAATCAATCGCGCGGCGCTTTGCTGGCGGGCCTGGCGTTGGGCTTGCTGGTCAAGAATCAACCGCTCCAGTTGCGGACGGGCGTTTTCCAATAGCAGGGCGAGGCTTTCATACAGGCGCCGCTCGCCGTCTTCCGGCGGCGCGACGCTGTCGAACCGTACCAGCGCATGCAGGCCGAGGCGCGCCAGGGCTTCACGCCAGTCCGGCTCGCGGTGGTCACTGCTGCTGACGAAGTTGAGTACCGGCAGCAACGGCTTGCCGCAGCTGGCCAGCACTTGCAGCTCGTCGCGGTACTTGGCCAACACCGGCTCGCGGGCGTCGATCACATACAGGCCGGCGTCCGAGGCCAGCAGTTGGCGCAGCACCTTGGCCTCCTGTTCGAAGCGCTGGCGGGCTTCGCTGCCCTCCAGGAAGCGCGCCAGGCGTGCCGGGCCGTCGAGGCGTTCGCCGGGGCGATCCAGGCGCTCCAGGTAGTCGAGCAGGGCAATGGCGTCTTCCAGGCCGGGCGTGTCGTACAGCTCCAGCAAGGCTTCGCCGTCCACCGACAAGCGCGCACCCTCCACATGCCGCGTGGTGCTGGGGCGATGGGAGACTTCGCCGAAGCCGACATCCCGGGTGAGGGTGCGCAGCAAGGAGGTCTTGCCGACATTGGTGTGGCCGACCACGGCGAGTTTCAGCGGTTTAGTCATGACCGGTCTCCAGCCAGTTCAGCGGCGCGCAGTCGGCGAAGGGCAGCTCGAGTTGGTGCAGCGCGGCATGCCAATCACCCAGGCGCTCTGCGTCCAGCGCCTGGCCAGGCGGGGCCTGCAGCAGCCATACACGGGTGGCGGTGGCGCTGCGCGCAAGTTCGGCGATCAGCGCCAGGCTGCCACGGTCGGGCGAGCGGCGTGGGTCGCAGGCGATGGCCAGGCGTGCCGGCGGGAAGCGGCTGAGCTGCTCCAGCAGTTTGTTGCGCGATTCGCGGCTGTCGAGGATGCCGGCGTTCTTCACGCGGGCCGGCAGTTTCGGCGGCCAGGGGTGCTGGTCATCCAGCTCGATGGCCACCAGCAACGCGCCGTCGCTTTCCAGTTCACTGACGCCGCCGGTGGCGTGATGCAATTGTTCGGGCGCAGCGTCGTTGACCCCAAGCCGTTCACTGCTCGGCATCAGGCGTTCGCGCAGTTGGCTGTAGCCGGGCAGGTTGAGGTCCAGGCGCAGCGCGGCGCGCCCGCGTTTCCAGCGCCACAGGCACAGCAGGGCGAGGATCAGCCGGGGCAGCAGGCCATAGACCAGCAGCACGCCCACCAGCCAGGCGGCCCAGGCCTGGCGAGCGCTTTCGATATTCAGCGCGGCATCGCCGCTGGCGCGGATCATCTCGATGCTCGGGACATTGAAGCCGAGCAGGGCGGGCAGGGTGCCGAGGGCCTGGGTCACGGCAACAAAGGTGTCGGCACCAAGGATGGTGGTTTCCCACACAAAGCCGTAGCGGCGGGTGGCGAGTAGCGTAAGAAGAATCACCAGGGCACTGAGCAACGCCAACAGCCACAGGCTGTTGACCAGCACACCCACGGCCCAGCGATTGAGCTTTTGCCGTTGCAGCAACAGCAGCAATGCCGGCGCCAGTTGGGCGGCCTTGGCATCACGCGCGAGTTTTTCGCTGAGCCACAACCACAGGCGGCCGAGGCTGGCGCTGTGTTCGCCGGCAAACAGCAGGCCCAGCGCCCAGCTCAGCAGCAGGATCAGGTTCAAGCCGAGCAGGCTGCCGAGCGCCCAGAACACATTCACCGGGGTCAGGCCGTTGCCCAATGCAGCAAAGGCCAGCCCGGCGCCGCTGATCACCGCGACGATGGCCAGCAGCACCAGCGCCAGGCGCGCGCCTTGCAGCCAGCGGGTGAGGGCGGCCGTGAGCCCATCGCGCTCGGCCAGGTGCAAGGCACGCTGCTGGATGCGTGTCGGCAGGTCGCCACCGGCGGTGCGGGCCAGGCGATTGGCTTCCAGGTCTTCCAGGGGGCCGGCGTGTTCTTCCCGCAGGCGCACGGTTTCTGTCAGCCAGAGTTTTTGCAGGGGGTTCAGTGCAGTCACGCGCCGTCCTGTTGAGCAAGTGAGGTTGGAGCATAACCGCTGGCTCGCACCTCTGGTATTCTCGTCGCCATGAAAAAAACTCTCCCTTTAAGCCTGATCGCAGCCCTCGGTGAAAACCGCGTGATCGGCGTCGACAACAGCATGCCCTGGCATTTGCCGGGGGATTTCAAATATTTCAAGGCCACCACGCTCGGCAAGCCGATCATCATGGGGCGCAAGACCTGGGACTCCCTGGGCCGACCGCTGCCTGGGCGCTTGAACCTTGTGGTTAGCCGTCAGACCGGCCTGGCGCTGGAAGGTGCGGAAGTTTTTCCGTCACTGGACGCGGCGGTAGAGCGCGCTGAGGAATGGGCCAAGGCACAAGGCGTGGACGAACTGATGCTGATCGGTGGCGCGCAGTTGTATACGCAGGGGCTGGAGCAGGCGGATCGCCTGTATTTGACGCGAGTGGCGCTGAGCCCGGAAGGGGATGCTTGGTTTCCGCAGTTTGATACGAAGCAGTGGAAGCTGGTGTCGAATGTCGAGAATGCGGCTGAGGGAGATAAGCCGGCGTATAACTTCGAGGTTTGGGAAAAAGCCTAAGAGCTTCGCGAGCAAGCCCGCTCCCACATTTGACCGAGTTCTAACATGAGAATGTGGTCAAAATGTGGGAGCGGGCTTGCTCGCGAATGCGGTCTATCAGGCCTGCGCCAACTCCGCATGCTCATCCGCGTTCAACAACGCTTTATCCGTCTGCCCCATGACCTGGCTGGTGATGGCGCCGGCCGTCATCGAGCCATTCACGTTCAGCGCCGTACGGCCCATGTCGATCAGTGGCTCCACGGAAATCAGCAGCGCCACCAGTGACACCGGCAAGCCCATCGCGGGCAGCACGATCAGCGCGGCAAAGGTTGCACCGCCACCCACGCCGGCAACGCCGGCCGAACTCAGGGTCACAATTGCTACCAACGTCGCGATCCACAGCGGGTCCAGCGGGTTGATGCCCACGGTCGGCGCGACCATCACCGCCAACATCGCCGGGTAGAGGCCGGCGCAGCCGTTCTGGCCGATGGTCGCGCCGAACGAGGCGGCGAAGCCGGCGATGGATTGCGGGATGCCCAGGCGACGGGTCTGCGCTTCAATGCTCAGCGGGATCGACGCCGCGCTGGAGCGGCTGGTGAAGGCAAAGGTCAGCACCGGCCACACCTTGCGGAAGAAACGCAGCGGGTTGATCCCGGCCAGCGACAACAGCAGGCCGTGCACCACAAACATCAGGCCCAAGGCCAGGTACGAGACCACGACAAAACTGCCGAGCTTGATGATGTCCTGCAGGTTGGAACCGGCGACCACTTTGGTCATCAGCGCCAATACGCCGTATGGCGTCAGCTTCATCACCAGGCGCACCAGGCGCATCACCCAGGCTTGCAGGGTGTCGATGGCGTTGAGCACTTTCTGGCCTTTTTCCACGTCATCCTTGAGCAGCTGCAGTGCGGCAACCCCAAGGAAAGCAGCGAAAATCACCACGCTGATGATCGAGGTCGGCTTCGCTCGGGCCAGGTCGGCAAACGGGTTGGCCGGCACGAACGACAGCAGCAGTTGCGGGATATTCAGGTCGGCGACCTTGCCGGCGTAATCACTCTGGATCACCTGCAGGCGCGCCATTTCCTGGGTGCCGGCCACCAGGCCTTCGGCGGTGAGGCCGAACAGGTTGGTCAGGCCGATGCCGATCAGCGCCGCAATCGCGGTGGTAAACAGCAGTGTGCCGATGGTCAGGAAGCTGATCTTGCCCAGTGACGAGGCATTGTGCAGGCGCGCCACGGCGCTGAGGATCGAGGCGAACACCAACGGGATCACGATCATTTGCAGCAGTTGCACGTAGCCGTTGCCGACCAGGTCGAACCAGCCGATGGAGGCTTTGAGCACCGGGTTGCCGTCGCCGTAGATCGTGTGCAAGACAGTGCCGAACACCACGCCGAGTACGAGCGCAACCAGCACCTTCTTGGCGAGGCTCCAGTTGGTGCGACGAGTTTGTGCCAGGCCCAGCAGCAGGGCCACGAACACCAGTAAGTTGAGAATCAGGGGCAGATTCATTGAAGCTCCGTTGAGAAGGCAGCCAATCGCGTGAGCCTGCGATTGCGAACCGGAAAGCCTAACAGCTTGAAATATATTGATTTAATACCGATATGGAATGGTGACTGTCGTTTTTGGAATAAGCATCTGGCGCGCATGCACACGCCTTTGGCGCAATCACGACGCAAGCGGTCGCGCTCGGGCGGTAACTGTCACAGGGATTTGTTAGCGTCGATGTTTTTAACTCAGGGAGAAAACGCATATGAAGCTCGCTTCGAGATTGTTTGCCGCCGCGCTGTGTCTGGGCCTTGCCGGACAAACCATGGCCGCCACCGAGTTGAAACACTGGCCGGCACCGGCCGCCGAGCAACTGAACAAAATGATCGCCGCCAACGCCAACAAGGGTAATTACGCGGTGTTCGACATGGACAACACCAGCTACCGCTACGACCTCGAAGAATCCCTGCTGCCCTACATGGAAAACAAGGGCCTGATCACCCGCGACAGCCTTGATCCGTCGCTCAAGCTTATGCCGTTCAAAGACACCGCCGACCATAAGGAAAGTCTGTTCAGTTACTACTATCGCCTCTGCGAAGTGGACGACATGGTCTGCTACCCGTGGGTTGCCCAGGTGTTCTCCGGTTTCACCCTCAAGGAGCTCAAGGTGCAGGTCGATGAGCTGATGGCCTCCGGCAAGCCCGTGCCGGTCAGCTATTTTGAAGGCGACGTGGTGAAGCAATCTGAGGTGCAGCCGCCGAAAGTCTTCACCGGCCAGGCCGAGCTGTACAACAAGCTGATGGAAAACGGCATCGAGGTGTATGTGATGACCGCCGCGTCGGAAGAGCTGGTGCGCATGGTCGCCGCCGATCCGAAGTACGGCTACAACGTCAAGCCGGAGAATGTGATCGGCGTAAGCACCTTGCTCAAGGACCGCAAGACCGGCGAGCTGACCACCGCGCGCAAGCAGATTGCCGCCGGCAAATATGACGAGAAGGCCAACCTCGGCCTGGAGCTGACCCCGTACCTGTGGACCCCGGCCACCTGGATGGCCGGCAAGCACGCAGCCATCCTCACCTACATCGACGAATGGAAAAAACCGGTGATCGTCGGCGGCGACACGCCGACCAGCGATGGCTACATGCTGTTCCACGATGTGGACGTGGCCAAGGGCGGCATCCATCTGTGGATCAACCGCAAGGACAAATACATGACCCAACTCAACGGCATGATCGCCAAGCATGCGGCGGCGCAGGCCAAGGAAGGGTTGCCGGTGACGGCGGACAAGAACTGGGTGATCGTCAAGCCTGAGGAAATCCAGTAACACCGAGGCGCGCCCATCGCAGGCAAGCCAGCTCCCACATGAACCGAGTTCGTTCAGGCTCAGCCTGCCCCTGTGGGAGCCCGGCTTGCCGGCGATGGCGTCAACGAGATCAATGCAGGACTCAAGGCCGCAATCGCAGACAGCCAGCTCCCACAGTTGATCTTCAGTGTTTTGGAGCGTTGTTCCAGGCAAAAAAATGCCCCGCACTTGGCGGGGCATTTTTTATGCGCGAGGCTTACAGGCCGTCGAGCATCGCTTTGTTACGCACAGCACCCTTGTCGGCACTGGTGGCCAGCAGGGCATAGGCCTTCAACGCAGTGGTGACTTTGCGCGGACGCTTCTCGACCGGCTTCCAACCTTTCTTGTCTTGCTCAACGCGGCGTGCCGCCAGCTCTTCATCGCTGATCAACAGGTTGATCGAGCGGTTCGGAATGTCGATCAACACCTTGTCGCCGTCCTGCACCAGGCCAATCGCGCCACCGGCAGCGGCTTCAGGCGAAGCGTGGCCAATGGACAGGCCGGAAGTACCGCCGGAGAAACGTCCGTCGGTCAGCAAGGCGCAGGCTTTGCCCAGGCCCTTGGATTTCAGGTAGGAGGTCGGGTAGAGCATTTCCTGCATGCCTGGGCCGCCTTTCGGGCCTTCGTAGCGGATGATCACGATGTCGCCGGCCTTCACTTCGTCGGCGAGGATGCCGCGCACGGCACTGTCCTGGCTTTCGAAGATCTTCGCGTTGCCTTCGAACACATGGATCGACTCATCCACGCCGGCGGTTTTCACCACGCAGCCATCCAGTGCGATGTTGCCGTACAGCACGGCCAGGCCGCCTTCTTGGGAGTAGGCGTGTTCGACACTGCGGATGCAGCCGTTTTCACGGTCGTCATCCAGGGTGTCCCAACGGGTCGACTGGCTGAACGCAGTCTGGGTCGGGATGCCAGCCGGGCCAGCCTTGAAGAAGGTGTGCACGGCTTCGTCGTCAGTCTGGGTGATGTCCCACTTGGCGATGCCTTCGGCGATGGACGCGCTGTGCACGGTCGGCAGGTCGGTGTGCAGCAGGCCGCCACGGGCCAGCGAGCCGAGGATCGAGAAGATCCCGCCGGCACGGTGCACATCTTCCATGTGGTACTTCTGGATGTTCGGCGCGACCTTGCACAGTTGCGGCACGTGACGGGACAGGCGGTCGATGTCGCGCAGGTCGAAATCGATCTCGGCTTCCTGGGCCGCGGCCAGCAAGTGCAGGATGGTGTTGGTGGAACCGCCCATGGCGATGTCCAGGGTCATGGCGTTTTCGAACGCCTTGAAGTTGGCGATGTTGCGCGGCAACACCGACTCGTCATTCTCGCCGTAGTAGCGCTTGCACAGTTCGACGATGGTGCGGCCGGCCTGCAGGAACAGCTGCTCACGGTCGCTGTGGGTGGCCAGTGTCGAGCCGTTGCCCGGCAAGGCCAGGCCCAGGGCTTCGACCAGGCAGTTCATCGAGTTGGCGGTGAACATGCCGGAGCACGAACCGCACGTCGGGCAGGCGCTGCGCTCGTATTCCGCGACCTTCTCGTCAGAAGCGCTGGAATCGGCGGCGATGACCATGGCGTCGACCAGGTCGAGGCCGTGGGAGGCCAGTTTGGTCTTGCCGGCTTCCATCGGGCCGCCGGAGACGAAGATCACCGGGATGTTCAGGCGCAGGGCGGCCATCAGCATGCCAGGGGTGATCTTGTCGCAGTTCGAGATGCACACGATGGCGTCGGCGCAATGGGCGTTGACCATGTACTCCACGGAGTCGGCGATGATCTCGCGGCTCGGCAGCGAGTACAGCATGCCGTCATGGCCCATGGCGATGCCGTCATCCACGGCGATGGTGTTGAATTCTTTCGCTACACCGCCGGCACGTTCGATCTCGCGGGCGACCAGTTGGCCCAGGTCCTTGAGGTGGACGTGGCCCGGTACGAACTGGGTGAACGAGTTGGCAATCGCGATGATCGGCTTCTTGAAGTCGTCATCTTTCATCCCCGTGGCGCGCCACAGTGCGCGCGCGCCGGCCATGTTGCGGCCATGGGTGGATGTTTTCGAGCGGTAATCTGGCATGGAGCACTCCGGGCGGCTAATCAGGTAACTACTACTGGGGAGTGAGCTTCTATTGACGTCTGGAACACTCAGAAAATGGCCGTGTGTCCGGAAGTTGCCACTCGCGTCGCGGGATCGCCGCGTGCTTGGGCCTCGAGCTCATAAACCCGCCGGGGGATGACTGGCGATGAATACGCCCGATTCTACACCGCTGGCGGCTGGAGGGAATGGCCGTCTACCCGTAGGAGCGAGCTTGCTCGCGAAAAACGTCAACGATAACGCAGCACCAACAGATAGCTCGCGCCACCTTTGAGTTTTCGCGAGCAAAGACTAGGCACCCTCGCTCCGGGGGAAAGGGTCAGCGGACTACGCGTGCGTTCGTCAGCCAACCCCACAGGCTGGAAACGATGAAGCTGACGGCAATCGTCATCAACAAATTATGGCCGGTTTGCGCCAGAGCGGCACTGCTGATGGCGGCTGTCAGGAACATGATGCTGTTACCCGCCGATGCCGCCGTGCCTGCACTGCTGGAAAACAGCAGCATCGCCGCCGAAATCGCAGCGGGCCGCACAAGGGTGACACCCAGCGCGCTGATCAACATCGGAATCAGCAGGCTCACCGTGGTGATGGCTTCAAAGCTGACGATCAGGGTCAGCAGTACGCCGGCGGCGAGCAGCAGCCCCAGGCCGATATTGATTTGCCGGGACAGTGAAATGCGCTTTTGCAGGTATGAGGCTGCTACGCCGCCAAGCAGATAGGCCACGCCGTACACCATCAGTACCATCGCGTACTGGTATTCGGAGAGCTTCAGCACATCCATGAAAATCAGCGGTGTCACGCTGATCAAGGCGAAGTAACAGGCGAATACCAGTGCGGCAATCCACCAGTAGCGCAGGAAGTCGCGATTGCGGGCGACAGCCTTTAGCGTGCCGAGGATGGACACTGGCGCACGATGTGGGCTGGCGGATTTGGAAGGCAGGATGCAGAACGCATGGATCAGCATGCCCGCGGCCATCACCGCAAAACCATAGAAGCTGCCCTGCCAGTCGAAGGTGGTCTGCAGCCAGGAGCCGATCAGCGGTGACAGCGCGACAAAAGAGCCGCTGAGCGTCATGTAGTACAGGCGCACACGGGCGCGGTCCTGTTCCTCGAACAGGTCTTCCACCAAGGCATGGCCCAACACAAAGAAACCGCAACCCATGGCCTGGACGCTGCGAAACAACAAGAAGGTCAGATAGTCTGTCGCCAGTGCACAACCGATCGCTCCCAGGATCGACAATGTGATGCAGCCGAGCAGGACTTCCTTGCGCCCCCATTTATCCGAGAGCGGGCCAGTGATCAGTTGGGAGATGGAAAAGACCAGGGTGAACAGGCTGATGGACAGCGCCACATCGGCGGTGGGTGTATCGAACCTTTCAGCCAAGGCGGGAAAGGAGGGCAGCAGGATGTTGATCGGGAAGAAGCTGATAAGTGAGATGCAAGTGATGAGGATGAAGCGTGAGAGTTGGTGGCGTTTTATCTCGCTGCCGAGTAAGGGCGAGCAGGAAGACTCAGACATTGTTTTTATTTCCGATGAGGTGCCAAAAACCGATATTAGCCTTGGGTGGCGAGAATTCAATCAATAAAGGTGGAGTCATTCTCTTTCAAAGGCATGTTGTAAAAGGCTGCATCGCCAAGGCCTCAATCAGTCCTCAAAAGCTTTTCGAATTCATCGCTGAAAACCTGACCGTCGCTGTAACCGGCGCCTACGAAAAGAACCAACTGCTCTTTAAAGTCCTGTATGCCAAGGGCTTTCTCGATCTTGGTGTCGTTGAGAGCGGAAGAAATCCAAGTGTTAAGCCCCATGGCGGTTGAAATGAGCTGAGCCGTTTGTGAGATGTGTCCGGCTTCTATCAGGGCAACTCGGTAGGCTCTGGAGTGTGGGTACTTCCACCACAGTTTGTCGAATCGTGATGTAATGAAAATACCAAAGGGAAGGTTATCGATGAAATGCTGGCCGTTAAGGTAGTTTCCGAGAGGCTCTTGTATTCGACGAATCAGCCTGAGTGCGTGTAACTCCGGGTGGTAATAATAAAATCCGGGATTTACGCCTCTTATGTTGTGCGCATACACATAACCTTCGCTGGAGCTTAATCCACCACCTGATGGGCTGCTTCGTCTAGCGCGGAAAGAGGGGGGCGTTAAATGTGAGGTGTCTTGCAGGCGTTCTTTTAAGTGCCCTAGAGACAGGTAGAGCAGCGTGCTTAGGTCTTCTAAAGAAACGCTTTTATTTAAATAGGTGCGGCAGGTTTTTCGCTTAATTAACGTGTGTTGCAGTAACGGGTATGTTCTGAGAGATTCGTTTGGTGAGGGTTGCGGTAGACTGATAAAGTCTTCTGATTGGAGATGGGCGAACCGATTCGAATCAGGAGGACTCGTGCGCATTACGCCCTGGCAGTGGGCCAAATAATGAACTGCCCAACTGACGCTGTCTGTAGGCTGATCAGCGTCTGATAGGTCTTTTGTGCCGATGTGGAATATCCTCGACAAGTCATCCCATCCCCACTGGTTATCTAACGTTGGCGCACTTTGTTGAATGATTGCATGGTGAGTGAACGTCGAGTCGATCTCAAACTCGGGATTATAAAGCGAAAGGTCGTATATTAGCTCTAGCAGTCGCTGCGAGTGTGCACGATCTAATTCAAATTGCTCATGAGTTTTGTAGTTCCAGATAATCAGATGTTGTGATTTGGTTAAGAAAAATAAGTTGGGATTTATTTGCATTGTTTTTTTTCCGTTCTTAGGGCTGGGTTGGCGTACAACCCAGCTTGTCATCAACGACTTATTTAGGCATTCCGATCAATGCGAATGCTGCCAGTGCTTTTGACTCAAGAACGATTGCGTTCATATCAGCTCTCCATTTCATTAAGTTAAATGGCTGTCACACAAATTGATCGTGACGGAAACTAGGCTAGGCGCTGGCTTTAGATTTATCTAGTCAGGAGGCGTAGGAGGGTTCTGATGGCGTTGTAGTATGTTTTTGCTGTAACGATGAAGCTATATGTGGTTTTTGACTTTGTACAAGAAATGAAAAAGTTTGCTTTTATTTGAAGGGGCGGCTTTGTGAATTGATGCTGCCCGGAGCCAGCCGGGCAGCATCGCGGGGAAAACTTAGCTATTCGGCAACAACCGGCACGTAATGCTCTTGATATACCGCGTCTCGGCAATCGCCGGGTGCACCGGGTGGTCCGGGCCTTGGCCGCCGCGTTCGAGCATCTGGATATTGCGGTCCAGGTGACGGGCGCTGGTCAGCAGGATGTTTTGCAGGTCGTCTTCGGGCAAGTGCATCGAGCACGACGCGCTGACCAGGATGCCGTCCTTGCTGAGCAGGCGCATGGCTTGCTCGTTCAGGCGGCGGTAGGCGCCTTCGCCGTTTTTCATGTCTTTCTTGCGTTTGATGAAGGCCGGCGGGTCGGCGACGATCACGTCGAAGCGTTCTTCGCTGGCTTTGAGCTCCTTGAGGGCCTCGAACACGTCGCCTTCGATGCAGGTCATCTTCTCGGCGAAGCCGTTCAGCGCGGCGTTGCGCTCCACACCATCAAGGGCGAAGGCCGAGGCGTCGACGCAGAACACCTCACTGGCGCCGAAAGCCGCAGCCTGCACGCCCCAGCCGCCGATGTAGCTGTACAGGTCGAGCACGCGCTTGCCTTTGGCGTACGGGGCCAGGCGTGCGCGGTTCATGCGGTGGTCGTAGAACCAGCCGGTCTTCTGGCCCTGGATCACCGGGGCTTCGAATTTCACGCCGTTTTCTTCCAGCGCAACCCATTCCGGCACCAGGCCGAACACGGTTTCGACGTAGCGGTTGAGGCCTTCGGCGTCGCGCGCGGCGGAATCGTTCTTGAACAGGATGCCACTCGGCTTGAGCACTTGGGTCAGGGCGGCGATCACGTCTTCTTTATGCGCTTCCATGGTCGCCGAAGCGATCTGCACCACCAGGATGTCGCCGAAACGGTCGACCACCAGGCCTGGCAGCAGGTCGGAATCGCCGTAGACCAGGCGGTAGAACGGCTTGTCGAACAGGCGATCACGCAGGGACAGCGCGACGTTCAGGCGATGCACCAGCAGCGACTTGTCCAATGGCAGCTTGATGTCGCGCGACAGCAGGCGAGCGCAGATCAGGTTGTTCGGGCTCATGGCCACGATGCCCAGGGTCTTGCCGCCGGCCGCTTCGAGGATGGCCTGGTCGCCCGCCTGGAAGCCGTGAAGTGGGGTGGCGGCCACGTCGATTTCGTTGCTGTAGACCCACAGGTGGCCGTTGCGCAAACGACGATCGGCGTTGGCTTTGAGACGCAGGCTTGGCAGGGACATGACGTCGCTCCGGAAAAAAGAGCGGGAGTATACCGTGTTGTGCATGAGTTCGCGGCGCCGCCGGACATGTGGGAGCGGGCTTGCTCGCGAAAACGGTGGATCAGCCACTGTATTCGGCGACTGACACCGAGCTTTCGCGAGCAAGCCCGCTCCCACATTTTGATCCGGTTTCAGTTCGGCATTTGGGTGTCGGTCAAGTCTTCATAAGGGTTAGAATCCCCGCCTAGCCCAGAGTATGTACTTATGTCCCAAGAGCTTTCCGCCGAACAGATCCAACAGGCCCTGCAAGGCATCAGCGTGCCGCCCCAGCCGCAAATCATGGTGGATTTGCAGATGGAGCAATACATGCCCGACCCGGACCTGGAAGTGATCGCGCGATTGATCTCCCAGGACCCGGGCCTGTCCGGTGCGTTGCTGAAAATCGTAAACTCGCCGTATTACGGCCTGAGCAACAAGATCGCCTCGATCCAGCGCGCGGTGAACCTGCTGGGCAGCCGTTCGATCATCAACCTGATCAACGCGCAGTCGATCAAGGGCGAGATGAGCGATGACACCATCGTCACCCTCAACCGCTTCTGGGACACCGCCCAGGATGTGGCGATGACCTGCCTGACACTCGCCAAGCGCACCGGCTCGCAAGCCGTCGACGAGGCGTATGCGCTGGGCCTGTTCCACGATTGCGGCGTGCCGCTGATGCTCAAGCGCTTCCCCAACTACATGGCGGTGCTGGAAGAGGCCTATGGCAATGCCGGCCCCGACTGCCGTGTGGTCGACACCGAGAACAACGCGTTCAACACCAACCACGCGGTGGTCGGCTACTACACCGCCAAGTCCTGGCGCCTGCCGGAACATGTAACCGACGCCATCGCCAACCACCACAACGCCCTGGCGATTTTCAGCGATGAGTCGTCGCGCAACTCTCAGCTGAAAAACCTGCTGGCGATCCTGAAAATGGCCGAGCACATCTGTTCGTCGTACCGGGTGCTGGGCAACCAGGCGGTCGATCATGAATGGAATGCGATCGGGCATATGGTGCTGGACTACGTGGGCCTGTCGGACTACGACTTCGAGAGCATGAAGTTGTCGATCCGCGAACTGGGCGCGCACTGACCCTTCCTTCAAGAGGTACACATGCCCGAGTTACCAGAAGTCGAAACCACCCGGCGCGGGATTGCGCCGCACCTGGAAGGCCAGCGGGTCAGTCGCGTGGTAGTGCGCGAGCGACGCCTGCGCTGGCCGATCCCGGAAGACCTGGATGTGCGCCTGTCCGGGCAGCGCATCGTGCTGGTGGAACGGCGGGCCAAGTACCTGTTGATCAACGCCGAAGTCGGCACCTTGATCAGCCACCTGGGTATGTCGGGCAACTTGCGGCTGGTGGAAGTCGGCATGCCGGCAGCCAAGCATGAGCATGTGGACATCGAGCTGGAATCGGGTATGGCCCTGCGCTACACCGACCCCCGGCGCTTTGGCGCGATGCTCTGGAGCCAGGACCCGCACAACCATGAACTGCTGATTCGCCTGGGGCCGGAGCCGTTGACCGACCTGTTTGATGGTGAGCGCTTGTTCCAACTGTCCCGCGGCAAGTCGATGGCAGTGAAGCCATTCATCATGGACAACGCGGTGGTGGTGGGGGTGGGCAATATCTACGCGACCGAGGCGCTGTTTGCGGCGGGGATCGATCCGCGTCGCGCGGCTGGAGGCATTTCACGGGCGCGTTATTTGAAGCTGGCGATCGAGATCAAGCGCGTACTGGCCGCCGCTATTGAGCGGGGTGGCACGACGCTGCGGGACTTTATCGGTGGCGACGGGCAGCCGGGCTATTTCCAGCAGGAGCTGTTCGTCTACGGCCGCGGGGGCGAGGCGTGCAAGGTCTGTGGGACCGAGCTGCGCAATGTCGTGCTGGGGCAGCGGGCGAGTGTGTTTTGCCCCAAGTGCCAGAGCTGATTGCCAGGTGATGGCTGTTGCCGCCTTCGCGAGCAAGCCTGCTCTCCCATTCGACCGCATTCTCATTTTGGAACTTGGTCAACTGTGGGAGCGGGCTTGCTCGCGAAGAGGCCCTTACAGTCACTAAAGAATCTCAGGCCTTGCCGGTAATCAACCGGTACTTGGCCATCAACTGCTCTTCCGTTTCCGGATGGGCTTCATCCAGCGGAATGCAATCCACCGGGCACACTTGCTGGCACTGAGGCTCGTCGTAGTGGCCGACGCACTGGGTGCACAGGTTCGGGTCGATCACGTAGATCTCTTCGCCCTGGGAAATCGCAGCGTTCGGGCACTCGGGTTCGCAGACGTCGCAGTTGATGCAATCGTCGGTGATGATCAGGGACATGGAAACTCCTGCCAGGGCTGTCAGCCAAGGCATCTGAAAACTAATGCGCGCAATTGTGCCGCATTGGCGCCCGCAGTGCGAGTGCACATGACCTGCGGCCAACTGGCATGCTGACCTGTAGCGAGCGGGCTTGCCCCGCGTTGGGCTGCGAAGCGGCCTTGAAACAGGCGGCTGTGCGCTGGCTGAAACTACGCGGTGGCTTTATTCGGGCCGCTTCGCAGCCCAACGCGGGGCAAGCCCGCTCGCCACAATAAGCCCGCTTACAGAAATTACTTCTTGAAACGCAGTGTCAGCGCATCGGCCACGGCCGGGTGCACGAACTTGGTGATATCTCCGCCCAAAGCGGCAATTTCACGGACCAACGTCGAGGAAATGAACGAATAACGCTCCGACGGCGTGAGGAACAGGCTTTCCACGTCCGGTGCCAGTTGGCGATTCATGTTGGCCAGCTGGAATTCGTATTCGAAGTCCGACACTGCACGCAGGCCACGCAGGAACACATTGGCGTTCTGCTCTTTGGCGAAGTGCGCCAGCAATGTGGAAAAGCCCACCACTTCCACGTTGGGCAGGTGCTTGGTGACCTCACGCGCCAGCTCCACGCGCTGTTCCAGGGGAAACAGCGGGTTTTTCTTGGGGCTGGCCGCGACCGCGATGATCACATGGTCGAACAAGCGTGAGGCACGTTCGACCAGATCGCCATGGCCTTTGGTAATCGGGTCGAAGGTACCTGGGTACAACACTCGGTTCATCGCGTCGTCCTGGCGGAGTCCGTTGGGGAACCGGATGGTATCGCAGCCGTCCCGGTCGGCCAAGTCAACTTATGCAGAAGAAAGCACTATAGACATGGCGAATAGCGTGTTTTTTCACGCTGTTTTCAGACGTTCGGCCAAGGCTGTCGCCAGTTGCGCGGTCAATCCATACACCGACAATTGCGGGTTGGCCCCAATGCTGGTGGGGAACAACGAGCCATCGTGGATCGACAGATTGCGCAATTGGTGATGACGGCCAAGGCTGTCGGCCACCGCATTTTTCGGGTCTTCACCCATGGCACAACCGCCCATCACATGGGCGCTGCCCAGGCAGGTGCGGTGCAGTTCCAGGTTCAGCCCTTCGATCAGCGTGCGGGCTTCGGCCAAGCTCGTCACGTAGCGCGCATCGTGGTGCAGCGGCTTGACCGACTTGGCTCCCGCCGCGAACTGGATCTCGGCCATGCTGTGAAAGGCGCGACGCAGGCCGTCCCAGGCGTACGCCGATACCTGATAGTCGAGCACTGGGGTGCCATCGCCGCGCAACTCCACGCTGCCGCCCGGGCTGTCGGGGTGGAAACCGTCGCGCAGCAGGGCCAGCATCGCGTGGGTGTTGGGCAATTGCTTCATGTCCAAGGCGTTCTGCGTGCCGTAGCCGCCGAGCAGGGTGCTGGCGAGTGCCGGGTGCAGCGGCGGCGCCTCAAGCTTGTAGGACATTTTGCCGGTGGTGCCGTCCTGCCATTGAAAATGGTCGGAGTAGATTGACTGCGGCGCGCCGTAGAACGGGTTGATCACCTCCTCGAACAGCCCGGCGGAGAAATTCACCAGATGCAGGAAGGTACGCTTGCCCAGCCGCGAATGCGGGTCCGGGGCATCCGAGCGCATCAGCAGGGCAGGGCTGTTGATGCCGCCGCCGGCCAGCACGTAATGCTTGGCCTTGACCGTGATTTTGCGGCCGGTCGGTGCCACGCAGCGTTCATCCATCGCCACGCATTCCAGGCTGCTGATGTGGTCGCCGCTGTAGAGCAGGCGTTCGGCGCGAGCCAGATACAGCAGTTCGCCGCCTTTCTCCAGCGTCGAGGGGATGGTGGTTACCAGCATCGACTGCTTGGCGTTGACCGGGCAGCCCATGCCGCAATAGCCCAGGTTGAAGCAGCCGCGCACGTTGCGGGGGATCACATGCCAGCTGTAGCCGAGCTTCTCGCAGCCTTTGCGGATCACGTCATTGTTGGCATTGGGTGGCATGGCCCAAGGGGCGATCCCCAGGCGTTGCTCCATTTTTTCGAACCAGGGCGCCATTTCGGCACTGCTGTGGCCCTTCACCGCATATTCGCTGGCCCAGTGTGAAAGTGTCGCGTCCGGCGTACGAAAGCTGGAGGTCCAGTTGATCAGCGTGGTCCCGCCCACCGCGCGGCCCTGCAGGATGGTGATCGCGCCATCTTTGCTCATGCGGCCGATGCCTTCCTGGTACAGGCTGGTGTAGGCCTCGTCCTCGAGCAGCTTGAAGTCGCTGCTGGTCTTGAGTGGGCCTTCTTCGATCAGCAACACCTTGTAGCCGGCGGCGCTGAGGATCTCGGCGGTGGTGCCACCACCGGCACCGCTGCCGATGATCGCTACGTCGGCCTCCAGGGTCAGGTCGTTGTCGAGGGCGGCGCCATTGTGGGTTTTCCAGCCACGGGCCAGGCCGTCGCGGAACAGATCGGGTACGGGCATAGACAGGCACTCTTATTGTTATACGAAGTTGCAGTCAGTGTGGGAGCTGGCTTGCCTGCGAAAGCGGCCTGCCTGCGGGTACAGCTCCCACGTTGGAGCGGGTTATCAGGCAGGGCTAGACCTTGGGCGGGCCCGGATAGCCGCAATGCGCCCAGGACTGCGGGCGGAAGTACCACGACATGATTACCAGCTTGAGCAGCGAGCCCTGGCCCATGCGCAGCAGGTTGAGATAGCTGTTTTCCCAGCGGTGCAGGAAGTTGCGGATCTGCTCCGCGCTGGCGTTTTCCCAGCTGCCCCAGATGCCGGTCAATGGGCCACGGGTGATGCCCATGCCCAATACGTCGAACAGTTGCTGAGTGAGCTTGAACATTTCCGGCGACAGGTGCTGCAGGCTGTAGTCGAGCTTCTTCAGGGTGTCTTCAATCCCGGCGACCACCTCTTGGGCGCTCGCCGCGCCTTCGAGCAACACCGGGATTACCGCGCGCAAAAACGGCAGGTCACTGCTGCGCAGCATGGCAAAGCCGCTGGCCGGGGTGCTGCTGGAGCAGCCGCTGAGGCTGGCGCCGAGCCCGGCCGTGGCCAGGAAAGCACTGGCGCACAAGCCGATTTTCAATACGCCGCGCCGCGACAGCGCGGGTGAATCAGTCAGGCTAGGGTTCATTGTTATTGTTATCCCGAGAGTGGCGGAATCAGCGAACGAACAGCTTCTGGATCAACTTCTGGATGGCTTTGCCGTACGGCGGGTAGATCAACTTGGCCGCATTGAGGCGCTGTTTCACCAGCACGCCCTTGGCTTTGCTGAACGTGAGAAAACCTTCGTGGCCGTGGTAGTGGCCCATGCCCGAGGGGCCGATGCCGCCAAAGGGCATGTCATCCTGGGCCACGTGCAGCAGGGTGTCGTTCAGGCACACGCCGCCGGAATGAGTCTCGTGAAGTACGCGATTCTGCTCGCCCTTGTTGTAGCCGAAGTAATACAGGGCCAGTGGGCGAGGCCTTTCGTTGATGTAGGCAAACGCCTGGTCGAGGCCTCGATACGGCACGATCGGCAGCACCGGGCCGAAGATCTCGTCCTGCATCACGGTCATGTCATCGCTGACATTCAGCAACAGGCTGTGGGCCATGCGCCGGGCCTGGCCCTGGTCGTACAAGGGGACCAGCGTGGCGCCCTTGTCGGTGGCGTCCTTGACGTAGGCATTCAGCCGGGCCAGTTGCCGCTCATTGATGATGGCGGTGTAGTCCGGGTTATCGGTTAGCGTCGGATAAAACCCGCGGACGGCCTTGCTGTAAGCCTCGACGAAACCCTCAACGCGATCTTCCGGCACCAGCACGTAGTCTGGCGCCACACAGGTTTGCCCGGCATTCAAGGCCTTGCCGAAGGCGATTCGTTCGGCGGCATCCTTGAGTGGCACATCGGCAGACACGATGGCCGGCGACTTGCCGCCCAATTCCAGGGTCACCGGCGTGAGGTGTTCGGCCGCGGCGCGCATCACATGCTTGCCGATGCTGGTGGCGCCGGTAAACAGCAGGTGATCGAAACGCAGCTTGGAAAACGCCATGCCCACTTCGGCTTCGCCGAGCACTACGCACACCAGGTCCTCGGGGAAAATCTTCGCCAGCAGCGCCTTGAGCAACTCGCCGGTGGCGGGTGTGGACTCGCTGAGCTTGAGCATCACCCGGTTTCCGGCGGCCAACGCCCCGACCAGGGGGCCAATGGCCAGGTACAGCGGGTAGTTCCAGGGCACGATCACCCCGACCACGCCCAGCGGTTGGTAGATCACCTTGGCTGAAGCCGGCTGGAAGGCAATGCCTACAGCGCGACGGGAAGGTTTCATCCAGCCCTTGAGGTGTTTGCTGGCGTAGTGAATGCCATGCAGGCTGGGCATCAATTCGGCGAACAGGGTTTCGTCTGCACTGCGGTGGCTGAAGTCCTGGCTGATCGCGTCGATCAACGCCTGGCGTTCGTCGCTGAGCACATCACACAGAGCCTTGAGCCATTGCTGGCGCTGCGCTGCCGGCGGCATCGGGTTGGCGGCATAGGCACGGCGTTGCGCGTCGAACAGGTCCTGGAGATGATCCAGCGCCTGGGAATCTTGCAGATAGGCAATGTTGGCAGACATGGCGCAGTTCCCGATTGTTATAGGTCTGCGTGGATTTTTAGAGTCATTGCTCTAAATTGTCAAATAACATTGCAGCAACATGCAGATTTATCCTGGCAAGGATAGGCCGTAAGATGCCCCATCACGTGTTTAGAAGCTGATCCCCTATGGCACCACGAGTAAAGACCAGCGAGCGCATTGTGCAAACCAGCCTGGAGCTTTTTAACCAGCAGGGCGAGCGCAGTGTGAGCACCAATCATATTGCCGCCCATATGGAAATTTCGCCGGGCAACCTGTACTACCACTTCCCCAACAAGCAGGCGATCATCGCCGTGTTGTTTCGTGAGTACGAAGCGTTGGTGGACAGTTTTCTGCGCCCGCCCCAAGGCCGCGCCGTGACCGTCGAAGATAAGCGCTTTTACCTGCAGGCCGTGCTGGCCGGCATGTGGCGCTACCGCTTCCTGCACCGCGACCTCGAGCACTTGCTGGAAAGCGACCCGGAACTGGCGACTGGCTACCGACGGTTTTCCCAGCGCTGCCTGATCCAGGGCAATGCCATTTACCAGGGGTTTGTCGATGCCGGCATCCTCAACATGGACCCGGTGCAGACCGAGGCCCTGACCCTCAATGCGTGGATCATCCTCACCTCGTGGGTGCGGTTCTTGTGCACCACCAATGAAAACTCCGCCCATTTGAGCGCCGAAGCCATCAAGCGCGGGGTCTACCAAGTGCTGGTGCTGGAGGCCGGGTTCGTCACGCCCCAGGCGAAAGACGCGGTGGATGCCCTGTTCAAAGAGTTTTACGTGCCGTTGAATCAGGCACTGGAAGAAGTGAAGTAGGACCTTTCCCGAATCTGTTCACAGGAGTCCGTCATGCCGCTTGCCCAACTGATCAGCCCCCAGCAATTGGCCGAGCGCCAGAAGTCGACCGGGCTAGTGATCCTGGATTGCCGTTTTGCCTTGGAAGACCCGGACTACGGGCTGTGCAGCTATGCCGAAGGGCATATTGAGGGTGCGCAGTACGCCGACCTCGAGCGCCATCTCAGCGGCCCGGTGACCAAGGGCGTGACCGGTCGTCACCCGTTGCCGGTGGCGGACACCTTTGCCCGGCAATTGCGCGCGTGGGGTATTAACGCCGACACCGATGTCGTGCTGTATGACGACGGCCCCGGCGCCTTTGCTGCCCGCGCCTGGTGGTTGCTGGCCTGGCTGGGCAAACGTGACGGCGTGTTTATCCTGGACGGCGGCCTCAAGGCCTGGCACGCCGCCGGTTTCCCGCTGAGCCTGGACGCGCCGGTGGTCGAGCCGGGTACCTTCGCCGGGACGCCGGACAACCGCCTGGTGCTGGATGCCGAACACCTGCAAAAACGCCTGGGCCAACCGGGCCTGACCTTGATCGATGCCCGCGCCCAGCCACGTTTTCGCGGTGACGTGGAACCCATCGACCCGATCGCCGGGCATATCCCCGGCGCGCAGTGTGCGGCGTTCACCGAAAACCTTGGCAGTGATGGCCGTTTCCTGCCAGCCGACCAGCTCAAGCAACGTTTCGCCGCTCAATTGCAGGGGCGTTCACCGGAGGAGTTGGTGGCGTATTGCGGTTCAGGGGTGACGGCGTGCCACAACCTGTTCGCCCTTAGCCTGGCGGGTTACCCGTTGGGCAAGTTGTATGCGGGGTCGTGGAGTGAGTGGATTACCGATCCGCAGCGTGAAATTGCTACGGGCGACTGAGTCGGTTGCGGTGTGAGCAGCATCGAGTGTGGGAGTTGGCTTACCTGCGATGAGGGCGTGTCAGCGAGCGGATAATCGGCTGACACACTGCTATCGCAGGCAAGCCAGCTTCTCCATGTTCAGCCGTGCTGTGCCAGTAGCCACTGAGGGATTCGGCGTTCGAGGTAATAACCCGGGCGCTTCAGCGAGCCGTCGACGAACCCCACATGCCCACCCTTTGCCGTCAGCTCAAACTCGGTGCACTCCGATAACTCGCTGGCCTCGGGCAGGCTATGGGCGAATACAAACGGATCATCGGCGGCCTGGATGATCAGCGTCGGGGTGCGGATCGATCCTAAGTAGTAGCGGCTCGACGCGCGGCGGTAGTAGTCCTCGGCACTCAGGAAGCCGTGCAGTGGCGCGGTGACCCGCCCATCGAAGTCCCAGAACGTGCGCATCTTCTCCAGTGAGCCGAGGGCTTCCAGGGTTTTCAGCCCGTCTGCCCGGCCATCCTGTAAAAAACGGCTTTGCTTGACGCGGATATACGCGAGCATTTCACGCATGAAGTGCTTTTGATAAACCCGCGAGAAACCCAGCCCGATCCGGTCCGCGCACTGGTCCAGCCGAAACGGCACCGACACCGCCGCCGCGCCTTGCAAGCCGGAGGCTTCGCCGGTTTCGCCCAAGTGTTTGAGCAGCACATTGCCCCCCAGCGAATAACCCACGGCATACAACGGCGCCAACGGCCGTTTCGCGCGCAGGTGGGCAATCGCCGCGGCCAGATCCTCGCTGGCGCCCGAGTGATAGCTGCGTGCCAACAGGTTTGGCTCGCCGGAACAGCCGCGCCAGTTCAAGGCGGCACTGGCCCAGCCTTGAGCCGCGAGGACTTTTTGCAGGCCGGCCACATAGGGGGAATTGGATGAGCCGGTCAGCCCATGCAGCACCAGCACCAATGGCGCCTGTGCGTCATGCGGGCCATGCCAGTCGAGGTCCAGAAAATCGCCGTCTTCCAGCCACAGGCGTTCGCGCTGGCGTTCGATATGGGTAGTGGGGCGCCATAGCGGCCCCCACAGGGTTTGCAGGTGAGGGTTGCCGAGGCCGAAGGCGGGGGTGAACAGTTCGGAGGACGGTGTCATGAAACTCTCAGTCTGTGGCGAGCGGGCTTGCACCCGCGTCGGGGTGCGAAGCGGCCCCAAAGCCGCGACGGTGCTCTAACTGGATTAATGCGGCGTTCTTGATGGGGCTGCTTCGCAGCCCGACGCGGGGCAAGCCCGCTCACCACAGCAAGCCCGCTCACCACAACACGCCCGCTCATTACGACAAGCTTGCTCGCCACAGATTAAGCGACGCTGTCGACCAACCGATGCCACAACGCGTAATACACCCGACCGGACTTCTGCTCCCGGTGCAGGCGCCAGGCGCCAGGCAAGCCGAGGGTTGACGGCGCGGTCTCGCTTTCAGTGTAGATCCACGCATCCGCCGCCAGCCATTGGCGCTCTTCGAGCAAGGTGCACACGGCGGGTAACAGGTTCTGGTTGAACGGCGGGTCGAGGAATACCACGTCGTATTCGCTTGCCGGCTGGGTTTCCAGATAGCGCAGCGCGTCGGCGGTTTGCACCTGGCCGTTGGTGCAGCGCAGGGTGCCGAGGTGTTCCTTGAGGCTGGACACTGCCACATTGCTTGCATCCAGCGCCTGGGCCTGGGCTGCGCCACGGGACAGCGCCTCGAGGAATAATGCGCCGCTGCCGGCAAACGGATCCAGCACTTTGGCCCCGCCGATATACGGCGCGAGCCAGTTGAACAGGGTTTCACGCACGCGATCAGGCGTGGGGCGCAGGCCGACGACGTCGGGGAAGCTCAGCTTGCGGCTGCCCCATTCGCCACCAATGATGCGCAGTTGGCCCACACCGTTATGCACGTTGTGGACAGGTTTTTTCGGGCGAGATGAACTGGCCATTAATGCTCCGGAACCCCGAGCGGCTGCTCGGCGGGTTTGTCAGTGGGGGGCGGTAGTGGCTTTTGCGCAATCGTCGGGCCGGCGGTCACGATGACCATCTTGTCGGCGCTCAAGTGTTTGTTCATGGCAGCCTTGACCTGCTCTACGGTCAGGGCCTGGGATTGTTTCATGAAATCTTCAAGATAGCTCAGCGGCAGGTTGTAGAAACCCATCGCGCCCAGTTGTCCGACGATGTCCGCGTTGCTGGCGGTGGACAATGGGAAGCTGCCGGCCAGCTCACGCTTGGCGTCGTCCAGTTCCTTCTGTGTCGGGCCGGTCTTGAAATAATCGGCCAGCACGTCCTCGACCAGGCGCAGGGTGCCACCGCTCATTTCGGCGCGGGTCTGCAGGTTGATCATGAACGGGCCGCGCACCTGCATCGGCGAGAAACCGGAGTACACGCCGTATGTCAGGCCACGCTTCTCGCGCACTTCGCTCATCAAGCGCGTACCGAAACCGCCGCCGCCGAGGATCTGGTTGCCCAGGGACAGGGCTGCGTAGTCCGGGTCGGCGCGGTCGATGCCCAGTTGGGCGAACAGCAAGTGCGTCTGCTTGGACGGGAACTCGATATGGCTCAGGCCGGCCTTGGGTTCGGTCGGCTGGGCAATCTTGGCCAGCGCCGGGCCCTTGGGCAACGACGCCGAGACCTTGGCCGTCATGGCTTCGGCTTCGGCGCGGGTCAGGTCGCCGACCACGGCGATCACCGCATTACCTGCTGCATAAGCCTTGGCGTGAAACGCCTGCAACTGCGCGAGGGTTATCTTCGGGATGCTTTGCGGCGTGCCTTCGCTCGGGTGCGCGTACGGGTGGTCGCCATACAGGCGCTTGAACAGCTCCAGGCTGGCCAACTTGGCGGGGTTCTGCTTCTGGTACTCGAAACCGGCGAGAATCTGGTTCTTGATCCGCACAAGAGAGTCGGCAGGGAAGGTCGGCTTGCCGATCACCTGGTCGAACAGTGCCAGGGCGGCGTCGCGTTTATCGCTGTCGCTGAGGCTGCGCAGGGATACCAGAGCCATGTCGCGATAAGCGCCATTGCCGAAGTCGGCGCCCAGGCCTTCAAAACCGCTGGCGATCTGGCTGACGTCCTTGCCCGGCACGCCTTCGTTGAGCATGGCGTTGGTCAGCAGTGCCACGCCTGGGGTGTTGCCGTCCTGGCTGCTGCCGGCGGCGAACAGGATGCGCATGTCGAACATCGGCAGTTCATGGGCTTCCACGAACAGCACCTTGGCGCCTTCGGCGGTGGTCCAGGTCTGCACGTCGAGCTTGCGGTTGGTCGGCGCCTTGCCGTCCAGCTCCGCCAGCGATTGCAGCGTGTTGGCCGATTGCGCCGTGTCCAGCGCCTGGCTGGCCATCGAGTCGCTCGGGCGCAGGAAATACACGGCACTTGCCGCGATCAAGGTGACGACGATCAAGCCCGGCAGGACCAGGCGGCTGCTTTTGCGATCACTCATGAGCGGTCTCCTCAGGCATAACATGGGCGACGCTCAGACGTTCGCGGGTGAAATAGGTGCGCGCGGCTTTCTGGATATCTTCCGGGGTCACGCTTTGCAGGTCGGCCAGTTCAGTGTCCATGAGCTTCCAGGACAGCCCCACGGTTTCCAGCGAGCCGATGGCTGTGGCCTGGCTGGTGATGGAATCGCGCTGATAGACCACGCCGGCGATCACTTGGGCGCGGATGCGCTCCAGTTCTTCGGCGGTCGGCGGTTTGGACTTCAATTCTTCCAGCAGGCGCCACAGGCCCGCTTCGGCTTGGGTGACGGTCTTTTTCTTCTGCTGGTTCGGCGTGGCGGTCAGGGTGAATAGGCTGTCGCCACGGGTGTAGGCGTCGTAGCTGGTGGATGCGGCGGAGACCAGCTCCTCACCGCGCTCCAGTTGCTCCGAAATACGCGCGCTGTAGCCGCCGTCCAGCAGGGCCGAGATCAGGCGCAGGGCTTGTACCGAGCGCTTGTCTTCGGCGGTGGCCAGGCCCGGGACGTTGAAACCGAGGATCACGCTCGGCAGTTGGGTCTGCACACGCATCGTCAGCAGGCGCTCGCCAGGCTCGGCCAGCTCCATCGGGATCTTGGCGGGTGGCACGTCGCGCTTGGGAATCGGGCCGAAGTAACGCTGGGCCAGGTTTTTCACCTCGTCCGGGGTCACGTCGCCGACCACTACCAGGGTGGCGTTGTTCGGCACATACCAGGATTGGTACCAGTGGCGCAGCTCTTCGACCTTCATGCGGTCCAGGTCGGCCATCCAGCCGATGGTCGGCGTGTGGTAGCCGCTGGCGGGGTAGGCCATGGCCTTGAAGCGCTCGTAGGCCTTGGACATTGGATTGTCGTCGGTGCGCAGGCGGCGCTCTTCCTTGATCACCTCGATTTCGCGGCTGAACTCGTCGGCCGGCAGGCGCAGGCTGGCCATGCGGTCGGCTTCGAGCTCGAAGGCAACACCCAGGCGGTCACGGGCCAGCACTTGGTAGTAGGCGGTGTAGTCATCGCTGGTGAAGGCGTTTTCTTCGGCGCCCAGGTCGCGCAGGATCAGCGACGCTTCGCCGGGGCCGACCTTGGCGCTACCCTTGAACATCATGTGCTCCAGGGCGTGGGACAAGCCGGTCTGGCCCGGGGTTTCGTAGCTCGAACCGACCTTGTACCAGACCTGGGAAACCACCACCGGCGCGCGATGGTCTTCGCGCACGACCACCTTGAGGCCGTTATCCAGGGTGAATTCGTGGGTGGGTTGTGGGTCGGCAGCCAGGGCTGAGAGAGGCAGACAAACTGTGCTGAACAGCAGGCCTGCGGCGTGGCGGGCTAGAGCATTCATTCGTTTTTAAACCTGTTGGGCTGCCCGCTTGGTCTTAGCGTCGGCGGGCGAGGAGGTGCTAGGATACTGATCGGATTTAAGGACGGCCACTGCGGCAGTCGTGTTGAGGCCGTTTTAGGCCTTACGAAATGTTGCGCATGAACGAGCTGGCTAAAAAACAGTCTGTTACGCATCGAATTTTATTTACCGACGCCCCCCAGGCGCGTCGCTACCTTGAGATAGCCGTCTCCATGTTTGGTTCCAACGACGACAAGAAGACCCCAGCTGCGGCTGGCGAGAAGAAAGGCCTGTTCGGATGGCTGCGCAAAAAGCCGCAGGAAACCCCCGTCGCCGAACAGCCGCAGGTTCCAGCCGAACCGATCCCGGACCCTATAGTAGAAGCTGAACCGGTTGCCGAAGCGCCGGCGCCGGTGGTATTGCCGATGGCCGAGCCGGTGCTGCAGCCGCTGGCCGAGGTTGAGCCAGAGCCAGAGCCAGAGCCGCAACCAGAACCCGAGCACAAGCCATGGCCGCAATTGCCGGTGGCCGAAGAGCCCGTGGCACTGGTTGAAGATGTACAGGCCGAACATGTGGCGCCGCCGATTCCGGTGGTCATTGAGCCGCAGCCGGTTGTCGCAGAAGCGCCAGCACCGGCACCGGTGGTGGTCGAGCCAGTGTTTGCCGCCCCTGCCGTCATCGAAGAGCCTGCCGCGCCTGTCGAAACCAGCAAGACCGGTTTCTTCGCCCGTCTCAAGCAAGGCCTGAGCAAGACCAGCGCCAGCATCGGCGAAGGCATGGCCAGCCTGTTCCTGGGCAAGAAGGTCATTGATGACGAGCTGCTGGAAGACATCGAAACCCGCCTGCTGACCGCCGACGTGGGCGTCGAAGCCACCGCGGTGATCATCCAGAGCCTGACCCAGAAGGTCGCGCGCAAGCAGCTGACCGACGCCGATGCCCTCTACAAATCCCTGCAGGCCGAGCTGGCGGCGATGCTCAAGCCGGTGGAAGCGCCGCTGGTGATCACGCCGAACAAGCCGTTCGTGATCCTGGTGGTCGGTGTCAACGGCGCCGGCAAGACCACCACCATTGGCAAGCTGGCGAAGAAGCTGCAGTCGGAAGGCAAGAAAGTCATGCTCGCTGCCGGCGACACCTTCCGTGCCGCTGCCGTGGAGCAGTTGCAGGTGTGGGGTGAGCGCAACAAGATCCCGGTCATCGCCCAGCACACCGGCGCCGATTCCGCCTCGGTGATCTTCGACGCCGTGCAAGCCGCCAAGGCCCGTAACATCGATGTGCTGATCGCGGATACCGCCGGTCGCCTGCACACCAAAGACAATTTGATGGAAGAGCTGAAGAAAGTCCGCCGCGTCATCGGCAAGCTCGACGCCGACGCGCCGCACGAAGTGCTGCTGGTGCTCGATGCCGGTACGGGCCAGAACGCCATCAGCCAGGCCAAACAATTCAACCAGACGGTGCAACTGACCGGCCTGGCATTGACTAAGCTCGACGGCACGGCCAAGGGCGGTGTGATCTTCGCCCTGGCCAAACAGTTCGGGTTGCCGATTCGTTATATCGGCGTCGGTGAAGGTATCGACGACCTGCGCACTTTTGAAGCCGAACCCTTTGTACAGGCACTGTTTGCCGAGCGGGAGCGTTCATGATTCGATTCGAACAGGTCGGTAAACGCTATGCCAACGGGCATGTCGGCTTGCATGAGCTGAGCTTTCGAGTACGGCGGGGCGAGTTCTTGTTTGTCACCGGTCACTCTGGCGCCGGCAAAAGTACCCTGTTGCGCCTGCTGCTGGCCATGGAACGCCCGACCACCGGCAAACTGCTGCTGGCCGGCCAAGACCTGGCCACTATCAGCAATGCACAGATTCCGTTCCTGCGCCGCCAGATCGGCGTGGTGTTCCAGAACCACCAGTTGCTGTTCGATCGCACGGTGTTCAACAACATTGCGTTGCCGCTGCAGATCCTCGGGCTGTCCAAGGCCGAGATCGTCAAGCGCGTGGATTCGGCCCTGGAGCGCGTGGCGCTGTCGGACAAGACCGACCTCTACCCCGGCGACCTGTCCACCGGCCAGCAACAGCGCGTCGGCATTGCCCGCGCTATCGTCCACCGTCCGGCCTTGCTGCTGGCGGACGAACCGACCGGTAACCTCGACCCGCGCCTGGCGGCCGAGATCATGGGGGTGTTCGAAGACATCAACCGCCTGGGCACCAGCGTGCTGATCGCCAGTCACGACCTGGCCCTGATCGCGCGCATGCGCCATCGCATGCTGACCCTGCAGCGTGGCCGCCTGATCGGTGACGGGGAGGCCGGCGCATGAGTGCTACACGCAGCCCCAAGGTGTCCGAACGCGTGGCACCGAAACCGGCCGATCCGCAGCCGAAAAAGAAAAAACACGACGAAGACGACGGTCCTGACTTCAGCACCTTGCTGCGCGCCTGGATCGAAAGCCACCGCGCCAGCCTGCTGGACAGTCTGCGTCGCCTGGGCAAACAACCGATCGGCAGCTTTTTCACCTGCCTGGTGATGGCCGTGGCCCTGAGCCTGCCGATGGGCCTGTCGCTGCTGCTCAATAATGTCGAGCGCCTGGGCGGCTCCTGGCAGCGTGCGGCGCAGATTTCGCTGTACCTGAACCTGGATGCGAGCGCCAAAGACGGCGAGACCCTGCGCGATGACATCAAGAACCTGCCGGGTGTGGCCGATGCCGAGTACATCAGCCGCGACCAGGCCCTTGAGGAGTTCCAGCAGCAATCTGGCCTGGGCGAGGCACTGAAGGAGCTGCCGCAGAACCCACTGCCGGGCGTGGTGCTGGTGACGCCGAATGAAGTCGACAAGCCGGCGCTGGAAGCCCTGCGACAAAAACTCGCAGAGCTGCCCAAGGTACAGCAGGCGCAACTTGATCTAGTCTGGGTTGAGCGGCTGGCAGCAATTCTCAAGCTGGGTGACCGGTTTGTGTTCGGCCTGACGGTGTTGTTGGTGTCTGCATTACTTTTGGTGATAGGTAATACCATTCGTCTTCATATTGAAAACCGTCGCACCGAGATAGAAGTGATTAAACTGGTCGGCGGCACGGACAGCTATGTGCGTCGGCCTTTTCTGTACATGGGCGCGCTTTATGGCTTCGGTGCCGGGATTTTGTCCTGGGGCGTGCTGGCGTTTGGCTTGAACTGGCTGAACGACGCGGTAGTCGGGCTTGCCGGCTTGTACGGCAGTGATTTTGCCCTCGCCGGCGTGCCAGTGGCCGATGGTCTGTCGCTCTTGCTTGGCGCGGTCCTGTTGGGGTATATCGGTGCTTGGATTGCGGTCGCACGGCATTTACGTGAGTTGGCGCCGAAGTAGTTAATGTCAAGGTAATGTGGTTTCGTTTGTATTGACCGTATCAGTGGTTTAGGGAACTTGTCCTACGGTTCCCGGTCAATTTTCGCAGTGCTGAACTGCACAAGTTATGTGAGTCGGAGGTTTTTTCGTATGACCACTTCTTTGCAACCTGCTTATGCTTTGGTCCCGGGTGCGAACCTGGAGGCCTATGTGCACACGGTGAACAGCATTCCATTGCTGACACCGGAGCAGGAGCGTGAACTGGCCGAGAGTCTCTACTATGAGCAGGATTTGGGGGCGGCTCGGCAGATGGTGCTCGCCCACCTGCGTTTTGTCGTACATATCGCCCGTAGCTATAGCGGCTACGGCCTGGCCCAGGCTGACCTGATCCAGGAAGGCAACGTCGGCCTGATGAAGGCTGTGAAGCGTTTCAACCCTGAGATGGGTGTGCGCCTGGTGTCGTTTGCTGTGCACTGGATCAAGGCGGAAATTCACGAGTTCATCCTGCGCAACTGGCGGATCGTGAAAGTCGCGACCACCAAGGCCCAGCGCAAGCTGTTCTTCAACCTGCGCAGCCAGAAGAAACGCCTGGCGTGGCTGAACAACGAGGAAGTCCACCGCGTGGCCGAAAGCCTCGGCGTGGAGCCGCGTGAAGTGCGCGAGATGGAAAGCCGCCTGACTGGCCATGACATGGCGTTCGACCCGGCCGCCGAAGCGGACGACGACAGTGCTTTCCAATCGCCGGCCAATTACCTGGAAGACCACCGGTACGACCCAGCGCGTCAACTGGAAGACGCCGACTGGAGCGACAACTCCAACCACAACCTGCACGAAGCGCTGGAAGTGCTGGACGACCGCAGCCGTGACATTCTCTACCAGCGCTGGCTGGCGGAAGAAAAAGCCACGCTGCACGACCTGGCGCAGAAGTACAACGTGTCGGCCGAGCGGATTCGTCAGCTTGAGAAAAGCGCGATGAACAAGTTGAAGTTGTCGATCGCCGCCTAAAACGCTGCGAAAAGCCAAAAAAATGCCCCGATCGAAAGATCGGGGCATTTTTGTTTGTGCGCAAAACCCAAAGCCTCACGCAATCCCTGGTAGGGTCTCAGTCGGACCACGGCGCCTTGCGGGAGTTATTCAACTCCACCAAGTAACCGTCCCCACCCAACTGGCTCATCTGCTGGCGAATCCACGCGGCTCGCCGCGCCACATAGGCGGTCGGATGGCTGGCACTCCACACCCGAGGATTGGGCAGCACCGCCGCCAGGTAGCTGGCCTGCTGGCGCGACAGCCCCTTGGCACTCACCCCAAAGTGATGCCGCGCGGCCGCTTCTGCGCCAAACACCCCTTCATCCCATTCCACGCTGTTGAGGTACACCTCAAGAATCCGCTGTTTGGGCCAAAGCACCTCGATCAACCCGGTAAACCAGGCCTCCAGGCCCTTGCGCAGATAACTGCGGCCGGCCCACAGGAACAGGTTTTTAGAGACCTGCTGGCTCAGCGTACTGGCGCCACGGATCGAACCACCGCGCTCGTTGTGCAGGATCGCTGCCTGGATCGCGCCGAAATCAAAGCCCCAGTGTTGCGGGAAACGCTGGTCTTCACCGGCCATCACCGCCACTTTCAGGTCATCGGAGATCTGGTCCCACGGCACCCAGGTACGTTGCAGGTCAATCGGCTCACCGTCGAACCAGGATTCGACCTTGCGCTCCACCATCAACGCGGTGAAGGGGGGCGGGACGACACGAAACAGCAGCACCAGCAAGACACTGCCGATGGCGAACCATTTCACGACTTTGAGAAAACGATTGAAGAGGAGACGCAGCATAGAGATGGCTTGGCCGAACCCGTTGAGCGGGCCATTATACAGACCCGGCCCTTTGAGTCTGACTGGAGTTCCTCATGCTGCGTGGTTTTCTGATGTTGGCTGCCTTTTTCGGCTTCACCGGTGTTGCCCTCGGCGCCTTCGCCGCCCATGGCCTGAAAAACCGCCTGAGCGCCGACTACCTGGCGATCTTCCATACCGGCGTGACCTATCAGCTGGTACACACCCTGGCACTGTTTGGCGTGGCGCTGCTGGCCGCACATATTCCTGGCCGGTTGGTCGGCTGG
The DNA here is from genome assembly GCF_003013355.1 of Pseudomonas sp. S5D5. Classification (NCBI taxonomy): domain Bacteria; kingdom Pseudomonadati; phylum Pseudomonadota; class Gammaproteobacteria; order Pseudomonadales; family Pseudomonadaceae; genus Pseudomonas; species Pseudomonas sp. S5D5. The sequence goes on from NZ_PTEO01000001.1 coordinate 352,327, forward strand.
GCGGGCATCTCCTTTGCCGTCGGCATCCTGTTGTTCTCCGGCAGCCTGTATGTGCTGACCCTGACCGGCATCAGCAAACTGGGGATCATTACCCCGTTCGGCGGGTTGGCGTTTCTGCTCGGCTGGTTTTTCCTTGGTCTCGCTGCCTGGCGCTTGCAGCTGACCGCTTGACGCTTGGAGCTGACCTTTGGGTCCCAATCGGGCTAGAATACTGGCCCCTAAAAACGATGGCGGCCCGTGGCATGCGCATTCAGTTGAACGGCGAATCCTTTGAACTGCCCGACGGTGAAACCGTTGCGGCCCTGCTGACCCGTCTGGACCTGACCGGGCGTCGCGTCGCAGTGGAGCTCAACCTGGATATCGTCCCGCGTAGCCAGCACGCCGAGACCGCGCTCACCGACGGTGACCAGGTCGAAGTGGTCCACGCCATCGGCGGCGGCTAGCCCGCCCGGCGCCTGTGCGCCACCGCGTATTCTGCAGAACCTCACCCACACAGAGGATTTCCCATGAGCATCGTTCGTAGCGACAAGCCCTTCGTCCTGGCCGGTCGTACCTACCAGTCCCGCCTGCTGGTCGGCACCGGCAAGTACCGCGACATGGAAGAAACCCGCCTGGCCATCGAAGCCTCGGGTGCCGAGATCGTCACCTTCGCCGTGCGCCGCACCAACCTCGGCCAGATCGAAGGCGAGCCAAACCTGCTCGAAGTGCTGTCGCCGGATCGCTACACCTTCTTGCCCAACACCGCCGGTTGCTACGACGCCATCGAGGCTGTGCGCACATGCCGCCTGGCCCGTGAGCTGCTCGATGGCCACAACCTGGTGAAGCTGGAAGTGCTGGCCGACCAGAAAACCCTGTTTCCCAATGTGATCGAAACCCTCAAGGCCGCCGAAACGCTGGTCAAGGAAGGCTTCGACGTGATGGTCTACACCAGCGATGACCCGATCATCGCGCGCCAACTGGCAGAAATCGGCTGTATCGCCGTGATGCCGCTGGCCGGCCTGATCGGTTCCGGCTTGGGCATCTGCAACCCTTACAACCTGCAGATCATCCTCGAAGAAGCCAAGATCCCCGTGCTGGTGGATGCGGGCGTGGGCACTGCCTCCGACGCCACCATCGCCATGGAGCTGGGCTGCGACGCGGTGCTGATGAACTCGGCCATCGCTCACGCCCAGCAGCCGATCATGATGGCTGAAGCCATGAACCACGCCATCGTCGCGGGCCGCCTGGCCTACCTCGCCGGTCGCATGCCGAAAAAACTCTACGCCAGCGCCTCTTCGCCGCTGGATGGTCTGATCAAGTAAGAGCCATTGATGACTGAATCAAACGAAACGCCGAACACCGTGGACGAAGGTGACGAGTCCAAGCACCGCCGCATCAAGAGCTTTGTGATGCGTGCCGGGCGCATGACCGAAGGCCAGCAAAAGGGCCTGGAGCAGGGCACGCCACTGTTCGTCCTGCCGCTGGCCGATGCGCCGGTGGACTACGACCACGTCTTCGGCCGTTCGGCCCCGCGCTCCCTGGAAATCGGTTTCGGCATGGGGCACTCGCTGCTGGAAATGGCTGCCGCCTCGCCGGAGCAGGATTTCATCGGCGTGGAAGTACACCGTCCGGGTGTCGGCGCGCTGCTCAATGGCGTGCTGACCCAAGGCCTGACCAACCTGCGGGTGTATGACTGCGACGCGATCGAAGTGCTCAACCGCTGCATCGCCGACAACAGCCTGGATCGCCTGATGCTGTTCTTCCCCGATCCATGGCACAAGGCCCGTCACCACAAGCGCCGCATCGTCCAGGCGTCCTTCGCGGAACTGGTGCGCAGCAAGCTGAAGGTCGGCGGTATCCTGCACATGGCCACCGATTGGGAGCCGTATGCTGAATACATGCTGGAAGTGATGAACGTCGCCCCTGGCTACCGCAACCTGGCCGAAGACGGCAAATGCGTGCCACGCCCGGCCGAGCGGCCGATCACCAAGTTCGAGCGCCGCGGCGAGCGGCTTGGGCATGGTGTTTGGGATTTGAAGTTCGAGAAGCTGGCTTAATCAGCTGGAAACCTGAAGTGCAACCAACTGTGGGAGCTGGCTTGCCTGCGATAGCATCACCTGGGTATCACTGATACACCGAGGTGTCTGCATCGCAGCCAAGCCAGCTCCCACAGTTGTTTTGCGGTGCGCTTTAAATCAGCGGCGGTCCGCAACTACGCCAATCAATACCAGCACCACCACCAGCACCGGTGCGAGGCTGTAGTTATTGAACTGGCTCAGCCCCCGCACGATCCACGGCGTGGCGTAGATCAGCGCGGCGCCGCTGCCGATCATGCACACCAGGGCCATCAACGGCACGCGCAATGCCCCGGCGATGCTGCCCAGGCGCGCTTCGACCCAGCCTTTGATATCGGCGCCAAACAACACCAGCAAACAGCCGACCAGGGCCAGGGAGATTTCCGACAGGTTGCTACGGCTCCAGCGGGATACGGTGGCGAGCAGGTCGAGTACCAGATCCATTCGATTTCCTTAGAGCGATCAGCTCAAAAACTTCTGCAACAGGTCATTGAGAAAGAGTTGCCCGCGGTCAGTGGCCGCCAGGCGTGACGGTTCGACCTGCATTAAGCCACTTTGTTCTGCCTCGCGGCGCGCGGCGTCCAGGCTCGCCAGCTCAAGGCCGGTGCGTTCGGCGTAGAGCTTGGCGTCGACACCTTCAGTCAGGCGCAGGGCGTTCATCAGGAACTCGAACGGCAGCTCCTCATTGGTCAGTTCTTTCGCTCCGGCCTGGAAGTTTTTGGCCGGGTTGAGGTAGTCCTTCGGCGCACGGGTCTTCCAGGTGCGCACAATACGCCCGTCCGGGTGGCTGAGCTTGCCGTGGGCACCGGCGCCGATACCGATAAAGTCGCCGAAGCTCCAGTAGTTGAGGTTGTGCCGCGCCGGGCGACCTGGTTGGGCATAGGCCGAGACCTCATATTGCGCGTAACCGTGTTCGGCCAGCAGCGCCTGGCCGGCTTCCTGAATGTCCCACAGCGTGTCGTCTTCCGGCAGCGCGGGCGGCTGGTTCCAGAACACGGTGTTGGGTTCCAGGGTCAACTGGTACCAGGACAAGTGCGTCGGCTTCAGTGCGATGGCCTGGCGCAAGTCGCTCAAGGCGTCGTCCAGGGACTGATCGGGCAGCCCGTGCATCAGGTCCAGGTTGAAGTTATCAAACCCGGCCTGGCGCGCCATGCCGGCAGCGCGCACGGCTTCATCGCCATTGTGGATGCGCCCGAGCGCCTCGAGCTTTTCCTGCTGGAAGCTCTGGATGCCGATCGACAGCCGGTTGATCCCCAGCTTGCGGTAGGCCACGAACTTCTCTTGTTCGAAGGTGCCGGGGTTGGCTTCCAGGGTGATCTCGATATCGCTGGCAAACGGGATGCGTGTTTCCACGCCCTTGAGCAGGCGGCCCAGCGCGGCGGCGCTGAACAGGCTCGGCGTACCGCCGCCGAAGAAGATCGAACTCAGTTCCCTGCCATAAACGGCATGCATGTCTTGATCAAGGTCGGCCAGTAACGCGTCGACATACTCTTCTTCCGGCAGCACTGCGCTGGCGGTATGGGAGTTGAAGTCGCAATACGGGCATTTGCGTACGCACCACGGGATGTGGATATACAGCGCCAGGGGCGGCAGGTGGGGCAGGGCCGCCCGTGGTGTTTGCGCGCCACCGTGGATCAGTGGCTGCGCAGAGGTGTTCTGGGTCATTTCAGGCCCAGGCGTTGGCGCAGCAAATCCATTGCGCGGGCGCGGTGGCTGATCTGGTTCTTGTCGGCGGGGCTCAGTTCGGCGCTGGAAACATTACGCTCCGGCACCCAGAACAGGGGGTCATAGCCAAACCCGTGCTCGCCGCTGGCCGCGTGCAGGATGCGCCCGTGCCACAGGCCTTCGCAGAGGATCGGCAGCGGGTCATCGGCATGCCGAACCAGGGCCAGCACGCAGACGAACTGTGCGCCGCGCAGCGCGTCCGGCACGTCCTTGAGGGCGTCCAGCAGCTTGGCGTTGTTGGCCGCATCGCCCTTGCCGTCGGCATAGCGTGCCGAATAGATGCCAGGGGCGCCGCCGAGGAAGTCCACCGCCAGGCCCGAATCATCCGCCAGCGCCGGCAGGCCGGAGATGCGTGCGGCGTTGCGAGCCTTGAGGATGGCGTTTTCGACGAACGACAGGCCGGTCTCTTCCGGCTCGACCTGGCTGAATTCGCCAATCGAGCGCAGCTGCACGGACTCACCGAGCATGGCCTGGAGTTCTTTGAGTTTGCCGGCGTTATGGCTGGCCAATACGAGTTGGGTGAGGTTCATCATTGCGCCGGAAACAGTTCTTGGTTGAATTGGAAGCTATGAGCCTTGCCACCGGTTTCAACGTTGATGGTAAAAATCTTGACCTCTTGCTGCGGTACGGAATAAGGCGCGAGGTAATTGGTCGCGCCTTTTTCGGTGATCTGCTTGAACGTCAGCACTTCGCTCTTGCCACTCAAGTCCTTGATGGTGCCAGTCACCTGCGCCACCACGGGCGTTACGCCCTTGAATACCGAAACGTTGATCAACCCCTTGTTCTTGCTGCGTACAACGCCTACCTCCTGGGCGGTTTCCGGTTGCAGGAAACTCGAGGTAAACGTGTTGTAACGCACGGTGATATCGCCAAATTCTTTCGTGCGATTGGGGTCGATAGCGTCGGCAGCCATGGCATTGGCCCCAAGCAGTGTGGTCAGTAGAAAAATAGCCAGGCGACTCATGATCGTCCCTCTTGAAGGTGATTAGACGGCAATCTTGTGGTCCGTCAGGCCAGGACTGCTGACCCGGTAAATACCGATTTCGCCCAACAGATTGGGCCATAGCTTACTCGCCCAGCCGTGGCGGTGCTGTTGATCGACGGCAAGGCGGTTGATCACCTTGGCTTCACGCTCGCCACACAGGGCTTCGAAGTCTTCGAAGGTGCAGAAGTGAATGTTCGGCGTGTTGTACCAGGTGTAGGGCAGGAAGTCCGACACCGGCATGCGGCCTTTGGTGGCCAGGTACCAGCGGCAACGCCAGTGGCCGAAGTTGGGGAAAGTGATGATGCACTGGCGGCCTACGCGCAGCATTTCGTCGAGGATGCGGTCCGGGTAGTGCACGGCCTGCAGGGCCTGGGTCATCACCACGATGTCGAAGCTGTTGCTGGCAAAATTGCCCAGGCCCTTGTCCAGGTCCTGCTCGATCACGTTGATGCCCTTGGCCACGCACTGGGCGATGTTGTCCGGGTCGTTTTCCAGGCCGTAGCCGGTGACTTGCTTGTTGTCGCGCAGCCAGCTCAGCAGTTCGCCATCGCCGCAGCCAAGGTCGAGCACGCGGCTGCCGGCGGGGATCCAGTCTTGGATGATTTCCAGGTCGGCTCTCATGGCGTTCTCACAAAGTAATGCGGTTCATGTAATTGCCGAACGCCTGCAGGTAACGCGGGATCGGGATCAGGAAGGCGTCGTGGCCTTGCGGAGCATCGATCTCCAGGTAGCAGACGTCTTTGCGCGCAGCCATCAGCGCGTCCACCAGCTCACGGGAGCGGGCCGGCGAGAAGCGCCAGTCGGTGGTGAACGACATCACGCAGAACTTGGCCGTGGCAGCTTCGAAGGTTTTCGCCAGGTCATCGTCATGGTTGGCTGCCGGGTCGAAGTAGTCCAGGGCCTTGGTCATCAGCAGGTAGGTGTTGGCGTCGAAACGCCCGGAAAACTCCTCGCCCTGATAACGCAGGTAGCTTTCGACCTGGAACTCGACGCTGTGGAAGTCGTAGTTGAGCTTTTCACTCTTGAGGCCACGGCCGAATTTCTCGCCCATGGAGTCATCGGACAGGTAGGTGATGTGCCCGACCATCCGCGCCAGCATCAAGCCGCGCTTGGGGATTACGCCGGCTTCCTGGAACGAACCGCCGTGGAACTCGGGGTCGGTGAGGATGGCCTGGCGCGCCACTTCGTTGAAGGCGATGTTCTGGGCCGACAACTTGGGGGCCGAGGCGATTGCCAGACAGTGGCGCACGCGATCCGGGTAGGTGATGGTCCACTGCAGGGCCTGCATGCCGCCCAGGCTGCCGCCAATCACGGCGGCCCATTGGGCGATGCCCAGCAGGTCGGCGAGGCGTGCCTGGCTGTGCACCCAGTCTTCCACGGTCAGCACCGGGAAGTCGGCGCCGAACGGCTTGCCGGTTTCCGGGTTGAGGCTGCTGGGGCCGGTGGAGCCGTTGCAGCCGCCGAGGTTGTTCAGGCTGACCACAAAGAACGTGTTGGTGTCGATGGGCTTGCCGGGGCCGATGCAGCTGTCCCACCAGCCGGGCTTGCGCTCGTCGACGCTGTGGTAGCCGGCGGCATGGTGATGGCCGGACAAGGCGTGGCAGATCAGCACGGCGTTGCTCGCCGTGGCGTTCAACTGGCCGTAGGTTTCATAGATCAGGTCGTAGGCAGGCAGCGAACGGCCGCAGGCCAGGGCCAGCGGTTCGCTGAAGTGCGCCACTTGGGGCACGACCAGTCCAACAGAATCGGGGGGGAAGGCAGCTGGCATCGACCCTGCTCTCGTTTAAATGAGGCGTAAGTCTAAAGACCGCTGCACCCAGCGGCAAGCAAAGGCCTGCACCGGTAGGCAGATACAAAATGTGGGCGCCGATTTGCCTGCGATGCGGGCACCTCGGTGTTGGGATTACACCGCTGTGCTGCTATCGCAGGCACGCCAGCGCCCACATTTGTTCAGCGTCAGATCAGGCCGAACAGTTCCTTGGGCATGAACGCATAGAACGCCAGGCGTGGAATCACCCAGCTTTGCACCAGCTGGATCGCGATAAACGCGAAGATCGGCGAAATGTCCAGGCCGCCGAGGTTGGGGATCAGGCGACGGAACGGCGCCAGCACCGGCTCGGTGATCTGGTAGACCAGTTCGGCACCCGGGCTACGGCTGCCGGGAGCGACCCAGGAGAGGATCACGCTGATGATCATCGACCAGAAGATGATCTTCAAAAACAGCGAGAAGATGCCGATCAGCGCCCAAGGCAACAGCAACACAGTGAAGGCCTGGTAGCCATTGAGCATCAGGATCACCGCGAACAGCAGGATCTGCAGCAGCAGCGCCAGCACCAGCGACGACATGTCCAGGCCGAACAGGCTCGGGATCACCCGGCGCAGCGGCTTGAGCAAGGGCTGGGTGGCCTTGACCACGAACTGGCACAGCGGGTTGTAGAAGTTCGCCCGCACCAGTTGCAGGATAAAGCGCATCAGCACGATCAGCAGGTACAGGCTGCCCAGCGTCTGGATGATGAAAATGGCAGCGTCATTGATTCCGAGCATGTTTGTTTCCTATGTAGGGGACGACTATTTGCCCAGCTGCTCGGCCATCTCAGCCGAACGATGTGCCGCGGCACCCAGAGCTTTTTCGACCAGGGCTTCAAAGCCGCCGGCCTGGAACGATTCGATAGCCGCCTGGGTGGTGCCACCTGGAGACGTCACGCGACGGCGCAGCTCGGCGGCGTCAACTTCGCTGCCAACGGCCATCTTCGCGGCGCCGAGGGCGGTTTGCTCGGCCAGTTGCTCGGCGACTTCGTGGGGCAGGCCGAGTTTCACGCCAGCGGCGGTCATGGCTTCGATCAGCAGGAAGAAGTACGCCGGGCCACTGCCGGAGACGGCGGTGACGGCGTCCAGCTGTTGTTCCTGTTCCAGCCACAGGGCAATGCCCACGGCAGACAGCAACTCCTGGGCCTGGTCGCGCTGTTCGGCGCTCACTTCGGCGGTGGCGTACAGGCCGCTCACGCCCTGGCGCAGCAGCGCCGGCGTGTTGGGCATGCAGCGCACGATCGGCTGCGCGCCGAGCCAGTTGTTCATGCTGGCGCAGGTGATGCCGGCAGCGATGGACACCACCAACTGGTGTGGCTGCAGGCTCGGGCGCAGGCTTTCGCACACGGCTTTCATGGCTTGTGGCTTGACCGCCAGCACGATCACATCGACGCCGCTGATGGCCTCGGCGTTGTCGGCAAAGGTTTGAATACCGTGTTCGGCGCTGATGCGGGCACGGGTGTCTTCACCGGGGTCACTGGCGCGGATCTGCGCGGCGTCCAGGCCTTTGGCCCGCAGGCCGCCGATCAGGCTGGCCGCCATGTTGCCGGCGCCGATAAAGGCAATACGCGTGTTGCTCATGACAGGTCCTTATTCAGATGGATGTCAGCCATTTCATGGCTGGCCGTAGTCGCGGGCGCCAAACAGGGCGGTACCGATCCGCACCCAGGTGGCGCCTTGGGCGATGGCCGACTCGAGGTCGTGGCTCATGCCCATGGAAAGTGTGTCGAGCGCCAGGTTCAGGCTGGCTTGCAGCTCGCGCACGGCAGCGAACGCTGCATCTTGTGCGCTCCGATCTTCAGTCGGCTCAGGGATCGCCATCAGGCCACGTAGTTTCAGGCGCGGCAGGGCGCTGATGGCGTTGGCCAGGGCCGGCAGGTCGGCGGGCGTACAGCCGGACTTGCTGGCTTCGCCGCTGACATTGACCTGGATGCAGATATTCAGCGGTGGCAGGTCGGCCGGGCGTTGTTCGGACAGGCGTTGTGCGATTTTCAGGCGGTCCACGGAATGCACCCAAGCGAAGTTCTCGGCGATCGCGCGAGTCTTGTTCGATTGAATGGGGCCGATGAAGTGCCAACTCAAGGGCAGGTCGGTTAATTGCGCCTGTTTGCCCAGGGCTTCCTGCAGATAGTTCTCGCCGAAGTGGAGCAGGCCGGCGGCATAGGCTTCGCGCACGGCTTGCGCGGGTTTGGTCTTGCTCACGGCCAGCAGGTGGATGCTGCTTGCGTCACGTTGCACGGCGTCGGCTGCGGCGCGGATGCGCTGGCTAACCAGGCCGATGTTGTCTGCTATCGTCGACATTCAAGATGCGCCCGTGGATATGGAGTCCGCGGCATTCTACTGGAAATGGAAAGCCCTATGGATATCACTGAATTGCTCACGGCCAGCGTGCGTCGTGGCGCCTCTGACCTGCACCTGTCGGCAGGCCTTGCGCCCATGTTGCGAATCGATGGCGAGGTTTGGCCGCTGGATTGCCCGGTGCTTTCGGCCCCGCAAGTGGCAGACTTGTTGAGCCCGTTGCTGAACAAATACCAGCAAAAGGATTTCGAAACATCTCTTGAAACGGATTTCGCCTTCGCGCTGCCCGGGCTGGCGCGGTTCCGGGCGAATGTGTTCCAGCAGGATCGCGGCATGGCCGCGGTGTTTCGCACCATTCCCTGTGAAGTCCAGAGCCTGGAAGGCCTTGAGTTGGGTGAGGTGTTCCGGCGTATCGCCCAACTGCCGCGCGGCCTGGTGCTGCTGACCGGGCCAACCGGGTCCGGCAAGTCCACCACCCTGGCGGCGATGATCGACTACCTCAACCAGCACCGACGCCAGCACATCCTCACGCTGGAAGACCCGATCGAATTTATCCACACGCCGAAACTGGCGCTGATCAACCAGCGCCAGGTCCACCGCGACAGTCATAGCTTTTCCACGGCCTTGCGCTCGGCACTGCGCGAAGACCCGGATGTGATCCTGGTGGGTGAACTGCGCGACCTGGAAACCATCCGCCTCGCGCTGACGGCCGCTGAGACCGGCCACCTGGTCTTTGGCACCCTGCACACATCGTCGGCGGCAAAGACCGTGGACCGCCTTGTGGACGTGTTCCCGGCGGGGGAAAAAGCCATGGTCCGCTCGATGCTGTCGGAGTCGCTGCAGGCGGTAGTGGCCCAAGTGCTGGTCAAGAAGATCGGCGGCGGGCGGGTGGCGGCCCATGAAATCATGCTGGCCACCCCGGCCATTCGCAATTTGATCCGCGAAGACAAGGTAGCGCAGATGGTCTCGGCGATTCAGACCGGCGGGGCGTTGGGGATGAAGACGCTGGACATGAGCTTGAAGGCTTTGGTCAGCGAAGGGCTGGTCAGCCGAGAGGATGCAAGGGAGAAGGCGAGGGTGCCTGCAGATATCTAGAGAGCGCTGATATCAATGTGGGAGCAACTGTCGAGCCCGATTGAGGCTGCTAAGGCGGCATTGCGGGCATTTTCTTTGGCTGACACACCGCCTTCGCAGCCTCGCCAAGGCTCGACAACTCCCACAGGGGATAATCCGCTGTGTGATCGCAATATTCGACGCGACGCAGGTTCAATGTGGGAGCTGGCTTGCCTGCGATAGCGCACTGTCAGGCGACATCTCTGCCAATGACACACCGTCATCGCAGGCAAGCCCGCTCCCACATTTGATTGCATTTCAAACAGGAGGGCGGCTGCCGGTTGGATCTAGCGCTGCACGACGCGCAGGTTGCTGTTTTGCTCTTTAGGCAGAACGCGCTTGGCAATCACGTAGTTCTTGTCCCAGAACGGCTTTTTCAGCGTGTCGATGCTGACGGCCTTGCCACGGCGTGGTGCGTGGATGAAGCGATCGTTGCCCAGGTAGATGGCTACGTGGTTGACCTGGCGGCTCTTGAGCTTGAAGAACAACAGGTCACCCGGTTTCAGGTCCTTGCGCTCGACCTTCTGCCCGTGGCCGGCAGCCATGGCGTTGGAAGTGCGTGGCAAATCCACTGCGGCGACGTCGTTAAACGCATATTTCACCAAACCGCTGCAATCGAACCCTTTACTTGGGCTGCTGCCGCCCCAACGATAAGGTGTACCGAGCACGTTGACGGCGCGGCTGAGGACGTTGCTGCTTTGCTTGGTGTTGGCGGCAACCAGGTGTGTCGCCGATTTGCCGTGCACCGTGCTCAGTTGAGTCGGGCGGTTGACGGTCTGCTTTACCGACTTGGCCGTGCTTGGCGTGCTGTGGACTTTAGGGGTGAAACCGTTGACGTTAGGAAGTCGTTGCTCACGATTGGTGGCGTGGGCGGCCAGTGGCATTAATAGGCAGATGGTTAGCCATGTCTTGAAAAATGGTCGCATTAGGCGTGGCTCTTATGGGTTTGCGCGCAACTTTATAACAGCTTTTTGTGCTGTTCTCAGGCCGTTTGTCGACTGAACCTTGGGGTCAAATTCAGGAAAAACGCGACGAATCGCCGCAATTGTCCTACACAAGTCAGGTGGCATAAGGCTTTCAGGGCAGTGAAGATACCATTGGCCGTACGTCGGGCGCCCGTAAAAAAGTCACAAAGAAAGTGAAAAAATTTATCTATCGAAGCAAAAGAGGTACTGCATGAACACCTATCAACAGATTGGTCCGCAGCAAGATACCCACAGCAAGGTGATTGGTTACCTGCTCTGGATTTTCGGTTTTACCGGCGCGCACCGCTTCTATTACGGCAAGCCCGTGACCGGTACGATCTGGTTTTTCACCTTCGGTCTGCTGGGCATCGGCTGGCTGATCGACCTGTTCCTGATTCCGGCCATGGACCGTGAAGCGGACCTGCGTTTTACCGCCGGGCCCATCGAATACAACGTGGCGTGGATTCTGTTGGCGTTCCTTGGCGTATTCGGCGTGCACCGCATGTACCAGGGCAAATGGATCACCGGCCTGATCTACCTGCTGACCGGCGGGTTGTTCCTGGTGGGGGTGCTGTATGACTTCTGGACGTTGAATACCCAGGTCTCGATCCGCAATGCCGAGCGCAATAACGGACGATAAATTTCTTCCGCCTGGAGGAAATCAAATGTGGGAGCTGGCTTGCCTGCGATGCAGGCACCTCGGTGCAACAGGCAACCCGAGGTGATGCTATCGCAGGCAAGCCAGCTCCCACATTGACCGTGCCCACATTAGCAATGTGCTGTATCAGGCTTGGTAGCTGATCCGCCCATCCACCAAGGTGTAGCGCACCGTCGCCGGCAGGCTATGGCCGATGAACGGGCAGTTCTCGCCCTTGGACAGCCAGTGCTCACCGGCCACCGTGGAGCTGGCCGGATCAAACAGCACCAGGTCCGCCGCCGCACCCACCGCCAGCTTGCCCGCCGGCAGGCGCAGGGCCTCGGCCGGGCCGGCACTCAGGCGTGCCAGCAGGGTTGGCAGGTCCAGCAGGCCGTCTTCCACCAGGGTCATCGCTAACGGCAGCAACAGCTCTACGCTGCTGATGCCCGGCTCGGTCGCGCCAAACGGCGCCAGCTTGGCATCCCGCTCGTGGGGCTGGTGATGGCTGGAGATCGCCGAGACCACGCCGGATTTGACCGCCGCACGCAACCCTTCACGGTCGGCCAGGGTGCGCAGGGGCGGTTGTACGTGGTACAGGCTGGAGAAGTCGATCAGCGCCTCGTCCGTCAAAATCAACTGGTACAGGGCGACATCCGCCGTCACCGGCAAGCCGCGAGCCTGCGCCTGGGCGATCAGGGCCACGCCGCGAGCGCTGGTCAGCTGGCTGAAGTGTGCGCGTACGCCGCTTTGTTCCACCAGCAGCAGGTCGCGGGCCAGGGCCACGGTTTCCGCCGTTTCCGGAATGCCCGGCAGGCCGAGGAAGCTGGCGACCGCGCCTTCATGGGCCAAGCCGCCTTCCGCCAGGTCGCGGTCCTGGGAGTGGAAGATCACCGTCAGGTCGAAGGTGGCCGCGTATTCCAGGGCACGGCACAGCGTGCGGGTGCTGCGAAAGCTTTCCAGGCCGTTGCCGAAGGCCACGCAACCGGCGTCGCGCAGGGCGATCAGCTCGGCGAGTTGTTCGCCTTCCAGGCCTTTGCTCAGGGCGCCGATGGGGAACACCTTGCAATTGCCGGCTTCGCGGGCGCGGTCGAGGATCAGCTCGGTCACGGCCGAGGTGTCCAGCACGGGCTTGGTGTGTGGCGGGCAGCACAGGCTGGTCACGCCACCGGCAGCGGCGGCGCGGGTTTCGCTGGTGATGTTGCCTTTGCGGCTGTAGCCCGGTTCGCGCAGGGCGACGTTCAGGTCGACCAGCCCAGGCGCGGCCACCAGGCCTTTGGCGTCGATGGTCTCGCTGGCGGCGAAGCCTGCGGGCGCCGCGCCGAGGGCGATGATCTTGCCGGCTTCCAGATGAAGATCGGTAACTTGATCCAGGCCACTGGCCGGATCGATGACTCGGGCGCCAAGAATGCTGAGCTTCACTGGGCCTTCTCCTGCTCGAATTGACGTTGCGCGGTTTGCCCGCTCATGGCCATGGACAACACCGCCATGCGCACGGCGATGCCGTAGGTCACCTGGTTGAGAATCACCGACTGGTTGCCGTCGGCCACCGCCGACTCAATCTCCACCCCGCGGTTGATCGGGCCGGGGTGCATCACGATGGCATCCGGCTTGGCCCCGGCCAGGCGCGCGGTGGTCAGGCCGAACAGGCGGTAGAACTCGCCTTCGCTCGGCAGCAGGCCACCGGCCATGCGCTCGCGCTGCAGGCGCAACATGATCACCACATCCACGTCCTTGAGGCCTTCGGTCATGTCGGTGTAGACCTTCACGCCGTACTGCTCGATGCCGATCGGCAGCAGGGTTTTCGGCGCAATCACGCGGATATCCGGGCAACCCAGGGTTTTCAGGGCCAGCATGTTCGAGCGCGCAACCCGCGAGTGCAGGATGTCGCCGACGATGGCCACCGAGAGGTTTTCAAAGCTGCCCTTGTGCCGACGGATGGTGAGCATGTCGAGCATGCCTTGGGTCGGGTGGGCGTGACGGCCGTCGCCGCCGTTGATGATCGCGACCTGCGGGCACACGTGCTCGGCGATGAAGTGTGCGGCACCGGAGTCGCCGTGGCGGACCACGAACATGTCGGCGGCCATGGCTTCCAGGTTGCGCAGGGTGTCGAGCAGGGTCTCGCCCTTGCTCGCCGACGACGTCGACACGTTCAGCGTGATCACGTCGGCCGACAGCCGCTGGGCCGCCAGTTCAAAGGTGGTGCGGGTGCGGGTGGAGTTCTCGAAGAACACGTTGCAGATGGTCTTGCCGCGCAGCAGCGGGACCTTCTTCACCGCCCGCCCACCGACTTCGAGGAACGAGTCGGCGGTGTCGAGGATTTCGGTGAGCAGTTCGCGGGGCAAACCGTCGAGGGACAAGAAATGTTGCAACTGGCCCTGAGCATTGAGCTGCAGCGGGCGCTTGGCATCTAGAGGCGTCATCGCGGGGACTCTTTACAAGGCGGTTTAAAGGGCAAGGTCTTGCAGTTCGAGTTCGAGCGGCGTGGGACCGGACAATTTTACCCGCTGGTGGGCTGAAAGCGACAGGGTGGCGCCGACCACGTCCGGGCTGATCGGCAGTTCGCCGGCGTCCAGGTCCAGCAGGCAGACCAGGGTCACGCTGGCCGGGCGGCCATAGTCGAACAGCTCGTTCATGGCGGCGCGGATGGTGCGGCCGCTCATCAGCACGTCGTCGATCAGCACCAGGTGCTGGCCTTCGATCTCGAATGGCAGGGCCGATGGGCGCACTTGCGGGTGCAGGCCGTTCTGGCTGAAGTCGTCGCGGTAGAAGGACACATCCAGTGTGCCCAGGGGCGAATCGCTGCCCAGTGCTTCCAGCAACGCCTGGGCCACCCACACACCGCCGGTGCGAATGCCGATGAAGCGCGGTTCGCTGATGGCGCGGTGTTGCAGATGGGCCGTCAGGCTCGTCGCCATCTGGCTGATCAGTTCGGCGGGATTGGGCAGGCTCATGGTGGCTCCTTCTAGGCCTTGCGCGGCGGGGTGACGGCAAGGTCCGGGCTCAAACGTAAAAAGACGCGGCAAGCCGCGTCAGTCAGGATTCAAATAAAGCGGTGTTTTCATCCAGCCAACCCTGCAACAGCAAGGCGGCGGCGATGGCGTCCACGGGGTTGTCGCGGTAGCTGCCCTTTTGCCCGCCACGGGCCAGGCGCTCACCCTTGGCTTCGAAGGTGGTGAGGCGTTCGTCGTGGGTATAGAAGGGCAGGTTGTAGCGGCCATTGAGGCGACGCGCGAACTTCTCGGCGCGCAGGCACATGTCGCTGGGTGTGCCGTCCATGTTCAAGGGCAGGCCAACCACGACGGCGTCGGGCTTCCACTCCTTGATCAGGGCTTCGACCTGGTTCCAGTCCGGCACGCCGTTCTGGGCTTTAAGGGTGCACAGCTCGCGGGCCTGGCCGGTGATGACCTGGCCGACCGCGACGCCGATTTGTTTGGTGCCGTAGTCAAACCCGAGGATCAAGCGCAAAGCCATCAGGCGTGCCCCGCCTGGCTGGTGAGCAGGCTGAGGTTGACGCGCAGCTTGGCGGCGGCCGCCTCCAGGCGCAGTTCGCTGGCGGTGTGGAACAGGATGTCGGCGTCGAACGGGCAGGTCAGCCAGGCATTGCTGGCCAGTTCGGCTTCCAGCTGCCCGGCCTCCCACCCTGCGTAACCGAGGGTGATGACACTGTGCTCCGGGCCGACGCCGTCGGCGATGGCGAACAGTATGTCCTGGGAGGTGGACAGCGACACACCTTCCAGGTCAACCGTGGCCTGGAACTTCGGCCCGGTGGGGTGCAGCACAAAACCGCGATCCGTCTGCACCGGCCCGCCGATATAGATCGGCACGCCCTGGCAACGCGCCGGCGGGTCGATCTCGGGGCGCAGTTGCTCGAGGATATCCGCCAGGTTCAGCTCCTGCGGGCGGTTCACCACCAGCCCCATGGCACCATTGGCCGTGTGCTCGACTATATAGGTCAAGGTCTGCGCAAAGTTCGGGTCGGCCATATGGGGCATGGCGATCAGGAATTGGTGCTTGAGGTAGGTCGGGCTGACATTTTTCATGTCCGCTAGTGTGGCGGGGGAGGCGCGAACTGACAAGCTGCGGCGGGCCCTAATTGTCACGAGCGGGGCTGCTGTGGTGGGCGGGCTCACTGTGGCGAGCGGGCCTGCCCCGCGTTGGGCTGCGCAGCGGCCCTAAAATCTGACACTGCGGTTTTTCAGCAGGAACGCGATGAGAAGAGTGGGGCTGCTGCGCAGCCCAACGCGGGGCAAGCCCGCTCGCCACAATAAGCCTGTTCGCCCTATTAATCCTGCTGGCTGCCAGGGGGCGGTGTGTCAGTTACTGGACAGCCGGTCGCCCTTGGCAAATTTCCAGGTACGGATGATTTCCAGGCGGTCGACGTCATTCAGGTCGCCGGTGAACGGCGCAAAGGGCGCGGCCAGGCGCACGATGCGCTGGGCAGCCTGGTCGAGCAGCGGCTGGCCGGAGGACTCCAGCACCTGCACCTCATATAACGTGCCGTCGCGGTTGATCGACACCAACAAGCGCAAATTGCCATAAATCTGCTGGCGTCGGGCTTCATCCGGGTAGTTCAGGTTGCCGATGCGCTCGACCTTCTTGCGCCACTCGTCCTTATACCAGGCGCCCTTGTCGCGCATGGTCGACGCGGCGTTCAACCGGTAGATGCGCGGGCGCTTGGCGTAGAGCTGCTGTTCGTTGGCCAGTTCGGCTTCGAGGCTGGAGATCTGGTCGGAGAGCTGCGAGCTGTCGAACGTGGGCGCCGGCTTTACAGGCTCGGGCTGCGGCTCGGTCTTGGCCTTTTCGCGCTGGGTCGGGGCTTTTTGCGGTTTGGGCGCGACGGTGGTCACGGCGGCCTTGGGCGCAGCCTGTTTGACCTCAGGCTTGGGCGCAGGCGGTGGCGGGGTGACTTTGTTGACCTTGTTGTCCTGGAACGGCGCCACTTCGGTGGTCTTGGGCACCGCTTTCTTGTCGAGCGTGCCGCTGCCCTGCTGGTTGTCCTGGGCGAGAAAGTCAGCCTTTTCGGGCGGTTTTTCACTCTTGAACGTGGCGAGGGTGATTTCCAGGGTCTGGGTGATCTGCTTGGGTTCGACCATGGTGAACCCCACGCCGAGGATCAAGGCCAGGTGAATCAGTGCAGCGAGGAACAGGGTAAATCCGAGCCGATCAGCCGGGCGCACGCCGCTGTGGGAGAGTTCGGGGGGCAGATCGGACGGGAGTGTCATGACAAGAAAACCAACATCGCGCGTTTCACAGGTGGCGCATGATAACGCAATGTTGGTTTATGTCCGGCTGTTCTATGTCACTTGGCCTGGAGCTTGCGCTCAATCGCCGCCATCAGCATTTCGCCAATATTGGTGCCGAACGCATTGTCGATCTCGCGGATACAGGTGGGGCTGGTGACGTTGATTTCAGTGAGGTTTTCACCAATCACGTCGAGGCCGACAAACAGCAGGCCCTTTTCGCGCAGGGTCGGGCCGACCTGGGAAGCGATCCAGCGGTCCTTGTCCGACAGCGGCCGCGCTTCACCACGGCCACCCGCGGCCAGGTTGCCACGGGTCTCGCCGGCCGCCGGGATGCGCGCCAGGCAGTAGTCCACCGGCTCGCCGTCGATCATCAGGATGCGCTTGTCGCCATCCTTGATCGCCGGCAGGTAGGCCTGGCCCATGATCTGCTGGGTGCCCAGCGCGGTCAGGGTCTCCAGGATCACCGACAGGTTCGGATCCCCTGCACGGTGACGGAAGATCGAGGTACCGCCCATGCCGTCCAGCGGCTTGAGGATCACGTCGCCGTGCTTGGCGGCGAATTCACGCAGCACATCGGCGCGGCGGCTGACCACGGTCGGCGGCGTGCACTGCGGGAACAGCGTGGCGAACAGTTTTTCATTGCAGTCGCGCAGGCTCTGCGGCTTGTTGACGATCAATACCCCGGCGCGCTCGGCCTGCTCCAGCAGGTAAGTGGAGTAGACGAATTCCATGTCGAACGGCGGGTCCTTGCGCATCAGGATCACGTCCAGGTCGCTCAGGGGGCTGTCGATTTCGTCCGAAAGCTCGAACCACTTCTCGGGGTTGGCAAACACCTGCAGCGGGCGCATGCGCGCGCGGGCCTCGCCGTCACCCTGGTAAAGATCCGGCTGTTCCATATAGAACAGGCTCCAGCCACGGGCCTGGGCGGCCAGGAGCATGGCCAGCGAGCTGTCCTTTTTATAGGAGATGCTGGCGATAGGGTCCATGACAATGCCGACGCGAACGCTCATGGGGGATTTCCTCTAGCAAATTAGGCGCATAAAAGTGGCGTCAGAGTGGCGCTGCGGCTGTTGTGGGTCAAGGAAAAACCACCTGGCCGGTTGCTCGATAGATTGCGCCCGGAGACTGTGCTAAAAAGACTGCCACGGCGCAGCAGCCCTTGAATTCCAAGGCTTGCGGCGCTCATCCTGTGCAACATCAGGCAGTACACACCGAAAACCGATTCGCTGTGGCGATGGTAGAGCAGATATGGAACAGCATTCCAACGCCTTGAGAGTGATGGTGATCGACGATTCGAAAACGATCCGCCGCACCGCCGAGACCCTGTTGAAGAACGTGGGGTGCGATGTCATCACGGCCATCGACGGTTTCGATGCCCTGGCCCGGATTGTTGATCATCACCCGCACATTATCTTTGTCGACATCATGATGCCGCGCCTGGATGGTTATCAGACCTGCGCCCTGGTGAAGAACAACCCGGCGTTCAAGTCGATCCCGGTGATCATGCTGTCCTCCAAGGACGGCCTGTTCGACAAGGCCAAGGGGCGCATCGTCGGTGTCGATCAGTTTTTGACCAAGCCTTTCAGCAAGGAAGAACTGCTGGGCGCGATCAAGGCCTACGTGCCTGGGTTCGCCGCAGTAGAACAAGCACACTGACGCCGCCCCACAAGGGCTGGCGCCGACCAATGTAGTGGGGAAAACCATGGCACGCGTTCTGATCGTCGACGATTCGCCGACTGAAATGTACAAACTCACCGGCATGCTGGAAAAGCATGGCCACCAGGTGCTCAAGGCCGAAAACGGCGCGGACGGCGTGGCCCTGGCCCGCCAGGAAAAGCCCGATGCCGTGCTGATGGACATCGTGATGCCGGGGCTCAATGGCTTCCAGGCCACGCGCCAGCTGTCCAAGGAGCCGGAAACCAACGGCATCCCGATCATCATCATCACCACCAAGGATCAGGAAACCGACAAGATCTGGGGCGCGCGCCAGGGCGCCAAGGATTACCTGACCAAGCCGGTGGATGAAGAAACCCTGATCGCCACGCTGAACAAGGTGCTGGCCGGCTAAAGGCTCGCGATGATGACCGAGTCGCAAACCGCCTTCGAGCTGCTGCTGGACATCGACCGCCGCTGCCGCCTGCTGGCCGCCGACCTGCCGTCGCAGGAAACCCGCCTGCAGCGCTGGAGCGGGATCGGTTTTCGCCTGGGGCCGCATTGGTATGTGGCGCCCATGGGCGAAGTCGCCGAGGTCTTGCACGAGCCGCGCTGCACCTTGATGCCGGGGGTCAAGCCGTGGGTCAAGGGCGTGGCCAATCTGCGCGGGCGCTTGCTGCCGGTGATGGACCTGGGCGGGTTTCTCGGCCTGGAACTGTCCCGGGCACGCAAGCAGCGGCGGGTGCTGGTAGTGGAATTCAACGACCTGTTTGTCGGGCTGCTGGTAGACGAGGTGGTGGGGATGCAGCATTTCGCACAAGACGCACTGCGGGCGAGCGCAGCTTTCGCCGCACCGTTTATCCAGGGCCAGTTCGATGGCGACCAGCAGTGGCAGGTGTTCAGCCCCTTCGCCCTGGCCCAGGCCCCAGGCTTCATGGATGTTGCCGCATGAGCACCCCGACCACGCCCAAACCCCAGGCCGCTTCACGCAGCCGCTCGCAGATCATCGTGCTGTTTATCGCGCTGATCGTGTTCATCATGCTGTTGTTCGCCAACTTCGCGTACCTCAATACCCAGTCCACCTACGACAAGCAGTACATCGGTCACGCCGGTGAGTTGCGCGTGCTGTCCCAGCGCATCGCCAAGAACGCCACCGAAGCCGCTGCCGGCAAGGCGGCTGCATTCAAGCTCTTGAGCGATGCGCGCAACGACTTCGCGCAACGCTGGGGCTACCTGAAAAAAGGTGACATTGAGACCGGGTTGCCCGCCGCGCCCAATGCCGTACGTGCGGAAATGCGCGCGGTACAGACCGACTGGGAAGCGCTGCTGAAGAACACCGACGCGATCCTCGCCAGCGAGCAGACCGTGCTGTCCCTGCACCAGGTGGCGGCAACCCTGGCCGAAACCGTGCCGCAGTTGCAGATGGAGTCGGAAAAAGTCGTCGATATCCTGCTGCAACGCGGCGCCCCGGCCAGCCAGGTGGCCTTGGCCCAGCGCCAGTCGCTGCTGGCCGAGCGCATTCTCGGCGCGGTGAATACCGTGCTCGCCGGCGACGAAACCGCCGTGCAGGCCGCCGACGCTTTCGGCCGCGACGCCAACCGCTTCGGCCAGGTACTCAACGGCATGCTCCAGGGCAACGCCGGGCTGCGCATCACTCAGGTCGAAGACCGCGACGCCCGTGCGCGGCTGGCAGAAATTGCCGAGCTGTTCGAGTTTGTCTCCGGCTCCGTGGATGAAATCCTCGAGACCTCGCCGCAGCTGTTCCAGGTGCGCGCTTCGGCGAGCAATATTTTCAACCTGTCGCAAACCCTGCTCGATGAAGCCTCGCACCTGGCCACCGGTTTTGAAAACCTCGCCAGCGGGCGCAGCTTCGACACCATCGGCGGCTACGTGCTGGGCCTGCTGGCGCTGACCTCGATCATCCTCATCGGCCTGGTCATGGTGCGCGAGACCAACCGCCAGCTGCATGAAACCGCCGAGAAGAACGAGCGCAACCAGAACGCGATCATGCGCCTGCTGGATGAAATCGAGGACCTGGCCGACGGCGACCTCACCGTGACGGCGTCTGTGACCGAGGACTTCACCGGCACCATCGCCGACTCCATCAACTATTCCGTCGACCAGCTGCGTGACCTGGTCGCCACCATCAACCTCACCGCCGGGCAAGTCGCCGGCGCGGTGCAGGACACCCAGGCCACCGCCATGCACCTGGCCCAGGCCTCGGAGCATCAGGCCCAACAGATCGCCGAAGCCTCCACCGCGATCAACCAGATGGCCCAGTCCATCGACCAGGTCTCGGCCAACGCCGCTGAATCCTCGGCGGTGGCCGAGCGTTCGGTGGAGATTGCCAACAAAGGCAACGAGGTGGTGCACAACACCATCCACGGCATGGACAACATTCGCGAGCAGATCCAGGACACCGCCAAGCGCATCAAGCGCCTGGGCGAGTCGTCCCAGGAGATTGGCGATATCGTCAGCCTGATCGATGACATCGCCGACCAGACCAACATCCTCGCCCTCAACGCGGCGATCCAGGCAAGCATGGCCGGTGATGCCGGGCGCGGTTTTGCGGTGGTGGCCGATGAAGTGCAGCGCCTCGCCGAGCGTTCTTCCGCCGCCACCCGGCAAATCGAAACCCTGGTGCGGGCGATCCAGGCCGACACCAACGAAGCGGTGATCTCCATGGAGCAGACCACCACCGAAGTGGTGCGCGGCGCGCGGCTGGCGCAGGACGCCGGGGTGGCGCTGGAAGAGATCGAAGGCGTGTCGAAAACCCTCGCGGCACTGATCCAGAGTATCTCCAACGCGGCGCAGCAACAGACCTCGTCGGCGGGGCAGATCTCGCTGACCATGAACGTGATCCAGCAGATCACCACCCAGACGTCCTCGGGCTCCACCGCCACTGCCGAGAGCATCGGCAACCTGGCGAAGATGGCCAGCCAGTTACGCCGGTCGGTATCGGGGTTCACCCTGCCGCCGCCAAAACAGGTGGATGATTGAAAGGCTATCTGGAGAACACCACAGTCCAACTGTGGGAGCTGGCTTGCCTGGGATAGCGGACTGTCAGTGGATACATAAGCAGCTGACCCACCGCCATCGCAGGCAAGCCAGCGCCTACAGTGAATCTCCAGGGTTCTTGGCAATACACGCAATTCACGAATTCTAAGCGGAGCAGTTATGGTTGATCGGCACGACTACGTGGCCCTCGAATGGGTCAAGGGCGACATTGCCGAAACCCTGAAGCAGGCCCGGTCGGCGCTCGATACCTATGTCGACACCAGCGATGGCGATGCGATCGCCGAGTGCCTTGCCGGTATCCACCAGGTCCACGGTGCGCTGCAAATGGTCGAGTTCTACGGCGCGGCGCTGCTCGCCGAAGAGATCGAAGAACTGGCCCTGGCCCTGCAGGCCGGGCGTGTCAGCCGGCGCGATGAAAGCATCCGCCTGCTGCAACAGGCCCTCGGTCAATTGCCGTTGTACCTGGACCGCATCCACAGCGCCCGCCGCGACCTGCCGTTGGTAGTGTTGCCGCTGCTCAACGATCTGCGCACCGCACGCGGTGAAAGCCTGCTCTCGGAAACCAGCCTGTTCAGCCCGCAACTGCTGTCGATTGCACCGCTGCCCGACGAAGCCTTGGCCCAGCGCGCCGCCCCTGACCTTGCCGAGCAACTGCGCCAGTGGCACCAATTGCTGCAACAGGCCTTGGCCGGCCTGCTGCGTGAAGACCACGGCCCGAGCAACCTGGAAGACATGGCGCGGGTCTTTGCCCGCCTTGAAGCCCTGTGCCAGGGCGCGCCGCTGTTGCCGCTGTGGCAGGTCACCTCGGCGCTGGTCGAAGGCATGCTCACCGGCGTGATCGCCAACAGCCCGGCGCTGCGCAGCCTGCTCAAGGCCAGTGACAAGGAACTCAAGCGCCTGCTGGCCCAGGGCATTGGCGCGATCAACCGGCCGGCGCCGGATGAATTGCTCAAGAGCCTGCTGTTCTACGTGGCCAAGGTCACCCGGCCGACGCCGCGCATGCAAAGCCTCAAGGAGCGCTACGGCCTGGATGAGGCCTTGCCCGACAGTGCCGTGGTCGATGCCGAACGCGCGCGCCTGGCCGGGCCGGACCGCAATGCCATGGGCTCGGTACTCGGTGCGTTGTGCGAGGAACTGGTGCGGGTCAAGGAACGTCTCGACCTGTTCGTGCGCAGCGACCGCCAGCACACCAGCGACCTCGACGCGCTGCTCGCGCCGCTGCGGCAGATCGCCGATACCCTGGCCGTGCTGGGCTTTGGCCAGCCACGCAAAGTGATCATCGACCAGCTCGCCGTGGTGCTGAGCCTGGCCCAGGGGCAGCGCGAGCCGAATGACGCGGTGCTGATGGATGTCGCGGGTGCCTTGCTGTATGTCGAAGCGACGCTGGCCGGCATGGTCGGCACCGTCGAGCCGGAAAGCCGCGAAGAGAGCCGCCTGCCGACCACGGACCTGACCCAGATTCATCAACTGGTGATCCGCGAGTCCTGCCAGTGCCTGCGCCAGGCCAAGGAGTTAGTGATTGATTGCGTCGAAGCGCAGTGGGACCGCCAGCGCCTGGAGTCCCTGCCGGAGCTGCTGAGCCAGGTACGCGGTGCGCTGGCGATGATTCCGCTGCCACGGGCGGCCAGCCTGATGCGCGGTTGCACCGATTATGTCGATGAACAGTTGATGACCCACGACAGCCCGCCTTCCGAGGCGCAGTTGGGGCATTTCGCCGATGTGATCAGCAGCCTGGAGTACTACCTCGAACGCATGCTCCAGGACCCCGACGCCGCCGGCGAACGAGTGCTGGAGCTGGCCACCCAGGGCTTGGCCGCGCTGGGTTATCTGCCCGCCGAAAAGCCTTGGCGCCAGGCGCTGGTCGCGCCGGACGGGGCACTCTCGACCGAGATCGCACCCAGCCAATCCCAATTCGACGCCTTGGCCAGTCCCACTTCGCGCCTCAACCCGCCGGCCCTGCAACGTCCCGGCAGCCTGCTGCCGCCGCCGGCCGATGAGGAGCCGATCGACGACGAGCTGCGTGAGGTCTTCCTCGAAGAAACCGACGAAGTCCTTGAGGTGCTGCACCGCTCCTTGCCCAACAGCGCCGATAAAACCGCCCAGGGCGAAATGCGCCGCGCCTTTCACACCCTCAAGGGCAGCGGCCGCATGGTGCGTGCGCTGGTGCTGGCCGAGCTGGCCTGGGCCGTGGAAAACCTGCTCAACCGCGTGCTGGAACGCAGCGTGGCGCTCGGTCCCGAGGTGCAACAGGTGCTGGACGAGGCGGTGGATTTGCTGCCGGAACTGATCGCCGATTTTGCTACCGACGACCAGCACCAGCGTGATGCAGTCGACGCCCTGGCCGCTCGCGCCCACGCCTTGGCCAGCGGTGCGCAGGCGCCGGTTGCCGAAGCCTATGACCCGATGCTGCTGGAGATCTTCCGCAACGAAGCCCAGAGTCACCTGGAGAGCCTCAACCACTTCCTGCAAGAGGCCGCCGAGCATGTGCCGCTGCAAGTCAGCGATGAATTGCAACGCGCCCTGCATACCCTCAAGGGCAGCGCCTACATGGCTGGTGTGCTGCCTATCGCCGAGCTGGCGCGTCCGCTCGATCACCTGACCCGCGAGTACAAGGCGCACCGCCTGCCACTGGACCTGGACGAAGTGGAGTTGCTGCTCGAAGCCGAGGGCCTGTTCCAGCGCGGGCTGCGCCGCCTGAGCGATCCCCTGGCGCCGATCCAGGGCGCGCAGGACCTGATCAATCGGACCCAAAGCCTGCTCGATCAACAGCTCGCAGCGCTGCTCGACGCGCCCAACACCGGCCTGCGCATCAAGCGCGACCCGCAGTTGATCGCCAACTTCCTGGCCCAGGGCATGGACATCCTGCTTGACGCCGAAAGCCTGCTGCGCCGCTGGCAACAGCACCCCGGCGAACGCCAGGAACTCACCGCGCTGCTCGACGAACTGACCACGCTGGGCGAGGGCGCGCACGTCGCCGACCTGCACGCCATCGACGAACTGTGTGAGGCCTTGCTCGACCTGTATGGCGCCGTGGAAGAGAGCAGTTTGGCGGTCAGCGAGCGGTTTTTCCATGAGGCCGAGCAGGCCCATGAAGCGTTGATCAGCATGCTCGACCAACTGGCCGCCGGGCAGGAAATCAACCCGGCGCCGGCACGGGTCGAGGCGCTGCGCGAACTGTTGGATGAGGCCCTCGACCCGTCCGCCACCGGCCTGATCAAGAGTGACGGCAGCCGCACCCTGAGCATCTCCGAACTGGGCGCCGCGACGCAGCAGTTGGAGCACGACACCGCCATGGACGACGAGATCGTCGAGATCTTCCTGGAAGAGGCGGTGGATATCCTCGACAGCGCCGGGCAGTCCCTCAAGCGCTGGTTGCTGGAGCCCGACAGCGCGGCGCCGTTATCCTCATTGCAGCGCGACCTGCACACCCTCAAGGGCGGCGCGCGGATGGCCGAAATCGGCCCGGTGGGCGACCTGGCCCATGAGCTGGAATGCCTTTACGAAGGCCTGGTGGACCGTCGCTACAGCTACTCCCCCGAGCTGTCCCAAGTACTGATGGCCAGCCATGAACGCCTGGCGCTGCAGCTGGAAGAGCTGCAACACCATCAGCCCCTGAGTGACAGCGCCGAGCTGATCTCCAAGGTGCGCGCGCTGCGCCAGGGCGGTACGCCCTCCGCCGCTGCGCAGGCCGCTGAAACCTCGAGCGCCGACCCGGAGTTGCTGGATATCTTCCTTGAAGAGGCTGCCGACATTCTCGACAGTTCCGGCAGCGCGTTGCTGCGCTGGCAGGCCGAGCCGAACAATCGCCAGGAAGTCGAAACCCTGCTGCGCGACCTGCACACCCTCAAGGGTGGTGCGCGCATGGTCGAGATCGGGCCGATTGGTGATCTGGCGCATGAACTGGAGTTTCTCTACGAGGGTTTGTCCGCCGGCTTGCTGGCGCCGTCCGACGAGTTGTTTGCATTGCTGCAAGGCTGCCATGACCGCCTGGCACAGATGATCGATGCGGTCGCCGATGGCCTGCCGGTGGGTTCGGTGGACAAGCTGATCGAGCGCATCAAAAGCCTCGTGCACCCCAGCGACGAACCGGTGGTACCGGTGGCATTGCCGGCGGGCAAGGTCGAAGCCGCGGTAGACCCGGCTGCGGACATGGTGAAAATCTCCGCCGACCTGCTCGACGACCTGGTCAACCTCGCCGGTGAAACCTCGATTTTTCGCGGTCGGATCGAGCAGCAGGTCAACGACGCCCGCATCGCTCTGACTGAAGTGGAAACCACCATCGAGCGCATGCGCGACCAGCTGCGCCGCCTCGACACCGAGACCCAGGGCCGCATCCTCAGTCGCCAGCAGGCCGAGGCCGAACGCCTGGGGTATGAAGAATTCGACCCGCTGGAAATGGACCGCCATTCACAGTTGCAGCAATTGTCCCGCGCACTCTCTGAATCGGCCTCCGACCTGCTCGACCTCAAGGACACGCTTGAACGCCGCAACCAGGACGCCCACGACCTGTTGCAGCAACAGGCACGCATCAACACCGAGTTGCAGGAAGGCCTGATGCGCACGCGCATGGTGCCGTTCGAGCGCATGCTGCCGCGCCTCAAGCGCATTGTGCGCCAGGTGGCGGGCGAGCTGGGCAAGGACGTGGAATTCATCGTCGGCAATGCCGAGGGTGAGATGGACCGCAACGTGCTGGAGCGCATGGCCGCGCCGCTCGAACATATGCTGCGCAACGCCGTCGACCATGGCCTGGAATCCCGCGACGCACGCTTGGCCGCCGGCAAGCCGGAGAAGGGGCGCATCACCCTGGACCTGACCCACGAAGGCGGCGACATCGTCTTCGACATGCGCGACGACGGCGCCGGCGTGCCCCTTGAAGCGGTGCGGCGCAAGGCGATCAAGCGTGGCCTGCTCGATCCCAATCAAGAGATCAGCGACCGTGACGTCTTGCAGTTCATCCTGCAGCCGGGGTTCTCCACGGCGGAAAAAATCACGCAGATTTCCGGACGTGGCGTGGGCATGGACGTAGTGCATGAAGAGGTGCGTCAACTCGGCGGCTCGATGTTCATTGATTCGACGCCGGGCGAGGGCGTGCACTTTCGCATTCGCCTGCCCTTCACCGTGTCGGTCAACCGCGCGCTGATGGTGCAATGCGCAGACGATCAATACGCGATCCCGCTCAACACCATCGAGGGCCTGGTGCGCGTGTTGCCGCACGAGTTGGCCGGGCACTATCAGCAAGACCCGCCGCGCTACGAATACGCCGGCCAGCGCTACGAGCTGTTCTACCTCGGCGACCTGCTACACACCGTTGCCCGTCCGAAATTGCTGGGTCAGTACCAGCCGGTGCCGGTGCTACTGGTGCAGTGCAACGAGCGCCGCGTGGCGGTGCACGTGGATGCCATGGCCGGCACGCGCGAGATTGTGGTCAAGGGCCTGGGCCCGCAGTTTGCCGGGGTCCAGGGCTTGTCCGGGGCGACCATCCTCGGGGATGGCCGCGTGGTGCTGATCATCGATTTGCTCGCGCATATCCGCGCGCGGCAACCGGCGTTGCCGGCGCAGACGGTTGACGCGCCACTGATCCTCAACGACCCGCTGAAAAAGCGCCCGCTGCTGGTGTTGGTGGTGGACGACTCGGTCACCGTGCGCAAAGTTACCAGCCGCCTGCTGGAGCGCAACGGCATGAACGTGCTCACGGCCAAAGACGGCATCGACGCCATCGCCGTGCTCGAAGAACACACCCCGGACCTGATGCTGCTCGACATCGAAATGCCGCGCATGGACGGTTTCGAGGTGGCCATCCAGGTGCGCAACGACCCGCGCCTGATGCGGCTGCCGATCATCATGATCACCTCGCGTACCGGCCAGAAACACCGCGACCGCGCCATGGCGATTGGCGTCAACGACTACCTCGGCAAGCCGTATCAAGAGTCGGTGCTGCTGGAAAGCATCGCCTATTGGAGCAAGTCCCATGCTTGACCACCGCACCAGCCAACTCACCGGCCTGCTCCTGCCCCTGGCCGACCGCCACCTGGTGCTGCCCAACGTCGCCATCGCCGAGCTGATCGACTTCCAACGCGGCGAACCGGCCAGCGATGCGCCGCCGTGGTATTTGCGGCAAGTGACGTGGCGTGATCGGCAATTGCCATTGATCAGCTTCGAAGCGGTATGCGGCGAGGCCATCGTGACGGGAGAGCGCTCGCGCATTGTGGTGTTGAACGCCTTGGGCGGGCGGCCGACGTTGAAGTTTATTGCGCTGGTGATTCAGGGAATTCCGCGTTCTTACAAGCTCGATAGCCAGTTGAGCTATGTCGATGTACCGCTGTGCCCATTGGAACTGGCAGCGGTGCAGGTGGGCGAGCATGTGGCGAAGGTGCCGGATTTGATGGGTTTGGAGGCGCTGCTGGTGGAGTCCGGGTTGGCCTGAACCCCACACTCAAATCCCGTGAAGATCAAAATGTGGGAGCTGGCTTGCCTGCGATGGCGGCTTGTCAGTCACAACATCAACAAGCGACCCGCCGCTATCGCTGGCAAGCCAGCTCCCACACTGAATTGTGCTCGGCCCAAGATCTCAATCAATCCGCGCAAACGGCTCAATCATCGGCTGCTCCCGATGCTCGGCCTGCCACAAGTCGTAGGCGCTTTGCATCGACAGCCATAGATGCGCGGTACTCACGCCGGCTTGCTCAAGCCTCACGGCAAGGCCGGGGCTGACAGGCGCGTGGCCATGCAAGATCCTTGAAAAGGTTTCGCGGGCGAAGCCAAGTCGTCTGGCCATTTCGGTGATGGTGATGCCCAGGGCAGGGACCACATCCTCTAGCAGGATTTCACCCGGGTGAGGTGGGTTGTGCATACCCCTATAGAGACTCCTATTCAGTGGTAGTCAAGATAATCGACTATTTCGGCTGGGTCTTTGAGCAATAGCCTGAAAAGCCTATCCGAACATTCTTCGCTGTCTGTCGGAGGACAAGGCGACACGCCCTCGCAGACCATGTAAATGATCAAAAAATGTCGGAATGGTATGAGTTGGCTGTAGGCGAGTTCTGCATTTGATTGAGCGGGTATTCAAGCCTGGGTGGGATGGCTAGCTTCTTAGCTCCTCACTGCCAGCTAGGACTCGCAAATGGCCGTACCGTTAATGCCGCCTGGTGTTTCAATTCTTGAAAACATGGCGATATCTACATGCAAACGCATTCATCTCAAGCCCGGGTCGGCATTCGCCTACTCCTGGTTTTATTCTCAGGTTCGTGCCGCCGGCCCCTGGAACTACAAGAGGCGGGGACGTCAATACGAGGCTTTTGGTAATTTCAATTACGGTGCAACAGGCACCGTGCTGGGGATTCCAGAGCATGTGCTGTTGCGGGCGGCAGGTGTTGCTCAAACCCTCGCAAAAACCACGCTTCCGGATTTTGGATTATGGTGGGGCGGTGAGCCTTTTGGTGACGACCCGCGAGATCAATATTGGATAAGGAGAGGTATTGAGTATGCAATTTCTCAAGGCCATTAAGGGACTCACACCTGTTCTGCGTAATTGCTTGCTGGCGGTCTGCCTGATCTATATCGGCGGCAGTTGGCTGATGTCACCCGGAGCGCCGGCTCTGGACGAAGTGGTGTTGAAGTATTCCTTGGGCAACGGTAATTCGATTTACGGTGCGCGAGATGGCCAAGGCGGAGCGACGGTGGGCTTTTCCTACAGATACTACGTCCATAAGGATCTGGGTAATGATCAGGAAATACTCACCACATTAGTGTCGGCACATCCCTTTCTGAAAACCCAAGAGCCCACTGTGCAAGTGAGTGAGCAGGATGGCGAGCTTCGATTGGATGTTCAGGGGCGGGTGTATGAGTACAAGAGTTATGCCCTCGAAGGCCTGGGAGGGGCCAAGGTAGTCATGGCGTTGTGATTCTCGATGCTGCGCGCGAGGTTGGGCAATATCAATGTGGCGAGCGGGCTTGCCCCGCGTTGGGCTGCGCAGCAGCCCCAAAACCTGCCCACGGTTTACATCTGATACACCGCATTGATCTGCCTGGGGCTGCTACGCAACCCAACGCGGGGCAAGCCCGCTCGCCACAGGAAGTGCTTTGCCTTGAGAGTTGTGGTGTGCCTTCGGATTTTTCCTGCAGGATTTTGAGCCTTGCATGAACTTGTCGCGTGCAGTCAGCGCGCCTAGTCTTCGTCCCGTCATCGCAAAAAACGGTGACACGGACGTGCAAGTCCGGTTACATGTCGGCGCACCAGCGCCCATAGCCATCCAACGGGCGTTTTTTATGCCTGCTGTATTCGTTATGGCGGCTGTGCGTGGGAGATCCCTTGGGGTCTGCCGGGGTCCGATATGCCCGGTCTTGCACACCTGCGCACGGCTGCCACCTTATTTGCGTGCAAGCGGAAGAGGGCAGTCTCCATCACATATCGGAGCTGTTAATCATGGTCAAACCTACGCCCAATCCGCCCCTCTTCACCGTAACCCCCCACCAAGACACCGAAACCCTGCTGGTCAATGCCAGCGAAACCCTGTCCTCCCTCAACGCGCTCACCTGCAACCTGGCCTTCGACCTGGACACTTCCCAGCGGGCCATCATGCTCGGGATCCAGCAAATGGCCGAGATGGGGCAGTTGTTGGTGGATCAGGCGCTGGAGCAGATTTCCCCCTCCCCAGCGGCTTAAAACTTGATCGTTCCCAAAAAGGGACCTATCGTTCCCTTTTTGGGACTCTTTGGCCGCCGTCATGCACACCTTACCGCTCAGCACCGCGCTCTTCACTGTCACCCAGCAAAAAGTGCTGGGCCTGCTTTTCGGTAAGCCGGACAAAAGCTTCTTCACCAATGAAATTGCGCGGTGGGCTCAGGTGGGCAAAGGCAGTCTCACCCGTGAACTGGAGCGCTTGCAGTCAGCGGGCATTTTGAACATGACGCGCCAGGGCAACCAAACCCACTACCAGGCCAACCCCCAATGCCCGATCTACTCGGAGCTGTTAGCCATTGTGCGCAAGACGCTGAGCCTGGATGAGCCATTGCGCAATGCACTGGCACCGTTCGCAGAGCACATAACCTGGGCCTTTATCTACGGCTCCATCGCCAAGGGCGAGGCGCACTCATCCAGTGACATAGATCTGATGCTGATTGGCGAAAGCCTCAACTACAGTGAAGTCATGGAGCGGCTTATACCGTTGGAAGAGCAACTGGGGCGCCCCATCAACCCGACGCTTTACACCCCTGAAGACTGGATTGGCAAATGGAATGCCGGGAACAGTTTTGTGCAGCGGGTCGTGCAGCAGGACAAGATCAATCTGATGGGGGGCAACCCCCTGGTATCCACGGATGGACAGCAAAGCAAACCTGGAGAATCTGCAACGTAGCGGTGGCTTGAAAGCTGAGCCGCCGGATCGTAAGGAGTGTGATGGGCTGATGCGTTCTGCCAGGGATCGGTTGAAGGACGCCGGTAATGCCGCGTTATCGTTCGCCAGTCGTTTCGACCTGGCTTATAACGCCGCCCATGCTCTCGCACTCACGGCCTTGCGCCTGCAAGGCTATCGCTCGGACAAACGCTATCTGGTCTTTCAATGTCTGGTTCACACCACCGACGTGGGCAAGGTGGCGGTAAGGTTGTTGGCCCTGTGTCATGAGCGTCGAAACCTGGCGGAATATGAAGGGTATATGGATGAGGATGAGGCGCTGCTAGGCCAGTTGGTTGATAGCGCGACGGCACTGCTGAATAAAGTGGAAGTTATGTTGGCTGGCCATGAGTGGCGATAGGGAGGGGCCGGCGCCCGCTTGCGAAAAGGTCCCAAACAGGGACTGATCAGCCCTTTTTGGGGACCGCTATCTCACAGACACCACTGAACAAATGTGGGAGGGGGCTTGCCCCCGACGGCTGAGTGTCAGTTGATACATCACTTGGCTGACCCACCGCCATCCCGGGCAAGCCACGTCCCATATTTTTGATCTTCACTGGGCTCGGGTCAGCATTTGCTGATGCTCCATTACTCCAGCCGTAATGATCCGTCGCCCAGCTTGATTGATGGCCCCCCGAATCACTCCTAAGGTACAGCCCACGACAGCAAACCCGTGGAGCGACCATGACAACAATAACTACCCCCGACTCGCGCTGGACGCGGCGACGCGACGAGAAGCAGCGGCGGCTCGGGCTGGTCAAGCACTTTGCCGACGGGGCCGTGTTGCCCAGTGACAAGATCGTCGCGGCGCTTGAGGCGTTGATCCTCCCCGGCGATCGCGTGGTGCTGGAGGGCAACAACCAGAAGCAAGCTGACTTCCTCTCGCGCTCCCTGGCCAAGACCGACCCGGCCAAGCTCCACGATTTGCACATGATCATGCCCAGTGTCGGCCGCTCCGAGCACCTGGACCTGTTTGAAAAGGGCATCGCGCGCAAGCTGGACTTTTCGTTCGCCGGCACTCAATCCCTGCGCATCAGCCAGTTGCTGGAAGACGGCCTGCTGGAAATCGGCGCGATCCATACCTACATCGAACTCTACGCGCGGCTGGTGGTGGACTTGATCCCCAATGTGGTGCTGTCTGCCGGGTTCATGGCCGACCGCGCCGGCAATATCTACACCGGTGCCAGCACTGAAGACACCCCGGCATTGATCGAGCCTGCCGCGTTCAGCGATGGCATCGTGATCGTGCAGGTCAACCAGTTGGTGGATGACGTCAGCGACTTGCCCCGCGTGGACATCCCCGCCAGTTGGGTGGATTTCGTGGTGGTGGCCGACAAGCCGTTCTACATCGAACCGCTGTTCACCCGCGACCCGCGCCACATCAAGCCGGTGCATGTGCTGATGGCGATGATGGCGATCCGTGGCATCTACGAAAAACACAATGTGCAATCGCTCAACCACGGCATCGGCTTCAACACCGCCGCCATCGAGCTGATCCTGCCCACCTACGGCGAGTCCCTGGGCCTTAAGGGCAAAATCTGCCGCAACTGGACCCTCAACCCACACCCGACCCTGATCCCTGCGATCGAAAGCGGCTGGGTGGAAAGTGTGCATTGCTTCGGCACCGAACTGGGCATGGAAAACTACATCGCCGCGCGCCCGGATGTGTTCTTCACTGGCCGCGACGGCTCGATGCGCTCCAACCGGATGTTCTGCCAACTCGCTGGCCAGTACGCGGTGGACCTGTTTATCGGCGCGACCCTGCAAGTCGACGGCGACGGCCATTCCAGCACCGTGACCCGTGGGCGTCTCGCCGGGTTTGGTGGCGCACCGAACATGGGTCACGACCCGCGCGGTCGTCGCCACGGCACACCGGCCTGGCTGGACATGCGTCACGACGATGCGCCAGAAGCCTTGCTCGAACGCGGCAAGAAGCTGGTGGTGCAGATGGTCGAGACCTTCCAGGAAGGCGGCAAGCCGACCTTCGTTGAGACCCTCGACGCGGTGGAAGTGGCGCGCAAAAGCGGCATGCCGCTGGCGCCGATCATGATCTACGGCGACGACGTGACCCATCTGCTCACCGAAGAAGGCATCGCCTACCTGTACAAGGCGCGTTCACTCGAAGAACGCCAGGCCATGATCGCCGCCGTCGCCGGGGTGACGGCCATCGGCATGCGCCACAACCCAAAAGACACCGCACGCATGCGTCGCGAAGGCTTGATTGCCTTGCCCGAAGACTTGGGCATTCGCCGCACCGACGCCACTCGCGAGTTGTTGGCGGCCAAGAGCGTAGCCGACCTGGTGGACTGGTCGGGTGGTTTGTACAACCCGCCCGCCAAATTCAGGAGCTGGTAAATGCGCGCCCTCAAACTGCATGAACTGAGCCTGGCTGATCGCCTGGCAGACATGGCCGTCGACGCGTTGATCGATGAGGCTGACTTGTCGCCCAAGCCCGCCCTCGTGGATCGGCGTGGCAATGGTGCCCACAACGATTTGCACCTGGGCCTGATGCACGCGTCGGCGCTGTCGCTGTGGCCGATGTTCAAGGAAATGGCCGAGGCAGCGATTGACGTCGGTGAAGTCGGCCTGCCCCTGCGCGAAGCCCTTGGGCGCATCGGCCGCGAAGGTGAGCAAGCCATGCTCGCCACTACCGGCGGCGTGAATACCCATCGCGGTGCGATCTGGGCGCTTGGCTTGCTGACCGCAGCGGCGGCGTTGGAGCCGCGCGCCGTGACACTCACCGCGGCCAAGCTGGCCTTGCTCACCGACCGCTACGCCCCACAACCGATGAGCCACGGCGCCCAGGTCGCACAGCGCTTCGGCGCACGGGGCGCCCGTGAGGAAGCGCAACTGGGCTTCCCTTCGGTGGTGCAACGCGGCCTGCCGCAACTGCACAAGAGCCGCCGGCAAAACGTCGGCGAACAGAACGCGCGCCTGGATGCCTTGCTCGCGATCATGACGGACCTGGCCGACACCTGTGTGCTCTATCGCGCCGGCCTGGAAGGCCTGCATGCCATGCAGCGTGGCGCACAGGCCGTGCTCGATGCAGGCGGCAGCGCGACCCTCGCCGGTCGCCGTCAGTTGCATGAATTGGACCACCAACTGCTGGCCCTGAATGCCTCCCCCGGTGGCGCCGCCGACCTGTTGGCCGCCTGCCTGTTTATCGACCGCCTCGACGGAGCGTTGTGATGGAAACCTTATCCTTTGAATTCCCCGCCGGGCAACCGCCAAAAGGCCGTGCGCTGGTGGGTTGCGTCGGCTCGGGTGACCTGGAAGTCCTGCTGGAACCGGGTACGCCCGGCACGCTGACCATCGAGGTGCAGACCTCGGTGAATGGCGCCGCACTCCGCTGGCAGCATCTGTTCGAACGGATCTTCCAGGAGCAGACGCCACCGGCCTTGAAGATTGATATTCACGATTTCGGCGCCACCCCAGGCGTGGTGCGTCTGCGCCTGGAGCAGGGCTTCGAGGAGATCTGCCATGACTGACCTCACCAAACACAGCTTTGTCGAACTGGGCGCCCGGCAGCGGGCCAAGTCCTTGTTGGACGCCGGTTCCTACCGCGAACTGATCGACCCATTCCAACGCGTCATGTCGCCCTGGCTCAGCCGCCAAGGCGTGGTGCCGCAGGCCGATGACGGTGTGGTGATTGCCAAGGGCAGCATCGACGGAAAACCGGTGGTGATTGCCGCCATCGAGGGCAACTTCCAGGGCGGCAGCCTTGGCGAAGTAGGCGGCGCGAAAATCGCCGGCGCTTTGGAGCTGGCAGCCGAGGACAATCGCAAGGGCATCCCGACCCGCGCCGTGCTGTTGCTGGAAACTGGCGGCGTGCGTCTGCAGGAAGCCAACCTGGGCCTGGCCGCGATTGCCGATATCCACGCGGCGATTGTCGACCTGCGCCAATACCAGCCGGTGATTGGTGTGGTGGCGGGCAGTGTCGGGTGCTTTGGCGGCATGTCCATCGCCGCCGGGCTGTGCAGCTACCTGGTCGTGACCCGCGAAGCACGTCTTGGCCTCAATGGCCCGCAAGTGATCGAACAGGAAGCCGGCCTGGAAGAATACGACTCGCGCGACCGCCCGTTTATCTGGAGCCTGACCGGCGGCGAGCAGCGCTTCAACAGCGGCCTGGCCGACCGTTACGTGGCAGACGATGTGACGCAGATCCAGCAGACCGTCACTGCATTGCTGCAACAAGGCTTGCCTGCTCAACAGCGCAGCCGTCAGGCCGAACATTACCTGGCGCGTCTCGCGCAACTGGACGCCACGCCGCAAATCGACGCGGCAACGGTGCGCGACCTGTATCAAGGAGAACGCTCATGAGAGGCTTGCAGTGGTTCAACGCATTGAGCGCCGGCGCCACCCCTGTCGACGGTCTGCCGCAGTCGCTGAGGGTTGCCGACGGTGTCTTGGGTGAGCAGACGGTGCGCTTTGTCGCCGTGGTTACCGACCCTCAGAACCGCTTCCCGCGCGCCCGTAACGGCGAAGTCGGGTTGCTCGAAGGCTGGGGCCTGGCCAAGGCGGTGGATGAAGCCATCGCCCACGGGGACCAGCGTCCGATCATCGCCATCGTCGATGTACCGAGCCAAGCCTACGGCCGTCGCGAAGAAGCCCTCGGCATTCACCAGGCCCTGGCCGCCGCCGCCGACAGCTACGCACGCGCCCGGTTGGCCGGCCACCCGGTGATCGCGCTGCTGGTGGGCAAGGCGATGTCCGGGGCGTTCCTCGCCCACGGCTACCAGGCCAACCGCCTGATCGCCCTGCGTGACCCCGGGGTGATGGTGCACGCCATGGGCAAGGCCTCGGCGGCGCGGGTGACCCTGCGCAGTGTCGAGGAGCTGGAAGCCCTGGCCGCCAGCGTGCCGCCGATGGCCTATGACATCGACAGCTATGCCAGCTTGGGGCTGTTGTGGGAGACCTTGTCGGTCAGCCAGATTGAACAG
The DNA here is from genome assembly GCF_003013355.1 of Pseudomonas sp. S5D5. Lineage (NCBI taxonomy): Bacteria > Pseudomonadati > Pseudomonadota > Gammaproteobacteria > Pseudomonadales > Pseudomonadaceae > Pseudomonas > Pseudomonas sp. S5D5. The sequence goes on from NZ_PTEO01000001.1 coordinate 388,153, forward strand.
CCCACGCCGGACGATGTGGCGCGTGTCAGCGATTGCCTGGTCAACGCGATCAAGGATATCGATGGCCGCGATTTGAGCGGGCGTCTCGGCGCGGCGAATCGCGCCGCCTCCAGCCATGTACGCCAGCTGCTGCGGGAGCAATGGTGAACGCCCACGATTTGCTCTGGGGCATGACCCCGGCGCATGTGCCTGCCGACGCACCGGCCTGGGTACTGGAGGCCGTCGCCTCTGGCCATCCGGTGGTGGTGCGCCGCGCCATGGCCGAGCCGGGTCATGTGCCCGTCGGCGTACGCGGGCGGTTGCGTGAGCAGCGTTATGCCGCCCAGATGCCGCTGGCGGCAGTGCAGCGGCGTGTGATCCCCGAGGATTTGTGTGGTGTGGTCTCGCCACGGGATTTACCCGCGCTGCGCGCGCTCGATCTATTGCGGCCGGTGCTGGCGCAGGAGGCGTGGGGCGTCACGGGCAGCGCGGGTTTCGAGTTGGCCAGCGGGATTCAAGCGCTGCACGCGCAGAGTGATCTGGATTTGATCCTGCGTACGTCCGAGCGACTTGAGCGCGCTGATGCCGAGGATCTGCTGGCGATATTGAACACCGCACCGTGCGCCGTGGATCTGCAACTGCAAACCCCGTTTGGCGCGGTCGCCTTGCGCGAATGGGCAAGTGGGTCACGCCGCGTGCTGCTCAAGACCGCCAGCGGTGCACACCTTGTGCAGGACCCTTGGCAGGCCGTGGCATGAGCAGCCTCCTGGTCTTCCCGGGGCAGGGCGCCCAACGGCCGGGCATGCTTCATCAGCTGCCTGTGGAGGTGTTGGAGCAGGCCAGTGAGGCCTTGGGCGAAGACGTCCTGGCGCTCGACTCGGCGCAAGCCCTTGAGTCGACCCGCGCCGTACAACTCTGCCTGTTGATCGCCGGTGTGGCCCACGCCCGCCTCCTGCAACACACCCCGGATTATGTCGCGGGCCTGTCCATTGGTGCCTACCCGGCGGCGGTGATTGCGGGCGCGCTGGACTTCGACGAGGCCATCAAACTGGTCAGCCTGCGTGGCGAGCTGATGCAAAACGCTTATCCACACGGCTACGGCATGACCGCAATCATCGGCCCGGCGTTATCCACAGTGGAAAACCTGCTGGCCGAAATACACAGTGCTGAAACGCCGGTGTACCTGGCCAATATCAACGCTGACAACCAGACCGTCATTGCCGGCAGCAATGCAGCAATGAAGCTTGTCGCAGAGCGCATCCAGGGCAACGGCATCGCCAAGCGCCTGGCGGTCAGCGTGCCGTCCCATTGCGCGCTGCTGGACGCGCCTGCCCAGCGCCTGGCCCAGGCGTTCGGTGCACTCAAGCCGCCGCGCATCACCTACCTGAGCAGCACGCGTGCGCGGCCGATCCACAACCCCGAGCAATTGCGCGACGACCTGGCCTTCAATATGTGCCGCGTCGTCGACTGGCGCGGCACCGTGCAAAGCGCCTACGAGCGCGGTGTGCGCCTGCAGATCGAACTGCCGCCGGGCGCCGTGCTCACCGGCCTGTCACGCCGCGTGTTTGAACAAGGCACGGTGATCGCCTGTGAAGGCGCCCGCCTGGACACCTTGCAGGCCTTGCTGGAAGAGGAGGAGCGCCGCCACCGATAAAGCACCACCCAAGGCTTTCGAAGCACAAAAACAACAATTTCGATCGAGCACTTTGAGGACAACAACAATGATTATTTACGGTGTGGCATTGCTGGCGATCTGCACGCTCGCGGGCGTGATCATGGGCGACATGCTTGGCGTGTTGCTCGGCGTCAAATCCAACGTGGGCGGGGTGGGGATTGCAATGATCCTGCTGATCTGCGCCCGCCTGTGGATGCAAAAACGCGGCGGCATGACCAAGGATTGCGAGATGGGCGTGGGCTTCTGGGGCGCGATGTACATCCCCGTGGTCGTGGCGATGGCCGCGCAACAGAACGTGGTCACCGCCCTGCACGGCGGCCCGGTCGCGGTGCTCGCGGCGATTGGTTCGGTGGTGGTGTGCGGGTGCACCATTGCCCTGATCAGCCGCACGCACAAGGGTGAACCTCTACCCGATGAAGAGCCGCTGATCACGCCGACACCTGTCGTGGGAGGCCGCTGATATGTGGGATCTCATTGAAAAAGGTTTGGAACATAACGGCTTGATCACCGCCTTTGCCTTCGTTGGCGTGGTCATGTGGATTTCCGTGGTGCTGTCCAAGCGACTGACCTTCGGGCGCATCCACGGCTCGGCGATTGCCATCGTCATTGGCCTGGTGCTGGCCTGGGTTGGCGGCACGATCACGGGCGGGCAAAAAGGCCTGGCCGACCTGGCACTGTTTTCCGGCATCGGCCTGATGGGCGGCGCGATGCTGCGTGACTTCGCCATCGTCGCCACCGCGTTTGAGGTGCAGGCCACCGAAGCGCGCAAGGCCGGCATGATTGGCGTGATCGCCTTGCTGCTGGGCACGATCCTGCCGTTTATCGTCGGCGCGAGCATGGCCTGGGTGTTTGGCTACCGCGATGCAATCAGCATGACCACCATCGGCGCGGGCGCGGTGACGTACATCGTCGGCCCGGTGACTGGCGCGGCGATTGGCGCGACCTCGGATGTGATGGCGCTGTCGATTGCCACCGGGTTGATCAAGGCGATCCTGGTGATGGTCGGCACGCCCGTGGCGGCGCGTTGGATGGGCTTGGATAACCCGCGCTCGGCGATGGTGTTTGGCGGCTTGGCCGGCACCGTGAGTGGGGTGACGGCAGGCTTGGCGGCGACGGATCGGCGATTGGTGCCGTATGGCGCGCTGACGGCGACGTTCCATACCGGGCTGGGGTGTTTGCTCGGGCCTTCGCTGTTGTACTTCATCGTGCGTGGGTTGGTGGGCTGACCCCCGATAGCGGAGTGTCAGGCTGTCCCCTGCCGATTGGCATACATCCGACACTCCGCCAACAACGCCAGCAAGTTCGGGTCTCTTTCCTTGGCCTTCAGGAACACCACGCCGATATGCTGCTGCAACCGATACCTGGGTTGCAGCGGTATCAGCTTCACGCGGTTCTCGTACACCGCCGCAATCCTTCCCGGCAGCAGCGCATAACCCACGCCCGAACTGACCATGCTCAACAGCGTGAAGATGTCATTGACCTGCATCGCCACCTTCGGCTCGAACCCCGCCTGCTTGAACACGCGATTGCCATCCTGGTGCGTGGCGAAGCCCTGGGTGAGGGTGATGAAGGTCGCGTCGCGCACGTCGGCAAGGTCGATTTCCCGCTCGCGGTCGAAGGGCGAGTCGGCCGGGGTGGCGAGGAAGATGTCGTCGCTGAACAAGGCAATCTGTTCGCAGTCGGGGTCGTTGGCGTGCTCATCCAGAGAGATGAGGATCGCGTCCACTTCCATGTTCTTGAGCTTGTACAGCAGGTCGAAATTCGAGCCCAGGATCAGGTCGATATTGAGTTCGCTGCGCCTGATTTTAAGGCCCATGATCAGTTGCGGCACGGTCTTGACGGTCAACGAGTACAGCGAGCCAAGCTTGAAGCGCTCGGCGGAGAACCCGGCGGCTTCGCGGGTCAGGCGCACGCTGTCGACCACATCGGCGATGAGTTTTTGCGCGCGTTCTTCAAGCACGTAGGCGCTTTCCAGCGGCGTGAGGTTGCGCCCTTCGTGTTTGAACAGCGGGCAGCGCAGGGCATTTTCCAGCGAGTGAATGGCGCGGTGCACGCTGACGTTGCTGGTTTGCAGCTCGGCGGCGGCGCGCGCCAGGTTGCCGGTGCGCATGAACGCCAGGAAGATCTCGAGCTTTTTGAGGGTGAATTCTTCGTCGATCAGCATGGCCATGGGCTCTTGTTCGAATGCCGTCGATTGTGCCCCTAAAACCAGTTCACTCCCAGCCATGCGCTGCACAGGCCCAGCACCACGCCGAGGATGATCAGCCAGATCGCGTTCAGGCGCGTGTAATACACCACGGCAGCACTGGCCAGCGTCAGCACCAGGCTGGTGGCATTGTTTTCCAGGCTGTTCATCAGGATGTAGGTCGAGGCGAGAATCAAGCCGATGGAGAGCGGCAGCAGGCTGCGCTTGACGCGCTGCACCCAGGGCGTGCGGGTGTGACGCTCCAGCCAGCCGGCGCCGACGTAGGTCAACACCGAGCAAGGCACCAGTTTGGCGGCCAGCGCCACCAGCGCGCCGGGCAACCCTGCCGCCTGCTGGCCGATAAACACCAGGAACATGCCGTTCGGCCCCGGCAGCGCCTGGGACAGGGCGAAGAACGCGACGAATTGCGCGTCGGTGATCCAGTTCATGTCGGTGACGGCGTAGCGGTGGATATCACTGATGGCCACGGTATTGCCGCCAATCGACATCAACGACCACAGCGCGCATTGGATCATCAGGTGCAGCAGCACGGTTTGCATCAGCCGGCCACCTTGTGTGTGCTGACAAAACTCAGGGCCAGCGAGCTGGGGATGCAGATCAGCAGCACCATCCACAGCGGCAGCACGAAAACCGCCATCAACACAAAGGTCAGCACGAACGCGCTGTAGTTGGCGAGGGTGCGAGGCATGGCCTTGAGCAGGCGCAGGGTGGTACCGAGCATCAGCCCGGTGGCGATCGGCATCACGGCGCCGAAGATTTGCTGCACCACCTCGTTGCTCCACCACTTGGCGTAGGCGAAACCGGCGAACACGGTGATCAGCGAGGGGAACAGGTACAGCCCGCAGACGGTCACAATCGCACCCGGCAAGCCATGCAGGCGCCGGCCGTAGATGATGCCGACGTTGGCGATGTTGGGGCCGGGGAAGAACTGGCCGGTGGTCAGCAGCTCATTGAAGCCTTGCTCGCTCACCCAGCGGCGGCGGTCGACCATCATCTGCCGCGCCCAGGGCATCACGCCGCCAAAGCCGAACAGGCCGACCATGGCGAAGTTGTAAAACAGTTGCCATAGGCTGGGTTGCGGCGCGTCGGGTTCAAGCTCAGGCATTGTCGATACCATTGGGGGCAGGTGCACCCTTGCAGGGGCCGGCTTGCCGGCGATGAGGCCCTTGAGCCCTGTGCCGGCAAGGACGGTGTGAATCATCCGATGGGCAGCGGTGTCAGGGCAAATGAAGAAAGGTTGTTACCCGATAGTGAGTGACTGCGGTCAGAATGCTCAAGGTGATAACGGTTATTCGAGGTGAGTGACACATGTATCACGGGGAACGATTCAACGCCTGGAGCCATTTGCTCGGGGCGGTTGCAGCTTTTGTCGGTGCGGTATGGATGTTGGTGGTGGCGAGCCTGGACGGCAGCCCCTGGAAAATCGTCAGCGTGGCCATTTACGGCTTTACCCTGCTGGTGCTGTACAGCGCGTCCACCGTGTACCACAGCGTGCAGGGGCGACGGAAAGAGATCATGCAGAAGGTCGATCACTTCTCGATCTACCTGTTGATTGCCGGCAGCTATACGCCGTTCTGCCTGGTCACGCTGCGCGGGCCATGGGGCTGGACGCTGTTCGGGATTGTGTGGGGGCTGGCGGTGATCGGCATCCTGCAGGAGATCAAGCCGCGTTCCGAGGCGCGCATCCTGTCGATCGTGATCTACGCGGTGATGGGCTGGATCGTGCTGGTGGCGGTCAAGCCGCTGCTCGCCGCGCTGGGCACGGCGGGGTTCGCCTGGCTGGCGTCTGGCGGGGTGCTGTATACCGTGGGCATCATCTTTTTTGCCCTGGAGGATCGCCTGCGGCATTCCCATGGCATCTGGCACCTGTTCGTGATCGGCGGCAGCCTGCTGCATTTTGTGGCGATCATGCACTACGTGCTGTGACCGTCACTTGCCGGCGATTACGCTTACAGGCGTTCCAGTAGCTCGCGGGCACGCTTGCCGAAAATCTGCAGCAGGTTTGCCAGCATGTGCGGCGGTGGTTCGTCGGCGCGGGTGAGGGCGTACAGGGTGATCGGCAAGGGCGGCGTGAGCGTGCGGATGCGCGTGGTGGCGGTCGAGGCTCCCAGCGCGGTGAAGGGGTCGATCACCGTGAGGCCGGCGCCGGATTCCACCATGGCCCGGGCCAGCGAATAGGTTTGCACCGAGATCGTCACCTGGGGCGGCGGGTCGACGTTTTCCAGGTAACTGTCGAGTTTCGCGGCCAGCGGGTCGGCGCTGGACAGTCCGATCAGCGGCGCTCCCGCCAGGTCGGCGAGCGGCAGCGGCTGGCGGGTTTCAGCCTCGGACCAATAGCCTTTGGACGCCAGCGCCACCAGCACGCCATTGGCCAACACCTGGGTGGTCAACCCCGGATGGCCGGAGAAGTTGAGCGTCAATGCCAGGTCGATCTCGCGCATCAACAGTTTCTGCACCAGCTCGCGGCTGTGGTCGCTGGACAGTTCGCAGGCGATGTCCGGGTAATCGTGCTTCCACTCCAGAATCGCCGGCGGCAGCAGCGACAGCGCCAGGGCCGGGATCGCGCCAATGCGCACACTTTGGCCCGGCTCGCGGCGCAAGCTCTTGGCCAGGCGTCGCACGCCTTGCAGGCTCTGGGTGACTTTTTCCACTTCGCTTTCGAGCGCCAGGGCTTCCGGCGTGGGTTGCAGCTTGCCGCGCACCCGCAGGAACAGCGGAAAGCCCAATTGTAACTCCGCGTGTTGCAACACCTTGGTCACGGCCGGTTGCGACACATGCAGCAACTGCGCGGCAGCGCTGATGGAGCCGGTCTGGCGGATGGCCTGGAAGATCTCGATATGACGCAAGCGCATGGCGTGTCCATAACCTTTGTTTATAGGTGACCCATCTTTATTCATTGTCGGTGACCTGTCACCTGCCCCTAGGCTTGAGCCTTCTTATTCAACGGCTGGGGGCTGGCATGACCAGGCAGGTTTGCATCATCGGTGGAGGGGTTATCGGCCTGGCGAGTGCCTACGCGTTGGTGCGCGCCGGCCATGAAGTGACGGTGATCGAGGCACGCGACAGCCTGGGCAGCGAAACCAGTTTTGCCAATGGTGGGCAGTTGTCCTACCGCTACGTCGCCCCGCTGGCAGACGCCGGCGTGCCGCTGCAGGCGATTGGCTGGTTGCTGCGCGGCGATTCGCCGCTCAAGCTGCGCCCGCGCCTGGACCCCCAGCAATGGCGCTGGATGGCGGCCTTCATCGGCGCCTGCCGCGGCTCGGTGAACAAACGCAACGCCGCGCACTTGCTGCGCCTGGCGAGCCTGAGCCAATCCACCTTGCAGCAATGGCGCGTCGATGACGGCCTGGACGGTTTCGACTGGCGACGCAACGGCAAGCTGGTGACTTTTCGCAATGCCGATACCTTCGAGCGTGCGCGCAGCAAGGTCACCGACGTCCTGCAGCAGCAGGTGCTGTCGGCGGTAGATTGTGCGCGCCTGGAGCCGACACTCGCGGCAGGTGGGTTTGTCGGCGGCATCTACACGCCCAACGAGGAAGTGGCGGACTGTCATGCCTTCTGCCAGCAGCTGGCGGCGCGTCTTCAAGCGTCGGGGCGCTGTACCTTCATGCTGGGGCGCAAGGTCACCGGGATCCTGCATGCCGACGGTGCGGTACAGGCTATCGAACTGGGCGGCGAAGTGATGCCGGTGCAGCAATTGGTGCTGGCTGCCGGGCATCGCAGTGCCGAGTTGGCGTTGCCGGGCTTGTCACTGCCGCTGTACCCGCTCAAGGGCTACAGCCTGAGCGTGCCGATTGGCGCGCAGCACCGCGCGCCGAACGTGAGCATCACCGACTACGACCGAAAGATTGTCTACGCGCGCATCGGCGAACAACTGCGGGTGGCGGCGATGGTGGATATCGTCGGCTTCGACGCCAGCCTTGAGCCCAAGCGCCTGGCACTGATCAAGCGCCAGGCAATCGAGACATTTCCTACAGCTGGCGACTACACGCATGCGCTGGAATGGGCCGGCATGCGCCCGGCTACCCCGACCGGCGTGCCGCTGATTGGCGCCAGTCGCTATCGCAACCTGTGGCTGAACCTGGGCCACGGTGCCCTGGGCTTTACCCTGGCGTGCGGCAGCGGCCAATTGCTCGCCGAGTTGATCGGCCAACACGTCCCTTCCATTGATATGCAGGGCCTGGCGCCCCGCGCCGCATAAGGATGCACCCATGACCATCACGCGAATCAGCAGCAACGAACGACTGTCCGGCGCCGTCACCTTCAAGGACCTGGTATTCCTCTCGGGCCAGGTGCCGGGCGAGGGTGTCGACGTGGCGACCCAGACCCGCGAAGTGCTGGCGAAGATCGACGGGCTGCTGGCCCAGGCCGGCAGTGACAAGGATCATGTCTTGAATGCGACCATTTACTTGAAAGATATCGGCAACGGTTTCGCTCCAATGAATGATGTGTGGTCTGCCTGGCTGTCGCCGGGCATGGCGCCGACGCGCACCACCTTGCAGGCGGAACTGGCGCGACCGAGTGTGCTGGTGGAAATCAGCGTGATTGCTGTCCGTAAATAACTCAAAGACCAACGGAGAATAACAATGAAAAAAATCCTGTTGACCGGTTGCACCCTGGGGCTGTTGCTGGGGGCGCAGGCCCATGCCAATCAAGCGCCGCTGGACGGCACGCTGGGCAAGATCGCCAGCGCCAAGTCGATCACCCTGGGCTATCGCGATGCGTCGGTGCCGTTTTCCTACGTGGGGGATAGCAGTGGCAAGCCCATGGGGTATTCGGTGGACCTGGCGAGCAAGATCGTCGAGCGCATCGAGGAGAAAACCGGGGTCGCCGATCTCAAGGTGAAATACAACCTGGTGACTTCCCAGACGCGTATCCCGCTGGTACAGAACGGCACCGTCGACCTCGAATGCGGCTCCACCGGGGTGACTGCAGAGCGCCAGCAACAGGTGGCATTTTCCTACGGCTTTATCTACGTGAAGGGGCAGTTGCTGACCGCCAAGGACAGCGGTATCCAGGGCTTTGACGACCTCAAGGGCAAAAACGTGGTGACCACCGCCGGTACTACCAACGAGCGGTTTCTCAAGAACTACAACGCCGAGCACAAGACCAATATGTTCGTGATCAGCGCCAAGGACCACGGCGAGGCGTTCAAGATGCTCGAGACCGGTCGCGCGGCGGCGTTCTATATGGACGATGCGCTGCTCTACGGTGAGCGCGCCAAGGCCAGGGATCCGCACAAATGGGTGGTGGTCGGCAAAGAGCAGTCGCGGGAAATCTACAGCTGCATGGTGCGCAAGGGCGACCCGCAGTTTCTCGCGGTGGTCAACGAGGCACTGGGCGACCTGTACCGCTCGGGGGCGATCAACGGGATTTACCAGCGTTGGTTTGAACAGCCGATTCCGCCCAAGGGCTTGAACCTGGAGTTTCCGATGACCAGCGAGTTGAAGGCGATCATTGCCACGCCGGTGAGTGACCCGGTGGAGTGATCACCCGGCCAACCGTAGGCGCCGGCTTGCCGGCGCTTACATTGGAGGCGGGGTTAGAAATCGCCCCAGAGTTGCTGGGCCACCGCCAGCGCGACGACGGGCGCCGTCTCGGTCCGCAATACGCGCGGGCCCAGGCGGGCGGCATGGAAGCCGGCGTCTTGCGCGGTTCGCACTTCATTGTCGGTCAACCCGCCTTCAGGGCCGATCAGGAAGGCCAGGCTGGCAGGCTTGGCATGGCTGACCAGCGGCTCGGCCACCGGGTGCAGGACCAGTTTCAAGTCGGCCTCGGTCTGCTTCAACCAGTCCGCCAGCAGCAGCGGTGGGTGAATCACTGGCACTGTCGAACGCCCACATTGTTCGCACGCGCTGATTGCCACCTGGCGCCAGTGCAGCAGGCGTTTGTCGGCGCGTTCATCCTTGAGGCGCACTTCGCAGCGCTCGCTGAAAATCGGCGTGATCGCATTGACGCCCAGTTCGGTGGCTTTCTGTATCGCCCAATCCATGCGCTCGCCCCGCGACAACCCCTGGCCGAGGTGGATGTGCAGCGGCGATTCAGCCTGCCCGGCGAAGCTTTGCGTGAGTTGCACGCTGACGCGCTTCTTGCCGACATCCAGCAAAGTACCCAGGAACTCCTGGCCGGAACCGTCGAACAATTGCACGGCGTCGCCTTCGTTCATGCGCAGTACACGGCTGATGTAGTGCGCCTGGGCTTCGGGCAACTCGTGCTCGCCAAGGCTCAGCGGGGTGTCGGTGAAAAAGCGGGACAGTCTCATTTCTGTTCTCTGGAAAATAAGGTGTTTCTGCAGGCGCCGGCTTGCCGGCGCCTGCAGGGGTGTGATCAGCCGGGATCGCGAAAGCCTGGGTGGAAGTCCTTCGGCACGGCGACACTGACTTTGCTGTTGGTGGCAATGTCGATGCCTTCACTGGCCACCTCGGCCAGGAAATCGATCTGCTCCGGCGTGATCACATACGGCGGCAGGAAATACACCACGCTGCCCAAGGGCCGCAACAGCGCACCGCGTTCCAGGGCATGCTCGAAGACCTTCAGGCCACGGCGTTCCTGCCACGGGTAGGCGGTCTTGGTGGCTTTGTCCTGGACCATCTCGATGGCCAGGACCATGCCGGTCTGGCGCACTTCCGACACGTGCGGGTGGTCCACCAGGTGGGCGGTGGCGGTGGCCATGCGCTGGGCCAGGGCCTTGTTGTTCTCGATGACGTTGTCTTCTTCGAAAATATCCAGGGTCGCCAAGGCGGCCGCGCACGCCAGCGGATTGCCGGTGTAGCTGTGGGAGTGCAGGAAGGCGCGCAGGGTCGGGTAGTCGTCGTAGAAGGCGTCGTAGACATCATCGGTGGTGACCACCGCCGCCAATGGCAGGTAGCCGCCGGTGAGGGCCTTGGACAAACACAGGAAATCCGGGCGGATACCGGCCTGCTCGCACGCGAACATGCTGCCGGTGCGGCCGAAGCCCACGGCGATTTCATCGTGGATCAGGTGCACGCCATAGCGGTCACAGGCTTCGCGCAGTAGCTTGAGGTACACCGGGTGGTACATGCGCATGCCGCCGGCGCCCTGGATCAGCGGCTCGACGATCACCGCCGCGACGCTGTCGTGGTTGTCGGCGAGGGTCTGTTCCATGGCCTGGAACATGTTGCGCGAATGCTCTTCCCAGCTCATGCCTTCGGGACGCAGGTAGCAATCCGGGCTCGGCACCTTGAGGGTGTCCAAGAGCAGCGCCTTGTAGGTTTCGGTAAACAGCGGCACATCGCCCACCGACATCGCGGCGATGGTTTCGCCGTGGTAGCTGTTGGTCAGGGTGACGAAGCGCTTCTTGTTCGGCAGGCCGCGGTTGAGCCAATAATGAAAGCTCATCTTCAGCGCCACTTCGATGCACGACGAACCGTTGTCGGCATAGAAACAGCGGGTCAGGCCTTCGGGCGTCATCGCCACCAGGCGCTCGGACAGTTCGATCACCGGTTGGTGGCTGAAACCGGCGAGGATCACGTGTTCGAGTTGGTCGACCTGGTCCTTGATGCGCTGGTTGATACGCGGGTTGGCGTGGCCGAACACGTTGACCCACCAGGAGCTGACGGCATCGAGGTAGCGCTTGCCTTCGAAATCTTCCAGCCACACGCCTTCACCGCGCTTGATGGGGATCAGCGGCAGTTGCTGGTGGTCTTTCATCTGGGTGCAGGGATGCCACAACACGGCCAGGTCGCGTTGCATCCACTGGTTGTTCAAGCCCATCGGTCATCTCCTCGAAGCGGTCCTGCGTGTGGCGCAGGTGAAACATTCGCGCAAGCCTATGCAATGCAGGCCTGTGTCACAACCCATTGCGAGTTTGAAGCGTAAATTGGTGGTAAACGCAGGACAGTCCGTCACGTTTCTTCTGGATAGTCCTTAATCTCTTGTTAACTTACTCTGCATACGCTCTTGATCGTATTTCTCGATATTTCAAAGCGAAATTTTCCGCTTTAATTCGATAGGTAAATCGATAGTCTTGCCACAGCTCTTACGGGATTTGGGACATGCAACTACGTAATTCACCGGCCCGCTATGGCTGGGTCAGCATCGTTTTGCACTGGGGCGTGGCCCTGGTGGTGTTCAGTCTGTTCGCATTGGGCCTGTGGATGGTCGGTCTCGACTACTACAGTGCCTGGCGCAAAGACGCCCCGGACCTGCACAAGAGCATCGGCATTACGCTGTTCGCCATCATGCTCGTGCGGATCGTCTGGCGCCTGGTCAGCCCGCCGCCGCCACCGCTTGCCAGCTATAGCCGCATGACGCGTCTGGGGGCTGCGTTTGGCCACGCGTTCCTGTATCTCGGGCTGTTTGCCGTGATGATTGCCGGTTACCTGATTTCCACCGCAGACGGTGTCGGGATCCCGGTGTTTGGCTTGTTTGAGATTCCTGCGCTGGTTTCCGGGCTACCGGACCAGGCAGACACTGCAGGCGTGGTGCATTTGTACCTGGCCTGGGTATTGGTGGTGTTCGCCGGCCTGCATGGCGTGGCCGCGCTGAAACACCATTTCATTGATCGTGATGTGACCCTGGTTCGTATGCTGGGGCGCAAAGCCTGATGTTCAACCTCGACTCACAAGGAATAGAAAGCATGTTGAAAAAGACGCTCGCCGCTCTGGCAATCGGTACCGCCCTGCTGTCTGCTGGTCAGGTGATGGCCGCCGACTACAAGATCGACAAGGAAGGCCAGCACGCCTTCATCGATTGGAAAATCAGCCACCTGGGCTACAGCTACATCCACGGTACCTTCAAGGACTGGGATGGCTCGTTCAGCTGGGATGCCGCCAAGCCTGAAGCCAGCAAAATCGCGGTCGACGTGAAAACCGCCAGCCTGTGGTCGAACCACGCAGAACGTGACAAGCACATCGCCAGCAAGGACTTCCTCGACGTTGGCAAGTTTGCCGATGCCAAGTTCGTGTCCACCGCTGTTAAATCCACCGGCGAAAAAACCGCTGACGTGACAGGCGACCTGACTTTCCACGGCGTGACCAAGCCTGTGACCTTCAAGGCGACCTTCAACGGTGAAGGCAAGGATCCATGGGGCGGCGAACGTGCTGGCTTCAACGCCACCACTACTGTCAACCTGAACGACTTCGGCATCAAAGGCCCAGGCCCGTCCTCGCAGACCGTGGACCTGGACATCTCGCTGGAAGGCGTCAAGCAGAAGTAATTTCTGTTTTTACCCGAAAAAACCGGATCCTGAGATCCGGTTTTTTCATGCCTGGAATGCACGCAATGTGGGCGCTGGCTTGCCTGCGATGCGGGCGCATCGAAGCATCAGGCACACCGAGTCGATACAATCGCAGGCAAGCCAGCTCCCACAGTTGATCAGTGTCGAGTCAAAAAAAATGCCCCGTCTCGAAAGAGGCGGGGCATTTTTTGTGGTGCTTTGAAACTCAGCGGTTGCGGGTCAGCAGCGCTGGTTTTTCACCACGAGGACGGCCTGGCAGTTGATCCAACTGCTCCGGTGTCGGGAAGCGGTCGGCTTTCGACTCCTTGTGGATGATCTTCGGCGCCGGGCCACCGCGCGGGTTCTGCACGGCGGGTTCGGACAAGCGTGGCTGGTCGTCACGGGCCGGGCGACGGTTGTTGCTGCGCGAATCATCGCGACGGGCCTGGCCATCACGAGGCGCGCCGTTACGCGGGCCGTTGCGCTTGGCCGGTGGCGTACCGGTGGTGCCGCCGCTGCTGTTGCGCGGACCGTTCTGACGACCGCCCTGTGGCTGGCCGCCACGTGGGGCACCAGCGCCGGCACCTTGCGCCGGGGCGCCTGGACGACGGCCACGACCCTGGGCCGGTTTGGCCTGGGGCACGTAGTCAACGCGGTTACCGAAGTTATCCACGTCGTCGTCGAGGAACTCGTCCGGGGCGCGGTCGGCTGCAGCACGTGGTGGCTGGGTCGGCTGGCGCTGTTCGCGGGCCGGGGTGCCTTCACGTGGTTTTTGCTCACGGGCCGGGCGCTCGCCACGGCCGTTGGTAGGCGCTTTTTCCTTGCCGCCCTTGTCCTTGCCCTTGTCGCGACGACCACCGCCACCGCCGCCGTTCGGGCCATCGCCCTTCGGACCGCGTGGGTTGCGTGGGTTGCGCACGTCCGGACGCTCGCGCGCTTCTGGCTTTTCAGCCTCGACGGCGCTGGCATCGAAGCCCATCAGGTCGCCGTCGGCGATTTTCTGCTTGGTCATGCGCTCGATGCTTTTCAGCAGCTTTTCTTCGTCCGGTGCAACCAGGGAGATGGCTTCACCCGAACGACCGGCACGGCCGGTACGGCCGATACGGTGCACGTAGTCTTCGTCGACGTTCGGCAGTTCGAAGTTGACCACGTGTGGCAGTTGGTCGATATCCAGGCCGCGGGCGGCGATATCGGTGGCCACCAGGATGCGCACTTCACCGGCCTTGAAATCGGCCAGGGCTTTGGTGCGGGCGTTCTGGCTCTTGTTGCCGTGGATGGCGACGGCGGTGAGGCCGTGTTTGTCCAGGTACTCGGCCAGGCGGTTCGCGCCGTGCTTGGTGCGGGTGAACACCAGTACCTGTTCCCACGCGCCGGCGGTGATCAGGTGGGCCAGCAGCGCACGCTTGTGGCTGGCGGCCAGGCGGAACACGCGTTGTTCGATACGCTCGACCGTGGTGTTCGGCGGCGTGACTTCAATGCGTTCCGGGTTGTGCAGCAGCTTGCCGGCCAGGGCGGTGATGTCGTTGGAGAACGTTGCCGAGAACAGCAGGTTCTGACGTTTGGCCGGCAGGCGGGCGAGGACCTTTTTCACGTCATGGACAAAGCCCATGTCGAGCATGCGGTCTGCTTCGTCCAGCACGAGGATTTCCACGTGGGACAAGTCGACGCTGCCTTGGCCGCACAGGTCGAGCAAGCGACCGGGGCAGGCGACCAGCACGTCGACACCACGGGACATGGCCTGAACCTGTGGGTTCATGCCGACGCCGCCGAAGATGCAGGCGCTGACGAACTTCAGGTCGCGGGCATACAGCTTGAAGCTGTCGTGCACTTGCGCGGCGAGTTCGCGGGTGGGGGTCAGGACCAGTACGCGCGGTTGGCGCGGGCCGTGACGCTGGGATTTGTCCGGGTGACCATTGGGGAACAACCGCTCCAGAATCGGGAGGGCGAAGCCGCCGGTTTTACCAGTACCTGTCTGAGCCGCAACCATCAGGTCGCGACCTTGCAACACGGCGGGAATGGCCCGCTGTTGCACCGGAGTAGGCTCGGTATAGCCCGCTGCCTCGATGGCGCGGACTAAAGCCTCGGAGAGACCGAGGGAAGCAAAGGACATGAGTAATCCTGTTTTAGTTAGGGCTTGGCCCAGAGGGATAATCTTGCCGGGCGCGAATGGCGCTTAGGGGAGCGCAATCCCGTCCGGTCCTGCTGCGTCTGGCGAGCACTCCACCGGCTCGCGCGGGCTGAAAGCTGCGCTGTAGCGGGGTTGGGTGCCTTTTTCAAGACCTCAGCGGCCGGGCGTAAGCCTGGCGGAAAGGCCGGAGTATAACAGAGCAATCACTGCGCGCTGCTTTCCTGCTGCTCAACGGTGTCTCCTGCTGCCGATATGGCCTGGATTCCACCATATTTGGCACTCAAGGCGGCGTAGGCCGGTTCCTGTTTGAAGCGCCTGAGCTCGGCGGCAAAGCGCTGCACCAGCAGGTCCATGCCCGCACCCCGGCGCACGGCCAGGAACTGCGGCTGGCGGCTGACCACGACCTGGGCCTGGCTGACCTTGCCTTCCAGGCCCATGGCCTTGATCACGTGCTGGCCGACCCGGCGGTCGGTGATCACCAGGTCGATGCGCCCGAGCATCAATTTGCCGAAGTTGGCCTCATGGCTGGGCGCCGCTTCGCGGTTGAACAGCGTGGAATCGCTGAAAGGCTCGCCGTACAGGTAGCCTGGCGAGGTGCCGACGGTCAGGCCGCGCAGGTCCTCAAGGCTTTGGGCCGGGTGCGGCCGTTCGTTGGCATAGAACAGGGTGAACTCGACTTGTGACAGCGGTTCGCTGGGGTAGAGCAGCAGCGCGTCGCGCTCATGGCTGTGGAAAATATCCAGCGCGCCGTCGGCCTGGCCCTGGTCAAGCATGGTCAGGCAGCGCTTCCAGGGCAGGAATTGCCACTCGACATCGACCCCCAGGCGCTGGAACACGATCACCGTGGTGTCGTAGTCCAGTCCCTGCATGGCGCCGCGTTCTTCGTACACATAGGGTGCCCAGGGCTCGGTGACAATGCGCAGTTTCTCGCCATAAGCGGCCAGGCTCAGGCAAGTGAAAAGGGCAGCGGTCGCAAGCTTCAGGATCACGGGCATACCCTGAGGTTACGACGCTCCTGCGCTAAAGAGAAGCTCTGGCACACGCATCTGCAGGCGGTATCAATGCGTCTGCGAACTCATCAGGTGCTCGTAGATGGCGGTACGCCGCTCACCGAGAATCAGGCGCACCAACGGGTTGGCGAACCAGTGCTCCAGCTGGTGTGCATCGACCGGGCGCTGCTGGCGCTCTTCCTGATTCTGGCGGGCCTTGTCCCACCAAACCGGGCCACATGCCTGGTCGAACTCGTTTTGGTGCTCGTAGCACCCGTAGAGAATCTCGCGGATGAACTGCTGCTTGCGCTTGGGCAGGGCCAGGGTGATCAGCTTGTACATCAGGCGCTGCAGGCGTGGCGGGCGCGGCAAGTGGGCGGAGACCTTGCATGTGTCGGCCAGGGCCAGGGTGCTGATGGGGCTGGCGCTGTGCTTGGTGATCCACGCCTTGACCTTGGCCCGGAACAGCTGTTTGCGGCTCCAGTAATGGTGGATCAGGTCCGGGCATTGGCGCACGTTGACCTGGCGGTAGGCGGCAACCGACAGGCAGAACTCTTCCAGGGTGTAGGCGCCGAGAGCCATCGGGAACAGTTCGTCCATCAGCGCAATCGACTGGTCCAGCAGGTGCGCGTCCTGGCGTGCCAGGCCCATGACCCCGGAGTTGAGCAGCCACATGTTGTCGTCGGCCAGGCCTTTTTCGCTCAGGTATGGCGCGAGCGCTTCGTACAGCACGCTTTCGCGGTTATCGCCGTACTTGGCGTGGAAGGCGTTGCACAGCAGGGTGCCGGGCGCGACGCGCTCGAACAGGGCCATGGGCGAATCGTGGAAAAACGTATCGGTGTCGATCAGCAGTGCCCGCTCCGCCGTTTCCAGGACTTGGCGCAACAGCACGTGCTTGGTGCGGAAATGGTAACCGTGAGGCTCGCTCCAGCGTTTGCGCGTGGCCTCATCCAGCGTGTGGACCTGCACCGGCAGGCCGTCGTAGGGCGCCGGGTTGTCGCTGAACACCTGGATGTCCAGGGGCAGGTCCTCGGTTGCGCCCAGCTGCGCCAGGGCACTGGCGATGCTGAATACCGCTTCCTGATGATAGGTCTCGGCGCCGAATACCAGGTAAACCAGCTGCGGGCGGGGAGTCGGGGACGCTGTATTCATTTACTGCAGGCTTCCATTCCGGGGAGATGTGAACAAAAAAAGCCCTCGTATAAACGAGGGCCTGGATGCAGCTCGGTCAGACCTCAGCGCGGTAGCTTGAGGTTGTTCCAGATTGCAAGGCTCGGCTCAGCCTGGTTAAGCGTATAGAAGTGCAGCCCGGGTGCGCCACCTTGCAGCAATTCTTCACACATGCTGCTGATGACCTGTTCGCCGAACGCCTGGATGCTCTTGACGTCGTCGCCGTAGGCTTCCAGTTGCTTGCGGATCCAGCGTGGGATCTCGGCACCGCACGCGTCGGAGAAGCGTGCCAGCTTGCTGTAGTTGGTGATCGGCATGATGCCTGGCACGATCGGGATGTTCACACCCATGGCCCGCACGCGCTCGACGAAGTAGAAGTAGCTGTCGGCGTTGAAGAAGTACTGGGTGATCGCGCTGTCGGCGCCGGCGTTGGCCTTGCGCACGAAATTCTGCAGATCGTCTTCGAAGTTGCGCGCCTGGGGGTGCATCTCCGGGTAAGCCGCCACTTCGATATGGAAGTGATCGCCGCTTTCTTCACGGATGAAACTCACCAGGTCGTTGGCGTAGCGCAGCTCACCGCTGGCCATGCCCATGCCGGATGGCAGGTCGCCACGCAAGGCGACGATGCGCTTGATGCCGGCTTGCTGGTATTGGGTCAGCAGGCCGCGCAGGTCGGCCTTGCTGTCGCCCACGCACGACAAGTGCGGAGCGGCGGGAATGTTGGCTTCGCTTTCGAGCTGCAGCACGGTGTTGATCGTGCGGTCACGGGTCGAGCCGCCGGCGCCGTAGGTGCAGGAGAAGAAGTCAGGGTTGTAGCTGGCCAGTTGCTTGGCAACGGCCATCAGTTTTTCATGTCCAGCATCGGTCTTGGTCGGGAAGAACTCGAAGCTGTAGCGACGGTCTTGGGACATGTGAGGTCTCCAGCTGCAAGTTGCAAGCCTCAAGCTGCAAGAGGGCGGTGTGCCTGTTCTTGCAGCTTGGAGCTCGCAGCTGGTAGCTGCTTAAAGAGCAATGAAGTAGCAAGCCCTCGGCACAAGCGCATTTCTTGCCGCTTGCCGCTGAAAGCTTGCCGCTGCTTAGTAGCGGTAAGCGTGCGGCTTGAACGGACCTTCGACGGTCACGCCGATGTAGTCGGCCTGGGTCTTGGTCAGTTGAGTCACGACGCCACCGAAGCCGCGGACCATTTCCAGGGCCACTTCTTCGTCGAGTTTCTTCGGCAGTACTTCCACGGTCAGGCGCTCGGCTTTCTGGGCAGGCGACAGGTCGGCGTATTTCTGGCCGAACAGGAAGATCTGGGCCAGAACCTGGTTGGCGAACGAGCCATCCATGATGCGGCTTGGGTGGCCGGTGGCGTTGCCCAGGTTAACCAGGCGGCCTTCAGCCAGCAGGATCAGGTAGTCATCGTTCTGCGGGTCGAAATCGCCAGCGCCGGTACGGTGAACCTTGTGTACCTGTGGCTTCACTTCTTCCCACGCCCAGTTCTTGCGCATGAAAGCAGTGTCGATTTCGTTGTCGAAGTGACCGATGTTGCACACTACGGCGCGCTTTTTCAGGGCCTTGAGCATGTTCGCATCGCAAACATTGACGTTACCGGTGGTGGTCACGATCAGGTCGATCTTGCCCAGCAGGGCTTTGTCGATGCTCGCTTCGGTGCCGTCGTTCTGGCCGTTGATGAACGGCGAAACCACTTCGAAACCGTCCATGCAGGCTTGCATGGCGCAGATCGGATCGACTTCGGACACCTTGACGATCATGCCTTCCTGACGCAGGGACTGGGACGAACCCTTGCCCACGTCACCGTAGCCGATCACCAGGGCTTGCTTGCCCGACAGCAGGTGGTCGGTGCCGCGCTTGATGGCATCGTTCAGGCTGTGACGGCAGCCGTACTTGTTGTCGTTCTTGCTCTTGGTCACCGAGTCGTTGACGTTGATGGCCGGGATTTTCAGCTCGCCCTTGGCCAGCATGTCCAGCAGGCGGTGTACGCCGGTGGTGGTTTCTTCGGTCACGCCGTGGACGCGGTCGAGGATCTGCGGGTACTTCTTGTGCAGCAGCTCGGTCAGGTCGCCGCCGTCGTCGAGGATCATGTTGGCGTCCCATGGCTTGCCATCCTTGAGGATGGTTTGCTCCAGGCACCACTCGTACTCTTCTTCAGTCTCGCCTTTCCAGGCGAACACGGCGATACCAGCAGCAGCGATAGCGGCAGCGGCCTGGTCTTGAGTCGAGAAGATGTTGCAGGACGACCAGCGTACTTCGGCACCCAGGGCAACCAGGGTCTCGATCAGCACGGCAGTCTGGATGGTCATGTGGATGCAGCCGAGGATCTTCGCGCCCTTGAGCGGTTGCTCAGCGGCGTACTTGCGACGCAGGCCCATCAGCGCAGGCATTTCGGATTCGGCGATAAAGGTTTCGCGACGGCCCCAGGCAGCGAGGGACATGTCGGCGACTTTGTAGTCGTTGAAATCTGCAGGCGTGTTTACAGCGCTCATGAAGAGCCTCCATTCGTAGTGTGCGAATGGGCGCCGTTGTGCGTTTAGTATCCAGCTGGCTAACCAGGCCGGACAACGCCCCATCCGAGCCTGACAGGTTGAACCTGCTGCAGCGCCCCTCGGACAGGTGGCGGGAGAACGGTAGTAGCCGTTCTGAAATCGGGGGCGATTATAGCTGTCTTTGTCCGGCTAGTGGCAAGCAACAAGCTACAAGCGGCAAGTAAGAGCGAATCGGCTACTACTTGCAGCTTGTCGCTTAAAACTTGAAGCTGGGGGCCACAACCCAATCGCCAAACATCTCAAACCTGGAGTCCCCATGAACTTCCACACCCGCAAATGGGTAAAACCCGAAGACCTCAACCCCAACGGCACCCTGTTCGGTGGCAGCCTGTTGCGCTGGATCGACGAAGAAGCGGCGATCTATGCGATTGTCCAGTTGGGCAACCAGCGCGTGGTGACCAAGTACATCTCCGAAATCAACTTCGTCAGTGCCTCGCGCCAGGGCGACATCATCGAGCTGGGCATCACCGCCACCGAATTCGGCCGCACCTCGATCACCCTGACCTGTGAAGTGCGCAACAAGATCACCCGTAAAAGCATCCTCACCGTCGAGAAAATGGTCTTCGTCAACCTCGGTGAAGATGGCCTGCCAGCGCCTCACGGCCGTACGGAAATCAAGTACGTGAAAGACCAGTTTCAAGAGGATGGCATCCAGGAGTAACTGCATGCCCACCGGTTTGGTTTCTGTTACCTGATTGTTCCGGTTGGATCTTTCCCAGGCGCTGTCATCACTCAGCACTACACCCCCCGCAGAGTGAGTCAGCGCATGAAAGTGCTCAATCCGGTCAACCCCGTTCAGTTTCTCTCGCCTGGAGATGTCAGTACCCACGCCGATCACACCGCGAAGATGTTACGGGTGGAGGGCGGCGGCGCGCGCAATCTGATCCTCCAGCGCGATCCCCATGGGCGTGTGGAGGTGACATTGTCGCGGCCGCCCATCACGCATTTGGTGCTCAGCGGTGGTGGCGCCAAGGGGGTTGCCTTTTCGGGGGTGGTGCAGGCACTCGAGGACGCCCGGAAGCTGGAAGGCATCCAGGTGATTTCCGGCTCATCCGCCGGTGCGATTTCTGCGGCATTGATTGCCAGTGGAATGAGTGCCGCAGCCTTCGATGGACTGTCGGACAACATCAGTCTGCCAACCTTGCTGAACAGCAAAGACCCTGTGACGGCCTGGTTGCAGGACGCCAGTTCGACACTGGGCAAATACCTCGGGTACTTGCCGGGCCCGGTCGGCAATATTTCCCAGTTGCTGATGACCCTGCTGCCGCGCCTGAAAACCGATGCCGCCCCGCTGGAGGACATGATCCGCGACGAGTCGCGCAAGGCGCTTCTTGGTCATATTGCCGACACTCCCAGAGAAACCCGGCCTGCCGACGTCATGCGCATTGCTGACAAGCTCAGTGCTGGTGGGGCACCGACGTTTGCCGACCTTGAGGTGTTAAGCCGCAGTATTGCAGCGGTCAAGCAACTCAATATCACCGGCACGGGCATGTTTGGAGGGCGTCCACAGTTGGTAGTGTTCAACAGCAGTTTGACGCCGGACATGGATATTGCCCGCGCTGCGCGTATTTCGGGTTCGTTGCCGGCACTGTTCAAAAGCCCTGTGGAACAGGGGCATGGCTTCCAGATAGCGACAGAAACCACGACCTTTCAGGACGGTGGCCTGATGCTCAATACGCCAGCGCCAGGCGTGGTGGACCGATTGTTTGCCGAGAGCCTCCTGAGCAAGCCCGAGTCGCTGATCATCAAATTCGAGCCTGACTCCGCCGAGGAGCCTGCCCAAAGTGGCAGTTTTTTCAGCAGCTTGGTCGACTGCATTACGGGAACGCCACATTCGGCTGCCGAGGCTTACCAGGATAATAGGCTCAAGGCATTTGCCGACCAGACGCTGGTGTCGCCACTGAATACCGAACAGGGAGATTTTCGCGGCCTGTTCAACGGGACGGTCAACTTCACCATGAAGGATGAGCACAAGCAGCACCTGCAGGAAAGGACCCGTGAAGCGGTGGCTGGGCACCTGCAGAATCTGGCCTCGACGAGGGATTCTCACTCGTTCGGTTCGCTGGATGCGGCGGTGCTGGCGATGGATGATGAAACACTGGCCAGTGTGCAGACGGCATTGCAGGCAGACAGCGCCGCAGCCAGTGTGCTGATGTTTCGAGAAGAAGCGAAACAGGCGTTGCGCGCGCTGGACCATGCGATTACAGAGGTCGATAAGTCGCATGCTGGCTTGCTGTTCACACCGAAGCTGTCGTCGGCAGTGCGCAATCTGGAAGCACTTGCCCGAAGTCCCGAGCAATTGGAGTGGTTGGGACGGCGCTTGAATGACCCAGGCCAGCGAAATTTTCAGCGATTGCTGCAAGTGGCTGCTAATCAGGGCTCCGGCGATGTACCGTCCACTTCCAGGGTCATGGCTTGCGCTGTTGCCGAAATGAAACGTCGCGATATCGCGGTGAGTGCCGAGAGCTTTACACGGGAGGTTATCTACCCGTCACTGTTCCGACCTGGCCAGCCGGCATCCAATGTCGAACTGTTGCAGCGCGCGGCACGAGACTTGGCCAAGGCCACCGCGCCGCAGGCGTTCAATCGTGTGCTTGATGATCTCAGCGAACATTACCAGGCGCGCAACACGCCATGGAGTATGTCTTCCAGTGACACTACTGTGGCGATGGCCAAGGCCTGGCGCAAACGGGTTTAGTTGCCTGGCCACTGAACAGCTACTGTGCCGGCATGTCGTAGCTACAGGCACCCCTCGGACTCTGGTACATCATGGCCACTCAAGCAGACGGCAAGACCCCCAACCTGTCGCAGGAAGAGCAACAGGACGTAGACAAGAACCAACCCCCCCGCGCGGCGGTGTTGCATGAAATCATCCGCACCCAGGGCGACCAGGAGCTGGAGCGCAGCGTCGCCGCCTTGTGGTGGTCGGCGCTGGCTGCCGGCCTGACCATGGGACTGTCGCTGATGGCGATGGGCTTGCTCAACTCGCGCCTGCCAGATGGCGAAGCCTTCAAGGTCATCGCCAGCTTCGGCTACTGCGCGGGCTTCCTCGCGGTGATCCTGGCGCGCCAGCAATTGTTCACCGAAAACACCCTGACCGCCGTGCTGCCGGTGATGAGCAAGCCTACGCTGGGCAATGCGGGACGCCTGCTGCGCTTATGGACAGTCGTGCTGGTCGGCAACCTGTGCGGCACCCTGCTGGTGGCGTATGTGATGCTGCACCTGCCGATCTTCGATACCAAGACCGACCTGGCCTTCCTCGAAATCGGCCGCAAGATCATGGAAAACGACGCCGGCCAGATGTTTGCAAAAGGCATCGTTTCCGGTTGGATGATCGCGACCATGGTGTGGATGATCCCCTCCATGGAAAGCGCCAAGATGTGGATCATTATCCTGATCACTTACCTGATGGCGCTGGGGGACTTCACCCATATCGTCGTCGGTTCGGCCGAGGTTTCGTACCTGGTGTTTGCCGGCGAATTGCCGTGGAAAGACTTCTGGCTGGTGTTTGCCGGTCCGACCCTGGCCGGCAATATCATCGGCGGCAGCTTTATCTTTGCGTTGATCAGTCACGCGCAGATCCGCAGTGAAAGCAGCTTGCCGGGAAAAACCGCTGCGGACCCGAGGCATCCGCAGCAGATCAACAAGGATCAGTGAGGCTCGGGCGTGGCTTGGGGCTCGTCCCGAGTCACGCGCTTGACCAGCCTGCCGATGCTCAACCCCTGCAACAGGATCGACGACAGCACCACGATGTAGGTGATGCTCAGCAGCAGGTCGCGCTCCGGGCCGAGCGGCAATGCCAGTGCCAGCGCTACCGAAACCCCGCCGCGCAAGCCGCCCCAGGTCAGGATGCGGATGGTCCCGCGTGGCACCGTGCGCCAGCGGCGCAGCAGCAGGATTGCCGGAGCAACGGTCAGCAGGCGTGACAGCAGGATTGCCACGGCCAGGAGGCTGGCAGCGAAGACGTGCAGCCAGTTGAACGGCAACAGCAGCAGCTCCATGCCGATCAGCGCGAACAGCAGCGCGTTGAGCATGTCATCGAGCAGTTCCCAGAAGCCATCCAGATAGCGACGGGTCATGTCGTTCATCGCCAGCTTGCGCCCCAGGTTGCCGATGATCAGACCGGCCACCACCATCGCAATCGGCGCCGAGACGTGCAGTTCGGTGGCCATCGCCGAACCGCCGATGACCAAGGCCAGGGTCAGCATCACTTCGATCTGGTGCTGCTCGATGCTCTTGATCATCAGGTACACGAGGTAGCCGATCAGGCCACCAAACACCACGCCGCCAATCGCCTCATGGGCAAACAGCATCGCGGTAGCGCCTACGGTCGGCGTTTCGCCCAGCTGTGCAATACCCAGTAAAACCGTAAACACCACCACCGCCGTGCCGTCGTTGAACAGTGACTCGCCGACGATCGTGGTTTTCAGCGGTTTGGAGGCGTTGGCGGTACGCAGCACGCCCAAGACTGCAATCGGGTCGGTGGGTGAGATCAGCGCGCCGAACAGCAGGCAGTAGAGGAAGCTCACGTGCCAGCCAAACAGCGCGAAGATGTAGTACGCCAGGCTGCCGATCACCACGGTGGCAATCAACACGCCGAACGTTGCCAGCAGGCCGATGGGCCAGCGGTAGCTGCGCAGGTCGTTGAGGTTGACGTGCAGGGCGCCGGCGAACAGCAGGAACGACAGCATCCAGTTCATCAGCAAATCGCCGAAGTCGATCTGGCCGATCAATTGCTGGATACGTTCCTCCAGGCCCGGGTAGCCGAGCACGCTCAGGCCTTGCAGGATCAGCGAAAACAGCAGGGCCGTGACCATCACGCCGATGGTGGGTGGCAGGCCGATAAAACGGAAGTTCACATAGGTGAGCAGGGTGGTGAGGCAGATGAAGGCGGCGACAAGTTCAAGCATCCGGGGTCCTTGGAGGTTGGGTGGCAGTTCTTTGGTGCATGGGTGGACCGCAGGGCGGGCATGAGGTTGCACAGCGCGATAGAACCTTTCGGTGCGCGGCGTGCTCATAGCCGGTAAGTGCGGTTTGCTAGGTTTAGTGCTAAAACTCTAATTTCTGTTTAAAACTACAAAAGGAATCAGTGATGACGGTGGCTTTCTGGTGTGTGTTGATAGCGATTTTCCTGCCTTACCTGTGCACAGGGGTGGCCAAGTTCAGTGGCGGCAAATTCGGCCCGCGGCAGAATCATGATCCGCGCGCTTTTCTGGATACCCTCGACGGCTTCGCCAAGCGCGCCCACAACGCGCAGCTCAACAGCTTTGAGGTGACACCCGCCTTCGCGGCGGCGGTGATTATCGCCCACCTTGCCGGGACTGCGTCGTTGGTGACCATCAATGTGCTGGCGGTGCTGTTTATCACCAGTCGCCTGTTGTACATCATCTGCTACGTCGCCGACTGGGCAATGCTGCGTTCGCTGGTGTGGTTTGTAGGGATGGTATTGATCGCGAGCTTCTTCTTCGTCTCGATCTAAGGCGTAGCCCGGCCCTCTATTGTGGCCGGGCTTACTGTGGCAAGCCGGCTGCTGTGGCAAGCCCGCCTACTGTGGCGAGCGGGCTTGCCCCGCGTTGGGGCGCGAAGCGGCCCCAATCGGCACACCGAGTTTTTTCAGAAGGAACTCGGCGCCTGTTGTCAGGGCTGCTTCGCACCCCAACGCGGGGCAAGCCCGCTCGCCACGAAAGCCCGCTCGCCACAGTAAGTCCGCTCCCCACGACAGGCCTTATCCCCACGACAAGCCCGTTTACACATTTGATCTTCAGTGTTCCTCAGGTACCCGCGGGTGCATCCGGCACGTGCGGCAACGCCGCGCCTTTGGGCCACAGCATCCAGATCTGGCCTTGCTGCTTCATATTCCCCGCCAACTCGCCTGCCGCATCACCCGTGCCCCAGAACAGATCCGCGCGCACTTCGCCGGTGATTGCACCGCCGGTGTCCTGTGCGGCGACGGGACGTGCCAATGCCGAGCCGTCGGGCGTGGTGGTCGACAGCCACAACAGGCTGCCCAGCGGGATCACCTTGCGATCCACCGCCACGCTGTAGCCTGCCGTCAGCGGCACGTTCAGCGAACCGCGCGGACCTTCATTGCTGTCGGGACGGGCGCTGAAGAACACGTAGCTGGGGTTGCTCGCGAGCAGTTCCGGGATTCGCTCCGGGTGCGCCTTGGCCCAAGCGCTGATGGCGCCCATGGTCACTGCTTCTTTCTTCAACTCGCCTTGCTCCACCAGCCAGCGGCCGATAGGACGATAGGGGTAGCCGTTCTGGTCGCCATAACCCACGCGCAGTTGGCGCCCGTCCTTGAGTTGAATGCGGCCCGAGCCCTGGATCTGCAGAAATTGCAGGTCCATCGGGTTGGTCAGCCAGGCAATCGGCTTGGCGCTGGAGCCTTGGCCGTTGATGGCGCTGGCATCGTCATAGGGCTTGAGCACGCGGCCTTCGAGGCGACCGCGCAGGCGCTTGCCCTTGAGTTCCGGATAGATGCTTTCCAGATTGACGATGATCAGGTCATCCGGCACGCCATACACGGGCACATGGGCGGTGGCAGTCTTGGTCAGGCTGCCGGGGTAGACCGGTTCGTAGTAGCCGGTGATCAGGCCATTGGGGGTGTCGTCGGCCGAGCGCAGGCCGAATACATCCAGGCGTTCTTTTAGAAAACCACGCACCGCCACGGCATTGCCCGGCACGGTGGCCGCTGCGGCACAGGTCGCGCCCCAGATCGGGTCGGCCTTGAGGCGTTGGCAGGCGCTGCGCCAGGCTTCAAAGCCGGCCAGCAGGTCGCTGTCGGACACCGCCGGCAGGGCTTCCCATGGCGCGCTCACGTAGGTGGCTACGGCATGGGGTTTGGCCACTTCCTCTGTTTTGTTGGCGTCTTTACCGCCATCACAGCCGGCCAGCAGTGCAGCAATCGGCAGAGCCCACGCCAGGCGGCGGCTCCAGGTTTTCAGCACGACATTCATAAACGCAATTCCTGAAGCGATTGCCCGCGCTGTAGCGCAGTCGGGCAACCCTTATTATTAATAGGGCTATTGGTCTTTACGGGCGGGGCGAGGATACTGGCCGCCGTTTCCCGTGACCCTGAGCCATCATGACTTTTAATAAACTGACGGTTGTATTGCTGGCCTGCGTGGCCTTGTCCGCCTGTGGCGGCGTCGATCCAAATTCCCCGCTGGGCCAGCGCAAGGCGATTTTCAAGCAGATGCTCAAGACCGGCGAGGACCTGGGCGGCATGTTGCGTGGACGCATCCCGTTCGACGGCGCGAAGTTTGCCGAAGGCGCGGTCAAGCTCGATGCGTTGTCGCATGAACCGTGGAAGCACTTCCCGAGCGTGCGCGAAGAAGATCACACCAGTGCCAAGGACGACGTATGGCAACAACAGGCGCGCTTCCAGGAACTGGCCCGCAACCTTGAAGCGGCCACCGGTGAACTGGTGGTCGCCAGCCAGGTCCAGCCGTACAAGGCCAGCAACCTTGGGCCTGCGGTGCAGAAAGTCGAAGATGCCTGCAGCGCCTGCCATAAGCAGTTTCGCGATCACTGACCGGCGTTATTCGTCGAGTTGTTCAACGGCGTCCTGCAGTTCTTTGCGCGACTGGGCGAGCTTGTCCTTACGTTTGTTGATTTTCTCGGCGTCGCCCTTTTTCATTGCCTTGTCGAGGTCAGCCTGACGGCGGCTGACTTCGTGCTTGGCGTCGAGCACCTTGTTTTCGCGCTCCTTCCTCAAGGAGGCGTCGGTGCAGTTGGCAGTGACTTCGCTCAGGGCTTTTTCCAGGCCGGCCTGTTGCGCGCTGTTGCCATGCGCCTTGGCTTGTTCGATCTGGGCGCTGATGGCCTGGCGCTTGGCGGCGCAGCCGGTGAGGGGGGCAACTTCTTCGGCCGCCAGCAGTGGCGTGGCCATGCAGCTTGCGACAGTCAACAAGACAAAGGGGGCGAGAAATTTCATGTGGTACTCCAAAGTCGCAATCTGGCAGCAGGATGAATTCTGCCGCCGTTCAAAGGTGGCCAGGCCGGGTTCAAAACCCGTCTATCCCGGCCACGCGTAGTGTTTCAGCCAAAGCCTGTACGTGCGGATCGCGGAAAAAAGCGCTCAGTTGCGCTGCGCGACCCGGGCCGATGCCATCGGTGGCCTGCCAGGCCTGGGTGTCCTTGGCGGCCAGTGTCTGCCAGCCGCCTTCCAGGTTGTTGCGTGCCGCAGGCGGTATGCCCAGGGCCTTGAGCCATTGGGCGAAGGGCCGTTGCCGCGCGCTGTGCAGGCTGTCGAGCACCCGCGCGCGGCTGCGATCGCCGAAGCCATCAATGTTAGCAAGCTCTGCCGCGTCCAGGGTTAACCAATCGAGAAAGCCTGCGATTAGACCGGCCTGGATCAATATGTTCCAGGTCTCACGGCCGATATGGGGCAAGGCCAGGCCTTGATCACCGCTGAGCCAGGTGAGCCGCGCCAGCAGTTGTTCCTCGCAGCCGGGGTCCAGCTGCCAGCAGCTCAAGGCGTGGAAGTCCAGAGGGTCCGGGACCGGCAGGTCGACCCGGGTGGCGTTGCGCAGGATCACTTGGTCCAACCGTGGGATGATCTGGCCCGCCAGGCTGATGGCGACCTGATCGCCAGGGCGGATGTCCAGTGCTTGCCAGCGTTTCAGCGAGCCGACGTTGACGCGGCTGATCTGCCGGTCATCCAGCCGCACGGGCTCGAGTTCGAGCATGGGGGTGATGCGCCCGGTACGGCCGATCTTGAACCGCACGTTGCGCACCAGTGCCAGGGCCTTGGCCGCCGGGTACTTCCAGGCGACCGCCCAGTACGGCGTGCTGGCCTGCCAGCGCTCGGCGGGTGCGCGCTGCGCCTGGTGCAGCACCACGCCATCACTGGCGAAGGGCAGGGGATGGTTGTACCAATAGGCGCGCCAGTGTGCGGCGTGGGTAATGTCCTGGATGGGCTGGCTGTAGCGCTGGCTGTCGGTGAAACCCCAGCGTGCCAGGCTGGCGAGGCGCTCGTTGAACGCGGCCGGGCCGTCGGGCCAGGCCCAGATGAACACGCCGATGCCGGCGGCTTCGATGTCGCTCAAGTGTTTGCGGTTCATCAGCCCAGCCACTTTGCTGCGGGCATTGAGCCCGCCATGTGCCGACTGCACGTGGTCGTCGAGGCGCCAGTAAAGTTCGCCTTGCAGCACCAGGTCAAGGGGCTCCGGCAGCTGCTGGACAATGGCGGGGATCTTGCGCGCCGAGGCTGACCAGTCCTGGCCGAGCAGGCCATCGCCACGGCTGATGACTCGGCTCAGCCGACCCTGGCGGTACACCAATGTCACCGCCACGCCATCGACCTTGGGTTGTATCCACACTTCCTGGCGCGTGCCGAGCCAGGTGCCGACTGCCTGTTCATCCAGCAGTTTTGCCAGCCCGGTATGGGCGACCGGGTGAGCCAGGGTGCCGCGTGCGCTGGCCAGTGGGTTGTCGGCCTTTGCCGTGGGTTGGGGGAAACATTCGCGCCATTGCGCGAGGCGTTGGCGAGCCTGGTCGTAGAGCTCATCGCTGACGGGGGAATGGCCGAGCCGGTGATAGCTGTCATCCCACTGGCGGATCTGTTCGGCCAGGCTGCCGAGTTGGGTCCGGGCTTCAGCCGGGCAGCCGTCAGCCCAGGCTGAAAAGGTCAGCGTGCTGAGCAGCAGCGCAATCAGTAAGCGCGTCATGAGCATTCCTTGCTCGTAAAGGGCGCCCAGCCTAAGTGATCCAGGCAGGCACAAAAAAGCCCCGGCAGTGCGGGGCTTTTTACCGGGTGTTTCCAGTTACTTGAACAGACCGCCCAAGGCTTTCACGGCGTCATTCTTATCAGCCTTGGCCTCCTGGGTTTGCTGCTTGGCGTCGGCCTTGGCCTGGGTTTCAGCAAGTTTGTTACAGCCTTTGTTGATCTGCTCCTGCGCCGCTTTGAAGGCCTTCACTTTCAGGTTGTCTTTCTGGGCTTCGGCTGCATCGATCTTGGCTTGCAGGTCCGCGGATTGCTTCTGGCAGTCGCCGGAGTTGCCGCCACCCAGTTGGGACGTCAGCGCGCCACTCAGTGCGCTCAGGTCGGCGGATTGGGCCGGCAGGGCGAACAGGCTGAGCAGAAGGGCGGCAGGGGCGAGCGTGGAGATGCGCATGAAAAACCTCAATGTTCGATTGCCTGCGCGCTGATCGATCCCGGGCTGGCGCAGGGCA
Organism: Pseudomonas sp. S5D5; assembly: GCF_003013355.1. Taxonomy (NCBI): domain Bacteria; kingdom Pseudomonadati; phylum Pseudomonadota; class Gammaproteobacteria; order Pseudomonadales; family Pseudomonadaceae; genus Pseudomonas; species Pseudomonas sp. S5D5. Next base: position 418,203 of record NZ_PTEO01000001.1, read on the forward strand.
ATATCCAAATAAGGTAGAGGGCCCGAGAGGGCGCGGATTCTAGAGGGCCATTATTTGGCCTGCAAGCTTTGGATCCAAAAAATGTGAGGGTGATCCCGCAGGCAATAAAAAAGCCCCGCCGGGGGTAAACCCGGCGAGGCTTTATATGCCGTGAGCGATTACAGGCCGGCGGCGGTGCGCAGGTCGTTGGCGCGATCGGTTTTTTCCCAGGTGAAGGTGGTGAAGGTGTCGTCGCCGACAGTCTTCTGCGCAGGGGTACGACCGAAGTGGCCGTAGGCTGCGGTTTCCTGGTACATCGGGTGCAGCAGGTCGAGCATGGTGGTGATCGCGTAAGGACGCAGGTCGAAGATCTCGCGCACCAGCTTGACGATCTTGTCGTCGCTGATCTTGCCGGTACCGAAGGTATTCAGCGAGATCGACGTAGGCTGGGCCACGCCGATGGCGTAGGACACCTGGATCTCGCAGCGCTCGGCCAGGCCCGCGGCGACAATGTTCTTGGCCACGTAGCGACCGGCGTAGGCCGCCGAACGGTCAACCTTGGACGGGTCTTTGCCGGAGAACGCGCCACCGCCGTGACGGGCCATGCCGCCGTAGCTGTCGACGATGATCTTGCGACCGGTCAGGCCGCAGTCGCCCACCGGGCCACCAATGATGAACTGGCCAGTCGGGTTGATGTGGAACTGGGTATCCTTGGACAGCAGTTCGGCCGGCAGCACGTGCTTGACGATCAGCTCCATCACGCCTTCACGCAGATCAGCGTAGGAAACGTCCGGGTTGTGCTGGGTCGACAGTACAACGGCGTCGATGCCGACGACTTTGCCGCCTTCATAGCGGCAGGTCACCTGGGACTTGGCGTCCGGGCGCAGCCAAGGCAGCAGGCCGTTCTTGCGGGCTTCAGCCTGGCGTTGCACCAGCTGGTGCGAGAAGGTGATCGGCGCTGGCATCAGCACGTCGGTTTCGTTGCTGGCGTAGCCGAACATCAGGCCCTGGTCGCCGGCGCCCTGATCTTCAGGCTTGGCACGGTCGACACCCTGGTTGATGTCAGGCGATTGCTTGCCGATGATGTTCATCACGCCGCAGGTCGCGCCGTCGAAGCCGACGTCGGAGCTGGTGTAGCCGATGTCGGTGATCACATCACGAACGATCTGCTCCAGGTCAACCCAGGCGGTAGTCGTTACTTCGCCAGCGATGATCGCTACACCGGTTTTCACCAGGGTCTCGCACGCCACACGGGCGAACTTGTCTTCAGCAATGATGGCGTCCAGCACCGCATCAGAAATCTGGTCGGCGATTTTGTCCGGATGCCCTTCAGACACGGACTCGGAGGTGAAAAGGGAGTATTCGCTCATCTCGATGTTTTCCTGAAATTTACCGATGGTGAGTGTCGCCAGCCGGCCGCTGGAAATGGCGGACCTGGATCTGGAAACCATTACGTAAACCTACATAGAGGCTTTCCCCGGGAACGAGTCCCGCAGCGGTGGCCCAACGGGCCAGATCGTCCTGTTCAAAACCCAACCAGAGATCACCGCAGGCCTCCCTGGCCCAATTCTGGTTGTGGCTGCATAAATCTGTGACCAGCAGGCTACCGCCGGGTTGCAGCAACTTCGCCATCTGCTTGAGGGCGTCTGCGGGGGCAGCGAAATGGTGCAGCACCATATTCAGCACCACGCAGTCGGCCTGCAGACTGTTGTGATTGAGCGCATCCGCCAACTGCAGGCGCACGTTGCCCAATGCTTCACGCTCGCACAGCTGGCGTGCCAGTTCGAGCATGGCCGGGCTGTTGTCCAGCGCCGTGACTTGCTGGAAACGCCGCGCCAGTTCTGGCAGGAAACCGCCATCGCCAGGGCCCACTTCGAGTGCCGTGGCTTCATCACTGAAGCTCAGCTTGTCCAGCAGCGCCAGTACGCTGTCGCGGTATTGCGGCAAACCTGCGATCAGGTCCTGCTGGGCGCGAAACTTCTCGGCAACCCGGGTGAAAAAATCCTGGCTGGCGGCGGCGCGCTGACCATGGACCTGACCGATGCGCGACTGCACGTCGCTGGGCAGGGCCAGGCTGTCGACTTCTTCGAGCAGGGCGGCGTGCAGCTTGCCGCCGAGCAACTCGGTGTGGGGCAGGGCGCGACGGTAGAAAATCGCATTGCCTTCGCGGCGGGTGGCTACCAGGTCGGCCTGGGCCAGTACCTTCAAATGGTGGCTCATGCCGGACTGGCCGATGGCGAAGATCTGCGCCAATTCCAGTACGCCGAACGAATCGTTGGCCAGTGCGCGCAATACGTTCAGGCGCAACGGGTCGCCAGCGGCCTTGCACAAGGCTGCCAGGTCATCGCCGTCGTCAGGACGCAGGGAGGGCACGGGTAGATTCATAAGGCCAGCAGTCTAGTGACGAGGTGAAGACCTCGCAAGGCCAATATCAAAAAGTTTTGATATTGAACGATAAGTGGCAGTTATAAGCAGCCGCTATAACCTTTAGACGAACCGGTCGGTCTTTTCTGCAAGCGATTGCCGCGCAAAGCACAGGAAAAACACCCACAAGTGACTATCTGTCATTGCCCGCAGGCGGTGGCTGAGGGAAAATGCCGGTCCTTTTTTCCGTTTCTTTTATTCAAACCCCAGGAGATCAGCGATGCCCAGCCGTCGTGAGCGTGCCAACGCCATTCGTGCCCTCAGCATGGATGCCGTGCAAAAAGCCAACAGCGGCCATCCCGGTGCCCCGATGGGCATGGCGGATATCGCCGAGGTACTTTGGCGTGACTACCTGAAACACAACCCGAGCAACCCGTCGTTCGCCGACCGTGACCGCTTCGTGCTGTCCAACGGCCACGGCTCGATGCTGATCTATTCGCTGCTGCACCTGACCGGCTACGACGTCACCATCGATGACCTCAAGAGCTTCCGCCAGCTGCACAGCCGCACCCCGGGCCACCCGGAATTCGGCTACACCCCAGGCGTCGAGACCACCACCGGTCCCCTGGGCCAAGGCCTGGCCAACGCCGTTGGTTTCGCGCTGGCCGAAAAAGTCCTGGGCGCGCAGTTCAACCGCCCTGGCCACAACATCGTCGACCACCACACCTACGTGTTCCTGGGTGATGGCTGCATGATGGAAGGCATTTCCCACGAAGTCGCGTCCCTCGCCGGCACCCTGGGCCTGGGCAAGCTGATCGCCTTCTACGATGACAACGGCATCTCCATCGACGGCGAAGTCGAAGGCTGGTTCACCGATGACACGCCCAAGCGTTTCGAAGCCTACAACTGGCAGGTGATCCGCAACGTGGATGGCCACGATCCGGAAGAGATCAAGACCGCCATCGACACCGCGCGCAAGAGCGAGCAACCCACCCTGATCTGCTGCAAGACCACCATCGGTTTCGGCTCGCCGAACAAGCAGGGTAAAGAAGACTGCCACGGCGCCCCACTGGGTGACGCGGAAATCGCCCTGACCCGCGAAGCGCTGAAGTGGAACCACGGCCCGTTCGAAATCCCGGCCGACATCTACGCCGAGTGGAGCGCCAAGGAAAAAGGCCTGGCGACCGAAGCCGAGTGGGACCAGCGTTTCGCGGCCTACTCCGCCGAATTCCCTGAGTTGGCCAACGAACTGGTACGCCGCCTGGCCGGTGACCTGCCTGCGGACTTCTCGGAAAAAGCCTCGGCCTACATCGCCGAAGTCGCGGCCAAGGGCGAGACCATCGCCAGCCGTAAAGCCAGCCAGAACACCCTGAACGCCTTTGGCCCGCTGCTGCCTGAGATTCTCGGCGGCTCGGCTGACCTGGCCGGTTCCAACCTGACCCTGTGGAAAGGCTGCAAAGGTGTCTCGGCCGAAGACGCCAGCGGCAACTACATGTACTACGGCGTGCGCGAGTTCGGCATGAGCGCCATCATGAACGGCGTGTCCCTGCACGGCGGCCTGGTGCCTTACGGCGCGACTTTCCTGATGTTCATGGAATATGCGCGCAATGCCGTGCGCATGGCCGCATTGATGAAGAAGCGCGTGATCCACGTGTACACCCACGACTCCATCGGCCTGGGCGAAGACGGCCCGACGCACCAGCCGGTCGAGCAGTTGACCAGCCTGCGCACCACGCCGAACCTGGACACCTGGCGTCCAGCCGACGCGGTCGAATCCGCAGTGGCCTGGAAACACGCGATCGAGCGTAAGGACGGCCCTTCGGCGCTGATCTTCTCGCGTCAGAACCTGCAGCACCAGGCGCGTACCGACGCGCAGATCGCCGACATCAGCCGTGGCGGTTATGTGCTCAAGGACTGCGTCGGCGAGCCGGAGCTGATCCTGATCTCCACCGGTTCCGAAGTCGGCCTGACCGTCCAGGCCTACGACAAGCTGACCGAGCAAGGCCGCAACGTGCGCGTTGTGTCCATGCCGTGCACCAGCGTGTTCGAAGCCCAGGACGCCGGCTACAAGCAATCGGTATTGCCACTGCAGGTCAGCGCGCGTATCGCCATCGAAGCGGCTCACGCCGACTACTGGTACAAGTACGTGGGCCTGGAAGGCCGCGTGATCGGCATGACCACCTACGGTGAGTCGGCGCCGGCGCCAGCGTTGTTCGAAGAGTTCGGCTTCACCCTGGAAAATATCCTGGGCCAGGCTGAAGAGCTGCTGGAAGACTAAGGCTGTAGATTGAGGTGGCTGTACTGACGCCTTCGCGAGCAAGCCCGCTCCCACATTAGATCGGGTTCACATGGTTGCAATTGTGAACCCATTCCAAATGTGGGAGCGGGCTTGCTCGCGAAGGCAGTCTGGCAGACACCCCATTACCCAAGGTAATCGAGAACCCCATGCCCCAACCGCGTCCTTACAAAGTTGCACTCAACGGCTACGGCCGCATTGGTCGTTGCGTCTTGCGTGCTCTGTTCGAGCGAGGGGCGGCGGCCGGGTTTGAGATTGTTGCTATCAACGATTTGGCCGACATGGCCAGCATCGAATACCTGACACGCTTTGACTCCACTCACGGCCGCTTCCCCGGCGAAGTGCGTGTGGAAGGCGATTGTCTGCATATCAATGGCGACTGCGTAAAAGTATTACGCAGTGCCACCCCCGAGGGCATCGACTGGGCGGCGCTGGGCGTTGACCTGGTGTTGGAATGCTCCGGTGCCTACCACACCCGTGCCGATGGCCAGCGTTTCCTCGACGCCGGCGCACCGCGTGTGCTGTTTTCCCAGCCGATGGCCAGCGAGGCGGATGTCGACGCCACCATCGTCTACGGCATCAACCAGGATTGCCTGACCGGCACTGAGTTGCTGGTCTCCAACGCGTCCTGCACCACCAATTGCAGCGTGCCGCTGTTGCGCCTGCTGGATCAGGCGATTGGCCTGGATTACGTGTCGATCACCACGATTCACTCGGCGATGAACGACCAGCCGGTGATCGATGCCTATCACCACGAAGACCTGCGTCGCACGCGCTCGGCGTTCCAGTCAGTGATTCCGGTGTCCACCGGCCTGGCTCGCGGTATCGAGCGACTGTTGCCGGAACTTGCCGGGCGAATTCAGGCCAAAGCCGTACGGGTGCCGACGGTGAACGTGTCCTGCCTGGACATCACCATGCAAACCGTCAGCGATACCGACGCGACGGAGGTCAACCGGATCCTGCGCGACGCCGCCACCAGCGGCCCGCTCAAAGGCCTGCTGGCCTACACCGAGTTGCCCCACGCCAGTTGTGATTTCAACCATGACCCGCATTCGGCCATTGTCGATGCCAGCCAGACCCGCGTTTCCGGCCCGAGGCTGGTGAACATCCTGGCCTGGTTCGACAACGAATGGGGCTTTGCCAACCGAATGCTGGATGTTGCGGAACATTATCTGCACATCGCCTCTAAACAACCTCAACAGTAATTCAGGAACTGCGACCCATGACCGTGTTGAAGATGACCGACCTCGATCTGCAAGGTAAGCGCGTACTGATTCGCGAAGACCTCAACGTCCCAGTCAAGGACGGTGTTGTCACCAGCGATGCGCGAATCCTGGCCTCGCTGCCGACCATCAAGCTGGCCCTGGAAAAAGGCGCGGCCGTGATGGTCTGCTCGCACCTGGGTCGTCCGACCGAAGGTGAGTTCTCCGCCGAGAACAGCCTCAAGCCGGTAGCCGATTACCTGAGCAAGGCCCTGGGTCGCGACGTGCCACTGGTCGCTGATTACCTGGGTGGCGTCGACGTGAAGGCCGGCGACATCGTGCTGTTCGAAAACGTGCGCTTCAACAAAGGCGAGAAAAAGAACAGCGACGAACTGGCCCAGCAGTACGCTGCGCTGTGCGACGTGTTTGTGATGGACGCCTTCGGCACCGCCCACCGCGCCGAAGGTTCGACCCACGGCGTGGCCAAGTTCGCCAAGGTCGCCGCTGCTGGCCCACTGCTGGCCGCTGAACTGGATGCATTGGGCAAGGCCCTGGGCGCGCCGGCACAGCCAATGGCCGCCATCGTGGCCGGCTCCAAGGTCTCGACCAAGCTGGACGTGCTCAACAGCCTCAGCCAGATCTGCAACCAGTTGATCGTCGGCGGCGGCATTGCCAACACCTTCCTGGCCGCCGCCGGCCATCCGGTAGGCAAGTCGCTCTACGAGCCGGACCTGCTCGACACCGCCCGCGCCATCGCCGCCAAAGTCAGCGTGCCATTGCCGGTCGACGTGGTCGTGGCCAAGGAATTCGCTGAAAGCGCCGAAGCTACCGTCAAGCTGATTGCTGATGTGGCTGCCGACGACATGATCCTGGATATCGGCCCACAAACCGCGGCCAACTTCGCTGAACTGCTGAAAGCCTCGAAGACCATCCTGTGGAACGGCCCGGTCGGCGTGTTCGAGTTCGACCAGTTCGGCAACGGCACCAAAGTGCTGGCCAAGGCCATTGCCGAAAGCTCGGCGTTCTCCATTGCCGGTGGTGGCGACACCCTGGCCGCCATCGATAAATATGGCGTTGCTGACCAGATCTCCTACATTTCTACCGGTGGCGGCGCGTTCCTCGAGTTCGTCGAAGGCAAAGTCCTGCCGGCCGTTGAAGTGCTGGAAACCCGAGCCAAAGGCTGAGGCTCGTGATCCGGAAAAGGAGTATTCCCATGATCAAGCCGTTGGCATTGATGATCGCGGCGGGCCTGTTGGCCGGCTGCGGCAGCACGCCAAGCAGTGTGCCGGAGGCCGATAAGCCCACCCCGGCGCAGAAAAAGAGCTGTTATCAGGCGGACTGGCAGGCCGAGACCATGCCGGTGATCAACAAGCGCATCGGCAACGAGCGGCTGGAGAAATACGACGCCGCGCCCAACGGTCAGGAACAGGGTTGCCCTTGACGGGTCAGATCAACTAACCGACAGCAATGACGGCGCTTTGGGCCGTCGTTCGAGGATTGGCAATGAAAGGCGTTTTCGCCCTGGCAGCCCTGGCCCTTCTGGCCGGTTGCAGCAGCATGAACATGTTCAACAAGGCAGAGCCTGCCGATAAATGGACCACTTGGATTTGCGACAGCAAGGCCGAGGTGAACTGGCGCTTTGCCAACCAGGCCCGCAACGAGGTGGATGTTCGCCTCGGTGGTTCGGACCAGGTTTATCGCCTTAAACAGGACGTTGCCGCCTCGGGCGTGCTTTATAGCAACGACCAGTTGGCGTTCCACACAAAAGGTGAGGAAGGCCTGGTTTACTGGGTCGCCACTGATGATTTGATCGGGCGCGGCTGCAAGGCCCAATAGTGAGATCACTGAAGATCAAATGTGGGAGCGGGCTTGCCCGCGAAAGCGGTGTTTCCGATTGGAATTTGAGTTCAGCTCATCAGCAATAACGATTCAGCCGGTCAGATGCACTCACCCTGACCTGCAATAACTTGAATAGCAGCCGCCGCTACGGCAGGCTTGCACGATTAACGACCCTCGACCGGGAGAGACAACACAATGGCACTTATCAGCATGCGTCAAATGCTGGACCACGCAGCCGAGTTCGGCTACGGCGTCCCAGCCTTTAACGTCAACAACCTTGAGCAGATGCGCGCCATCATGGAAGCCGCTGACAAGACAGACTCCCCGGTGATCGTCCAGGCTTCGGCCGGTGCGCGCAAATACGCCGGTGCCCCGTTCCTGCGTCACCTGATCCTCGCCGCGATCGAAGAATTCCCGCATATCCCGGTGTGCATGCACCAGGACCACGGCACCAGCCCGGACGTGTGCCAGCGTTCCATCCAGCTGGGCTTCAGCTCGGTGATGATGGACGGCTCCCTCGGTGAAGACGGCAAGACCCCGACCGACTACGAATACAACGTACGCGTCACCCAACAAACCGTGGCCATGGCTCACGCCTGCGGCGTTTCGGTTGAAGGCGAGCTGGGCTGCCTGGGTTCCCTGGAAACCGGCATGGCCGGTGAAGAAGACGGCATCGGCGCCGAAGGCGTGCTGGATCACAGCCAGATGCTGACTGATCCGGAAGAAGCCGCCGACTTCGTCAAGAAGTCCCAGGTTGATGCCCTGGCCATCGCCATCGGCACCAGCCACGGCGCCTACAAGTTCACCAAGCCGCCTACCGGCGACGTGCTGGCCATCGACCGCATCAAGGAAATCCACAAGCGCATCCCTAACACCCACCTGGTGATGCACGGCTCTTCCTCGGTTCCGCAAGAGTGGCTGGCGATCATCAACCAGTACGGCGGTGACATCAAAGAAACCTACGGCGTACCGGTTGAAGAAATCGTCGAGGGCATCAAGTACGGCGTGCGCAAGGTCAACATCGACACCGACCTGCGCCTGGCCTCCACCGGTGCGATGCGTCGCCTGATGGCCACCAACCCGAGCGAATTTGACCCACGCAAATTCTTCGGCGCTACCGTGACTGCGATGCGTGATGTGTGTATTGCTCGCTACGAAGCGTTCGGCACCGCCGGTAACGCTTCGAAGATCAAGCCGATCTCCCTGGAAGCGATGTACCAGCGTTACCTCAAGGGTGAGTTGAACGCCAAGGTGAACTAAGCCTCAAGCGTTAATAAAAAACCCGCAGAAATGCGGGTTTTTTATGCGCGACGCTTAGTGTGCAGGCGCCCCGCTTGCCGGCGATGGGCGCCTGAAGCCTGAGGACGACCCTGCGCACGCCATCGCCGGCAAACCGGGCCACTACGGGCACGTGCTGAAGGGGCTGGAGATGAGACGCCGCTCAGTCGTGGTCAATGTCCAACTTCGCAAACGTCACCCGCGCGCCTTCCTTGCTGTTGCCACTGTTGTCCTGCACATACGCGCCGGCCTTGAAGTACAGCGGCTTGGCACCCCACGCCGCGCCGATGCGCTCGTTCCACTCACCGTCGGCGGCATACACACTCAGCAGCCCGGCCTTGTTCAGGTTGATGACGTAGGTGAAGGTTTTCTCCAGCGGCACATTCGAGGCGACGATGATCACCCGGCCTTCGTCCTCGTCCGGGCGCATGCGCACTTTGGCGACGATGTTGCCGGTCTGGGTTTTTTCCTTGAATTGATACTCCAGCTTGATCAGCGGTTTCTGGCTGTCATAGGCGTGAATCTGGCCGATGACGATCTTGCCGCTGGAGGGCACCTGGTTGACGGCCAGGGTGGCGCGCAGGAAATTGTCGGCGTCGGGGTAGGTCCAGTTGCGCAAGCGGCCGTCGGCGTAGGTTTCGCGCAGTTCGCTGCGCGGGTAGACGGCGTTTTCGGTGCGGGTACCGGTGACGGGGGTCCAGAATTGCACATTGCTGCCTTCGGCCTGGAAATATTGGTCCTTGAAGCCGCTAAGCAGTTTCGGGGTGTCGATGGTCGCGGGGGGCGAGCCAACGGGAATGCTCAGGTTCCAGGTAGAGAGGTCGATCATGGCGTAGGCCTTTTTACAGAGGGGTGTAGGCTATGGCCCTTAGGCCAGACAGGTTCTTTATAGGCCGTAGTCCTCCGCTTGTTAATTAATCGCTGGCAAATTATTGGCGCCAGAGGAATGCCAAAAAGCCATGTTTCCCATGAACCGTGGCCTGCAGGCACTGACCGTTAGTCGGCTTCCTGAGCTTTGGCGCAATGATGGCACTTAGGTTACTTCTGATTTTTCGGAACCGGGGCTAGAGTGAGGCCTCAGTGTTTGTCCGGGTTTTCTCCCAGAAGTGACCGGAGTGGGCTCCCAAGGAAGAGATGTAGCATGGAATGCGCTCCACACCACGGCGATAGCAGTTCGGTTCTTTTGGTGGTCGATGACTACCCGGAAAACCTGATCAGCATGCGCGCACTTTTGCAGCGGGAAGACTGGCAGGTAGTCACCGCCGGTTCCGGCCTGGAAGCCCTCGAGTTGCTGCTGGTACATGAGGTCGATCTGGTGTTGCTCGACGTGATGATGCCCGGCATGGACGGCTTTGAAGTCGCGCGCCTGATGCGCGGCAGCCAGCGCACTTGCATGACGCCGATCATCTTCCTGAGTGCCAATGCCCAATCCCCGGCTGCTGTGCTGGAAGGCTACGCCAGTGGCGCCATCGACTACCTGTTCAAACCCTTCGACCCGCATATCCTCAAGCCCAAGGTCCAGGCGTTGCTGGAGCACCAGCGTAACCGCCGGGCCTTGCAGCGCCTGAGTCATGACCTGGAATCGGCGCGCGCCTTCAACGCCTCGGTACTGGATAACGCCGCCGAAGGCATCCTGGTGGTGAGCGAAGGTGGGGTGATCGAATACGCCAACCCGGCGATCTCGCGCCTGCTCAATGCCACGATCCATGAGCTGCAGGGCCAGGAATTCCTCGGCTTTCTGCAAAAACCGCATATCCCTACGTGGCTGGAGTCGCAGATGTATGCCGGGTTTCGCAAAGGCGAAACCTGGCGCCTGCACGACGCCATCCTGCGCACCGGCCGTGGCCAGCAAGTGCCGGTGGCGTTGTCGTGTGCGCCGTTGCCGACCGAACAGAAGGCCATGGTGGTGACCGTGCTGGACATGTCCGAGGTGCGTCACCTGCATCAGCAGTTGGAGTTCCAGGCGGTCACCGACCCGCTGACCGGCCTGCTGAACCGGCGCGGCTTCTACCAGACCGTCGAGAACACCTTGCTGCGCAGCGAGCGCGCGGAACATTGCCTGGTGCTGCTCTATCTGGACCTCGATGGCTTCAAACGGGTCAACGACTCCCTGGGTCATGACGCCGGCGACCGGGTGCTGCGCTGGGTCTCGGAGCAATTGCAGGGTTGCCTGCGCTCCGGTGACATTCTGGGCCGCATGGGTGGGGATGAATTTACCGCGTTGCTGGAGCTGGAATTCCCGGAGCAGGCGGCGAAGATTGCGGAAAAACTGATCGACCGGGTTTCGATTTGCCAGCAGGTGGATGGCCTGGATGTGATGCTGGGTGTGAGCATTGGTATCGCGATTTTTCCGGACTGTGGTTCGGACCTCAATGGCCTGCTGCGCGCTGCCGACATCGCCATGTACGAAGCCAAGCGTGCGGGGCGTCAGCAATATCGCTATTACGATCAGGAAATGAACGGCCGCGCGCGTTCGCGCCTGATGCTCGAAGACAGCGTGCGCACCGCCATACAAAACAAGGACTTCACCCTGGTGTACCAGCCTCAGGTGTCGCTGGCGGACGGGCGTCTGCGCGGCGTCGAGGCGCTGTTGCGCTGGCAGCACCCGAGTGTCGGCGATGTGCCGCCGGGGTTGTTCCTGCCGTTGTTGGAGGAGGCACGGCTGATCAGCCAATTGAGTGCCTGGATCTACCAGCAGGTCGCTGCCCAGCGCCAGGCGTGGCAAGCCACGTTCGACGATGATCTGGTGTTGAGCGTGAGCCTGAGCAGCAGCCAGTTCAATATGCCCAACCTGGCCAACCAACTGCAGCAGGTACTCGAGCGACATGGGCTGCAGGCGCGGCAGCTGGAGGTGGAAATCGGCGAGGACTGCTTGATGAGCAACCTGGAAGAGTCCGCCAAACAGCTCAAGTTGCTGCGTCGGATCGGCGTGCGCATTGCCCTCGATGACTTTGGCGCCGGCCAGTGCTCCCTGGCCCACCTGCGCGACCTGGCGTTCGACACGCTCAAACTCGATCCGCAATTGGTCGCACGCCTGCCGGGCTCGGCACGCGACGCGGCGATGGCGCGCAGCATCATCGAACTGTGCGGGCATTTTGATGTACTGGTGGTGGCCGAAGGCGTGGAAACCGCCGAGCAAGCCCACTGGCTCAAGACCAATGGTTGCGCGTTTATCCAGGGTTCCTGGGCAGCGCAGCCGTTGATGGCCGAGGAAGTGGTCGACTGGTCACGCACTCGCTTGCGCTGAATTCGTTACACTGGCGACCTTCCGAATTCTGTTGCCATACCCCATGACCGCGCTGAAATACCTCCAGGCCTACCCCGCAGCCCTTCAAGAGCAAGTGCGCCAATTGATCGCCAAGGACCAATTGGGCGCCTATCTGGAGCAGCGCTACCCCGAACGCCATGCCGTGCAGAGCGACAAGGCCCTGTACGCGTATGCCCTGGCCTTGAAACAGGAACACCTGCGCAACGCGCCGGCCATCGACAAGGTGCTGTTCGATAACCGCCTGGACCTGACCCATCGCGCCCTGGGCCTGCACACCACGATTTCGCGGGTGCAGGGCGGCAATCTCAAGTCCAAGAAAGAGATTCGCATCGCCGCGCTGTTTAAAGAGGCCGCGCCGGAATTTCTGCGCATGATCGTGGTGCACGAGCTGGCACACTTCAAGGAATCGGACCACAACAAGGCGTTCTATAAACTCTGCGAATACATGATGCCCGGCTACCATCAGGTGGAATTCGACCTGCGGGTGTACCTCACGTATCGCGACCTGCAGGGCAAACCCTGACCGCACAAGGCGACCGACCATGGATGTGAGCAAGACCAAGAGCAGCTTCTACCGCCGCCTGTACGTGGCCTACCTGATCGACAGCGGCCAGGCCAGCAGCGTACCGGCCCTGACCGACGCCACCGGTATGCCCCGGCGCACCGCGCAGGACACGATTGCGGCGTTGGCGGACCTGGATATCGTGTGTGAGTTCGAGCAGGAAGACGGCGCCCGTAACCATGCCGGGCATTACCGGATTCGCGACTGGGGTGCGATTGATCGGCGGTGGATCGAGGCGAATCTGGCGTCGGTGAAGCAGGTGCTGGGGTATCCCTGAAGGTCGGTGGTGAGTGCGCTGGCGCCATCGCAGGCAAGCCAGCTCCCACAGGGATCGCGAGGGGCCAACCCCTATCGCCCATGCCGCCGCTTCGCTGAAGCTCGACTGGTTGCTCCCACTTTTTGCTGTGTGCACACGGTTAAAGGTGGGAGCTGCCTGCGATGAGGCTCTCAGTCGCGGCGCATGCCGATGTGTGGAATGTCATCTTCCAGATACTCCTCACCCGCCACCACAAAGCCATACTGCCCGTAATAGCCCTGCAGGTGCGCCTGGGCCGAGAGAAAAATTGGCGTCTCGGGCCAGATATCAGCGATTTGCTTGAGCGCCTCGGTCATCATCCGATGCCCCAGCCCGGTGCCGCGCGCCACCGGTGCGACGATCACGCGGCCGATCACCACATCACCACCCTGGGACTCCGGGTCCAGCAGGCGCAGGTAGGCCACCAGTTCATTGTCCTGCCAGGCCATGAGGTGATGGGTGTCGCCCGACAAGTCCTGCCCGTCGAGGTCCTGGTAGATGCATTTCTGCTCGACGACAAACACTTCGTTGCGCAGGCGCATGATGGCGTATAGCTGCTCTTTGCCCAGCTCGTCGTGATGTTTGCAGACCCAATCAACTGTCATGGTGTGTTCTCGCATAAGTGTCAGGTCTGGATAGTAAGCGCGGCGGGTGAGTCTGTCTAAATCAGCTATTTTTGTAAGTGAAATCAATTTGCCATCATTGAGTGCATTCGCTGCCCGTTTCTTTGTGTAATCTGAGCTACTGTTAGAACCTCAGGCACCGCCTGGAACAAGTGCCCGCCAAGGACTTTGAGCATGCTGCGATTCACTCGTGTCGTTGCTTTGATTGGAGTGGTGTTGCTGGCGACGCCTGCGTTCGCTCAGCGTCTGCGCCTGGTGGCGGATGCCTGGCCACCCTTTACCGATGCCACCTTGATCAACGGCGGGCTGGCCACCGACATTGTCAGCACGGCCCTGGCTCGCGCGGGCTACGCCAGCGATTTCGAACAAGTGCCCTGGGCCCGTGCGCTGATGGGCGTCGGCGATGGCCGCTATGACGTGCTGGTCAATGCCTGGTACGACGATGCCCGTACGAAACTGGGCCAGTTCTCCGGCGAATACCTGCTTAACCGTGTGCGCTTCATCAAGCGCCACGACGACCCCATCGACTTCCAGACCCTTGAGCAACTGCACGACTACCCCGTCGCGGTGGTGCGCGGCTATGCCTATTCGGCGGCGTTCGATGCGGATGCACAGTTGCAGAAAGTCCCTGTGCATAACTTCGCCATGGCCGTGCGCATGCTCGCGGCGCAGCGGGTGCGGCTGACAGTGGAAGATGAATACGTGGCGCGCTATTACCTGGCGCGCGAATCGGCGCGGGTGCGCAATGCGGTGGAGTTTCTACCCAAGCCGCTGAGTGAAAACAGCCTGCATATTCTGGTCAGCCTGAAGAACCCGCAGCATGAGCAGATCGTTGCCAGCTTTGACCGGGAGATTGCCAAGATGAAGGCTGATGGCAGTTATGCGCGATTGATGCGGCAGCATGGGATGTAGCGTCCTCGGGGGCCCTATCGCCGGCAAGCCGGCGCCTACGGGGGTAGCGACCTAAGCCGCGCGGGTGTCTTTGATCAAATGCGCCGCCAAGGTGCGCAACGGCCCCAGCTGCCGGCAGATCAGCGCCAACTGCGTCTGCACCAGCCGCTGGCCTTCATCGATCTCATCCGGCATCTGCTCCAGGTCCGCCGCCAGCGCTTCTTCGGCATCGCTCTGGATCGCGATCGGCTGCTTGTTCGCCAGCCCGGTGGCAATTTCATCAATGCTCGCCGCCAGGCTGTTACCGGCACCGTCGATCAAATGCTCGCGTACTTCGGCTGGCAGCTGGGTTTCGCGGTGCGCGCCCAGGCCCGACAAGTAGCTGAGCAAGGTGTGCGACAACACCAGGAAGCGGAAGCCCACATCGGCCTCCTTACGAAAGTGTCCGGGCTCCATCAGCATATTCGCCAGGGTGGTGGACAGGGCTGCGTCGGCGTTGTGCGCATTGCGCCGGGCCAGGCGGTAAGCGAGGTCGTCGCTCTTGCCGGCGGCGTACTGCTGCATGATCTGGCGCAAGTAGATGCTGTTGCAGGTCAGGGTGTTGGCCAGCACTTTGTTCAGGCGTCGGCCCTGCCAGTCCGGCAGGAACAGGAACACCGCCAGGCCGGCGATCAGGCTGCCGAGCAAGGTATCGAACAGGCGCGGCAGGAACAGCCCGTAGCCATCGCCCACCTGGTTGAAGCAGAACAGCACCATCAGGGTGATTGCCGCCGTGGCCAGGGTGTAGCGCGTGGTGCGGTTGATAAAGAACACCAGGCCGGCGGCGATGGCAAACATCGATTGCACCAGCGGGCTGGGGAACAGATCAAACAGTGCCCAGGCCACGGTGAGGCCGATGGCGGTGCCGATGATCCGCTGGCCGAGTTTGCGCCGGGTCGCGCCGTAGTTGGGCTGGCACACGAACAGGGTGGTGAGGATGATCCAGTAGCCTTGGGAGGCGTGGATCGCGTGGAGCATGCCGTAGCCGACGGTCAAGGCGAGGGCCAGGCGCAAGGCGTGGCGAAACAGCAGCGACGTCGGCGTGAGCTGGGTGCGCAGGCGCGTCCACATTTCCTTGAGGTTGCGCGGCGCGCGGTCCAGCAGGTTGCTGTCGGTGGCGTCGGCCAGGGCGTCGGGGTTGCTGGCGTCGCCGAGCAGGCGGTCGAGGGTCGACAGGTTGGCCGCCAGGGCGCGCAACGAGCGCAGCAGGCCGCGCCAGGCCGGGTTGCTCTGGATGCGCAGGTGTTCCAGCGATGCATTCAGGTCGCCCAGGGCCTCGGCGAAGCTGTCGTCATAGATGAACGGCTGGCGCAGTTGGATCGACTCGGCCAGGGCCTGGCACGCCTTGCCTTGCTGGCGCAGCAGGCGCTGGCAGCGGAACAGCACATCGCTGTGGAAGAACGCCTCGGCCAGGGCGTTGTAGGGATAATGCGATGAGCTGGCGCGCTCGTGGATGTCCTGGGCCAGGAAATACAGCTTCAAGTAGCGACTGACCTTCGAGCCTGGGCGACCATTGCCCACACGGTGCAGGATGATTTCTTTCGCCGCATTCAGCGCCGCGACCACCCGGCCGTTCTGCTGGGCCAATTCCAGGCGGCGCGCTTCCACGTCCAGTTGGCGGATCGGTTCGAACAGGGATGACTTGAGCTTGAGGTAGCGCCCCAGTTCGCGGAACAACCGCGCCAGGCTCTGCTGGACCGGCTGGTTGGAAAACAGCGCCTGCCACAGCACCGAAAGCACGCCATACCAGGCAGCTCCCGCCACCAGCAGCAGCGGTTCGTGCCAGAAATCGGAAACCGCGCCACCGCGCTGGTCCACGCCGATCATGGTGTAGACCGACAGGATCAGCGTCGCCGACGCAATCGCCCCGTAGCGCTCGCCGAGGGCGCCGAGCATGGTCAGGCAGAAACTGGCCAGCGCCAGGGCAATCGCGAAGATCCAGGGGTAGGGAAACAGCAACTCCACCGACAGCGCGGCAATGCTGAAACACACCAGCGTCACCGCCAGGGCATTCAGGCGGCCTTGCCAACTGTCGTCGGTCTCGGCCAGGGCGCTGGCGATAATCCCCAGGAACAGCGGGATCAGCAGCGTCATTTCATCCTGGTACCAGCACAGCGCCATGCTGCCGGTGAGGGCGATGAATACCCGAACGCTGTAACTGAATTTATCCAGCGCCCACAGGCGCCGCATGGACTGCTTGAACGAGGTCGATGACATGAAGGCTGGAGTCTTCCGGGACGATGCCGCTAAATTGAGCCATCAGTGACGTCACGGCAAGCGTAGCGATCACATCTCATTGCATATTTTTGAGTGCCACCCCAAAACGAATGTGGGAGCGGGCTTGCCTGCGATGACGGCGGTGAATTCACCACCGCTATCGCAGGCAAGCCAGCCCCCACAGTTTGACCGAGTACGCGCTTCAGGCGTACTGCGCGGCGGCGTAACCGGATGCCCAGGCCCACTGGAAATTGAACCCGCCCAGGTGACCGGTCACATCCAGCACTTCCCCAATGAAGTACAACCCCGGGCTTTTCAGCGACTCCATGGTTTTCGACGAGACTTCCCGCGTGTCGACCCCACCCAGCGTCACCTCGGCGGTGCGATAGCCTTCGGTGCCCGCCGGCACCAGTTGCCAGCTCGCGAGTTTTTGCGCGATATCGGCCACTTCGGCGTGGGTGTATTGCTTCATGGGCTTGGACACGAACCAGGTTTCCGCCAGCAGGTTGGCCATCTTCTTGGTGAAGATCTCTCCCAGCAGGGTTTTCAACTCGCTGTTGGGACGCTCGACTTGTTGCTGTTGCAGCCAGCTGTGGGCGTCGTGATCGGGCAGCAGGTTGATCTCCACGGTATCGCCGGACTCCCAGTACGAGGAAATCTGCAGGATCGCCGGGCCGCTCAGGCCACGGTGGGTAAACAGGAGGTTCTCGCGAAAGCTCTGGCCGTTGCAGCTGACCAGGCAGTCCACCGAGGTGCCGGACAGCTCGCCGCACAATTCCTTGAGCTGGTCGGTGATGGTGAACGGCACCAGGCCCGCGCGGGTCGGCAGCAGCTCGTGACCGAACTGCTTGGCCACCTGATAACCAAAGCCGGTGGCGCCAAGTGTCGGAATCGACAGGCCGCCTGTGGCAATCACCAGGGACTCGCAGCGCAACTCACCCAGAGTGGTCTGCAGCTGATAGCCGTTGTCGAGCTTGGCGATCTCTTCGATGGAGGTATCCAGGTGCAGGCTCACGCCGGTCTGGATGCACTCATCCAAGAGCATGCCGAGGATGTCGCTGGACTTGTTGTCGCAGAACAGCTGGCCGAGTTTTTTCTCGTGGTATGGCACGCCGTGCTTGGCCACCAGCCCGATGAAATCCCACTGGGTATAGCGGGCCAGGGCGGATTTGCAGAAGTGTGCGTTGTGCGAGAGGAAGTTGGCCGGCTCGGTGTACATATTGGTGAAGTTGCAGCGGCCACCACCGGACATCAGGATCTTCTTGCCGGCCTTGTTCGCGTGGTCGATCAACATCACCTTGCGCCCACGCCCGGCGGCGGTCAGTGCGCACATCAAGCCTGCGGCGCCGGCGCCAATGATCACAACTTCGGTCGAGCGCACAGCAATGTCCTCATACAAATTCTGGATTGGAATACAGTCAAATGTGGGAGCGGGCTTGCTCGCGAATGCGCAGTGTCAGCCACCGAATCTGTCGACTGATACACCGCATTCGCGAGCAAGCCCGCTCCCACATTTTTGATCTCGGTATCGCTTGAGATCTTTACAGGATCCGCACGCGCAGCGAACGGCCTTTGATCTTGCCGTCGTTCAAGCGCTGCAGCGCCTGCTTGGCGATCCCACGCTCCACGGCCACAAACGCCTGGAAGTCGAAGATCGCGATCTTGCCGACCTGGGCACCCGGGATGCCCGCTTCACCGGTCAAGGCGCCGAGGATATCGCCCGGGCGAACCTTGTCCTTACGGCCGGCGGCGATGCACAGGGTGCTCATCTGCGGCAGCAGCGGGCCGCCGCTTTGTGGCTTGAGGTTGTCCAGCTGGTCCCAGTTCAGCGGCGATTTCTGCAGCTGCTCGATGGCCTGGGCGCGGTGTGCCTCGGACGGTGCTACCAGGCTGATGGCGATGCCGGTCTCACCCGCGCGCCCGGTACGGCCGACGCGGTGGATGTGGATTTCCGAGTCACGGGCCAGCTCGACGTTGATCACCATGTCCAGCGAGTCAATGTCCAGGCCACGGGCGGCAACGTCGGTGGCGACCAGAACCGAGGTGCTGCGATTGGCAAACATCGCCAACACCTGGTCACGGTCGCGCTGCTCCAGGTCGCCATGCAGGCCGACGGCGGAAATGCCCTTGGCCGTCAGGTGATCCACGGTTTCCTGCACCTGCTGCTTGGTGAAGCAGAACGCCACGCAGGACGCCGGGCGGAAATGCGCCAGCACCTTGGTCACGGCGTCCATGCGTTCTTCCGGGGAAATCTCGTAGAAACGCTGCTCGATCTGGTCGTCGGAGTGAAACGCCTCGGCCTTCACTTGCTGCGGCGCACGCATGAATTTCGACGCCAGCTGCTTGATGCTCACCGGGTAGGTGGCCGAGAACAGCAGGGTCTGGCGACGGGCCGGGGTCTTGCTGATGATGTCTTCGATGGCGTCGTAGAAACCCATGTCGAGCATGCGGTCAGCTTCATCGAGGATCAGCGTGTTCAAGCCGTCGAGTACCAGTGAGCCTTTGCGCAAGTGCTGCTGGATCCGGCCCGGGGTGCCGACGATGACGTGGGCGCCATGCTCCAGGGAGGCGATCTGCGGGCCGAGGGACACGCCGCCGCACAGGGTCAGCACCTTGATGTTGTCTTCGGCGCGGGCCAGGCGGCGGATTTCCTTGGCGACCTGGTCGGCCAGCTCGCGGGTCGGGCACATTACCAGGGCCTGGCAGCCGAAGTAGCGCGGGTTGATCGGGTTCAGCAGGCCGATGCCGAAGGCCGCGGTCTTGCCGCTGCCGGTCTTGGCCTGGGCGATCAGGTCCAGCCCCTTGAGGATCACCGGCAAGCTTTGCGCCTGGATCTGCGTCATCTCGACATAACCCAGCGAGTCGAGGTTAGCCAGCATGGCGGCGGAAAGCGGCAAAGTATTAAAAGCGGTGGCGATGGTAGTCACGGGACTGGCTCTGCAAAACAAAATGTTGCGCAGTGTAGCAGCCCCCCGTGGGTTTTTTCGCATGTTCCAGACAAGGGGGTGGGGGACAGCGGCAACTGATGAGCTGCAAGCGGCACGCTTGCAGCGGCTTCAATGCTCGATGTCGTGCTCGCGGCTGACCACGCGTTTGCCGTCTTTGGGCGACAGCTGGAGGAAGATCGCAGCGGCCAGCATCGCCATGATGCCCACGGTCAGGAAGGTCAGCTGGAAGGCGCCGAGCACACTGTCGACCCCGTCGTTGCCGGCTTCGGCGGTAAAGCCACCGAGCAACGCGCCTGCACAGGCCACCCCCAGGCTCAGGGACAACTGCGCCACTACCGAGAGCAAACTGTTGCCGCTGCTGGCCTGGGCGTCGTCGAGGTCGATCAGGGTGACGGTGTTCATCGCGGTGAATTGCAGCGAGTTGATCGCGCCCAGTATCGCCAGCATGCCCAGCAGCAGTGGGTAGGGCGTGTGTTCACTGACCAGGCCCATGCTCGCGAGCATGATGCCCAGGGCCAGGGTATTGCCGGTCAGCACCACCCGGTAACCCAGGCGCTCGATCAGCGGCCGGGCGATGGACTTGGCAAACATCGCCGCCGCCGCCAGCGGCAGCATGCTCATGCCGGCTTCGGACGGCGAGTAGCCCAGCGCTACCTGCAACAGCAACGGCACCAGGAACGGCAGGGCGCCGCTGCCCAGGCGCGCGAACAGGTTGCCGAGGATGCCCACGGCGAACGTGCGGGTCTTGAACAGCACGGGCGAAAACAGCGGGTTCTCGATATGCCCGGCGCGCAGCCAGTACGCCGCCAGGCACGCCAGCCCGCCGAACAGCAGCAACATCACGCGCAGGTGCGGCAAGTGCAGTTCGCCCAGGCCCTCCATGGCTATAGTGATCAGCACCATTGCCGCGCCGAACAGCAGAAACCCGACGCCATCAAAGCGCGTGCGCTCGCTGCCGCGCAGGTCGGGAATGAATTTCCACACGGCGTAGCAACCGATCATGCCCACCGGCAGGTTTATCAGGAAGATCCAGTGCCAGGTCAGGTATTGCACCATCCAGCCGCCCATGGTCGGGCCAAGCAGCGGGCCAAGCAGGCCGGGGATGGTGATGAAACCCATGATGCGCACCAGCTCGGAGCGGGGGTAGGCGCGCAGCACCACGAGCCGGCCGACCGGCAGCATCAGCGCGCCACCCAGGCCCTGGATCACCCGCGCGCCGACCAGCATGGTCAGGCTGCTCGAGAGTGCACACAACAATGAGCCGATGCTGAACAGCATGATCGCGCCGAAAAAGATGCGTTTGGTGCCGAAACGGTCGGCGACCCAGCCCGACGCCGGGATCAGCAAGGCGACGGTGAGCATGTAGGCGATCACCACCCCTTGCATGCGCAGCGGGTTCTCTGCGAGGTCGCGGGCCATGGCCGGCAATGCCGTGTTCAGAATCGTCCCATCCAGCGATTGCATGAAGAAGGCAATCGCGACCACCCAGGGTAGCCAGCGGGCGGTCTTGGCATCGAGAGGGGCGCGATTCGGCATAGGTGACCTTTTTGTTAGCAGGCTATGTGTCGGCGATTATGCGCCATCCGTCGCTCCTTTTCCCACTGGCGGTTCGTCTAAATCCGACATCGTTGCATGCTCTCCCACCAGGAAATCCAGCAAGGCACGGTGCACCGCCAGGGCCGCCTCACGGGATTCCAGGTCAAGCAAATGGCCGGTGTGTTCCGCCACGGCAAAGCTGCTGCGCCCGACATACTGTTTGAATAACCGGGCTTCGGCGGCGGGGGTGTATTCGTCCAGCGTGCCGTTGATGAAGTGCACCGGCGTCTCGATGCGGGTGAGGGCCGGCAGGTAGTTGCCATCCCCCAGGGCGAGCACCTGATGGATATGAAAGCGCGCCTGGCGGTATTCGGTGGTGGCCATGTTCGACAGGTGACGATGGTTGTTGCGCTTGAGGCGCGGCGACAGGTACTTGCCCACCGTTTCGTTGAGCAAGTGGCCGACGGCGGATTTGTCATCGGCCTCGATCAGCACGCGCACGCGCTCCACATAATCGAGCATCGCCTGGTTGAGGTTGGGTGCCAGGGCCATCACCACCGAGCTCTCGATGGAGGGCGGGTTGTGCGCCAGGGTCAGCAATGTCGAGATGCCGCCCCAGGAAGCCGACACCAGGTGATTGACCTCGAAGCGTTCGACCAGGGCCCGCAGGATCTGCACCTCGTCGTCCTTGGTCACCAGGTCGAGGTCGGTGTTGTGTTCGCGCGAATAGCCGGAGAACGGCAGGTCGAACAGCAGCACATTGAAGTGCTCGGCCAGGCATTTGCTGGTCCGGGCAAAGGAGCGCGTGGTGGACAGCGCTCCATTGACCATCAGCACGGTGTTCTTTTCCGAATCGTTTCCCAGCTGCTCAACATGAACGTTGTAGTGCTTGAACAGCTTTTCAATGACAAAACTTCCATGGTTCATGTCAACGCTCCAGCTTGCCCAATCCAGGCAAGGTCGTGCATCACGTGCGCGCACGTGGGGTTGGTGGCGGGGTGCCACTAACCGTTATAACGAGGTTTTTTGCGGGCGACAACCGGCCGCACGGAGAGACGGGTGAGATGGGAATTGTCGGTAGGAAGGGACGAAATGCAGTGGCTGAAATCAATGCAAAGCCGTGTGGGAAGTGGCTTGCCTGCGCTGCAGGCACCAGGGTGTATCAGTGACACCGCGGTGATGCTATCGCAGGCCAGCCAGCTCCCACCGGGACTGGCGGTGCTTATAAGGTCAGGGTCAGGCGTTTGACCAGGGCGCCTGGCAGCAGGTTGGAGGCCGTGTTGCGCTGGCCATACGTGCTGGCCGACAGCAGCAGTTCCCGATCAGCGGTCAGTGCTTCCAGTTGCGCACCGAGCAACTGGAACACGCTGTCATCAAAGCGCATGGTGCTGACCGGCGCCTTGATCTCGCCGTCTTCCACCCAGAACGTGGCGAAGCGCGTCATGCCGGTCAGGCGGGCGGCCGGCAGGTCGGAGTAGTTCAGGTACCACAGGTTGCTGATGTACAAACCGGTGCCCAATTGCTTGAGGATGTCGGCCTGGGCGAGGGTGCCCGCCGCCATCTGCAAGGCGCTGGGGGATTCGTCACGGCTGGCGCCGTTGGCACTCAGGCCGTACTCGGCGGCGCTGCGCGAGTTCACCAGTTGGCCGTCGGCCTTGCCGGCGTTGATCAACCTGACATCGCTGCGCGGGTAGCCTTCGCTGGAAAACGCCGGGCTCAGGGAGCCGCTGACCTGTTCGTCCACCGTCACCTGCGGGCTGAGGTGTTGCTCGCCGGCGTACAGGCGTTGCAGGGAGCTGCCCTTGCTGGCGATGGCCTGGGCCGAGAAACCGCCCCAGGTGATGATGCTGATGATTTCTTCCAGCGCCGCCGGGGCCAGGTAGGCGCGGTATTCACCGGGTGCCAGCGCGTGCAAGGGGCGGCCGAGGAATTCCAGCTGTTCGCGGGCCAGTTGGAAGCGCCGGGCGAACTCGGCGCTGTTCCAGGCATGGCCGGCGTAGCTGGCTTTGACAGCCTCGCCATTGGCGTGGAACAGGCTGAAGTCGAAGTTGAAGCTATTGGCCTGGTGCCAGCCGAACGCACCGTTCGAACTGGCGAAGCCGCGGCTGATCGGGCCGGCGGCGTAGAACCCGACGAGGTCGACACCTGCAGCCGCCTGGCTGATTTCGTCCAGCACCTGGGCCAGGTCCGGCAATGGCAGGTCCTGTTCGTTGTGATTCTGCCAGGCGTTGTGGTTGAGCAGCAGGTAGGGATCGTGGGGCAGCAGCGGCAGGGTTTCGCGCAGCTGTTGCAGGCCCTCGGCGAGGCGCTGGCGGTCCAGCTCCGGATCACCGGCGAGGGTGATGCCGAGGTCGGCGTGGCGGCCATCGTTGATCAGTTTCAGGTTGAGGCTGGCCTGTTGCACCTGGCCGGCCTGGCGCACCTTGGCGTGGTTGAAGCGCACGAACTCGGACGACTCGGCCGCATAGCCCAGGTGGAATTGTTCCTTGTCGGTGATGGCCTGTTTGAGCCATTGCACCAATGCCTTGAAATTGTTCATCAGGCATCTCCCCCAAATACGTCAACGTTGCTGAACACACAGGCCGGCGACGCGTGGCCGACGCGGATCACTTGGTTGGGTTCGCCTTTGCCGCAGTTCGGCGTGCCCAGGACCTTGAAGGTGCTGGCATCGCCCACGGCGCTGAGGTTGCGCCAGAACTGCGCGGAAATCGCCCGGTAGTTGGGGTTTTTCACCACGCCCTTGAGCTCGCCGTTTTCAATCAGTTGGCCCCATTCGCAGCCGAACTGGAATTTATTGCGCGCATCGTCGATGGACCAGGAACGGTTGGTCGACATCAGGATGCCGTGTTCGATGCCGCCAATCAGTTGCGCCAGGCTCTGGTCACCGGCTTCGATATTCAGGTTGGCCATGCGGTCGATCGGCGGGCGGTTCCAGCTGCTGGCGCGGCTGTTGGCGACACCGCCCAGGCCGGCACGGAACTGCGACAGCGCGCCGCCGAGTGGCCTGAGCAGCACACCTTCGCGGATCAGGAACTGTTTGCTGGCCGGGGTCCCGTCATCGTCATGGCTGTAGCTGGCCAGTTGTTCGGGGATGTCCGGGTCGAAGGTCACATTGAGCAGTTCGGAGCCGTATTGCAGGTGGCCGAAGTCCTCGGCCTTGACGAAGCTGGTACCGGCGTAATTGCGCTCATCGCCGAGGATGCGGTCCAGCTCCAGCGGGTGGCCGATGGACTCGTGGATCTGCAGGATCATCTGGTCGGGCATCAAGAGCAGGTCGCGCGGGCCCTGGGGCGCATTCGGCGCCAGCAGCAGTTGCAGGGCTTCGTCGGCAATGCGCGGCGCAGCGCCGACCAGGCCGAAGCGGTCGATCACATCAAAGCCGCCTTGCTGGCCGAAGTTGCTGCCGCCAAGGGTGCGCGACTGGCTGTCGTTGCCGTCGTAGGCAGTGACATTGACGCCGGGGAACACAAAGCGCTGCGCCTGGCGCAGCTCGGCGCCGGCACTGTTGAGGTAGATCTGTTCGACATGGGTCAGGCCGAGGCTGACTTCCCAGTTCACCAGGCGCTCGTCGTGGGGCACGGCAGCGGATTCATCACCGAGCAATTGGTAGCAATCGCTGAGGGAAGGGAAGGCTTGCGCAAGGTTGGGTGACAGGTAGTCGGCGACGTCACTGGAGACGTGTTGGTCGCGCAGGTCGAGCAGGGCGTGGGGCAAAATCCGCCGGGCTTGCTGTTCGGCGCGCTCAAGGGCGGCTTGCAGGCCATGCAGGGAAATATCGTGGGTTGCGGCGTAGGCTTCCACACCGTTGACACGCACGGTGAGCATGGCGCCTTCGTCGTGGTTCAGGTGGGGCGGTTCGGCGACGTTCTTGCGTACCGACAGGTACTGGCCGGATTCGCGGACATAACGCAGCGAGAAGAAGTCGGCGGTGGTGCGCAGGGCACTGAAATGCTTTTTGAGTGTGGCGTGGTGGTCGAACATGGGGCCTTCCTTGTGGGCGGCTCAGCGCAGGCAGGCAAACAGAGTAGGCCTGGGCTGGGGAGCGATCAAGGAGGGCGACTACTTGTAGCAGGTGAACCCTTGTGGTGAGCGGGCTTGCCCCGCGTTGGGCTGCGCAGCGGCCCCAAAAATCTTGGGAGCGCTACGCACTCCAACGCGGGGCAAGCCCGCTCGCCACAAAGTATTTCAGTTACTGCGCAGTCGGGCCCACTTCACGCAACGGCTTGCCACGCACCGGCGCATCGCCTGCCACGTAGTAGTCGGCGGTGCTGCGCGGCAGCGGCTGGCGGCCACGGATCTTGTCGGCGATTTTCTCGGCGATCATGATCGTCGGCGCGTTCAGGTTGCCGGTGGTGATGATCGGCATGATCGACGCATCAACCACCCGCAGGCCCTGCATGCCATGCACACGGCCTTCGCCGTCCACTACCGCCATCTCGTCGGTGCCCATCTTGCACGAGCAGGACGGGTGGAACGCGGTTTCGGCGTGCTCGCGGATGAACTTGTCCAGCTGCTCATCGGTTTGCACTTCGATGCCCGGGCTGATCTCGCGGCCACGGTAGGGGTCCAGCGCCGGCTGCTGCATGATTTCACGGGTCAGGCGGATGCCGTCACGGAATTCCTGCCAGTCCTGCTCGGTGGCCATGTAGTTGAAGAGGATGCTCGGGTAATCCCGTGGGTTCTTCGACTTCAATTGCACGCGGCCACGGCTTGGCGAACGCATGGAGCCCATGTGTGCCTGGAAACCGTGTTCTTTTACACCGTTGCTGCCGTTGTAGTTAATCGCCACCGGCAGGAAGTGGTACTGGATGTTCGGCCAATCGAATTCTTCACGGGTACGGATAAAACCGCCCGCTTCGAACTGGTTGCTGGCGCCGATGCCGGTGCCGTTGAACAGCCACTCGGCACCGATGGCTGGCTGGTTGTACCAGAGCAGCGATGGGTACAGCGAGACCGGTTGGGTGCACGCGTATTGCAGGTACAGCTCAAGGTGGTCCTGCAGGTTTTCACCAACGCCCGGCAGGTCGTGGACCACCGGGATGTCCAGGCTTTCGAGCAGTTTGGCCGGGCCCACGCCGGAGCGTTGCAGCAGTTGCGGCGAAGCGATTGCACCGCTGCACACCAGCACTTCTTTACGCGCACGGGCTTCAACGCGCTCTTCGGCGGCACCGATCAGGTAACGTACGCCCACGGCACGCTTGCCTTCGAACAACACTTTGTCGGTGAGGGCGTGGGTGACGATGGTCAGCGTCGAACGCTTCTTGGCTGTGTCCAGGTAACCGCGCGCGGTACTGGCGCGACGGCCGTTCGGCGTGACGGTACGGTCCATCGGGCCGAAGCCTTCCTGCTGGTAGCCGTTCAAGTCTTCGGTACGCGGGTAGCCGGCTTGCACGCCTGCTTCAACCATGGCGTGGAACAGCGGGTTGTTGCCGGCTTTAGGCGTGGTCACGCTGACCGGGCCGTCGCCACCGTGGTAGTCGTTGGGGCCGATGTCGCGAGTTTCAGCCTTGCGGAAATACGGCAGGCAGTCCAGGTAGGTCCAGTTTTCCAGGCCCGGCAGTTTCGACCAGTTGTCGTAGTCCATGGCGTTGCCACGGATGTAGCACATGCCGTTGATCAGCGAGGAACCGCCGAGGCCCTTGCCGCGACCGCATTCCATCCGGCGGCCGTCCATGTGAGGCTCTGGATCGGTTTCGTAGGCCCAGTTGTAGCGACGGCCTTGCAGCGGGAACGCCAGGGCGGCCGGCATTTGCGTACGGAAATCGAAACGGTAGTCCGGGCCGCCGGCTTCCAGCAGCAGGACGGTGACGCCTTCGTCTTCAGTCAGACGGGTCGCCAGGGTGTTACCGGCGGAACCGGCACCCACAATGATGTAATCGTATTCTTGAGTCATGGGGGTCTCCTTGAGAGCTGCTAGCTCTAAGCTTCAAGCTGCAAGAAAGAGCAGCGAGCGGTGTATCTGGGAAGTGCGGCAAACCAAACTGCTTTTACTTGCAGCTTGAAGCTTGCCGCTTGCCGCTTATCAGAACACCGAGGCGTAGTCGCCCAGCTCAACCTGTACCGATTTGATGCGGGTGAAGTTGTTCAGCGAGCTGATGCCGTTCTCACGGCCCACACCGGATTGCTTGTAGCCACCGACCGGCATTTTCGCGTCGGACTCGCCCCAGGCGTTGATCCAGCAGATACCCGCTTCCAGCTGATGAATCACGCGGTGGGCGCGGTTCAGGTCCTTGGTCACAAGGCCCGCAGCCAGGCCGAAGTCGGTGTCGTTGGCGCGACGGATCACTTCTTCTTCGGTTTCGTAAGTAAGAATGCTCATCACCGGGCCGAAGATTTCTTCACGCACGATGGTCATCTCGTCGGTGCAGTCGGTGAACACGGTCGGGGCCACGTAGGCGCCTTTGGCGAATGCACCGTCGGTCAGGCGGTCGCCGCCGCAGAGCACGCGAGCGCCTTCTTCCTTACCTTTGGCGATGTAGCCGAGCACGCTTTCCATGTGGGCGAAGCTGACCAGCGGGCCGAAGTTGGTGTTTTCGTCTTGCGGGTCGCCAACGCGAATGCGTGCCACACGCTCAACGATCTTGGCTTCGAAGGCGGCTTGCAGGTGCTTGGGCACGAACACGCGAGTGCCGTTGGTGCAGACCTGACCAGAGCTGTAGAAGTTGGCCATCATCGCGATGTCGGCGGCGCGATCCAGGTCGGCGTCTTCGAACACGATCAGCGGGGACTTGCCGCCCAGTTCCATGGTCACTTCCTTGAGCGAGGAGCTTGAAGCGCTGGCCATGACTTTCTTGCCGGTGTCGGTGCCGCCGGTGAAGGAGACTTTCTCGATGCGCGGGTGCTCCGTCAGCCAGGTGCCGACTTCACGGCCGCTGCCGGTCAGTACGTTGAACACGCCCGCCGGAACGCCGGCTTCGGTGTAGATCTCGGCCAGTTTCAGGGTGGTCAGCGAGGTGACTTCGCTCGGCTTGAAGATCATCGCGTTGCCGGCAGCCAGGGCCGGTGCGGACTTCCACAGGGCGATCTGGATCGGGTAGTTCCACGCGCCGATACCGGCAACCACGCCCAGCGGCTCGCGGCGGGTGTAGACGAAGGACGTGTCGCGCAGCGGGATCTGCTCACCTTCGATGGCTGGCACCAGGCCTGCGTAGTACTCCAGTACGTCAGCGCCGGTGACGATGTCGACGTATTGGGTTTCGGAGAATGCTTTACCGGTGTCCAGGGTTTCCAGGGCGGCCAACTCGTCGTTGCGCTCACGCAGGATGTCGACGGCGCGACGCAGGATGCGCGAACGCTCCATGGCGGTCATCGCGGCCCAGATCTTCTGGCCTTTTTCGGCGCTGACCACGGCACGTTCAACGTCATCGAACGTGGCGCGTTGCACTTGGGCGAGAACTTCACCGTTAGCCGGGTTGATGGCTTCGAAGGTGGCATCGCTGCCAGCGTCGCTGTAGCCGCCGTCAATGTAGAGTTTTTGCAGTTCGAAACGGGCCATAAAGTCCTCGCAAGTGCATAAGTGGTTGGCGTTAACCGCCGAAAGTGGGCCATAAGGGTCTGGCATCACTGATCGACAGCAGTTCAGGGGTTGAGCGGTTGTGTGTGCTCTAACTCACCTGCTTGGCCAATTGGAAATCCATGTATTCGTAAGCGATCCGTTGCGCTTGCGCCGTGTCGAAAGCGTCTCCCGACAGGGCGCCGCGCAACCACAAACCGTCGATCAGGGCCGCCAGGCCTCGGGCTGCTTTGCGTGCGTGCGGCAGCGGCAGCACTCGGCGGAACTGGCAGCACAGGTTGGAATACAGACGTTGATCGTTGATCCGCTGCAACCTGTGCAATGACGGGTGGTGCATGCTGGTGGCCCAGAAGGCCAGCCAGGTTTTCATTGCCGGGCCGTTGACCTGGCTGGCATCGAAGTTGCCCTCGATGATCACCTGAAGGTGCGCCCGTGGGCTGTCATCCTTCAGTGCGAGCCTGCGTTCGTGGACGTTCTCGATCAGCACATTCATCAGGTACCGCATCGTCGCGGCGATCAGGCCGTTCTTGTCCTGAAAGTAGTGACTGATGATGCCGTTCGAGACGCCGGCCAGACGGGCGATCAGCGCAATGCTGGCATCCCCCATTCCGACCTGATCGATCGCCGTCAAGGTGGCTTCGATCAACTGCTGGCGGCGTATGGGTTGCATACCGACCTTGGGCATGTAGCACCTCTCCTTAGGCCTGCCGATGGGCGATCAACGTCCGTCGGCTTGATGGCCAGTCTATTTTGTTTTGATTGAACGTTCAATCAACAAAGAATAAGATCTGCGACAAATGGTCGCTGCCTACAGATATTTCCTACCTGCGAGCTGCGACATCTGACACCTGCAAAAGTCCTTGAAACAGGCCGTATCAGGGCCTGGGCACCGCTTCGACGGGGCTCAAGAATTTTCGGGGTGTCTTTATAACACCCGTCCGTCGACTGCCGAAAAATCGATGTCCCGGGATAACCGTTGCCTTGTGTTTCTCTCTCGCACTGCCCGGAGCATCTGCGCCATGAGTTCTGCCTCTCTTATAAAGACCCCGCCGGAAAAGGTCCGGGTCAACGGTTGGGTGTTCTACACCTCCACCGCGCTCATTCTGTTGTTGACCGCCATTCTGATCATCGCCCCGCAGGAGGCCGGGCGCATGCTCGGCGTAGCACAGGCCTGGCTGTCGAAAAGCTTTGGCTGGTACTACATGGTGGTCATCGCCGCTTACCTGGTGTTTGTGGTCGGCCTGGCGTTTTCGTCCTACGGCAAATTGAAACTGGGCAGCAAGGACGACACCCCGGACTTCAGCTACGGCGCCTGGGCCGGCATGTTGTTCTCGTCCGGGATCGGCATTTCGCTGCTGTACTTCGGCGCTTCGGAGCCGTTGGACCACTACTTCAACCCGCCCGAAGGCGCGGCCGCCAGCAATGGCGCAGCACGCCAGGCGCTGCAACTGACCTTTCTGCACTGGGGCCTGCACGGCTGGGCGATCTATGCCCTGGTCGGCCTGGCCGTAGCGTACTTCGCGTACCGGCATAACCAGCCGCTGGCGCTGCGTTCGGCGCTGTACCCGCTGGTAGGCGAGCGTTGGGTGAAGGGCGCGGCCGGCCATGCGGTGGACGGCTTCGGCATGTTCGTGACCCTGCTCGGCCTGGTGACCAACCTGGGTATTGGTTCGATGCAGGTCTCGTCCGGGTTGGAAAACCTGTTCGGCATGCAGCACAGCAACACCAACCTGTTGATCGTGATCATCGTGATGAGCACCGTGGCAACCATCGCTGCGGTGTCCGGTGTGGAGAACGGCATTCGCCGCCTGTCCAACCTCAACATCGTGCTGTTCAGCGGTTTGTTGATCTTCGTATTGCTGTTCGGCCCGACCCTGCACTTGCTCAACGGCTTTGTGCAGAACATCGGCGACTACATGAACGGCCTGGTGCTGAAAACCTTCGACCTCTATGTGTATGAAGGCGACGCCGATAAGACCGAACGCTGGATGGGCCTGTGGACCCTGTTCTACTGGGCCTGGTGGATTTCCTGGGCGCCATTCGTAGGCATGTTCATCGCGCGTATTTCCCGTGGCCGCACCGTGCGCGAGCTGGTGGCCGGCGTGCTGCTGATCCCGCTGGGCTTCACCCTGGCGTGGTTGTCGATCTTCGGCAACTCGGCGCTGGACCTGGTGCTCAATCACGGTGCGGTGGAGTTGGGCAAGACGGCGCTGGAACAGCCGTCCATGGCCATCTATCAACTGCTGGAGCATTACCCGGCGTCGAAAATCGTCATCGGTGTGTCGATCTTCGTCGGCTTCGTGTTGTTCCTGACCCCGGCGGATTCCGGCGCGGTAATGATGGCCAACCTTTCCTGCAAAGGCGGCAATGTGGATGAAGATGCGCCGCACTGGCTGCGGATCTTCTGGTCGGCGGTGATCACCCTGGTGACTATCGGCCTGCTGTTCGCCGGTAACTTCGAAGCCATGCAAACCATGGTGGTGCTGGCGGGGCTGCCGTTCTCGGTAGTGCTGATTTTCTTCATGTTCGGTTTGCACAAGGCCATGCGCCAGGACGTCGCAATCGAACAGGAGCAGGCGCAGTTGGCCGAGCGTGGACGTCGGGGGTTCAGCGAGCGTCTCACCGCGCTGGATCTGCAACCGAGCCAGGCCACTGTGCAGCGCTTCATGGACAAACACGTCACGCCGGCGCTGGAAGAAGCCGCGACGGCGTTGCGCGACCAGGGGCTGGAGGTGCAGACCCTGCTGGGCAAATCCAAGCGTTGCATCGGTGTGCGCATCGAGATGGAAGAGGGCAACCCGTTCGTCTACGAAGTGAGCCTGGATGCTTACTCGTCGGCGCCGAGCGACCTGCCGGAAGAAGAGCGCACCCGCTACTACCGTGCCGAGGTCTACCTGCACAACGGGCCTCAGGAGTACGACCTGATGGGCTTTGCCCAGGAACAGATCACCCGGGACGTGCTCGATCAGTTTGAAAGCCATCGGCAGCTCCTTGGCCGTGTCTATAGCTGATAGTTAATCCGAGTGGCGCCTTCCCTGGCGCCGCTGTTTCAAGATTGGAATGGGGTCAAATGTGGGAGCTGGCTTGCCTGCGATAGCTATGTTGGATTCACCATTGCTGTCGCAGGCAAGCCAGCTCCCACATTGACCCAGTTCATTCAGCCGATCTGTGCACTGCTCAGCCCAGGTTCTTGCCCAGCAGGGCATGGTAGAGCTCACTGTCCCCCAGAATCCCCACCACCTGGTTGTTGTCATGCAACACCAGCTTGTTGCCGGTGTGATAACGAATCTGCAGCGCATCGCGCATGCCGATGTTGGAGTCCACCAGTGTCGGCACCCGGCCCAGACCTTCCACCGGTTGCCCCGGCGCCCAGTTCTGCAGGTTCATCACCGCGCCATTCTGGCGAGCACCGGTGATGGTGTTGCCTTCGGCCAGGTCCAGCCATGAGTCGCCACCCGGATCGAGGCACACCGAGCCGTTCACGCGCTTGCAGTTGTCCAGGGTGCGCATCAGGCTGCGGCCGCACAGCACGTTGAGCGGGTTGGTATGGGCGACGAAGGTGCGCACATAGTCGTCCGCCGGGTTCAGCACGATCTCTTCCGGCACGCTGTACTGGATGATCTTGCCGTCTTTCATGATCGCGATGCGGCTGCCCAGCTTGAGCGCTTCATCGAGGTCGTGGCTCACGAACACGATGGTCTTGCTCAGCTTGCGTTGCAGCTCCAGCAACTCGTCCTGCAGGCCCTGGCGGATCAGCGGGTCGAGGGCGGAGAAAGGTTCGTCCATCAGCAGGATGTCGGCGTCCATCGCCAACGCACGCGCCAGGCCGACGCGCTGCTGCATGCCGCCGGAGAGTTCATCCGGCTTCTTGTTGCGCCACTGGGTCAGGCCCACCAGCTCGAGTTTCTCATCCACCAGCTTGCGGCGGTCTTTCTCCGGGCGGCCCTGCATTTCCAGGCCGAAGCTGATGTTTTCGCGCACTGTCAGCCAGGGCATCAGGGCGAACTTCTGGAACACCATGGCGATGCGCTTGGTGCGCATCATTTTCAGCTCGGCGGGCGTGCACGACGCGATGTCGATCTGGCGCCCTTCATGCTCCACGAACAGCTGGCCACGGCTGACGGTATTGAGGCCGTTGATGCAACGCAGCAGGCTCGACTTGCCGGACCCGGAGAGGCCCATGAGCACGCAGATCTCGCCTTTCTCGATATCCAGGCTGGCTTTTTCAACGCCGACAATCTGCCCGGTCTTTTTCAGGATTTCGTTGCGGTGCATCCCTTGGTCCAGCAGCTTGAGGGCTTCGCGTGGGTCCTTGGAGAAGATCACATCGACCTTGTCGAATCGGATAATGCTCATGCATCACCCCCTACTTTGGCGTCGGGTTGTTTGCAGATGCGGTCGAGCATGATGGCGAGCAATACGATCGCCAGGCCGGCTTCGAAACCGAGGGCGATATCGGCGGTGTTCAGCGCGTTGACCACCGGCTTGCCGAGGCCGTCGGCGCCTACCAGGGCCGCGATCACCACCATCGACAACGACAGCATGATGCATTGGGTAATGCCGGCGGCAATGCTCGGCATGGCGTGGGGCAGTTCAATGCGCGAGAGCAACTGACGGCGCGAGCAGCCAAAGGCCTTGCCGGCGTCCATCAACTCTTGCGGTACATCGCGGATACCCAGGTAGGTCAGGCGGATCGGCGCGGCAATCGCGAACACCACCGTGGATATCAGCCCGGGCACCACACCCAGCCCGAAGAGGGTCAGGGTAGGGATGAGGTAGACGAAGGTCGGTACGGTCTGCATCAGATCGAGCACCGGCCGCATCAGGGTGTAGAACATCGGCTTGTGCGCGGCAACAATGCCCAGCGGCACACCGATGACCACGCAGACCAGGGTGGCGAACAGCACCTGCGCGAGGGTTTCCATGGTTTCCTGCCAGTACCCCAGGTTGAGGATCAGCAGGAACGAGGCAATGACAAATACAGTCAGGCCCCACTTGCGTTGAATGAAGTGAGCCAGCAGCGCAATCAGACCGATCAATGCCAGCGGATTGAACCAGGTCAGCGCAAACGTCACGCCGTGGATCATCGTTTCCAGCGTCGATGCGATTGCGTCGAAGTAGTTGGCGCCGTGTTGGGTCAACCATTCGACGAAGGCAGCGATGTACTGGCCTAGTGGGATTTTCTGTTCAGTCAGCATGGTAGTGAATGTCCACATGCGAAGGGGAAAACATCCCAGGCCAGCGCACCGGCCTGGGGTCAGCGGGTGTTATTTGGCGAGATAAGCTTTGACGGCCTCCAGACCGGGTTTGCCATCGACGGTGGTGACGCCTGCGAGCCAGGTGTCGAGCACTTGCGGGTTGGCCTTCAGCCAGGCCTTGGCCGCTGCATCGGGTTTCTGTTTTTCGTCCAGGACTTTACCCATCAGGGTGCTTTCCATGTTCAGGGTGAACACCAGGTTTTTCAGCAACTGGCCGACGTTGCTGCATTCCTGGGTGTAGCCCTTGCGGGTGTTGGTATAGATGGTGGCCTGGCCGTAGTTGGGGCCGAACGAGTCGTCACCCCCGGTCAGGTACTTCATCTTGAAGCGAGTGTTCATCGGGTGCGGTTCCCAGCCGAGGAACACGATGGCCTGGTCGCGCTTGGTGGCGCGTTCGACCTGGGAAAGCATGCCGGCTTCGCTGGATTCGACGACTTTGAAGCCGGCGGTTTTCAGGCCGAAGGCGTCTTTGTCGATCAGCGTCTGGATAGTGCGGTTGCCGTCGTTACCCGGCTCGATGCCGTAGATCTTGCCCCCCAGCTCATCCTTGAATTTGGCGATATCGGCGAAGTCTTTCAGGCCTTTGTTGTACAGCGCTTCGGGTACCGCCAGGGTGTACTTGGCGTTCTCCAGGTTGGCGCGCACGGTTTCCACGGTGCCGGCATCACGGTACTGCTTGATGTCGTTTTCCATGGTCGGCATCCAGTTGCCGAGGAAGATGTCCATGTTCTTGCCGTCGGCCAGCGACTTGTAGGTCACAGGTACCGAAATCATCGTGGTGCGCGGCTTGTAGCCCAGGCCCTTGAGGACTTCGCTGGTGGTCGCGGTGGTGACGGTGATGTCGGTCCAGCCGACATCGGAGAAATTGACGGTCTGACATTGTGCCGGTTCTGCAGCGTGCGCCAGGACTGGCAGACTCAGCATGGCGGCCAACAACAACGAGGGTGAACCTTTCATCTGGGTAGACTCCTGTGTTTTTTCTGGCGGCATTCGCCGCGCTTTATATGTGTTGCGGTTGGAACGTGCGACGCAGCGGCGGCGCGGTGCCTTGCAAACGAGTCGAGACTGATCATGTACCAGTGAAAATCTGACGCCTACAGGGGGCGTCGTATCCAGTACAGGGATGGTCGTATCCAGTGTCGGTGACGTCGCTTACAGATTTTTCCAAAGGCAAAACTGCAGTTTTCAACGATCTGCACCGCTAAAAACGGCCAAAACGCCTGATCGCACGAGAGCGACGCTGGTGAGCATGGGTACGTCGGTGTGAGACGCCGTGACGGCGGATAAAAGCTTGATGATGCCGCCATCTGGGCGATCTGAGCGTAGCAGCTCCTTGGTGTCCGGTTTGCTCACCTGCGGAGTCCCACGTTAATGGCTATCAGCGTTTTCGACCTGTTCAAGATCGGCATCGGGCCTTCTAGTTCTCACACCGTCGGCCCCATGCGCGCCGCGGCGTTGTTCGTCCAGGCATTGCGTGAACGTGAACTGTTGGAACAAGTCAGGCGCGTCGAAGTTCAGCTCTACGGCTCATTGTCGGCCACCGGCATTGGCCACGGCAGCGACACCGCGACCATCATGGGCCTGATGGGCGAGTGGCCCGACGCGATTGATCCGGCGCAGATCGGCCTGCGTATCCACACCCTGCGCGAGACCGACACGCTGCTGCTGGATGGGCGCTTGCCGGTGCCGTTTGTGTGGGCACGCGACATGCGCCTGCTCGACGAAAACCTGCCGTTTCATCCCAACGCCATGACCCTGGTGGTGTTCGGCGATGACGGTGAGTTGCATCGCGACACCTACTATTCGGTGGGCGGCGGTTTTGTCGTGGATGAAGCCCAGGCGCAGAGTGGCGTGGCGGATATGGACCGCACCGAGCTGCCCTATGATTTTTCCAGCGCGGTGGAGTTGTTGCAGCTGTGCAATACCCACAACCTGCGCGTCGCCGAGCTGATGCTGGCGAATGAAAAAACCTGGCGCTCGGAAGATGAAATCCGCAGCGGCCTGATGAAACTCTGGCGCGCCATGCAGGCGTGTGTGGAGGAGGGGCTCAAGCACGAGGGCATCTTGCCGGGCGGGCTGAACGTGCGCCGCCGCGCGGCCAAGTTGCACCGCAGTTTGCTGGAGCTGAACAAACCCAATGTGATCGGCTCGACCTTGAGCGCCATGGAGTGGGTCAACCTGTTCGCCCTGGCGGTCAATGAAGAAAACGCTGCCGGTGGACGCATGGTCACCGCACCCACCAACGGCGCGGCGGGGATCATCCCGGCAGTGCTGCACTACTTCATGAAATTCAGCGAGGAAGTGACCGAAGCCAACGTGGTCGACTACCTGCTCGGCGCTGCGGCGGTGGGCATCCTGTGCAAGAAGAACGCCTCGATCTCCGGCGCCGAGGTCGGCTGCCAGGGCGAAGTCGGCTCGGCCTGTGCGATGGCCGCCGCCGGCTTGGCGGAGATCCTCGGCGCCACGCCGGAGCAACTGTGCAACGCGGCTGAGATCGGCCTGGAACACAACCTCGGCCTGACCTGCGACCCGGTGGGCGGGCTGGTGCAAGTGCCGTGCATCGAGCGCAACGCGATTGCGGCGGTGAAGGCGATCAACGCGGCGCAGATGGCCTTGCGTGGTGATGGCCAGCACTTCATCTCGCTCGACCGGGTGATCCGCACCATGCGCGATACCGGGGCGGACATGCACGACAAGTACAAGGAAACCTCGCGCGGTGGCTTGGCGGTGAGCGCGGTGGAGTGTTGACCCCTTTTTCCGGTGGGCGGCTTGTTGTGGCGAGCGGGCTTGCCCCGCGGTGGGCTGCGCAGCAGCCCCAATAACTTCACTGAGTTCGTTCACGAATATCGAGGTGTCAGGTTCTGGGCTGCTGCGCGGCCCGACGCGGGGCAAGCCTGCTCGCCACAATTGAGGTGCAAACTGCGCATAAAGTGAACATCCCAACCAAAAGCGCCACCTTTTAGCGCGTCGCAAACAGATAAGTAGCTCCCAAACGATTTACCCCTCGACCACCCGTCACCTGTGCGTGTGGTGACAGACTTTTCCTACGCCCTGAAAGCGCCTTCCCACAAGTGCTACCGATCTGCTCACACCCCTTGAGCAGGCTCACTCCTGCCACTGAATCGGGTCATATCCCGCACTCGCGGCGCGGGCTTATATAGACGCTTCATCAGGTCGTTTTCAGGAGTTATTGAATGGCCATTCAAATTTAGGCATGGCATTTGCTCTATCAATTCAAAGCCTCGCCTCTCCAGGACGAGCGCAATAACAAGAGCCTCGCCTGAGGCCATCACCCGCTTTGTGTGAGGAGATACCGCGATGACGTCGTTCAACTCAGGGGCCCAACCCCAGAACCGTGCGCCTCAATCCATCGGCTTTTTGCTGCTGGACAATTTCACGCTGATTTCCCTGGCGTCGGCAGTGGAGCCGCTGCGCATGGCCAACCAGTTGTCCGGCCGCGAGCTGTATCGCTGGACCACCCTGAGTGTCGACGGCAACCAGGTCTGGGCCAGCGACGGCCTGCAAATCACCCCCGATGCCTCCATGCACAAAGCCCCGGCCCTGGACACTGTGATTGTGTGCGGCGGCGTGGGTATCCAGCGCACCGTTACCCGTGAACACGTGTCGTGGCTGCAAAGCCAGGCGCGCCAGTCGCGTCGCCTTGGCGCGGTGTGCACCGGCAGCTGGGCCCTGGCCTGCGCCGGCTTGCTCGATGGGTTTGATTGCAGCGTGCACTGGGAATGCCTGGCGTCGATGCAGGAAGCCTTCCCGCGGGTCGCCATGAGCACACGCTTGTTCACCCTCGACCGCAACCGTTTCACCAGCTCCGGTGGTACCGCGCCGCTGGACATGATGCTGCACCTGATCAGCCGCGACCACGGTCGCGAACTGTCCGCAGCCATCTCCGAGATGTTCGTGTACGAACGCATCCGCAACGAACAGGATCACCAGCGCGTGCCGCTCAAGCACATGCTCGGCACCAACCAGCCGAAGCTGCAGGAAATCGTCGCGCTGATGGAAGCCAACCTTGAAGAGCCGATCGACCTGGATGAGCTGGCGGTGTACGTCGCCGTGTCGCGGCGCCAGCTGGAGCGGCTGTTCCAGAAATACCTGCACTGCTCGCCGTCGCGCTACTACCTCAAGCTGCGCCTGATCCGTGCGCGGCAGTTGCTCAAGCAAACGCCGATGTCGATCATCGAAGTGGCGTCGGTGTGCGGGTTTGTCTCCACGCCGCACTTCTCCAAGTGCTACCGCGAATACTTCGGCATTCCGCCACGCGATGAGCGTGTGGGTTCCAACACCACGCAGCAAGTGGCGATGATGCCGATTCCGCAGGCGCTGGTGTTGTCACCGTTGTCGGGGCCGATGTCGGCGTTGAGCCAGGCGCGCAATGAGTCGACTTTTGCCAGTGTAAGGCTCTAGACCGGGCCGTCTTCATCGCAGGCAAGCCAGCTCCCACATTTTGATCTGTGAATAGATTCAAATGTGGGCGCTGGCTTGCCTGCGATGGCGCTTTATCAGGCGCCAGAGTTTTGCTTGAACTGCACCAAGGCCGGCAACAACTGCTTGTCGATTGCCTGGCGTACCGCCGGCAGGATCGTCGCGCTGCCGGTGTACATTTGTTCCACCATGCCCTTGAGCGCCTTGGCCCGTGCGGCACTCAAGCCGCGCACGGCGCACTCGCAGGCCTGTTCGGCGCTGGCGCCGCTGGACACCTCGAAACCCAGCGAGCGCAGTTGGCTCAGCAGGTCATCCTGGTCAATCAAATCCGCGTGCATCATGACGTTTATCCTGGTGTAGGGAGCGGGAGATTGAGGTCGATTCTGGTAGGCCATCACCGAGTCGGCAAGGCCTGAATGCGTGAATGTCCGGCACACCTATGAACAGGTCGTTTTCGGCTAACTCGCAAGGAAGAGGAGTGTGCACACTGGCATCAAGCAAGCAGCTTGAAGGTTTGGTCACCCTCGGGATGCGCAGCTCACACAAAGCACTCTGCCCCGATCCTGTCACGGCTGGATCGGGGTTTTTTTTGGCTGGAATCTGGGGTGTTGGTACTGGCCCTATCGCAGGCAAGCCAGCTCCCACAGTTTGGAGTGTGAGCCCGGTCAAGTGTGGGAGCGGGCTTGCTCGCGAAGGGCGCGCCTCGGTCTACCGCTGCAACACCAATATCCGCGACAACAACTCATCCCGGTCGATATAGCACCCCTGGAAATGCCGTGCCCCCGAAGCCGGATCAAACGCATTGCGCGCATGCAAGGTGCGACGGTTATCGAAGCACCACAGCTCACCCGGGTTCAGGCGCTTGACCAGCCGGAAACGAGCCTCGCGCGTCATCGCAATAAACCGCCGATAAGCCCGATACAACAACGGCATCTGCTCCACCGGCGCCTCGAACGGCCCGCGCAAAAAGTTCGCCATGCGAATCTCCGCCACATCGCCCAGGGCATCCAGTGCAATGATCGGCGCGAGACGGCGATAGTCGCTGTGACGGTCCTTGTTGCGAAACTCTACGGGGATTTCACACAGTGCACGAAACGCCTCGGGGTCTTCCGTGCGCAGGGCATGGGCGATGGCGAAACCATCGACAAAAATACTCTCGCCGCCGGTGGCATCGTTCACCAGGCAATGCAGGAATTGCAGCCCCGGTTGCAGCTCCCGCGTCGGCAAATCGCTGTGCAACGGCAGGTTGAAGGCGGTGTAGGCATTGCTGTCGGCATCGGCCTTGGATTGCACGTTGAACAGCACGCCGAAATTGCTTTCGCGGATAAACGCAATACGCTTGGCGATCAGCGCCAGTGAGCCGGGTTCGGTCGGAACGCCGCGCACTTGGGTCAGGCC
Source organism: Pseudomonas sp. S5D5 (assembly GCF_003013355.1). Classification (NCBI taxonomy): domain Bacteria; kingdom Pseudomonadati; phylum Pseudomonadota; class Gammaproteobacteria; order Pseudomonadales; family Pseudomonadaceae; genus Pseudomonas; species Pseudomonas sp. S5D5. The sequence goes on from NZ_PTEO01000001.1 coordinate 458,149, forward strand.
GGAGTCGCGCACCGCCAGCAGCCACTGCAGCAGCGCCTTGGGGTCTTCCATCACGGCGGCATAGTCGAACACCGGCAACGTGAAGCGGCTGTCCCAGAGCCTGGATTTCGGCCTGGCAGCCTGGCGTTCAGCGCGCGATTCGTCGTCGTAGGCGTGAGCCCGCAACCAGCCGGGATCGTAATGGCTGCGATGGCCGCCGAGCCACTGCACACTGAGAAAACCCTGTTCGATCTGCACGTCGACGGCGGTCAGTGCCTCATCCACATCGACGATTTCCAGTACCTGCTCGCGGGTGACGCTGTACACGCATTCGGTACACGGGCAGTTATCGCGCAGCCATTGATGATGAAACGGGCTGACCCGCCCATCGGCCCACCGCACGCGAATCTGATCGTTCAGCACCTGCGCATCGGCGAGGTCGCTGATCTTGGGGTAGGTACGAAAATCGGCAACAGCGGCGGCGGTTTGCATGGTGGCTCCTTATGGTTTTTTAGGCGGCAATCCAATCACTCGACCCAGTAGTGCAGGGCGGGGCAGGTCGGCTTGAGCGGTGCTGATGACCGTCAGCTTTTCCAGCGTGGCCTCGGTGAACGGCGCCGAATTCGGCCCCGCCAGGTCGACGTGCAAGAGCATCTGTTCATTGCCGGCCAGTTCCTGCTCATGACCGACTAAATGCAGGCTGTGATAGAGATGCAGGCGCTTGGCGTCGTGGGCGATCAGTTGCGTGTGTACTTCAACCTCGGCACCCAGTTTTACCTCGTGCAGGTAGTTGAGGTGCAGCTCGAGCGTGAACAACGAGTGGCCGCTGGCTTCGCGGTTTTCGCTGTCCAGCCCCAGGGTGTCCATCAGTGCGTCGGTGGCGTAGCTGAAGATCAGCAGGTAGAACGCATCGCGCAGATGGCCGTTGTAGTCCACCCAATCCGGTTGGATTTTGGTGGTGTAGGTGGTCAATGCAGGCATGTCTGGGATTCCGGATCATTATTCGGTTCAACTGTAGGAACTGGCATGCAGGCGATGGTGACGTCGGATTCACCACCGCTATCGCCGGCAAGCCAGCTCCCACAAGGATCAACTGCCGTTATTCGGCGAAGCTCATGCCGTGCTTGGCTTTAGTCACCTTGACCGCCTCCAGCACTGCCAGCAGGCAATCGTCACGATAGCGTTCCAGCGCCGAAATGCTGTGGCTGCCGAGTTGATCGCGGGTGCCGTCGACCACATCGTCAATCAACTTGTCGGTGAGTTCCGGTGCCGGCAGGTACGTCCACGGCAACTGCAGCGCGGGGCCGAACTGCGCCATGAAGTGGCGCATGCCGGCATCACCGCCCGCCAGGGTGTAGGTGAGGAAAGTGCCCATGAACGACCAACGCAAGCCGGCGCCAAAACGAATCGCATCGTCGATTTCACCGGTGGTCGCCACGCCGTCATTCACCAGGTGCAGCGCCTCGCGCCACAGCGCTTCGAGCAAGCGGTCGGCGATGAAACCGGGGACTTCCTTGCGCACATGCAACGGGCGCATGCCGAGGGATTCATACACCGTGATCGCGGCCTGAATGGCTTGCGGCGCGGTGTGCTTGCCGCCGACCACCTCCACCAGCGGCAGCAGGTACACCGGGTTGAACGGATGACCCACCACGCAACGTTCCGGGTGCGTGGAGCCTTCATAAAACTCGCTCGGCAACAGCCCTGATGTACTCGAGCCAATCAATGCATTCGGCTTGGCCGCTGCACTGATCTTGCTGTGCAGTTCCAGCTTCAACTCCAGGCGCTCCGGGGCGCTTTCCTGAATGAAGTCGGCGTCTTTCACGCACTCTTCAATGGTGGCAACAAAGCGCAGGCGCTCCTGCGAGGCACCTGGTGCCAGGCCTTGTTTCTCCAGGGCGCCCCAAGCATTCGCGACGCGCTTGCGCAGGGCGGCTTCGGCACCGGGCGCCGGGTCCCAGGCGACCACATCGAGGCCGTGGGCTAGGGCGCGGGACACCCAGCCGCTGCCGATAACGCCGCTGCCGAGGGCGGCGAAGGTTTTGATTTCAGTGATAAAGCTCATGGAAAATTCCTGAATTATTCGATGATCCCCTGTGGGAGCGGGCTTGCTCGCGAATGCGGTGTGTCAGGTGATGCATTGAGTGGCTGATTCACCGCATTCGCGAGCAAGCCCGCTTCCACATGTTTAATTCGCTTTCGGCAAGCAATCAGCCGCGCTTGGCCAGGCCCATCTTGATGCGACCTTCCGCCGGGGTCATGACCCGTGCACCCAGGCGGCTGAGGATTTCACTCGCCCGCTCCACCAGTTGGCCGTTGGTCGCCAGCACCCCCTTGTCCAGCCACAGGTTGTCTTCCAGGCCGACCCGCACGTTGCCGCCCAGCAGCACCGCTTGTGCGGCCATCGGCATTTGCATGCGGCCGATGCCGAAGCCGGCCCACACCGCATCGGCGGGCAGGTTGTCGACCATGGCTTTCATGGTGGTGGTGTCGGCCGGCGCGCCCCACGGAATGCCCAGGCACAGTTGGAACAACGGGTTATCGAGCAGGCCTTCCTTGATCATCTGCTTGGCGAACCACAGGTGGCCGGTGTCGAAGATTTCCAGCTCGGCCTTCACGCCCAGCTCTTGAATGCGCTTGGCGCCGGCACGCAGTTGCGCCGGGGTCGACACGTAAATGGTGTCGCCGTCGCCGAAGTTCAGGGTGCCGCAGTCCAGGGTGCAGATTTCCGGCAGCAGCTCCTCGACGTGAGCCAGGCGGGTCAGCGGGCCGACCAGGTCGGTATTGGGGCCGAACTCCATCGGGTGCTCGCCGCCGCCGATCTCCAGGTCGCCGCCCATGCCGGCCGTGAGGTTGACGATGATGTCGATGTCGGCCTCGCGGATGCGCTCCATCACTTCGCGGTACAGGGCGACGTCGCGGCTGAACTTGCCGGTGTGCGGATCACGCACATGGCAGTGCACCACGGTGGCACCGGCCTTGGCGGCTTCCACCGCGGCGGCGGCGATTTGCTTGGGGGTGACCGGCACGTGCGGGCTTCTGGCGGTCGTGTCGCCAGCACCGGTGAGTGCGCAGGTGATGATGACGTCGTGGTTCATGAGGCAGGTTCCTTACAGGCGTGGTGGTGCCGTTCGCAGCCAGGAGCGGCTGCGAAACGGTGATGCGGATCAGGTTATTTGCTGCTCAATTGCAGGTTGGCGGCGGCCGGTTTGCCGTCGAACGTGGTCACCCCTTCGAGCCAGCGCTGCTGGTCTTGCGGGTGATCCTTGAGCCACTGCCTGGCGGACTCGAGGGCGTCCTTGTGATCCAGCAACGGCTGCATCATTCGGCTCTCGTCGGCGGCAGTGAAGGTCAGGTTGGTCAGCAGCTTGTGGACGTTGGGGCACTGCTCGGCGTAGTTCGGCGCGGTAACGCTCCACACGGTGGCCATGCCTTCGTTCGGGCCCAGGGCATCGTCGCTGCCGGTGAGGTAAGTCATGGCGACGTTGACGTTCATCGGGTGCGGCGCCCAGCCGAAGAACACCACCGCTTCCTTGCGGCGCACCGCACGGTCGACGGCGGCGAGCATGCCGGCCTCACTGGATTCCACCAGCTGGAACTTGCCGAGGCCGAACTGATTCTTGGCGATCATGGCCTTGATCTGGGTGTTGGCGCCCGAGCCAGGCTCGATGCCGTAGATCTTGCCGCCCAGCTCTTTCTCGAACTTGGCGATGTCGGCGAAGGTTTTCAGGCCTTTGTCGGCGAGGTACGTGGGGACTGCGAGGGTGGCGCGGGCGTCTTCCAGGCTCGGCTTGTCGAGGACCTTGACCTGCTTGGCGTCGACGAACGGCGTGATGGTCTGGGTCATCAGCGGGTTCCAGTAGCCGAGGAACAGGTCCAGGCGCTGGTCGCGGATGCCGGCGAAGATGATTTGCTGGGAGGCGCTGGTCTGTTTGGTCTTGTAGCCGAGGCCGTCGAGCAACACTTGGGTCATGGCGCTGGTGGCGATTACGTCGGTCCAGTTCACCACGCCCATGCGCACGTTCTGGCAAGAGGCCGCATCGGCAGCCAGGACGTTCGTGCTCAAAATGGCGCTGGCGCTGAGTGCGAGCACGCAGCGGCTGATCAGTCGGTTCATGGTGGATCCCTCGGCAGGTCGTTATTGTGGGGGCCGGCGTCTTTGTGCGCCGTGAGGCCAAGTTACGCAGCTTGCAGGTCGAGAAAACGCACGGCGGCGACTCGCTCTTGCACTGCAGCGACCTGCCCCCTTGAATCCGCCCATGAACGGGAGTATCACAGTGCCACGCTGCCCGTCCGACGAGAGCGCCACCATGTCCCAGGATTTCTACTTTCTGCTGATGCCGGGTTTCTCGGCCATCGGTTTTATCTCCGCGTTGGAGCCACTGCGGGTCGCCAACCGCTTTCGTGGTGAGCTGTACCGCTGGCACATACTGAGCGCCGATGGAGGGGCGGTACTGGCGAGCAATGGCATGTCGGTCAACGCCGATGCCGCGCTGGAACCCCTGAAAAAAGGCGCGACGCTGCTGGTGGTGGCCGGCTTCGAGCCGCTGCAGTTCGCCACGCCTGCGCTGGAGCACTGGCTGCGTCGCCTCGACCACGATGGCGTGACCCTCGGCGCCATCGACACCGGCGCGTGTGTGCTGGCCGAAGCCGGTTTGCTCGACGGCCACCGGCTGACCCTGCACTGGGAAGCCATCGACGCCTTCAAGGAATCTTATCCACAGCTCACCGTGACCCAGGAGCTGTTCGAGATCGACCGCCGACGCATCACCTGCGCCGGCGGCACCGCTTCCATCGACCTGATGCTCGACCTGATCGCCCAGGCCCACGGCCCGGACCTGGCGATCCAGGTCTCCGAGCAATTCGTGCTCGGGCGTATTCGCCCACGCAAGGACCACCAGCGCATGCAGATCGCCACGCGCTATGGCATCAACAACAAGAAGTTGGTGCAGGTGATCGGCGAAATGGAGCAGCACACCGAACCGCCCCTGAGCACCCTGGCCCTGGCGGAGGCGATCAAGGTCACGCGGCGCCAGCTGGAGCGCTTGTTTCGCCTGCACCTGAACGACACACCGAGCAACTTCTACCTCGGCCTGCGCCTGGAAAAAGCTCGGCAACTGCTGCGCCAGAGCGATATGAGCGTGCTGGAAGTGAGCATTGCCTGCGGGTTTGAGTCGCCGTCGTACTTCACCCGGAGTTATCGGGCGCGGTTTGCGAAATGTCCGCGGGAGGACCGGCGACGGGAGGCGGTTTGACGGCCAATTATAGACGATTATACTCGCTACTATAATTTATAGTCCTTTGCATAATTGAGTATAAAACCATGTCCAAGCACAGCGGCTTTGTATTCCGCCGTCCCGCCCTGGCCAGCAGCATTGCCGATGGCCTGGTGGGGGCCGGCATCCAGGATTTCACCTCGGGCCTGTTTCTAGCAGCGCCGCGTCGCACGGGCAAAAGTACGTTTTTGCGTGAAGACCTGATCCCGGAGTGCCAGCTGCGCGGTTGGCTGGCGGTGTATGTCGATCTGTGGGCCGACAAAGAGAAAGACCCTGCGGAGTTGATCGCCAGTGCAATCGCCGCCGCGCTGGTGCCCTATGAAAAGGGCATTCGCAAGCTGGCCAAGAACATTGGCATCGAGAAATTAAGCTTCCTGCGTACCCTGTCCTGGGATTTCACCAAGCCACAATTGCCCGTCGGTGCGACGCTGACCCAAGCCTTGGAATTGCTCCACCGTGCTGCGGAAAAACCCGTTGTGCTGGTGATTGATGAAGCACAGCACGCCTTGACCACCGAGTCAGGCATCAATGCGATGTTCGCGCTGAAAGCCGCCCGGGACCAGCTCAACCAAGGGCGTGACGAGGAGGGCAGCGGTTTGCACCTGGTGTTCACCGGTTCCAACCGCGACAAGCTGGCCCATTTGGTGCTGGGCAAGAGTCAGCCGTTCTTCGGCTCCAGCATCACGCCGTTCCCGTTGCTCGGCAAAGAGTTCACGCGAGCCTACACCGCGCACCTCAACGCACATTTGGCTAAAACCAATCAGTTCAACGCCGCCGACATTGATGACGCCTTCGAGCTGGTAGGCCGTCGCCCCGAAATGCTGCGCACCATTATTGGCGAAGTGGCGCTGGAGCTGGGCGAAGCGAGCAACCTGGGCCAGTTGCTGCACAGTCGCGCCGAATTTCTGCGTGCCGGCGTGTGGACGGAATTCGAAAGTGCCTGGAACAACCTCACCGTCCCCCAGCGAGCCGTGCTCGAGGTCATGGTGCAGCGCTCGCAGAACAACGAACCCTTTGCGCCGTTCACCGACAGCACCCTCACGGCGGTGAGCAAGGCGCTGGAAGCCATGGGCAGCGATGTGGTGCCGGGCACCCAGACGATTCAGGCCTGTATCGATGCCCTGCGCGACAAGGAACTGGTGTGGAAGTCGAGCCGGGGCGGCTATGCGCTGGAGGACAAAACCTTCGGCGATTGGCTGCTGCGCAAGCGCTGAAGGGCAACGCGGGTCAAATGTGGGAGCTGGCTTGCCTGCGATAGCGGTCGATCAGGCATGCAGCGTTATCTGGCAAACCGCCATCGCCGGCAAGCCAGCGCCTACAGGGGGTTGGTGTGTGGCTTACTTCTTCAGCAGGGCCGAACACGCCGCCTTATAGGCTTCATGCTGATACTTGTTCAACGAGGCCGGCAGCTCGAAGTTGTGTTTCTTGTTCTGTGCATTGATGGTCTGCGGCGACAGCAGCGTCACTTCAACCCCCTCCAGCAACTGAAACACGCCTTCGATCTTGAACGTGGTCGGGCCGCCGGCGAACTCGCCTTTTTTGCTGCGCTTCTTGATCGCGATCCGGGTGATGGCGTTGGCCTGCACGAACGCCTTCACCTGTGCCGCAAAGGCTTTGACGTTGGCGGCTTCATCGTCGTCTTCAAGCGCGATTTTCTTGGTGGCCAGGGCGATGTGGGCCAGCGCCTGGTTATCCAGGGAGGCAACGGCGATGATGGCTTCGCTGCCTTTGATTTCGATGCCGCAGAGAGTCATGAGTAGCCTTGATTCAAGAGGAAAGTGACGGGGATTGTCGCTTATTCCTGCCCGATCGACTCCAAAAACTCCGACCGCTCATCACTCATCCGTGCCAGGCAGTCATTTTGCGCAATCGCGTAGGCCTTGGTCCCGTTCACCGCTGGGAAGGTGTCCACGGCGCAGTCGGCGTCACGCAGTTTTTCCCACTTTTGCTGGGCATCCTTCAGACGAGCGGTAATGTCGGCGAGTTTGGTCTTGTCGCTGCCATAGGTCGAACCCATGCGTTCCAGCAGGCCCTGGTAGTTATCCTTGAGCAGCTGTTCGGCGGTGGTTTTGTTGTAGGTGGCGCATTCCAGGGTTTGCTTGTCGTTTTCGATGCCATCGCACGGCGTGCTGTCGGTGTCTTCGGCCGCGTGGACGCCGGTTGCGATGAGTGCCAAAGCCAGGAAAATCGATTTCATTGCGCCGTCTCATATCAGGTGATGCGGAATTCTGGCTCAAGCGTAAGACAAATAACAGCCGCCAGTCAGACACCTCTTAACAGCCTTTGTCGCGGATTGACGCTTTCGGCAATTCCCCTGTCGTTTTTGCACCCGGCTCGGGTTTGCCCTGGGCATATGCTGGCCCCAAAGCGCCGGCAGACGATTCGGCGCATGAATCGCCAATAAGGGGACGCCTGATGAGCCCAGCCGAATTGCACGCCGACAGCATCGTTATCGACGGGCTGATTATTGCCAAGTGGAACCGCGACCTGTTCGAGGACATGCGCAAAGGTGGCCTCACCGCCGCCAACTGCACCGTGTCGGTGTGGGAAGGGTTCCAGGCCACGATCAACAACATCGTCGCCAGCCAGACCCTGATCCGCGAGAACAGCGACCTGGTGATCCCGGTGAAAACCACCGCTGACATCCGCAAGGCCAAGGAGCAGGGCAAGACCGGCATCATCTTCGGCTTCCAGAACGCCCATGCGTTTGAAGACCAGTTGGGCTATGTCGAGATCTTCAAGCAGCTCGGCGTCGGTGTGGTGCAGATGTGCTACAACACCCAGAACCTGGTGGGTACCGGCTGCTACGAACGCGATGGCGGCCTGTCGGGCTTCGGACGCGAGGTGGTCGCCGAAATGAACCGCGTCGGCATCATGTGCGACCTGTCCCACGTCGGCTCCAAGACTTCCGAAGAAGTCATCCTCGAATCGAAAAAACCGGTGTGCTACTCCCACTGCCTGCCTTCCGGCCTGAAAGAGCACCCGCGCAACAAGTCCGATGAAGAACTCAAGTTCATTGCCGACCATGGCGGTTTTGTCGGCGTGACCATGTTTGCGCCGTTCCTCGCCAAGGGCATCGACTCGACCATCGACGACTACGCCGAAGCCATCGAGTACACCATGAACATCGTCGGCGAAGATGCCATCGGCATCGGCACCGACTTCACCCAGGGCCATGGCCAGGATTTCTTCGAAATGCTGACCCATGACAAGGGCTACGCCCGCCGCCTGACCAGCTTCGGCAAGATCATCAATCCGCTGGGCATCCGCACCGTGGGCGAGTTCCCCAACCTCACCGAGACCCTGCTCAAGCGCGGCCACAGCGAGCGCGTGGTGCGCAAGATCATGGGCGAGAACTGGGTCAACGTCTTGAAGGACGTTTGGGGCGAGTGAATAACTCCGGAGCCTACTCCGCTCGCCGATAGCTGCGTCAGGTCCTCGCGCCAAACTCGCCGTACGTCCCGTACTGCCTCGCTTGTCGCTCCGGTCCTTCCTTGCTCTCGACGTGCTCGCTACGGCTCCAAAGTCATTCACACGGCTTGTTTATAAGAGCAAAGCAAAAGCTTTGCTAAGCACTGAAAACGAATTTTCTGGAGTTAAGTTTCCATGGCCAAGATCGCCCCGCAATTGCCTATCGAAGTCGACAGCGAAACCGGTGTCTGGACCTCCGACGCCCTGCCGATGCTGTACGTGCCGCGCCATTTCTTCGTCAACAACCACATCGGTATCGAAGAAGTGCTGGGCGCCGAGGCCTATGCCGAGATCCTCTACAAGGCCGGCTACAAATCCGCCTGGCACTGGTGTGAAAAAGAAGCCGAATGCCACGGCCTGGAAGGCGTCGCGGTGTTCGAGCACTACATGAAGCGCCTGTCGCAACGTGGCTGGGGCCTGTTCAAGATCCAGGACATCGACCTCGACAAAGGCACGGCCAGCGTCAAGCTCGAACACTCGGCGTTTGTCTACGTGTACGGCAAGGTCGGGCGCAAGGTCGACTACATGTTCACCGGCTGGTTTGCCGGCGCGATGGACCAGATCCTGCAGGCACGCGGCAGCAGCATTCGCACGGTAGCCGAGCAAGTCTACGGCGGCTCCGAAGAGGGCCACGACGACGGCCTGTTCACCGTCAAGCCGTTGTAAGTCGAGGAACCCTGCCATGGCTTTCGAAGCAATGTTCGCGCCGATCCAGATCGGCAAACTGACCATTCGCAACCGCGTGCTCAGTACCGCCCACGCCGAGGTGTATGCCACCGACGGCGGCATGACCACCGACCGCTATGTGAAGTACTACGAAGAGAAAGCCAAGGGCGGGATCGGCCTGGCGATCTGCGGCGGGTCTTCCAGTGTGGCCATCGACAGCCCGCAAGGCTGGTGGAAATCGGTGAACCTGGCCGACGACCGCATCATCCCGCACTTTCAAAACCTGGCCGATGCCATGCACAAGCATGGCGCCAAGATCATGATCCAGATTACCCACATGGGCCGCCGCTCGCGCTGGGACGGCGAGCATTGGCCGACCCTGCTGTCGCCCTCGGGCATCCGCGAGCCGGTGCACCGTGCGACCTGCAAGACCATCGAGCCGGAAGAAATCTGGCGTGTGATCGGCAACTACGCCACGGCGGCGGCACGCGCCAAGGCCGGTGGCCTGGACGGCGTGGAACTGTCGGCGGTGCACCAGCACATGATCGACCAGTTCTGGAGCCCGCGGGTCAACAAGCGTACCGACGAATGGGGCGGCAGCTTTGAAAACCGCATGCGCTTCGGCCTGGAAGTGTTGAAGGCGGTGCGCAAGGAAGTCGGTCCGGATTTCTGCGTCGGCATCCGTTTGTGTGGCGATGAATTCCACCCGGACGGCCTGTCCCACGAGGACATGAAGCAGATCGCCAAGTATTACGACGACACCGGCATGCTCGACTTCATCGGCGTGGTCGGCTCGGGGTGCGACACCCACAACACCCTGGCCAACGTGATCCCCAACATGAGTTATCCACCGGAGCCGTTCCTGCACCTGGCGGCCGGTATCAAGGAAGTGGTCAAGGCCCCGGTGCTGCACGCGCAGAACATCAAGGACCCGAACCAGGCCACGCGGATTCTGGAAGGCGGCTACGTCGACATGGTCGGCATGACCCGTGCGCACATCGCCGACCCGCACCTGATCGCCAAGATCAAGATGGGCCAGGTCGACCAGATCAAGCAGTGCGTCGGCGCCAACTACTGCATCGACCGCCAGTACCAGGGCCTGGATGTGCTGTGCATCCAGAACGCTGCGACGTCCCGTGAGTACATGGGCGTGCCGCACATCATCGAGAAGTCCACCGGGCCCAAACGCAAAGTCGTGGTGGTCGGTGCCGGCCCGGCGGGGATGGAAGCCGCACGGGTGGCTGCAGAACGGGGCCACGACGTGACCCTGTTCGAGAAGAAAGACTTTATCGGTGGGCAAATCACCACCGCTTCCAAAGCCCCGCAACGCGACCAGATCGCCGGCATCACCCGCTGGTTCCAGCTGGAGTTGGCGCGCCTGAACGTGGACCTGCGCCTGGGCGTGGCGGCGAATGCCGACGCGATCCTCGACCTGCGCCCGGATGTGGTGGTGCTGGCCGTCGGCGGGCATCCGTTCCTGGAACAGAACGAACACTGGGGCGCAGCCGAAGGCCTGGTGGTCAGCAGCTGGGACGTGCTCGACGGCAAGGTTGCGCCGGGCAAGAACGTGCTGGTGTACGACACCATCTGCGAATTCACCGGCATGTCGGTGGCGGATTTCCTGGCGGACAAGGGCAGCCAGGTCGAGATCGTCACCGACGACATCAAGCCGGGCGTGGCCGTCGGCGGTACGTCGTTCCCGACCTACTACCGCAGCATGTACCCCAAGGAAGTGATCATGACCGGCGACATGATGCTGGAAAAGGTCTACCGCGAAGGCGACAAGCTGGTGGCGGTGCTGGAGAACGAATACACCGGCGCCAAAGAGGAGCGGGTGGTCGACCAGGTGGTGGTCGAGAACGGCGTGCGCCCGGATGAAGAACTCTATTACGGGTTGAAAGCCGGCTCGCGCAACAAGGGCCAGATGGACATCGAAGCCCTGTTCGCGATCAAGCCGCAGCCGTGTTTGAGCGAGGCGGGTGAAGGGTACTTGCTGTTCCGCATCGGTGACTGTGTGGCGCAGCGCAATACCCACGCCGCGATCTATGACGCCCTGCGCCTGTGCAAGGATTTCTGACCCAACACCGAACCAATGTGGACTCGGTCAAAAATGTGGGAGCGGGCTTGCTCGCGAAAGCGGTGTGTCAGTCGATGCATCCGGTGGCTGATTCACCGCCTTCGCGAGCAAGCCCGCTCCCACATTAGGCCTATGTGGTCTGTGGGAGCTTCACCATGTTGAACACCTTGCTTCCTGTTCTTTTGTTCGCAGCGATAGGCCTCGCCGTCCTCGGCGCCCTGCGCCGGGTGAACATGTGGCGTCGTGGCCGTGCATCCAAAGTCGACCTGCTGGGCGGCCTGCTGGCCATGCCCAAGCGCTACATGGTCGACCTGCACCACGTGGTCGCCCGTGACAAATACATCGCCAACACCCACGTCGCCACCGCCCTGGGATTTGTGCTCTCGGCGTTGCTGGCGATCCTGGTGCATGGGTTCGGCCTGCATAACCGCATCCTGGGTTACGCCTTGCTGCTGGCTTCGGTGTTGATGTTTGTCGGTGCCACGTTCGTCTACCTGCGTCGGCGCAACCCGCCTGCGCGGCTGTCCAAAGGCCCGTGGATGCGCCTGCCGAAAAGCCTGATGGCGTTTTCGGTGAGTTTCTTCCTGGTGACGTTGCCGGTGGCCGGGATCCTGCCGGCGGACTTCGGCGGCTGGTTGCTCGCTGCGCTGCTGAGCCTTGGCGTGCTGTGGGGCGTGTCCGAAATGTTCTTCGGCATGACCTGGGGCGGCCCGATGAAACACGCCTTCGCGGGCGCCTTGCACCTGGCCTGGCACCGCCGGGCCGAGCGCTTCGGTGGCGGCCGCTCCACCGGTTTGAAGCCGCTGGACCTCAGCGACAAGACCGCGCCATTGGGGGTGGAAAAACCCAAGGATTTCACCTGGAACCAACTGCTCGGCTTCGACGCCTGCGTGCAGTGCGGCAAGTGCGAAGCCGCGTGCCCGGCATTCGCCGCCGGCCAGCCGCTGAACCCGAAAAAGCTGATCCAGGACATGGTGGTCGGCCTGGCCGGCGGCACCGATGCCAAGTTCGCCGGCAGCCCTTATCCCGGCAAGCCTGTCGGCGAACACAGCGGTAACCCGCACCAACCGATTGTCAATGGCCTGGTGGACGCCGAGACCCTGTGGTCCTGCACCACCTGCCGCGCCTGCGTGGAAGAGTGCCCGATGATGATCGAGCACGTGGACGCCATCGTCGACATGCGCCGCCACCTCACTCTGGAAAAAGGCGCCACGCCGAACAAGGGCGCCGAGGTCCTGGAAAACCTGATCGCCACCGACAACCCCGGCGGCTTTGCTCCGGGCGGACGCCTGAACTGGGCGGCGGATTTGAACCTGCCACTGCTCAGCGACAAAGGCCGCGCCGACGTGCTGTTCTGGGTCGGCGACGGCGCATTCGACATGCGTAACCAGCGCACCCTGCGGGCTTTCGTCAAAGTGCTCAAGGCCGCCAAGGTCGACTTCGCCGTGCTCGGCCTCGAAGAGCGCGACAGCGGCGACGTGGCCCGCCGTCTCGGCGATGAAGCCACCTTCCAACTGCTGGCGACGCGCAATATCCAGACCCTGGCCAAGTACAGCTTCAAGCGCATCGTCACCTGCGACCCGCACAGTTTCCATGTGCTGAAAAATGAGTACGGCGCCTTTAACGGTGACTACGTGGTGCAGCACCACAGCACCTTCATGGCCGAGTTGATCGGCGACGGCGCGCTGAACCTGGGCCAGCACAAGGGCAACAGCGTGACCTATCACGACCCGTGCTACCTGGGGCGCTACAACGGCGAATACGAGGCGCCGCGCCAGGTACTGCGCGCGCTGGGCATCGAGGTCAAGGAGATGCAACGCTCGGGCTTCCGTTCACGCTGCTGCGGCGGCGGCGGTGGTGCGCCGATCACCGACATCCCCGGCAAGCAACGTATCCCCGATATGCGCATGGAGGACATCCGCGAAACCGCCGCCGAGCTGGTCGCCGTGGGCTGTCCGCAATGCACTGCGATGCTGGAAGGTGTGGTCGAACCGCGCCCGATGATCAAGGACATCGCCGAACTGGTGGCTGACGCGTTGCTTGAAGACGCCGCACCGGCCAAGACCCTGAAACGCGAACCTGCGGAGGTGCACTGATGAGCGACATTATCCGCCGCGACCCACGGGCCGAATGGATCGCCCGCAACCGCCTGCACCCGCTGCATGCAGCGATGCAGCCGGCGCAACACAGCTGGATGGGGCCTAACGGTGTGATTCGCAAAAACGTCCACGGTGTCGGGTTCATCGGCCCCAACGGCATCAAGCGCATCGACCGCAGCGGCGCCCAGCAGGGCGGCGCGGCCAAGCGTACGGCGGCGGTGCAGGTGCAGTTGCCGCTGCACCAGGTGCCTGCGCCGGCGTTCTACATCAACGTGGTGCCGGACATGGTCGGCGGCCGCCTGAGCAGCCACGACCGCGACCTGCTCGGCCTCGCGCGGCAACTTGCCGGCAGTGACGGCGCGGTGCTGGCGGTGGTGTTTGGCGAGCACAAGGAAAGCGCCTTTGCCACGGCCGGGGTGGATCGCCTGCTCGTGCTCGACGGCCACGAATTCGACGGTTATGCACCGGAACAACGCGTGCAGGGCCTGCGTGCTGTGGATAACCAGTTCAACCCGCGCCATTGGTTGCTGCCCGACAGTCGCAGCGGTGGCGGTGAGTTGGGTCGGCGTTTTGCCGCCAGCCTCAAGGAACGCCCGGCCACGCGGGTGTGGCAGATCAAGGGCCAGGAGTGCATCGGCCGCGCCGGGGCGGGCCAGGAGGACTTGGCGCGACCGCTGCCGCGCCTGATCCTGGCCGCCGCCGAGTGCGCCGAGCCGGTCAGCGAGACCCGCCACGAAGTGTTGCCCGTGGAGTTATCCACAAGCCTGGCGCGCAGCCTGCCGCGCATCGAAGACCTCGGCGCGGTGGCGGTGGACCCGGCAGCGATTCCGATGGCCGAGGCCGAATTCATTTTCTCTGGCGGCAATGGCGTGAAGGACTGGGCGCTCTTCCACCAGACCGCCGCTGCATTGGGCGCCACCGAAGGCGCATCGCGCGTGGCGGTGGACGATGGCTTTATGGCCCGCGATCGCCAGGTCGGCGCCAGTGGCACCTGGGTGACGGCGCGGGTGTACGTGGCCGTGGGGATTTCCGGGGCGATCCAACACCTGCAAGGTATCGGTGCCTGCGACAAGGTGGTGGCGATCAACCTCGACGCCGGCTGCGACATGATCAAGCGTGCCGACCTGTCGGTAATCGGCGAAAGCGCCGCGATTCTGCAAGCCTTGATCGATGCGGTGCAGACATACCGCAACGGCGCCAAGCGCGATGCGGCTTAAGGATATGGCCATGACCACGAATGTAATCAGCCTGGTGTCCATTGGCGCCCACCCGACCTCCGGCCGCCCACGTCGCGCCGAACAGGACGCGCGCGCGGTCGAGTTGGGCCTGCAGATGGCGGGGGACAAATTGCAGGTGCTGCACGCCGGCGATATCCACGAGCCGACCTTGCGCAGCTACCTGGGCATGGGGTTGCCACAGCTGCACGTGCTCGAACAACCGGCCGGCGCTGATGCCTTGCCGGTGCTCAGTGATTATTTGCGCGAGGCCGGCGCCCAGCTGGTGCTCACCGGCAGCCAGGCCGAAACCGGCGAAGGCTCGGGAATGTTGCCGTTCCTGCTGGCCGAGCAATTGGGCTGGCCGCTGATTGTCGGCCTGGCGCAGGTGGAGTCCATTGATGGCGGCGTGGCCCACGTGCTGCAAGCCTTGCCCCGTGGCCAGCGGCGCCGCCTGAAGGTACGCCTGCCGTTCCTGGCGACTGTGGATAACGCCGCGCCCAAGCCACGACAAAGCGCCTATGGCCCCGCGCAACGCGGCGAGCTGGCGGCCCATGAGGTTGAGGTCGAGCAGGACGAGTTATTCACCGGCGCGCTGTTGCAGCCGGCCAAGCCACGGCCCAAGCGCCTCAAGGTGATCAAGGCCAAGAGTGGCGCCGACCGCATGAAGGCGGCCACGGCCAAGGCCAGCGGCGGCGGCGGGCAAGTGCTCAAGGGCGTGAGCGCCGAAGAGGGCGCCCAGGCCATTCTCAAGCTGCTCATCGAAGAAGGCGTCGTGCGCTGATCCAAGGGGGGTACGAGGCCTGTGTGGGAGCTGGCTTGCCTGCGATGGCCTCATCGCGGTCTTGCCCTGGACCGGGTCGCCTGCATCGCGGGCAAGCCCGCTCCCACAGAAAAGCCGGCTGGGCCGGTGTTTTTGCGGCGCGCCTGGAGGATTACCCACAATCCCTGTTGATCCACCTGTGGATAACCTGTTCGCGGTTGTCCACACCCCCTGCAAATCAAGCCCTGTAGCCCTCTGTATGAAAAACAACCAGCCTAACTGACGGTTTTTCCTTGGGTTTTTCTCTTATTCAGCGCCTCTCTGTCCACAGACTTTCCCCCAAAGTCTGTTGGCGCTTCTGTGGATAAGATGTTCGCTATCGGCTGCAGGCCATATAAACAGGGGCTTTCAGGTGGTTGATCGAAATATGATCAATTAGGCTGTATTACCGGCTGTGTGAGCCTGGATACCCCGGTTTATGAAGGTTTGAAGCGGTTTTCCACAGCGCTGGCAAAGTTGCCCACAAAGTCTGTTGGTGCTTTTGTGGATAAGGTGTTTGCGTACCGCTGCAGACCACGGATTATGTGGCTTGCAAAGGATTGGTCAATAAGTGATCAATGTGTCTCGAGAACCGTGAGCTTGAATAAGTCACGGATTTTCTTCAGTTAATTTTGGGCGGGTTGCGCAGTTGCCCACAATTGCTGTGGGTGGCTTTGTGGATAAGTTGTTGGGTAAAGGCTGGAGGGCACAGTGGTAAAGGGGTGTAGGGGGAGTGATCAATTATTGATCACTGCGAGGGACTAAAAGTGGGAGCGGGCTTGCCCGCGAAAGCGGTGTGCCAGTCGTACAATTTACTGGCTGATCCACCCCTTTCGCGAGCAAGCCCGCTCCCACATTTTTATCTGTGGTGTGTCAGTTACTCGTGAACCGCAACGCCCTTGAGGTAAGGCGCGGGCGCCGCCCCCAGGTTGTTGAGCATGCGCTCGCTGTACCAGTCCACGAAGTTCACCACGCCAAATTCATAGGTCTTCGAGTACGGTCCTGGCTGGTAGGCCGTGGAGTTGATGCCGCGCTGGTTCTCTTCGGCCAGGCGCCGGTCCTGGTCGTTGGTGGCGTCCCACACCTGGCGCATGCGCTCCACGTCGTAGTCCACGCCTTCGACGGCGTCCTTGTGCACGATCCACTTGGTGGTGACCATGGTTTCCTGGGCGCTGATCGGCCACACGGTGAACACGATGATGTGGTCGCCCATGCAGTGGTTCCACGAGTGCGGCAAGTGAAGGATGCGCATCGAGCCCAGGTCGGGGTTCTTGATGCGGCCCATGAGCTTGGCGCAGCCCTGCTTGCCGTCCAGGGTCATCGACACGGTGCCCTTGAGCAAAGGCATGCGCACGATACGGTTGCGCAGGCCGAAGCTGGCGTGGGCGTAAGGGATTTTCTCGGCATCCCAGGCGGCGGCCGAGGCGGCGACGTGGTCCTTGAAGGCCTGGTCGGCGCGCGGGTCGGTGACGTCGTCCCATTCCAGCAGGGTTTTCAACAGCTCCGGGTGCGACGCATTGCAGTGGTAGCACTCGCGGTTGTTTTCCAGCACCAGTTTCCAGTTGGCTTTTTCCATCAAGGTGGTTTGCACCGCCACCTTGGTGTTCTCCATGTCGTACGGTTCCATGTAGTGATTGAGTGTCGACAGGAAGTCATCGATGGCTGGCGGATTCTCGGCCAGGCTGATGAAGATGTAGCCGCCGGCGGTCTTCACGTTCACTGGCTTGAGGCCGTACTGCTTCATATCGAAGTCGGCGCCCATCTCGGTGCCGGCGAACAGCAGGCGGCCGTCCAGCTCGTAGGTCCATTGGTGGTAGTGGCACACCAGTTTGGCGACCTTGCCCTTATCGCTGGTGCACAGGCGCGAGCCCCGGTGGCGGCACACGTTATGGAACGCATGCACGACGCCTTCGGCGCCACGGATCACGATGATCGGGTTCTTGCCCACTTGCAGGGTCAGGTAGTTGCCCTTGGTAGGGATTTCGCAGGTCATGCCGGCGATCAACCATTCTTTCTGGAAGATCTCCTGCATGTCGATATCGAACAGCCGCTCGTCAGAGTAGAACGGCTGCGGCAGCGAGAAGGTGCGCTCGCGCTCTTGCAGCATTTGCGCGGTGGCCTTGCGTGCGGGTTCCAGCGGATCGCCCAAGCTCAGGGTTGCGGTGACGTCCATCGTGTGTGTCCTCATGGCCATTCTGTGTGGCCGGGATAAGTGGCTACGGTTGTTGCTGTGCAAGGCGTAAAGAAAGCGTCGTTGTTGGGAGCGAGTGTGGGGCCGCCGATGCCCCGAACCTTATCCATGAGCGACATGGCCCACTCTGATCCCGACGCGCAACCCCCGTGGTATGGGGGCTGGTCGCGATAAGTATGTGAATGTCGCAGATAGGTAAATGGGTGGTTCTCGCGTTACGCAGAATCGCCACCATCAGGCCGACACACGGCTACGGAGAACAGCATGTCCAACAGCTTCCTGAATCCGGTCACCACCCAGACCTGGGCCAATGGTCGACACATCGTCCGTTGCGTCAAAGTCATCCAGGAAACCTGGGACGTGCGCACCTTCTGCTTCATGGCCGACCAGCCGATCCTGTTCTTTTTCAAGCCGGGCCAGTTCGTGACCCTGGAGCTGGAAATCGACGGCCAGCCGATCATGCGCTCCTACACCATTTCCAGTTCACCGTCGGTGCCTTACAGCTTCTCGGTGACCATCAAGCGCGTGCCGGGTGGGCGTGTGTCCAACTGGCTGCACGACACCCTGCATGAAGGCCAGGAACTGGCGGTGCACGGTCCGGTGGGGTTGTTCAATGCCATCGACTTCCCGAGCCCGAAAGTGCTGTACCTCAGCGGTGGCGTGGGGATTACCCCGGTGATGTCCATGGCGCGCTGGTTCTACGACACCAACGCCAACGTCGACATGACGTTTATCCACAGCGCCCGTTCGCCCAAGGACATCATCTACCACCGCGAGCTGGAACACATGGCGTCGCGGATCGACAACTTCAGCCTGCACCTGATCTGCGAGAAACACGGGCTGGGCGAACCCTGGGCCGGTTATCGCGGCTACTTGAACCACAAGATGCTCGAGCTGATGGTGCCCGACTTCCTGGAGCGCGAAGTATTCTGCTGCGGCCCCACGCCTTATATGAACGCAGTGAAGCGCCTGCTGGAAGCTGCCGGTTTCGACATGGCGCGCTACCACGAGGAATCCTTCGGCGCGACGCCGCCGGAAGCGCGCGCCGATGCGGTGGAGCAAGCCGAACAAGCGGCCGAGGCACCGGAAATCGACCTGGCGGACCTGCACCAGGTGGAGTTCATTGCCTCGGGCAAGAGCATTCGCGTGGCGCCTGGCGAAACCGTCCACGCAGCGGCGGCCAAGCTTGGGCTGTTGATCCCCAAGGCCTGCGGCATGGGCATCTGCGGAACATGCAAAGTGATGAAGCTGGGCGGGGAGGTCGAGATGGACCACAACGGCGGGATCACCGAGGAAGACGAAGCCGAGGGCTACATCCTGTCGTGCTGCAGTGTGCCCAAGGGTGATGTGCGCATCGAGTTCTGACCCTCATCCTGATCGTTCCCACGCTCCGCGTGGGAACGCCTCCTTGGACGCTCCGCGTCCCGCTGTATGACGCCGAGCATCACGGGCTGCATTCCCACGCAGAGCGTGGGAATGATCAGGTCCAGCGCTGAATCTCGATCAAACCTTCTTGTCCTGCATAGTTGCGGGCACTGGAATATCGCCAGTGTTCCGCCAAGTCCACATAGCCGCGCTTTACCGGGTTGTGGTGAATGTAATCAAGTTTTTGGCGCATCACTGATTCGCTGTACACCAGTTCGGCGTGTGAGCCCTCCTGCCATAGCTGATAAGCCCGATCTGCCTTGTGGGCTCGTTTGCTGAAGCGCAGGCGCTGCAACACTCGTTCAGCTCCTCGGCTATGCAAGTCGTCGATAATAGTTCGGGCTGTGAACGATTTGAATTGAGCGACGCACCTTCCAAGATCCGACGCCTGAGCGATGCAGTGCAGATGGTTTTCGAGGACTACGTAGCCGTAGAGATTGAGATGTTCGTGGGTTTGTTGATAGCGCCAGCAGCTCAATAGATGGCCGACGAGGTAGTCGCGGGTAAATAGCGGTAGCCATTCCATGACGGTGAAAGTCAGGAAGTGTGGCTTTTCAGGTTCGGTAATGGTGTAACGACTTCTGGCCATCAATTCATCCTTGAATCGTGCTGTGGCCTGGACGCGGAGCGTCACGGGCAGCATTCCCACGCAGAGCGTGGGAACGATCAGTTAGAGGTTACTGGGCATAGATATGCACGACGAAGTGCTGGCCTGATGCTGTCAATTCGTAGACTTTGTCGTAGATCCGCAAGGTCCTGGATGGTTCGCGGATGGTGTCACCGACTTTTGCGTATTTGCGAAACTCATCCCAATCAATGACGGTGGTGCTGATGGTCCCGTCGCCTTGCAGGTTGTTAGTGTTGTTTTGATATTCCATGGTGTAGTCCTCTGCTGGAGTTCCATATCCGGCCGATTGTTCGGCAGGCGGTGATACCCGAAAGGAGGTCGCTGCAGCGGCCTTTTCCTTCCGGGTTCCAAGAGGCTAGTCAACGAAAAGCGGGTTCGCTGCTGTCAGAAATATCAAAAAACAGTCTCGGCATTCGGCCAGTATTCGCTGGCCTTTTTCCTACGTTAAGCGTTCATCACTTCCCGAATATCCGCAGCCAATTCTCTTACGCGCTCTTCTTCGGTATCCCACGCACACATGAAGCGCGCACCGCCTTTGCCGATGAAGGTGTAGAAGCGCCAGCCCTTGGCCGTGAGTGCGGTGATGGCCGGTTCCGAGAGTTGCAGGAACACGCCGTTGGCCTGTACCGGGAACATCAATTCCACACCCGGAATGTCTGCCACCAGGCTGCTCAGCAGCTGCGCGCAGTGGTTGGCATGGCGTGCGTGTTTGAGCCAGGCGTCGTTTTCCAGCAGGCCCACCCACGGCGCGGAGAGGAAGCGCATTTTCGACGCCAGCTGGCCGGCCTGTTTGCAGCGGTAGTCGAAGTCTTCGGCCAGTTTGTGGTTGAAGAACAGGATCGCTTCGCCCACCGCCATGCCGTTCTTGGTCCCGCCAAAGCACAGCACGTCGACCCCGGCTTTCCAGGTCAGGTCGGCCGGCGAGCAGCCGAGGAACGCGCAGGCGTTGGAGAAGCGTGCGCCGTCCATGTGCAGGTTCAGGCCCAGCTCCTTGCAGGTAACGCTGATCGCGCGGATTTCTTCCGGGGTGTACACGCTGCCGACTTCGGTGGCTTGGGTCAGGGTGACCACGCGCGGTTTCGGGTAGTGGATGTCCTGGCGCTTGAGGGCGATCTCACGGATCGATTCCGGGGTCAGCTTGCCGTTTTCGGTGCGCGCGGTGAGCAGCTTGGAGCCGTTGGAGAAAAACTCCGGCGCGCCGCATTCGTCGGTTTCGACGTGGGCGGTTTCCGAGCAAATCACGCTATGGTAGCTCTGGCACAACGAGGACAGCGCCAGCGAGTTGGCTGCAGTTCCGTTGAAGGCGAAGAACACTTCGCAGTCGGTTTCAAACAGATTGCGGAAACCGTCGGCGGCGCGATGGGTCCATTCATCATCGCCGTAGGCGCGTTGATGGCCCTGGTTGGCTTGTTCCATGGCGGCCCAGGCTTCCGGGCAGATGCCCGAATAGTTGTCGCTGGCGAATTGTTGGCTCTTGTCGGTCATGGCCCATTCCTGTGGTCGATGTTGGTGCGCACTGTAACCAAGATTGTCGGGCGTGCGCACGCACTGTAAATGCAAAGTCACTGGGGAATTATGCACGGCACTGAAACGATTCCTGTCAGACGCGTCCGTGATGGCGCCCTGGACCTGCTCAAGTGGCTGGCGCTGCTGTGCATGGTGCTTGATCACCTGCGTTATGTCGGGCTGAGCCTGGATGGGTTGTACGTACCGGGACGCCTGGCGTTCCCGTGGTTTTGCCTGGCGATTGCGGCGAATTTGCATCGGGTCAAGGGCGCGCCGGTGACGGGCCAATGGCGCTACCTGGGTTGGTTGCTGCTGTTCAGCGTGATCAGTGAAGTGCCGTACCGTCTGTTTATCGACGATGCCGATACGTTGAACGTGCTGCCGACCCTTGCGTTGGGTCTGCTGGTTGCCCGAGGATGGCAGCAGAAGGCGCTGGTTGATCGAGGATTGGCGCTGATTGCGTTAGTTGTCGCCGGCGTATTTTCGACCCAACTCATGTTCGGTTTCTTTGGCGTCGTGCTGCCGCTGGCGATGCTCGTGGTGTTCCGCCGGACATGGTATTTCAGCATATTGCCAGGCCTGGTATGCGTGGCTGCCAATCAATGGGAGATCCTGCTCAGCAGCGGCACGCTGGTGGCGTTAATGGGATTGGCAACATGCCTGATTGCGCCATTGGCTGGTCTGTTTCTGTTGCGACGTGCCAAAAACGTCTCGCCACCGGCCATGCGGCGTTGGGCTTATGTCCTCTATCCCCTGCATTTCCTGCTGCTGTTACTCGTCCGCCAGATCATCGCCTAACCCCCTGTGGGAGCGAGCAAGCCCGCTCCCACATTTGTTTCGTGTCGCTCATCTAATGTCGTAAACGCACCTTTGCGTGGCGTCCGTAGGCATTTGACCTGCGGGCGCCAGCCCTACCATCGCATCAAAGGGCCCTGCGAGGGCCTCAACAATACGAAAGGCTGGGAGAGACGCGATGTTCAGCAAAAAAGACCAGATCCAGGGATATGACGACGCACTGCTGGCGGCCATGAATGCCGAGGAGCAGCGCCAGGAAGATCATATCGAGCTGATCGCGTCGGAGAACTACACCAGCAAACGCGTGATGGAAGCCCAGGGCAGCGGCCTCACCAACAAATACGCCGAAGGCTACCCGGGCAAGCGCTACTACGGCGGCTGCGAGCACGTGGACAAGGTCGAGGTCCTGGCGATCGAACGCGCCAAGCAACTGTTCGGCGCCGATTACGCCAACGTGCAGCCGCACTCCGGCTCGTCCGCCAACAGCGCGGTGTACCTGGCGCTGCTGAACGCCGGTGACACCATCCTCGGCATGAGCCTGGCCCACGGTGGTCACCTGACCCACGGCGCCAAGGTGTCGTCCTCGGGCAAGCTGTACAACGCGGTGCAATACGGCATCAACACCGACACCGGCCTGATCGACTACGACGAAGTCGAGCGCCTGGCGGTGGAGCACAAGCCGAAGATGGTCGTCGCCGGTTTCTCCGCGTACTCCAAGACCCTGGATTTCCCCCGTTTTCGCCAGATTGCCGACAAGGTCGGGGCGCTGCTGTTCGTCGACATGGCCCACGTCGCCGGCCTGGTTGCCGCTGGCCTGTACCCGAACCCGCTGCCGTACGCTGATGTGGTCACCACCACCACCCACAAGACCCTGCGCGGCCCGCGCGGCGGTTTGATCCTGGCCAAGTCCAACGAAGAGATTGAGAAAAAACTCAACTCCGCGGTATTCCCCGGCGCCCAGGGCGGCCCGCTGATGCACGTGATCGCCGGCAAGGCCGTGTGCTTCAAGGAAGCGCTGGAGCCCGGCTTCAAGGCCTACCAGCAACAGGTCATCGACAACGCCCAGGCCATGGCCGAGGTGTTTATCAAGCGGGGCTACGATGTGGTGTCCGGCGGCACTGACAACCACTTGTTCCTGGTCAGCCTGATCCGCCAGGGCCTCACCGGCAAAGAGGCGGATGCCGCCCTCGGTCGCGCCCACATCACCGTCAACAAGAACGCCGTGCCGAATGACCCGCAGTCGCCGTTCGTGACCTCGGGCCTGCGTATCGGCACCCCGGCGGTGACCACGCGTGGTTTCAAAGTGCCGCAGTGCATCGAACTGGCCGGCTGGATCTGCGACATCCTCGACAACCTCGGCGACGCCGACGTCGAGGCCAACGTGGCCAAGCACGTGTCTGCCCTGTGCGCTGATTTCCCGGTTTATCGCTGAGCGCGGTTTTGGAGTAATGACTATGCAACGCTACTCGGGCTTCGGCCTCTTCAAGCACTCACTCAGCCACCACGAAAACTGGCAGAAGATGTGGCGCACGCCGACCCCTAAAAAGGTCTACGACGTGGTCATCGTCGGCGGTGGCGGGCATGGTCTGGCGACCGCCTACTACCTGGCCAAGGAACACGGGATCACCAACGTGGCCGTGGTCGAGAAAGGCTGGCTGGGCGGCGGTAACACCGCGCGCAACACCACCATCGTGCGTTCCAACTACCTGTGGGACGAGTCGGCGCACCTCTACGAACACGCGATGAAGCTCTGGGAAGGTTTGTCCCAGGACCTGAACTACAACGTGATGTTCTCCCAGCGTGGCGTCTACAACCTGTGTCACACCCTGCAGGACATCCGAGATTCCGAGCGCCGCGTGAGTGCCAACCGCCTCAACGGCGTGGACGGCGAACTGCTCAACGCCAAGCAAGTGGCCGATGAGATCCCGTACCTCGACTGCTCGAAAAATACCCGCTACCCGGTAATGGGCGCCACCGTGCAACGGCGCGGCGGTGTGGCCCGTCACGATGCCGTGGCCTGGGGCTTTGCCCGCGCCGCTGATGCACTCGGCGTGGACTTGATCCAGCAGACCGAAGTGATCGGTTTCCGCAAGGAAAACGGCGTGTGCATCGGCGTGGAAACCAACAAGGGCTTCATCGGCGCCAAGCGCGTCGGCGTGGTCACCGCCGGTAATTCCGGGCACATGGCTTCGCTCGCGGGCTTTCGCCTGCCGATCGAATCCCACCCGTTGCAAGCGCTGGTGTCGGAGCCGATCAAGCCGATCATCGACAGCGTGATCATGTCCAACGCCGTGCACGGCTACATCAGCCAGTCCGACAAGGGCGACCTGGTGATCGGCGCGGGGATCGACGGCTACAACGGCTACGGCCAGCGCGGCTCTTACCCGGTGATCGAACACACCATCCAGGCCATCGTCGAGATGTTCCCGGTGCTGTCGCGCGTGCGCATGAACCGCCAATGGGGCGGCATCGTCGACACCACGCCGGACGCCTGCCCGATCATCTCCAAGACCCCGGTCCCGAACATGTTCTTCAACTGCGGTTGGGGCACCGGTGGCTTCAAGGCCACGCCGGGCTCAGGCAACGTGTTTGCCGCCAGCCTCGCCAAGGGTGAAATGCACCCGCTGGCAGCGCCTTTCTCCATCGACCGTTTCCACAACGGTGCGTTGATCGATGAACACGGCGCTGCAGCCGTCGCTCACTAACAGGAGAAATTCCCTATGTTGCATATCTTCTGTCCTCACTGCTTTGAGCTGCGCTCCGAAGAGGAATTCCACGCGTCCGGCCAGGCACATATCCCGCGCCCGCTGGACCCGAACGCCTGCACCGACGAAGAGTGGGGCGACTACATGTTCTTTCGCGATAACCCGCGTGGCCTGCACCACGAGCTGTGGATCCACGCCGCCGGGTGCCGCCAGTATTTCAACGCCACCCGCGACACCGTGACCTACGAAATTCTTGAAACCTACAAGATAGGCACCAAGCCGCAATTCACCGCCAAGGCTTCTGGAGAGAAGGTATGAGCCAGATCAATCGCCTGTCCAACGGTGGCCGGATCGACCGGAACAAAGTGCTGAGCTTCAGCTTCAATGGCCAGAGCTACAAAGGCTTTGAAGGCGACACCCTGGCCGCAGCCCTGCTGGCCAACGGCGTCGACATCATCGGTCGCAGCTTCAAGTATTCCCGCCCGCGCGGGATCTTTGCCGCCGGTGCCGAAGAGCCGAACGCGGTGCTGCAGATCGGCGCCACCGAAGCCACCCAGATTCCCAACGTGCGCGCTACCCAACAGGCGCTGTACCAAGGCCTTGTCGCCACCAGCACCAACGGCTGGCCGAGCGTCAACAACGACATGATGGGTATTCTCGGCAAAGTCGGCGGCAAGCTGATGCCGCCGGGTTTCTACTACAAAACCTTCATGTACCCGCAGTCGTTCTGGATGACGTACGAGAAGTACATCCGCAAGGCTGCCGGCCTGGGCCGCTCGCCGACCGAGAATGATCCGGACACCTACGACAACATGAACCGTCACTGCGACGTGCTGATTGTCGGCGCCGGCCCTGCCGGTTTGGCCGCTGCACTGGCCGCCGCGCGCAGCGGTGCCCGCGTGATCATCGCCGACGAGCAGGAAGAGTTCGGCGGCTCGTTGCTGGATTCGCGCGAAAGCCTCGACGGCAAGCCGGCCACCGAGTGGGTTGCCAGCGTCATCGCCGAGTTGAAAGCCCTGCCGGACGTGGTGCTGCTGCCTCGCGCGACCGTCAACGGCTACCACGACCATAACTTCCTGACCATTCACGAGCGCCTTACCGATCACCTCGGCGACCGTGCGCCGATCGGCCAGGTGCGCCAGCGTATCCACCGTGTGCGTGCCAAGCGCGTGGTGCTGGCGACCGGCGCGTGCGAGCGCCCGCTGGTGTACGGCAACAACGACGTGCCGGGCAACATGCTCGCCGGTGCGGTCTCGACTTACGTGCGCCGCTACGGCGTGGCACCGGGCAAGAAGCTGGTGCTGTCGACCAACAACGATCACGCCTATCGCGTGGCGCTGGACTGGTTCGACGCTGGCCTGCAAGTGGTCGCCGTGGCCGATGCGCGTCACAACCCACGCGGCGCGCTGGTGGAAGAGGCCCGCGCCAAAGGCATTCGCATCCTCACCGGCAGCGCCGTGATCGAGGCCCGTGGCAGCAAGCACGTGACCGGCGCCCGCGTGGCGGCCATCGACGTCAAGGCGCATAAAGTCACCAGCCCCGGCGAGTGGCTGGACTGCGACCTGGTCGCCAGCTCCGGCGGCTACAGCCCGGTGGTCCACCTGGCTTCGCACCTGGGCGGCAAGCCGACCTGGCGTGAAGACATCCTCGGCTTCGTCCCGGGCGAAGCGCCGCAGAAGCGCGTGTGCGTCGGTGGTATCAACGGCGTCTACAGCCTCGGCGATTCCCTGGCGGATGGTTTTGAAGGCGGCGTGCGCGCGGCCAGCGACGCCGGTTTCGCGCCGGTGGAAGGCACCTTGCCGAAAGCCTTGATCCGTCTGGAAGAGCCGACACTGGCGTTGTTCCAGGTGCCCCATGAGAAAGCTACCGCGCGGGCGCCCAAGCAGTTTGTGGATTTGCAGAATGACGTCACCGCCGCCGCCATCGAACTCGCGACCCGCGAAGGTTTCGAGTCGGTCGAGCACGTCAAGCGCTACACCGCGCTGGGCTTCGGCACCGACCAGGGCAAGCTGGGCAACGTCAATGGCCTGGCCATCGCCGCCCGTTCGCTGAACGTGACCATCCCGCAGATGGGCACCACCATGTTCCGTCCCAACTACACGCCGGTGACCTTCGGCGCCGTCGCGGGCCGCCACTGTGGGCACATCTTCGAGCCGGTGCGCTACACCGCGTTGCAGGCCTGGCACGTGAAAAACGGCGCCGAGTTTGAAGACGTCGGCCAGTGGAAACGCCCGTGGTACTTCCCGCGTAACGGTGAAGACCTGCACGCCGCCGTGAAGCGCGAGTGCCTGGCCGTGCGCGACAGTGTCGGCCTGCTCGATGCATCCACCCTCGGCAAGATCGACATCCAGGGCCCGGACGCGCGTGAGTTCCTCAACCGCATTTACACCAACGCGTGGACCAAGCTCGATGTGGGCAAGGCGCGCTACGGCCTGATGTGCAAGGAAGACGGCATGGTCTTCGACGACGGCGTCACCGCCTGCCTCGCCGACAACCACTTCCTGATGACCACCACCACCGGCGGCGCCGCGCGCGTGCTGCAGTGGCTGGAAATCTACCAGCAGACCGAGTGGCCAGACCTCAAGGTTTACTTCACTTCGGTCACCGACCACTGGGCGACCATGACCCTGTCTGGTCCCAACAGCCGCAAGCTGTTGAGTGAGGTGACCGACATCGACCTGGACAAGGACGGCTTCCCGTTCATGACCTGGAAGGAAGGCCTGGTCGGCGGTGTGCCGGCGCGGGTGTTCCGCATCTCGTTTACCGGTGAGCTGTCGTACGAAGTCAACGTGCAGGCCGACTATGCGATGGGTGTGCTGGAGAAAATCGTCGAGGCCGGCAAAAAGTACAACCTCACGCCCTACGGCACCGAGACCATGCACGTGCTGCGGGCCGAGAAGGGCTTCATCATCGTCGGCCAGGATACCGACGGCTCGATGACCCCGGACGACCTGAACATGGGTTGGTGTGTCGGTCGCACCAAGCCGTTCTCGTGGATCGGCTGGCGCGGGATGAACCGTGAAGACTGCGTGCGCGAAGAGCGCAAGCAACTGGTGGGCTTGAAGCCGATCGATCCGAACGTGTGGCTGCCGGAAGGTGCGCAACTGGTGTTCGATCCGAAGCAGACGATCCCGATGAAGATGGTTGGCCACGTCACCTCAAGTTATGCGCACAACTCGCTGGGTTATTCGTTTGCGATGGCGGTGGTGAAGGGCGGCTTGAAGCGCATCGGCGAGCGGGTGTTTTCGCCGCAGGCCGACGGCAGCGTGATCGAGGCGGAGATTGTGTCTTCGGTGTTCTTTGACCCGAAAGGCGAGCGCCAGAACATCTGACACCTGATCGTTCCCACGCTCCGCGTGGGAATGCATCCCGGGGCGCTCTGCGCCCAAAGAGCGGACGCAGAGCGTCCATGGCGGCATTCCCACGCAGAGCGTGGGAACGATCAAATTCAACACAGGTGCTTTATGACAGCAGCCAATGTTTACCAACAACGCCCCACCACCGGCGCCAAGGCCGAGTCGTCGCTGCACCATGCCGACCTCGCCAGCTTGGTCGGCAAGGGCCGCAAGAATGCCGGCGTGACCGTGCGTGAAAAGAAACTCCTCGGCCACCTGACCATCCGTGGCGATGGCCACGATGCCGCCTTCGCCGCCGGCGTGCACAAGGCCCTGGGCATCGAGTTGCCTGGCGCCCTGCAAGTGATCGTCAACGGCGAAACCAGCCTGCAATGGCTCGGTCCGGATGAGTGGCTACTGGTCGTGCCGAGCGGTGAAGAGTTCGCCGCCGAGAAAAGTTTGCGCGAGGCGCTGGGCGAGCTGCATATCCAGATCGTCAACGTCAGCGGCGGCCAGCAGATCCTCGAGCTCAGCGGCCCGAATGTGCGCGACGTGCTGATGAAGTCCACCAGCTACGACGTACACCCCAACAATTTCCCGGTGGGCAAGGCGGTGGGCACGGTGTTCGCCAAGTCGCAACTGGTTATCCGCCATACCGCTGAAGACACCTGGGAGCTGGTGATTCGTCGCAGCTTCTCGGACTACTGGTGGTTGTGGCTGCAGGATGCCTCGGCCGAATTCGGCCTCAACGTTCAAGCCTGACATGATCGTTCCCGCGCTCCGCGTGGGAATGCATCCCGGGGCGCCCTGCGTCCCAAGAGCGGACGCAGAGCGTCCATGGCGGCATGCCCACGCAGAACGTGGGAACGATCAAGGAGTCATGCACTATGAGCCGCGCACCCGATACATGGATTTTGACCGCCGACTGCCCCAGCGTGCTCGGCACGGTGGACGCGGTCACTCGCTATCTGTTCGAGCAGGGGTGCTACGTCACCGAGCACCATTCGTTCGATGACCGCCTCTCGGGCCGATTTTTTATCCGCGTGGAATTCCGCCAGCCCGACGGCTTTGACGAGCAGGCTTTCCGCGATGGCCTGGCCACGCGCGGTGAAGCCTTTGGCATGATCTTCGAGCTGACGGCGCCGAACTACCGGCCAAAAGTGGTGATCATGGTCTCCAAGGCCGATCACTGCCTGAATGACCTGCTGTACCGCCAGCGCATCGGCCAGCTGTCGATGGATGTGGTCGCGGTGGTCTCCAATCACCCCGATCTCAAGCCTTTGGCCGACTGGCACCAGATTCCCTACTACCATTTCCCCCTCGACCCCAATGACAAACCGTCCCAGGAGCGGCAGGTGTGGCAAGTGGTGGAAGACACGGGGGCAGAGCTGGTGATCCTTGCGCGCTACATGCAAGTGCTGTCGCCGGAGCTGTGCCGCAAGCTGGATGGCAAGGCGATCAATATCCACCACTCGTTGCTGCCGGGATTCAAGGGCGCCAAGCCCTATCACCAGGCCTACAACAAGGGCGTGAAATTGGTCGGCGCCACGGCGCATTACATCAACAACGACCTGGATGAAGGTCCGATCATCGCCCAGGGCGTGGAGGTGGTGGATCACAGCCACTATCCGGAGGATTTGATTGCCAAGGGGCGCGATATCGAAGGGCTGACATTGGCCCGGGCAGTGGGGTATCACATTGAGCGGCGGGTGTTCTTGAATGCCAATCGCACGGTGGTGCTTTGATGGACGCCTTCGCGAGCAAGCCCGCTCCCACATTCGACCGCATTCCAAAGGTGGAACCCGGTCGAATGTGGGAGCGGGCTTGCTCGCGAAAGGGCCATCAGCAACAACGCAAAAAAACAGCATCTGTACCCGAGCACTTAAACGCGCTGCCTGCCTGGGCAACGCGGTTCCATAAAAACAACAGCGAGGTGAAAGCATGTCTGGTAATCGTGGTGTCGTGTATCTCGGCAACGGCAAGGTCGAAGTACAGAAAATCGACTATCCCAAAATGCAGGACCCCCGTGGCAGGAAGATCGAGCACGGCGTCATCCTGCGCGTGGTCTCCACCAACATCTGCGGCTCCGACCAACACATGGTGCGCGGTCGCACCACCGCCCAGACCGGCCTGGTACTCGGTCACGAGATCACCGGCGAAGTGATCGAGAAGGGCAGCGACGTCGAAAACCTCAAGATCGGTGACCTGGTCTCCGTCCCCTTCAACGTGGCGTGCGGCCGCTGCCGTTCCTGCAAGGAGCAACACACCGGCGTCTGCCTGACCGTCAACCCGGCACGTGCGGGGGGCGCCTATGGCTATGTCGACATGGGCGACTGGACCGGCGGCCAGGCCGAGTACGTGCTGGTGCCGTACGCCGATTTCAACCTGCTGAAACTGCCGGACCGCGACAAGGCCATGGAGAAAATCCGCGACCTGACCTGCCTCTCCGACATCCTGCCTACCGGTTACCACGGCGCCGTGACGGCCGGTGTCGGCCCTGGCAGCACCGTCTACATCGCCGGCGCTGGCCCGGTCGGCCTGGCTGCAGCGGCCTCGGCACGCCTGCTGGGCGCGGCGGTGGTGATCATCGGTGACGTCAACCCGATCCGCCTGGCCCACGCCAAGGCCCAGGGGTTTGAGATTGCCGACCTGTCCAAGGACACCCCGCTGCACGAACAGATCGCCGCGCTGCTGGGCGAGCCGGAAGTGGACTGCGCCGTCGACGCCGTAGGCTTCGAAGCCCGTGGCCACGGCCATGAAGGCGCCAAGGCGGAGGCCCCGGCCACCGTGCTCAACTCGCTGATGGGCGTGGTGCGCGTGGCGGGCAAGATCGGTATCCCCGGCCTCTACGTGACCGAAGACCCGGGCGCCGTCGACGCCGCCGCGAAAATGGGCAGCCTGAGCATTCGCTTCGGCCTGGGCTGGGCCAAATCCCACAGCTTCCACACCGGGCAGACGCCGGTGATGAAGTACAACCGCCAGCTGATGCAGGCGATCATGTGGGACCGTATCAACATTGCCGAGATCGTCGGCGTGCAGGTGATCAGCCTGGATGATGCACCGCGTGGATACGGCGAGTTCGATGCGGGTGTGCCGAAGAAATTTGTGATCGATCCGCACAAGTTGTTCAGCGCGGCGTAATAAAAAAGGGCGACTTCAAGTCGCCCTTTTCAGTGGTGCGTAAATTCACACCTGGAACGGTCCAGGGCTTCGCAATAGGTGCCTCTCCACTCGCCTCTGGTGGGCGTAACGTTCCAATCAACGACAGGTGCCGTTACTGAAACGCTGGCGTCGTTATTCATGGGGCCTTTGTAGGTGCAGATGACGGCCTTGCTGTTCATGTCGTAACGGGCATCGTGGAAGGTCGAGTCAGTCAGGTCCGACGCCGCCGCCTGCGGGTTTTCGCCTGTCCAGGTGAGCCCGTCAGGCTGTGAGGTTTCGTAGCGGTAACCGCCGTTGGCCATTGCCGTTTGCTTGATGTCCTGGATCGGCGGGCAGGTGGAAGTTGCCGCCGCGTGGGCAGGGTTCATCAGTGCGATCGTGACGAACACACCTGCAGACATTGCGCTTTTCATGGCCCACCTCCTGTGGCGCGCGGGAGGCTTTATGCTGCGGGTGGTTTTGCGTCGACGGCTACTGTGAGAAATCACAGTTTTCTAGAACAGATCGCGATTAACTGGTGGGCTTTTATCGCGAGACACGCAAAAGGCTAACTCACCGCACTGCCAGCGCGCCCTGATACACCGTCGGCCCTGTCGGTTGTTTGCTCAACGAGCCGCCCTTGGTCTCCGAACTCACCAGTAACGCCACCGGCTGGCGGATGCTTGCCTGTTGGCGCGGGTTGAGGCCGATGATGCCTTTGCCGTCCTCCGGCAATAGCCCCAGGGAGACTGGTTTGCCCCCTTCGGGCATGGCCCACAGTTCCAGGCTGCGATCGGGCTCGGGCGCTGTCGTGGCGATCGGTTCGACTTCGAGGTAATCCTTGTGCGCCATGACTTGCGCCGCCGGCTGCTGGGTGGTGGTCACCAGGGTGGCGGCGGACTTGACGTTGTCCTGGGTGTAGAACGCGCCGCCGAGGCCGGCGATCACGGCCACGCAGACGCCGATGAACAGGCGCGGACGGCTCCAGAAAGGGGGTTTGGGCTCGATGATAGTGGGGCGTGTCGCGCTCATGAAGAGGGTCCTGACAGGGCTTTCAGTCCTGTCATGGACCCTGGTTTACGCGATGGGTTCCTGAACCGGTTGGCGCTCAAAGTGATGCCAATTGGCCCTGATACAGCACCGGTCCGGTCGGCTGCCCGGTGGGCGAACCGCCGCGCGGCTCCAGGCTCACGGCCAGGGTCAGCGGTGCGGCTAGCAAGGCTTGCTGTGCCGGGCTCAGCTGAATCCGGCCCCTGCCAGCCGTCGGCACCAGGCCCAGCGAGATCGGTTTGCCACCGGGCTGGATGGCCCACAATTCCAGGTCGCGCGTCGGCTCAAGCGCGGCCAACGCCAGCGGCTCCACTTGCAGGTGATCGGCAAACGCCTTGATCTGCAGCGCCGATTGCTGGTTGGCAGCGACGAGTGTGGCGTTGTATTCCACGCCCAGGTCGCGCTGGTACAGCACGCCCACCAGCACCGCGATGACAATCCCGAAGGCGGCCGCCCATAGACGCAGGTTCAGCCACAACGGTTTCTTCGCCGGCAGGTGCAGGACCTGCGGCTCGATCCGCGCCTGGATGCCTTCCCACACGTGATCGGGCACCGGCCGTTCGGGCAGGGTCCCGGTCAGGCTGGCCAGGGCCGCCTGCCAATGGCCGAGTTCCACGCGTAATGCGGCGTCGTCGAGCAGCAGGGCCTCAAACCGGCGGCGGGCGGTAGCGGGCATCAGGCCGATGGCGTAGTCGCCCGCCAAGGCGCGGCGCAGGGGAGTGGTCTGGTAGTTCATGATTCAAGGCACCTGCGCAGGCGTTCCATGCCGCGACGAATCCAGGACTTGACCGAACCCAGCGGCGCGGCCAGATGGTCGGCCAATTCCGAGCACGACAGGCCCTGGAAGTAAGCCACGGTGATCGATTGGCGCTGCATGCCGTCGAGCGTGTCGAGGCAGCGGTTCAGCGCGCGCGCCTCGCGCTCGCTGTCGAGCTGTTCGAAGGTACTAGGGCCGTCATCGAGCAGGGCGTCCTGTTGGCCATCTGCCAACGGTTGTTCACGGCGTTTGCGCAGTTGGTCGATGGCCAGGTTGCGGGTGATGTTCACCATCCAGGTCATCGGCGCCGCCAGGTGGGCCTCGTAGCGCGAGGCGTTGTACCAGATGCGCACGAAGGCTTCCTGCAGCACCTCTTCAGCCAGGTCCGGGCGGCCCATGAAACGCAAGGCAACGCCGTGCAGCCGCGGTGAAACCGTACGGTAGAGGGTTTCGAACGCCTGGCGGTTGCCCAGGGCGCATTGGGCCAGCAGGGGCCGCAGCGGGTCAGCGTCGGAAGTGGAAATAGGGCTTCTCCAGGCCCTGGCGACAGGGCGGTGGGACTGCACGTGCAAGCGGTGGCAGGCAGAGGGTAGTCCAGGTTGCGCGTGCGTTCCATTCACCGGCGTCGTCCTCAACAGGTGTGTGGTGGTTATACGCAGCAGGCGGGGGATTGGATGCACTGGGAACAATCCCCCGGGCTACCCAGTCAAACGCCTGCTTTCGCACCTATATCCAGAGGTTGTTTCGATGAAGATTTCACGCGGTTTCGCCCTTTCCTGCCTGATGACCCTGGCGGCCGGCCCGGTGTTCGCCGCAGGGTTCAGCCTTGGCGATGCGGCCAATGCCATTTCCGGCATGCAGGGGGGCAACAACAAAGCCGCTGCCGCCGCGCCGTCGTCCGAGACGGCCGGCCTGCTGAGCGCATTGACCTCGCAATTGAATGTCACCCCCGAGCAAGCGGTCGGCGGCACCGGCGCGATGCTCGGCCTGGCCAAGAACCAACTGAGCAGCACCGACTACTCGCAACTGGGCAAGAGCGTGCCGGGCCTGGATCAGCTGTCGGGCAACAACGCGTTGGGCAGCCTCGGGGCCTTGAGCGGGATGCTCGGCCAGACCGGCGGCAGCAAGACCAGCGGCCTGGATGGCCTGCTGGGTAATGTGAAAAACACCAATGACCTGAACACCGCGTTCAGCGCACTGGGCATGGACAGCGGCATGGTCGGCCAGTTTGCCCCGGTGATCCTGCAGTACCTGGGCGGCCAGGGCGCCAGCAGCTCCGTGTTGGGCAAACTGGCCCAGGCGTGGGGCACCGGCAGTTAAGGGTTTTCCGCGCGCAGTTGGGCGATGCGCGCGTCTTTCTCCAGCCAGAGCTGGTTCACCCAGTTCTGGACGGTCTGGCGAAACACCGGATCGTTTTCGTAATCGCCCTGCCACAACGCCGGATCCAGCTCGCGGGTCTGGATATCGATGATCACCGTCGGCACCGAGCCGCAGATCAAGTCCCAGAAGCCCGGGATCCTCTCCTGGGGATAGACGACTGTAACGTCGAGCACGGCGTCCAGTTGTTCACCCATCGCCGCCAATACAAACGCCACGCCACCCGCCTTGGGTTTGAGCAGACGCTCGAACGGCGAGTCCTGCTGCTTGCGCTTGGCCGGGGTGAACCGCGTGCCTTCCAGGTAATTGACCACCGTCACCGGCTGGCGCTTGAACAGCTCGCAGGCCTCTTTGGTGATCTTCAGGTCCTGGCCGGCCAGCTCGGGGTGCTTGGCCAGGAAAGCCTTGGTGTACCGCTTCATGAACGGGTAATCCAGCGCCCACCAGGCCAGGCCGAGGAAGGGCACCCAGATCAGCTCTTTTTTCAGGAAGAATTTGAAGAACGGCGTGCGCCGGTTGAGGGCCTGGATCAGCGCGGGGATATCCACCCACGATTGGTGGTTGCTGATCACCAGGTAGCTGGTGTCGCCGCGCAGGTCGTCGCCGCCGCGAATGTCCCAGCGGGTCGGGATGCACCACGAGAAAATAAGCTTGTCGATCTCGGCCCAGGTCTCGGCGATCCACATTACCGCCCAGGATGCGTAGTCGCGAAAACGTCCGGGAGCCACCAGCTTGAGCAGGGCAAACACCATCAATGGCCCGAACAGCACCAGGGTGTTGAGCAACAGCAGCAGGGTAACGAAACAGCCGGTGAGCAGGCGGCGCATAAGCAACTCTTGGGATCGTGTGGGCGGGTCATGATAAGAGAGCTTGGTCTGCAGGCCAAATCTCAAATCACCGGACGAATGTTTCACAATGTACCGGGTATGCTCGGATCAGCTAACTAAGTGCCCCCTTTGCGGTCTAGAATCCGCCTACTTCTTTCCGAGGAAACCACTTCGTGAAACTGCTCCTTGCCTCGCTCGCCCTGGTTGCCCTGCCCGTCATGGCTGCCGAGCCGACCCTTTACGGTCGCTACGAATACATCCAGTTGCCGGAGATCGGCGAAACCTTCAAGGCCAAGATGGACACCGGCGCGCTGACCGCTTCGCTGTCGGCCCGTGACATCGAGACCTTCACCCGTGACGGCGACGATTGGGTGCGCTTCCGCCTCGGCGGCAAGGACGCCAGCAACAAAGTCTACGAACACAAAGTGTCGCGCATCAGCAAGATCAAGAGCCGCGCCGACGAAGACGACGACAAGGACGAAGCCAGCGTGGCCAAGCGTCCGGTGATCGACCTGGAAATGTGCCTGGGCGACGTCAAGCGCACCGTCGAGGTCAACCTGACCGACCGCAGCAGCTTCAACTACCCGTTGCTGATTGGCGCCAAGGCCCTGCGCGAGTTTGGCGCAGCGGTGAACCCGGCCCGTCGCTATACCGCTGACAAACCGGACTGCTGATCGAACCCATGCCGCACATCCTGATTGTCGAAGACGAAGCGGCGATAGCCGACACGCTGATTTTTGCCCTGCAAGGTGAGGGCTTCACCACCACCTGGCTGAGCCTTGGCCAGGAGGCGCTGGCCTATCAACGGCAAACACCGGCCGACCTGATCATCCTCGACATCGGCCTGCCGGATATCACCGGCTTTGAAACCTGCAAGCAATTGCGGCGTTTCAGCGAAGTGCCGGTGATGTTCCTCAGTGCCCGCGATGGCGAGATCGACCGCGTGGTGGGCCTGGAGATCGGCGCCGACGATTATGTGGTCAAGCCGTTCAGCCCGCGGGAAGTGGCGGCGCGGGTGCGGGCGATCCTCAAGAGGGTCGGCCCTGGCGTGGCCCCCGCCGTGTTCCAGGTTGACCTGGAGCGCATGCAGATCAGTTATCGCGGCCAGCCCCTGAGCCTCACGCGCCACGAGTTCCGCCTGCTGCAGAGCCTGCTGGAGCAACCCGAGCGGGTGTTCAGCCGCGAGCAGTTGCTGGACGCGGTGGGCGTGGCGGCGGATGCCGGCTACGAGCGCAATATCGACAGCCACATCAAAAGCCTGCGCAGCAAATTGCGTGGCATTGCGGCGGACGCCGAGCCGATCCAGACCCATCGCGGCCTCGGCTACAGCTACAGCCCGGGCAACAGCTGATGCGCCTGGGGCTGCGGATTTTCCTGGTGTATGCGCTGTTCATCGGCCTGACCGGCTACTTCGTGCTTAGCACGGTGATGAAGGAAATCCGCCCCGGCGTGCGCCAGTCCACCGAAGAAACCCTGGTGGACACCGCCAACCTGCTGGCCGAGATCCTGCGTGATGACGTGAAAAACCACACCCTCGGCCAGAGCCACTGGCCGCAGCTGCTCAAGGCCTACGGCAATCGCCAGCCGGGCGCGACCATCTGGGGCCTGCCGAAAAACCAGGTCAACCACCGTATCTACGTGACCGATGCCAAGGGCACCGTGCTGCTCGATTCCAGCGGCGAAGCGGTGGGCCAGGACTACTCGAAATGGAACGACGTGTACCTGACCCTGCGCGGCGAATACGGCGCGCGTTCCACCCGCAGCGAACTGGATGACCCTGCCTCATCGGTGATGCACGTGGGCGCGCCGATCCGCGATAACGGCCAGATCATCGGCGTGGTCACGGTGGCCAAGCCCAACAGCTCGCTGCAGCCGTATGTCGATCGCACCGAGCGGCGGCTGCTCTGGTACGGCGCCGGGCTGGTGGTGCTCGGCCTGTTGCTGGGGGCGGTGTTGTCATGGTGGTTGAGCAGGGCCCTGCACCGGTTGACGGCCTATGCGCAGGCGGTCAGCGAAGGCCGGCGTGCCGAGTTGCCGCACTACCGCGGCGGCGAGCTCAAGCAGCTGTCCACCGCCGTGGAGCATATGCGCACGCAGCTGGAGGGCAAGGCCTACGTCGAGCATTACGTGCACACCCTGACCCATGAATTGAAAAGCCCATTGGCCGCGATTCGCGGCGCGGCGGAGCTGTTGCAGGGCGATATGAGCCGCGAGCAACAGCAGCGTTTCGTCGGCAATATCGACAGCGAGAGCGCGCGCCTGCAGCAGTTGATCGAGCGCCTGCTGAACCTGGCGCAAGTGGAGCAACGCCAGGGCCTGGAAGAACAGGTCAGCCTGCCATTGGCCGGCTTGGTCGATGAAGTTCTCACGGCCCAATGCGCGCGTATCGAAGGCGCCGGCCTGCACATCGAACAAACGATCGGCGCCGACGTGAAGGTGTTCGGCGAACCTTTTCTGCTTCGCCAGGCCCTGGGCAATCTGCTCGAGAATGCCCTCGACTTCACCCCGTCCGGCGGCACCTTGAGGTTCAGTGCGCAGACACAGCACCACGCGGTGCAGGTCAGCCTGTTCAACCAGGCCGCGCCGATTCCCGACTACGCCTTGCCGCGCCTGAGCGAGCGATTCTACTCCTTGCCACGCCCGGCCAGCGGGCGCAAAAGCACTGGCCTGGGCCTCAACTTTGTCGAGGAAGTGATGAAGCTGCACGGCGGCGCGTTGCAGATCGGCAATGTGCCGGGTGGCGTCCAGGTGGTGCTGCATCTCCACACAGTCTCCACATTGCCCACATAAATCCCCCACACGCGCGGCTCATGCTCTGCCCATCAAAACAGGGAGAGACCCATGAACCGCAGCCTGCTTTTCAAACTTGGCGCGATTGCGCTGCTGATCCTGCTGTTGCTGATTCCGTTGCTGATGATCAACGGCATTATCGGCGATCGCCAGCAACTGCGCGACGGCGTCCTGATGGACATTGCGCGCAGCTCCAGCTATGCCCAGCGCCTCACCGGACCGGTGATGGTGGTGCCGTATCGCAAGACCGTGCGCGAGTGGAAACTCAATGAAAAGCTCAACAAACGCTACGAGGTCACCCGTGAGGAGCG
This sequence comes from Pseudomonas sp. S5D5, assembly GCF_003013355.1. Taxonomy (NCBI): domain Bacteria; kingdom Pseudomonadati; phylum Pseudomonadota; class Gammaproteobacteria; order Pseudomonadales; family Pseudomonadaceae; genus Pseudomonas; species Pseudomonas sp. S5D5. The sequence goes on from NZ_PTEO01000001.1 coordinate 496,571, forward strand.
CGGTCGCCTGTATTTCCTGCCGGACCGTTTCGAGCTCGACGGCAAGGTGCAAACCGAACTGCGTGCCCGGGGCATCTACCAGGCGCGGCTGTTCCATGCCGACACCCGCATCAGCGGGCGTTTCGAGCTGCCTGCGCAGTTGGGGATCACCGAAGACTTTGTCGATTACCGCTTCGAACCGGCATTCCTGGCAGTGGGCATCAGTGATATTCGTGGCATCGAAAACGCGCTGAAACTCGAGCTGGGCAGCCAGCGCCTGGAGTTCTCGCCGGGCTCCCAAGTGGACTGGCTGGGAGAGGGCGTGCACGTTGCGCTGCCCGAACAGGACAGTAAAAAACCGGCCGTGGTGGACTTCGCTTTCGACCTGCGCCTGCAAGGCACCGAACAACTGCGAGTGGTGCCCGTGGGCAAGACCAGCCAGGTCTCGCTCGCCTCCAACTGGCCGCACCCCAGCTTCATCGGCAACTTCTTGCCGACCCAGCGCGAGGTCACCGATCAAGGCTTCAGCGCCAGCTGGCAGACTTCGTTCTTCTCCACCAACCTTGAGCAGGCCCTGCAAACCTGCCTGGACAGCCAGGGCTGCAACGACTTCAACAACCGCAGCTTTGGCGTGAACTTCATCGATCCGGTGGACCAGTACCTCAAGAGCGACCGCGCGATCAAATACGCGCTGCTGTTCATTGCCCTGACCTTTGCCGGTTTCTTCCTCTTCGAAGTGCTCAAGAGCCTGGCGGTGCACCCGGTCCAGTATGCGTTGGTGGGCTTTGCACTGGCGTTTTTCTACCTGCTGCTGTTGTCGTTGTCCGAGCACCTGGGCTTTGCGCTGGCCTACCTGATCTCGGCGAGTGCCTGTGTGTTGCTGATCGGATTTTATGTGTGCCACGTGCTGCGCAGCGTCGCCCATGGCCTGGGTTTTTCTGCTGGATTGGCGGCGTTGTATGGCTTGTTGTACGGGTTGTTGAGTGCCGAGGATTACGCGCTGCTGATGGGCTCGCTGTTGCTGTTTGGCCTGCTGGGGACGGTGATGGTGCTGACGCGCAAATTGGATTGGTACGGCGTGGGCAAGCGCAAGGTCGCCGAGCCGTTGCAGTTCGACCTGGAGGACGTGCAATGATCGGCTTGCGTGAGGATCAGCGAGTGAAGGCGCAGTTGGTGGCGAGGATCAACCGGCTGTTCCCCGTGGTTGTGGCGGGCGAGCCTCCTGTCGTGAGCGGGTGTCCTGTGGCGAGCGGGCTTGCCCCGCGTTGGGCTGCGCAGCAGCCCCAACACCTGAGATGAGTTTCATTGGATAAAACGGGGTGGCCTGATGGGGCCGCTTCGCAGCCCAACGCGGGGCAAGCCCGCTCGCCACAGGGAGTTCGGTCACCACAAGGTGCCCGCTCGCCACAGGGTCAGGTGGAAACAGGGCTATACCGGCGGCTGGGTCTCCAGCATCGAAGGTCGCTGGCTGACCTCGGCGTACCAGGCGGCCAGCTGTGGGTTGGCCGCGCGCCAGTGCATATCGGGGTGGCGGAAGTCGAGGTAGGCGAGGGCGCAGGCCACGCTGATCGAGGCGATGTCGAAGTGGCTGGTCAGCTCGGCGATGGCGTCCTGTTCCAGCTCGGCGAGGGTGCGGCGGATCTTGTTGCGCTGCTCGTCGAGCCACGGCGCCCAGTGTTTTTCCGCCGGGCGCAGGGCCGACTCGTAACGCACCAGTACGGCCGCATCCATGATGCCGTCAGCCATCGAGGCCAGGGTCAGGCGCCGCCAGCGGGCCGAGCCGTCGCGGGGGATCAGCGGGTTGCCGACATGCTGGTGGTCGAAGTAATCGAGGATCACCCGGCTGTCGTGCAATACGCTGCCGTCAGCCAGGCGCAGGGCCGGGATCTTGCCCACGGGGTTGCCTTGCACCACCTGCGCATCCGGGTTGACCGGCGTCGGCATGCAGCCGTGCAGCGCCACGCGGTCCTGCTGGCCGGTTTCGATCAGCAGCACGCGAACTTTGCGAACAAACGGTGAAGCGGGGTTGTGGAACAAGGTCATGCTGGGCACAGACATGGGCATTCCTCTGGAGGGGCGAGCGGGCTCGCGAAGGACGCTTACGATAGCGCAGTGCATCAGATTTGACGCGGTACTCTCAGGGTTTTCGCCGGCAAGCCGGCTTCCGCAGGAGGGCCCATACACCGATCACCGCAGGTATCCCAAGCCCCACCCAACTGAGCGAATCCCACCACCCATCCCCCAGCAACGCCGCAAATAACCCAGCGGCGCTGAGCAGGCCAATCCCCAGCGGAATGCCAAACACTTTCCAGAAATTCGACTGCCGTGGCTTCATGCCTTGCCCGCCTTGCGCCTGACGATCCACAGGTAAATCCCGCTGATCAGCACGATGATGGTCAGCACATCCAGTACCGCCCAGAGGACTTTCATCGGCATGCCGCCGTAATCGCCAAAGTGCAGGGGCTGGGACATGCCCATGGCGTCCATGTACCACGGCCGTTCGGCGATGGCGGTGACGGCCAGGGTGCTGGCGTCGATCAGCACCGGCGTCAGCAGGTGGGAGGTCAGGTGCGTGCTGCCCTTCATGAACACCGCGTAGTGGTGCTCGCTGGAAAAGCGCGTGCCGGGGAAGGCAATGAAGTCCGGCTGCATGCCGGGCGCGGCCTGGGCGGCAATGCTCAGCAGCTCGGTGGCGGGCGCGCGCTGGGTCAGCGGCGGGGCATGTTTGTACGGCTCGATCATGGCGCTGAGGCTGTCCTGGCGCCAGGCTGCGATGATCAGGTCGGCACAGGCGCTGATCACGCCGGTGACGCCCACCACCAGCGCCCAGGTCAGGGTGACCACGCCGATCAGGTTGTGCAGGTCGAGCCAGCGCAGGCGGGTGGATTTGTCCTGGCGCACGGTGGCGAACTTCAAGCGACGCATGAAGGGCAGGTACAGCACCGTGCCCGACACGATGGCCAGCACAAACAGAATGCCCATGAACGCCAGCAATAACTTGCCCGGCAGGCCAGCGAACATATCCACATGCAGGCGCAGCAGGAACAGGGTCAGCCCGCCATTCGCGGACGGCATTTCGACAGCGTCGCCGGTGCGCGCATCAAGCATGAAAGTGTGCGACGAGTTGGGTTCGGTGCCGGCCGTCGCAGCCATGATTGCGATCACGCCGTTCTTGTCGTCCTCGTCCCACGCCAGGTATTGCATGGCTTCGCCAGGGCGATGGGCCTGCGCTTTGGCCACCAGCTGTTCAAGGTTGAGCTGCGGCGTATCGGCGGGCATCTGCGCCAGTTCTGGCTCGTTGCCCAGCAGGTGATCGATCTCGTGGTGGAACACCAGCGGCAGCCCGGTCAGGGCGAGCAGCAGCAGGAACACCGTGCAGACCAGGCTGGTCCAGGTGTGGATAAAGGACCAGCGGCGGATGGTTTTACTTTTCATTTTCCAGCCTTCAGGCGCACCAAAGCCGCCCGGGAGGACGGCCTGATGGTTAACTCAGTCGATTACCACTGGTAGGTGGCACTGGCGACGACGCTGCGTTGGTCGCCGAAGTAGCAGTAGGAGCCATCGCAGGTGGAAATGTAGTCCTTGTTGAACAGGTTGGTGGCGTTGAGTTTCACCGAGGCGCCTTTGAGGCTGTTGTCCAGGCGGCCGAGGTCGTAGTGAACCGCGCCGTCGAACACGGTGTAGGCGTTGGCCTTGCCCGTCCAGGTGTTGCCTTGGTCGCCATAAGTGTTGCCGGTGTAGCGCGCGCCGAAGCCGATGCCGAAGCCATCGAGTACACCGGTGTGCCAGGTGTAGTCGGTCCACAGCGAGGCTTGCTGGTTGGGGATCAGTTGCAGGCGGTTGCCTTTGTAGATACCGGTTTGCACTTCGGACTTGGACAGGGTGTAGGCGGCGATGACCTTGAGGTTTTCGGTCACGTCGGACACCGCTTCCAGTTCCAGGCCCTTGACCTTCACTTCGCCGGCCTGGTCGGTGATCGATTGGTTACCCGCGCCGATCCGGGTCACCAGCACGTTTTTCTGGGTCAAGTCGTAGACCGCCGCACTCAGCAGCGTATTGGAGCCAGGTGGCTGGTACTTGATCCCCAGTTCCCATTGCTTGCCTTCGGTGGGCTTGTACGACTTGACGGGGTCGACGCTGGCGTTGCTCGCCGGTTGGAACGACTCGGCGTACGACAGGTAGGGCACGAAGCCCGAATCGAACACATAGCTGAGCGCCGCGTTGCCGCTGAAGTTCTTGCTGCGGTCAGTGTTGGTCGCGTCCAGCTTGTTGAAGTAAGTGGTGCCCTGATGCACCCAGTCCTCACGCCCACCCAGGGTCAGGCGCCAGTTGTCGAGGGCCATCTGGTCTTGTGCGTAGAGGCCGGTCTGGATGGTTTTCTGGTTGTAGTCGTAGTACGGCGTGACGTCCGTCGGGCGCAGGGTGGGCACGGTGTTGATCGGGTTGAAAATATTGATGTTCGACGCCGTGCCGTAGATCGTCCGGAAGGAGGTGTCGGTGCGCTGGTGGTCCAGGCCCAGCAGTACCGTGTGGGTGATGTCGCCCGTGGCGAAGTCAGCCTGGAAATTGTTATCCACTGCGAACTGGCCGATGTCCTCGTCAACGTTGGTGCTCGAGCGGCTGATATTGCCGTTGGCGTCAGCCGGGGAGTAGATATAGGAACCGACCGTCAGTTGCTGGAACGACAGCTCAGACTTGGTATAGCGCAGGTTTTGCTTGAACTGCCAGGTATCGTTGAAGCGATGCTCGAACGCATAACCCAGGGCGTAGTAGGTGCGGTCGTAGAACTCATAGTCGGGGTCGCCGAGGTTCTTGTGGTGGGAAACCTCGCCTTGGGGGAGCTTGATCTTGGTGCCCTGGATCGGCAGAAATTGACTGGTGGTGCCAGTATCGTCACGCGTGAACTGCGACAGCAGGGTCAGCTTGGTGTCGGTGTCGATGTTCCAGGTCAGGCTCGGCGCGATGTTGTAGCGTTTGTTGTCGATGTGGTCGACCTGGGTGCCGGCATCGCGCACCACGCCGCTGACGCCATAGAGGAACTGGCCTTCATCGTCGATCTTGCCGGTGCTGGCGAAGTTGATCTGGCGGTAGTTGTCACTGCCGTATTGCACCTGGATGGCATTGCTCGATTCGGCGCTGGGACGGCGGCTGACCATGTCCAGCAGGCCGCCTGGCGGGGTCTGGCCATACACCGACGAGGCCGGGCCGCGCAGCAGGGCGATGCGGTCGAGGTTCCAGGTCTCGGCTTTGGGGTTGGCATACACGCCGCGCGGCAGGGGCAGGCCGTCGAGGAACTGGGTGGGTTCGAAGCCGCGCACGCGCATCCAGTCATAACGGGTGTCGCTGCCGTAGCTGGCGGACACGATGCCGGGCATGTATTTGACCGCGTCATCCAGGTTCTGCACGTTGCGGTCCTGCATCTGCTCGCGGGTCGCCACGGAGATCGAGCGCGGCGCTTCCACCAGGGCGGTGTCGGTCTTGGTGCCGGCGGCGGTGCGTGTGGCCAGGTAGCCTTGCACCGGGCCCCAGGCGCTTTCCTGGTTGCCCTCTTGCCCGGTGATGTTGGTGACCGGCAGCGCCATCACGCCTTCCGGGATCGCCACCAGGGAATAAGTCCCCGCACTGCTTTGCTCCAGCTGCAGCCCGGTGCCACGCAGTGCCTCACGCAGCGCACCCGGGGCATCGAACTGGCCCTGGACCGGCGCCGAGGTCTTGCCCGATGCCAACGCCGGGTTGAGGGTCAAGGCCAGGCCGGCCTGGCTGGCGATCTGGTTCAGGGTGCTGGACAGCGGCGCAGCCGGCAGGTTGTACGCGCGCACGCTGGAGGACTGCTCGGCGGCGATCAGCGCGGTGCTCGCCAGCGGCGTGCAAAGGGCAATCGCCACGGCTAACAGGCTGGGGCGCAACAAGGTGTCTAGCGTGCGGGACATAGGGTGGCTCCTGAATGGAAGTAATTCGCAATTGCCTATGTGCCGAGCGAGAATCGGAAAGTGATAGGGCAGGATCAAAATATTTTTTGTGGTGGGTTTGAGGGCCTCATCGGGGGCAAGTCGAATCGTCGCACCGCCCCTCCCACATTTGAGGTATTCGCACATCAACCCGTGGGAGGGGCGGTGCGACGATTCGACTTGCCCGCGATAGCCATGGCCCAGGCCCAGCCTGAGCTAAGGCTTGGCGGTCACCGTCACCCACCACGGCGTGTGCTGCTGGATCTGCACCGGCAGGGTCGGCAGCAGCGCGTTGAGGGCCAGGTCGGTGTCATGCAACGGGAAGCTGCCGGTGATGCGCAGGTCCGCCACGCTTTTATCCACACCCAAATGACCGGTGCGGTAGCGACCAAGCTCGGCCACCACATCGCCGAGACGGGCGTTTTCGACCACCAGCATGCCGCGCGTCCACGCATCGGTAGCGGGAGTGACGGCCAGCGCAGGGCCAAGGCCGTCACTGCGCATCAACACTTGCTGGCCTTCCTTGAAGATCTGTTCCTGCGGCAATGCCTCGGGTTGGGCGCCCACTGCCGACTGCAGCACGCTCAGGCGCGTGGCGTGGTCTTCGCGCTTGACGATAAACCGCGTGCCCAGCGCCCGCAGGTTGCCGTCGCGGGTTTGCACGTAGAACGGGCGCGCATCGTTGTGGCCGGTTTCGACGAGGATTTCGCCTTCCTGCAGCACAATCAGCCGGCGCTTGTCATCGAAACGCACGTCAATGGCGCTGTGGGTATTGAGGTTAATCAGCGTGCCGTCCGCCAGTTTCAGCGTGCGCTGTTCACCGGTGGCCGTGCGTTGGTCGGCCAGCCAGTAGTGGATCGGCACGTAGCGTTCGCCGGCAAACAGCGCCAGGCCGCACACCAGCGCAATGCTCGCCAGGCCGCTGCCGAGTTTGCGCACGCGTTGGCGAATGCCCTCGCGCGACTGCAGCAACGCCACCCGCGCCGGGCCCGAAGCCACGCTGAAGCGCTGGTCGAGCATGCCCAGTTGGCGCCAGGCGCGGGCGTGCTCTTCATCGCTGGCCAGCCATTTGTCGAATTCCTCGCGCTCCACCGCGCTGCCGTCGCCGGAATCCAGCGACAGTTGCCAGGCGATCGCCGCATCCAGCACACGGGCCGACACGGGCTTGGAACTGATCACGCTCACAGCGGCTCGCCATACAGGGCGATGTAGCACTGGCGAATGCCCTGGGCCAGGTATTGGCGCACGCGCGGCACGGAGACGCCGAGGCGCTGGGCGATTTCCGCGTGGCCCAGGCCATCGAGGCGGTTGTAGAGGAAGGCCGCGCGGGCCTTGCTCGACAGCTTGCCGAGCAGGCGGTCGATGGCCTTGAGGTCTTCGAGGATCAACTGCTGTTCTTCGGGCGACGGGTGTTCGCTTTCCGGGATCAGCATCAATTCGCTGAGGTACGCCTGTTCCAGCGCTGCGCGACGGAAGTAGTCGAACAACAACCCTTTGGCGATTGCCACCAGGAAGGCACGCGGCTCGCGGGGTGCGCGCAACTCGTCACGGCCGAGCAGGCGCATGAAGGTGTCCTGGCTCAGGTCCTCGGCGCGGCTCGGGCAGGCCACATTGCGCCGCAGCCAGGCCAACAGCCAGCCACGATGGTCGCGATACAACGCGCCAACAAGCTCACTGTGTGGGTTCTGGACCGACGACAAGGCATCACCGAATAAACAAGAGGTTTAAACTAACGAGAATTATTCGCGATTGTGTCAGAGGCGTGGGGTGGGCGCAATTGGCGTCTGTCGGGAGATGACATTAAAACGATGGCGCCTGTTTACGCCGTTTCCATTGGCTCAAACGCGCTTGCAGCGCCTGGGGCGTGTCGATCTGCTGCTGGCGCGCACGGCTCAACAGGATGAGCATCAGCTCCGCCGTGGCCAGGGCGTCGGCGCTGGCATGATGGCGTTCGCCCACCTGCAGGTTGAAGTGATGGATCCAGTCATCCAGCCCGGCTTCACGGATGTGCGCTTCGGGGCACAGCAGTGGGGCGATGTCGGCCACATCCAGAAACGTGTGGGCCAGGCGATAGCCCAGGCTGTCCTTGAGCGCCCGGCACAGCATGTGCTGATCGAATGGCGCGTGGAACGCGAGCAGCGGGCTGTCGCCGACAAACGCCATGAAATCCAGCAGCGCTTCAACCGGATCACTGCCCGCGGCAATTGCACTCGGGCCCAGGCCGTGGATCAGCACGCTGGGGCTGAGCTTGGTGTCGGCGCGGTGCAAGGTGCGCTCGAACAGCTGGGAGAAATCCACCGCGCCGTCCTCGATGACCACTGCACCGATCGACAGCACCTGGTCGCGATTGAGGTTCAGGCCGCTGGTTTCCAGGTCCACCACCACCCAGCGCTGACTGCGCAGCGGACCGCCGCCCAGGGCCGCTGGCTTGGGCAATTGCGCCAGGCGTTGTTGCTGCGCGGCATCGAGCCCGGGTTTAGCCGCGCGCAGCCAGCCGAACAGGCTCACAGCTGGTACCGCAAGGTCAGGCTGCTTTGCAGGCGCTGGGCCTGGCGCAGGGACTCACGCAGGATGCGGCGGTCCAGGTGGTTGAGGCTGTCAGGGTCGACGCGGTTGGAGTACGGCTGGTTTTCCCGGGTCTGCAACTGATGCTGCTGCATGCGGGTTTGCTGGATGAAGTGATAGGCCTCTTCGTAGGCGGCGCCGTCGAGCGGCTCGATCACCTCCTTGACCACCAACTGGCGCAGGCGCTCCAGGGTGTTATTGGCGTGGATGCCATTGGCCAGGGCGAGCAATCGCGCGCCGTCGACGAAGGGCGTCAAGCCCTGGACCTTGAGGTCGAGGGTGGCTTTTTCCGCACCTTTGCGCGACAGCACAAAATCACGGAAACGTCCTACGGGTGGGCGCTGGCGCAAGGCGTTTTCCGCCAGCATGCGCTGGAACAGCCGGTTATCCGCGACCTGGTCGAGAATGCCCTGGCGCAGTTGTTCGCAGCCGCGCTCATCACCCCACACCACGCGCAGGTCGAAATAGATGCTCGAACCCAGCAGGTTCTCCGGCGTCGCCTCGCGAATAAACGCGCCGAAGCGCCGCGCCCATTCGGCCCGTGACAGGCACAGCTCGGGGTTGCCGGCCATGATATTGCCCTTGCACAGGCTGAAGCCGCACAGCGCCAGGCTCTGGTTGATCTGCTGCGCCAGGGGCAGCAGGCGCCCACGCAGGGTCGCAGCCTCGACGGCGTCCTTGGCGTCGAACAGGATGCCGTTGTCCTGGTCGGTGAAGAGCGTCTGCTCGCGGCGGCCTTCGCTGCCAAAACACAGCCAACTGAAGGGCACGCCTGGGTCACCTTTTTCCGCCAGGGTCAGTTCGATCACCCGGCACACGGTGTGATCGTTGAGCAGCGTAATGATGTGGGTGATCTGCGTCGACGACGCGCCGTGGGCCAGCATGCGCTCGACCAACTGGCCGATCTCGCCGCGAATCGCCACCAGGTTCTCCACCCGGGGCGCGTTGCGGATGGTGCGTGCCAGGTGCACCAGGTCGACCCGCTGCAGGGAAAACAGGTCGCGCTCGGACACCACGCCACACAGGCGCTTTTCCTTCACCAGGCACACGTGGGCGATATGCCGTTCAGTCATGGCGATGGCAGCGTCGAACGCGCTGTGGTCCGGGGTCAGGAAGAACGGCGCCTGGGTCATATGGGCGTCGATGCCCTGGCTGAAATCGCTGGTGCCATCGGCCACCACCTGGCGTAAATCGCGCAGGGTGAAAATCCCCAGCGGCGCCTTGTGTTCATCGACGATCACAATGCTGCCGACTTGCTGCTCGTGCATCAGCGTCACCGCCTCACGCAGCGGTGTTTGCGGGCTGCAGGTGACCGGGTGGCGCATGGCCAACTCGCCCAGGCGGGTGTTCAGGGAATATTGGGTGCCGAGGGTTTCCACGGCTTTTTGCTGCACCTGCTGGTTGACCTGGTCCAGCAGGCTGCTGACGCCGCGCAGGGCAAAGTCGCGAAACGGGCTGGAAAGGGCGAACAGCTTGATAAAGGCCGGCTTGTTCAGTTGCAGGCAAAAGGTGTCTTCGGCGGCCTTGTGCTCGGTCCGTGTGGCCCGCTCGCCCAACAGCGCGGCGAGGGGGAAACACTCGCCGGCGGTGATTTCGAAGGTGGCTTGCTTCGAGTCCGGCCGTTCACCCACCACGCGGCCTTGCTTGACGATGTAGAAGTGCTCCACCGGCCCGCCCGACGGTTTGAGGATGCTCTCGCCGGGGCCGAAGAAGCGTAATTGACACTGCTCCACCAGGAACGCCAGGTGTGCGTGCTCCATCTGGTTGAACGGTGGGAAGCGTTGCAGGAACTGCAGGGTGCCGTGGATGTTCTGCAATACAGCAGTTTTCCCCGCTTGGGCGAAGGCATCAGCTTTACTCATAACATGACCGCAATTTTTTTGTCGTTATCGTCCTGCATGGTCGACTCCTGCGCGGCAGGTGCCCATTGGACGTAAGTCTAGGTCGATGAAAACGGCGTAAAACTAAGGAAAAACCTTACATGACTATCGTCCAAACCCCGTAGAACGCCCACTAGGCAAACTTTCCGACGAAGTGCACATTGAACGCCCTTCCGCAGATGTCTGACGAGTGTGCTGGGAGATTGATGAGAACTGCTGAGAACTGTATGTCCGACCACGATATTTTGAGTGATGCCGAGCGCGAGGCGCTGAGCGCCGTGATGCTGGAGCCTGATTTACCGCCACAACGCGTGTTGATTGTTGACGACGACAAGGATGCGCGTGAACTGCTGGCGGAGATCCTGGGCCTGGACGGTATTCGCTGCATGACGGCCGACAGCGGCAAGACAGCGTGGGAATTGTTGAGCTCCAGCAGCTCCATCGGTTTGCTCATCACTGACCTGCGCATGGCCCCCAGCAATGGCCTGGAACTGATTCGCCAGGTGCGCAGTTCCACCCGTGCGGCGTTGCCGATCATCATTATGTCGGGAGACGCCGAAGCCCCGGATGTGATCGATGCAATGCATTTGAGCGTGGTGGACTTCTTGCTCAAGCCGATTGATAGCGTGAAGTTGGCGAAGATGGTCAAGCGGGAATTGGGGATGGCGCAGTAGGTTCCGTTCGTCGCTACTGTCAATTCTGACAGTAGAGTTCATGATTTATCCAATGTTTAGTGGTTTAGCAGGCATGGAGCGAGGATCCATGTTTCATAACCATTGAACGGGAATTCATCATGAGTACGGAAAAACCACTAATCGACGAAACGCAATTACAGGCAGCTCGAGCCAATGCCCAAGAGGGTAACGCCTACATTCTGGTCATTGAGAACCAAGCAGCTCGTTTGTTTCAGGCGCAAGAAGTGCTTGGAGCCCGATCTTGGACTGCAATATTGGGGGCTGACCCCGAACGCATTGACCTGCGCTACGGCCATGACGTGCCCAACGGCTTTCACGTCTTTGAAGCGACGAGTCTTAGACCGTGGTACCGGGCACCGGATGGCGAACTGTATTATTCAGCGGTAGAAGGTGAGATTTGGCTCTGGGTCGATCGGCCTCAGTTTGGTACTGCCTTTGAACACACTGGGTGGTTGCTGAACGTTCGCTTTAAGAAGGGTGATGGGACTTTTGTCGTGCTCAATGGCACATTCAGAAACTCATATACCTGATACTTAAGTTGTCTGGATCACAAATGAAAAAGCCCCGATCTCTCGATAGGGGCTTTTCACTTACCTCACTTTATTCAAAGCCCATTCTTGGCCTTGAACTCCCGACGCCGACGATGCAACACCGGCTCGGTATACCCATTCGGCTGCTTGGTCCCTTCAATCACCAACTCAACCGCGGCCTGGAAGGCAATGTTGCTATCGAAATCCGGCGCCAGCGGACGGTACAGCGCATCCCCGGCATTCTGGCGGTCCACCACCGGCGCCATGCGCTTTAGGCTTTCCAGCACCTGGGCTTCATTGACGATGCCGTGGCGCAGCCAGTTGGCGATGTGTTGGCTGGAGATACGCAGCGTCGCGCGGTCTTCCATCAGGCCGACGTCGTTGATGTCCGGCACTTTCGAGCAGCCCACACCCTGGTCGATCCAGCGCACGACATAGCCGAGGATGCCCTGGGCGTTGTTGTCCAGTTCGTTGCGGATCTCTTCCTCGGACCAGTCGGTATTCTGCGCCAACGGGATAGTGAGGATATCGTCCACCGAGGCGCGCTCGCGCTTGGCCAGTTCGGCCTGGCGCGCGAACACGTCGACCTTGTGGTAGTGCAGCGCGTGCAGTGCGGCTGCGGTTGGCGAGGGTACCCAGGCGGTGTTGGCACCGGCCAGCGGGTGCGCGATCTTCTGTTCGAGCATCGCGGCCATCAGGTCGGGCATCGCCCACATGCCTTTGCCGATCTGCGCACGGCCCTGCAAGCCAGTGCTCAGGCCGATATCGACGTTCCAGTTTTCGTAGGCGCCGATCCATTTTTCCGCCTTCATCGCCGCCTTGCGCACCATCGCGCCGGCTTCCATGGAGGTGTGGATTTCGTCACCGGTACGGTCGAGGAAGCCGGTGTTGATAAACACCACGCGCTCGCTGGCGGCCTTGATACAGGCCTTGAGGTTGACCGTGGTACGGCGCTCCTCGTCCATGATCCCGACTTTCAGGGTGTTGCGCGGCAGGTTCAGCACGTCTTCGATGCGGCCGAACAGCTCGTTGGTGAACGCAGCTTCTTCGGGGCCATGCATCTTCGGTTTGACGATGTACACCGAACCGGTCCGGCTGTTCTTGCGGCTGCTGGTGCCGTTGAGGCTGTGGATCGCCGCCAGGCTGGTGAGCAGGCCGTCGAGGATGCCTTCCGGGACTTCGTTGCCGTCTTTGTCGAGGATCGCGTCGATGGTCATCAAGTGGCCAACGTTGCGCACAAACAGCAGCGAACGGCCATGCAGGGTCACGTCCTGGCCATCCACGCCGGTGTAGACACGGTCGGCGTTCATGGTGCGGGTGAAGGTCTTGCCGCCCTTGGCCACTTCTTCGGCCAGGTCGCCTTTCATCAGGCCGAGCCAGTTGCGGTAGATCACCACTTTGTCATCGGCATCGACGGCGGCGACGGAGTCTTCGCAGTCCATGATGGTGGTCAGCGCTGCTTCCATCAGCACGTCTTTGACGCCGGCGGCGTCGGTCTGGCCGACCGGGGTGCTGGCGTCGATCTGGATTTCGAAGTGCAGGCCGTTGTGCTTGAGCAGGATCGCGATCGGCTCGGCCGCGGGGCCCTGGAAACCGATCAACTGGGCGTCGTCGCGCAGGCCGCTGTTGCTGCCGCCCTTGAGGCTGACGATCAGCTTGCCGTCGACGATCTTGTAGCCGGTGGAGTCGACGTGACTGCCGGCCGTCAGCGGCGCGGCTTCGTCGAGGAAAGCGCGGGCAAAGGCGATGACCTTGTCGCCACGCACCTTGTTGTAGCCCTTGCCCTTCTCGGCGCCGTCGGCTTCGCTGATGGCGTCGGTGCCATACAGCGCGTCGTACAGCGAACCCCAGCGCGCATTCGAGGCGTTGAGGGCGAAGCGGGCATTCATCACGGGCACGACCAACTGGGGGCCGGCCATGCGGGCAATTTCGTCATCGACGTTTTGAGTCGTTGCCTGGAAATCTGCGGCTTCTGGCAGCAGGTATCCGATATCTTGCAGGAAGGCTTTGTAGGCCACCGGGTCATGGGCCTGGCCGGCGTGAGTCTGGTGCCAGGTGTCGATCCGCGCCTGGAAATCATCGCGTTTGGCGAGTAGGGCTTTGTTCTTCGGTGCCAGGTCATGGATGACCTTGTCGGCGCCGGCCCAGAACTGGTCGGCAGTGATGCCGGTGCCGGGAATGGCTTCGTTGTTCACGAAGTCGAACAGGACTTTGGCGACCTGCAGGCCACCGACTTGAACGTGTTCAGTCATTGCTTGCCTCACTCTGCGGAGCTTATGCGCTGTTTCAGATTTTCATTATGTAGTGCACGGTTGGGCATACTACATGATGACTTGCGGTTGTGAAAATTAGACTAAATACGTCGTTTAGCGACCCACTTTGGTCGTACGGTCACAGCGGAGAACGGGATGTTCTCAAAAAACTATGAGATTGTTCCAGATAAATCTAAAAATGGTACACGATTTGTTTTCGGCCACGCCTGCGTCCACCTTGTAAGAGCTGGGGGGACGCTGAGTCCTTGCCAGCGATGAGGCCCTTGAACCTCGCGGCGATGATCAGGCCGCTGTCGCCGGAAAGCCGGCTCCTACAGAAAACAACAACATCTGAGGAATTCGCCATGGACCATCTTGTACTCACTATTATCGCCGCCGACAAACCCGGCCTGGTGGAACGCATCGCGCAGAACATCGCGGCGCACGGCGGCAACTGGCTGGAAAGCCGCATGGCGCACATGGCTGGGCAGTTTGCCGGGATCCTGCGCGTCAGTGTGCCGGCGGAAAGCCGTCAGGCCCTGGTGGCCGCGCTGGAGGACTTGTCCACCCACGGCATTCGGGTGCTGGTGGGCGAGGGCAGCAGCGGGCAGGCGTCGGCGTCCAAACCGATCCTGATGACGCTGGTGGGCAATGACCGTTCGGGCATCGTGCGCGAGATCACGGCGCTGCTGAGCAAGCAGGGGGTCAACCTTGAGCGCTTGAGCACCGATGTGCGCCCGGCGCCGATGAGCGGTGACCTGCTGTTCAGCGCCGAGGCCCTGCTGCAGGTGCCGTCGAACGTGTCCCTGGAGGCGTTGCAGGAATCCCTGGAAACCCTGGCGGATGACCTGATGGTGGAACTGCGCAACGAGGAATAACCACGCACAAGGTTATGCATGGAAATCTTGCATGGGCCTGTGGATAACCTGTAGAGACCTGGCCCCAGGCCACGCGCTGCGTGCGTCTTCGCGAGCTGAGCAAAAAACGAGCAGTTTCAAGGGCTTGTGCACAAATGGCGGGGATCAGGTTGTGGATAACCTTGGGGTGGATGTCTGCAAGCCACGCCATTCGTGGCCTGCAGGGGGTTGTACGTTATTTGATCAGCGTTTGCGCACGCTCATCCAGGCGTCCAGGCTGTAGACCACCAGGCCGGCCCAGATAAAGGCGAAGGCGATCAGCGTGCTTTGCGCCAGATGTTCGCCGAACAGCAGCACGGCTTCCAGCAGCACCAGCGTCGGCGCTACGTACTGCAGGAAGCCCAATGCGGTGTAGGGCAAATGCCGCGCAGCGGCGTTGAAGCACACCAGCGGGATCAACGTGACCGGGCCTGCGGCTACCAGCCACCAGGCCTCGGACGTGCTCCAGAATTCCAGCTGCGCACTGTGCGCCGACGGATTGAACAGCAGCCACGCCACCGCAATCGGCACCAGCATCCAGGTCTCAACCACCAGCCCCGGCAACGCCTTGACCGGTGCCTGCTTGCGGATCAGGCCGTAGAACCCGAAAGTCAGTGCCAGCACCAGCGACACCCACGGCAAGCTGCCCACCTGCCACACCTGCTGGGCTACACCCACCGCTGCCAGGCCTACGGCGACCCACTGCAGGCGGCGCAGGCGTTCGCCGAGGATCAGCATGCCCAGCAGCACATTCACCAACGGGTTGATGTAGTAACCCAGGCTCGCTTCGAGCATGCGCCCGCTGTTCACCGACCACACATAGGTCAACCAGTTACCCGCAATCAACGAACCGCTGAGGGCCAGGATCGCCAGGCGCTTGGGGTTGTCCCGCAGTTCGCGGAACCAGCCGGGGTGTTTCCACACCATCAGCAGCACGCCACCGAACAGCGCCGACCACAGCACCCGGTGCACGATGATTTCGGCGGCGGGTACGCTGGCGATGGCTTTGAAGTAGAGCGGGAACAGACCCCAGATGACATAGGCGCTCAGGCCCAAAATGTACCCTTTGCGAGGGTTGGCGGCGTGCATGCAGAATCCTTGCTTAGGCAGCTAACAAAGCGCGATTGTAAGGATTTTTGTCAGACAGTGGGACTGGCTTTTCTGTGGAGCTGGCTTGCTTGCGATGCAGGCAACTCGGTGTATCAGGCTCGCCGAGGTGACGCCATCGCAGGCAAGCCAGCTCCCACAGGAGCATTTCGGTCAGAACAGTTTCAGCGGTTCTTCGTTGAGCGCCGAGAGCTGTTCGCGCAACGCCAGCACTTGATCGCCCCAGTACCGTTCACTGCCGAACCACGGGAAGCTGTGGGGAAACGCCGGGTCATCCCAGCGCCGTGCCAGCCAGGCGCTGTAGTGCATCAGGCGCAAGGCGCGCAGCGGTTCGATCAGCGCGAGTTCACGCGGGTCGAAGTCGTGGAATTCCTGGTAACCGTCCATCAGTTCTGACAGCTGCCCCAGGCATTCCTGGCGGTCGCCGGCGAGCATCATCCACAGGTCCTGCACGGCCGGGCCCATGCGGCAGTCATCGAGGTCGACGATATGGAACATCTCGTCGCGGCACATCATGTTGCCGGGGTGGCAATCGCCGTGCATGCGGATGTTTTTGTGCGGGGTGGCCTTGTACACCTCTTCCACCCGCTTGAGCAGGTCGCGGGCCACCGATTCATAGGCTGGCAACAGGCTCTTGGGGATGAAGTTGCCTTCCAGCAGGGTGGTGAGGGAGTCGTGGCCGAAGTTCTTCACGCCCAAGGCTTCGCGGTGTTCGAACGGGCGCGTGGCCCCCACCGCGTGCAAGCGGCCGAGCAATTGCCCGAGGCGATAGAGTTGATCGAGATTGCCCGGCTCCGGCGCACGGCCGCCACGGCGAGGAAACAGGGTGAAGCGGAAACCTGCGTGTTCGAACAGGCTTTCGCCATTGTGGATCAGCGGCGCAACCACCGGGACTTCGCACTCGGCCAGCTCAAAGGTGAAGCGGTGTTCTTCGAGGATCGCTTCGTTGGTCCAGCGCTGGGGGCGGTAGAACTTGGCGATCAGCGGTTCGGCGTCTTCGATGCCCACTTGGTAGACACGGTTTTCGTAGCTGTTGAGCGCGAGAACGCGCGCATCGCTGAGGAAACCGATGCTTTCGACGGCGTCGAGCACCAGGTCGGGGGTGAGTGTTTCAAACGGATGGGCCATGCGAACTCCTGCGCGCAGCAGAGCGCCGCGTCCGGCCGGGTATGGTAACGCACACGGGCAGAGATAGGTGGTGGCTGTGCGGACGCCTTCGCGGGCAAGCCCGCTCCCACAGTTGACCCAGTTCCAGCATGCACCGGCGTCCAATCCGCCCACGTCCCCAGGCTGGAATGCGTCCACCTGTGGGAGCGGGCTTGCCCGCGAAGACGGCCTACCAGGCACCCCCAACCCCGCAGATGCAATTAACATCCGCCCATGCCCCAGGTTGGAATGCGTCCACTTGTGGGAGCGGGCTTGCCCGCGAAGACGGCCTATCAGGCGCCCACGACGCCACCATCATCCCGCCGAATCGCCATCACCGACGAGCGCGGCTTGCCGTTGGGCAGATGCTCCGGCCACGTCGAACCGCCCGTTTCGCCCGGGTGCTGAATCCCCACGAACAGGGTCTTCTGATCCGGCGAAAAGCTGATCCCCGTCACCTCACAGGCCACCGGTCCGACCATGAAGCGGCGAATCTCACCAGTGCTCGGGTCGGCGCACAGCATCTGGTTATTGCCCATGCCGGCGAAGTCGCCCGCGTTGCTGTAGTCGCCGTCGGTGAGGATCCACAGGCGTCCGGCTTTGTCGAACCCCAGCCCGTCGGGGCTGTTGAACATGTTCTGCGGGTTGATATTCGACGAACCGCCCTTCGGCGCGCCGGCATGCACACCGGGGTTGCCGGCGACCACAAAAAGGTCCCAGCTGAAGGTGTTGGCACCGTGGTTATCGGCATCCGCCTTCCAGCGCAGGATCTGGCCGTAGACGTTCTTTTCACGCGGGTTGGGGCCGCCCACCGGCTGGCCGTCTTCGCCACGCTTGGCGTTGTTGGTCAGGGTGCAATAGACCTGCCCGTCGGTGGGGCTGACCACGATCCATTCCGGGCGGTCCATGCGCGTGGCTTTCACCACGCTGGCGGCCAGGCGGGCGTGGATCAGCACTTCAGCCTGGCTGGCAAAACCGCTGCTGGCATCGATGCCGTTTTTGCCGTGGGTCAGCTCGACCCATTGGCCCTTGCCCTTGGGGTGGTCGGCATCGCCGTCGCCTGCATCGAAGATCGCCACGTACAAGGTGCCGTGGTCGAGCAGGTCTTTGTTGGCCTTCGGATTCTTGTGGTTGATCTTGTCGCGGCTGACGAATTTGTAGATGAACTCACCGCGTTCATCATCGCCCATGTACACCACGGCGCGGCCGTCGCGGGTTTCGGCGAGGGCGGCGTTCTCGTGTTTGAAGCGGCCCAGGGCGGTACGCTTGACCGGCGTGGAGTGCGGGTCGAACGGGTCGATCTCCACCACCCAGCCGTGGCGGTTGAGCTCGTTGGGGTTTTTGGCGATGTCGAAGCGCGGGTCATGCAGGTGCCAGTTGATGTCTTTGCTGGCGGCCACCACGCCGTAGCGTTTCTGCCCGGCGTCGAAGCTTTGCTGGGGGTTGCTGCTGCCGAAGCAGTCGGTGAAGTTCTCCTCGCACGTCAGGTAAGTGCCCCACGGCGTCTTGCCGTTGGCGCAGTTCTGAAAGGTGCCCAGCACCTGCTTGCCGGACTTGTCGGCAGCGGTTTTCAGCCAGGCGTGGCCGGCAGCGGGGCCGCCCACGCGGATCGGCGAGTTGCCGTGGATGCGGCGGTTGTAGCGCGAGTCCTGGACGAACTGCCAGCTGTCACTTTTGCGCTGCACTTCGATCACCGACACGCCTTCGCTGGCCTGGGCCTTGTGCACGTCTTCGGCCGACTGCGGCGCACCGCCGTGGGCGAAGAGGTAGCGATAGTTGGTGTATTCGTTGTTGATCGCCATCAGCGCGCGGTTATCGTCGCCGGGGAAGGCGAACAGGCTCATGCCGTCGTTGTTGTCACCGAACTGCTGCTCCTGGGCCTTGGCGGTGCCGTTGCCGGACGGGTCGAACGCCGGCGCGTTCTTGTGCAGCGGCTGGCCCCAGCTGATCAGCACCGAGGCGCTGTAGCCGGGCGGCAGGGTGATGGCGTCGCTGGTGGCGGCGGCGATGCTGGTAAAGCCCAGCAACGGGCTGGCTGTGGCGGCGTTGACGGCCAATGCGCTGCGGCTCAGCAGGTTGCCGCCGAGGAACATCGCGGCACCGCACAGGGCGCCGGCGCCGATAAAGCGGCGGCGGGTAAGGCCGACCATCTGCTCGAGGTCGGTGGCTTGGTTTTCTTCTAATAGGCTCATCTCAGGCTCCCTGCGGTTTTTGCAGACACCTTAAGGAGCGGGCGTGACGAAATTGTTGCAGTTTGAAGGCGGGGCGCTGCTACACCGGTGTGCCGAGCAGCACATTGCTCGGCGCAAATTGCACCTGGAGCGTCTTTCCTTCCACGGCACCCAGGGCCTTGAGTGCGTCGGGCTGGGCCAGGGCGCATAAAACCTGGCCAGTGGGCAAGGCGATGCGCACTTCGCTGGGGCCGTCCTCGGCCGCGAGAATGGCCTCGACGCTGCCGCTCATGCAATTGTGTCCAGGTGTTGCAGCTTGTTCCGGAGCGAGCAGTTCCAGCCAGCCCGCCTTGATCAGCGCGACCACTTCGACGCCCATTTCCAGCTCCAGCCGTTGCGTGCTGTCGTGGGTGATTTGCGCTTGCAGGGTCAGTCCGCCGGCCAGTTGCAGGCAGATCAGGTCGTTGCGGCCATGCTGCTCGATGGCGATCACTTGCCCGTGCAACTGGTTACGCGCGCTGGTGCGCAGCATCAAGCGGCCGAGCAGGCTGAAGTCGCTGGCGGCCTCATCCGAACCCAGCACCTCGGCCTGCAACATTTGCAGGCGCTGGTAAAGGCGCAACACGCGCTCGCCTTCGGCCGTCAGCTTGGCGCCGCCACCGCCCTTGCCACCGACGCTGCGCTCCACCAGCGGTTTTTGCGCCAGGTTGTTGAGCTCGTCGATGGCGTCCCAGGCCGCCTTGTAACTCAGGCCGGCACTCTTGGCGGCACGGGTGATGGAGCCCTGCTCGGCGATATGCCCCAGCAAGGCGATGCGCTGGGGGCGACGGATAATGTGTTGGCTGAGGGAAGTCGGCAGGGACATGGGCACACGCTTCGTTGAGATGAGCGGACGTTGCAGCGCTGGCGCGCGGGAGTCAAGTCAGCCGCCCGGTTTGGGCGTGCGCGCCAGGCAATACACATCGACCTGCCGCGCCCCGGCGCTCAGCAGCAGGCGCGCCAGGCTGTGGGCGGTGGCACCGGTGGTGAGTACATCGTCCACCAGCGCAAAGTGCCGGCCCTGCACCAGCGCGCCGGGCGCCAGGGCGAAAGCGCCGAGCAGGTTGCGTCGGCGGGTCTTGGCGTCCAGCGCCTGTTGCGCGACGGTTTCCTGGGGGCGTAGCAGCAGGTGTTCATCAACGCCGATGCCCAGCTCCTCGCTGAGCCAGCGCGCCAGCATCAGCGCCTGGTTGTAACCGCGTTCGCGCAGGCGTTTGCGCGCCATGGGCACCGGCAGCAGGCAATCGGGGCGGCTGAGTTCGGCGTTGTCCAGGCGATGGCGCAGGTGCTGACCCAGCAAGCGGCCCAGCAGGTGCCCGAGTGGCCAGCGGGCCTGATGCTTGAAACGGGTGATCATGGTGTCGACGGGAAAGCTGAAGGTGAAGGGCGCGACCACTTGTTTAAAGGCCGGCGGCTGGCGCTGGCATTGGCCGCAGATCAACCCGTCCATGGGCAACGGCAGGGCGCACACCTCGCAGTGTTCCGTCAGCCAGGGCAATTGCGATTCGCAGGCAGTGCACACGCAATCGTCTGTCTGGGTGCTTTCATCACAGAGTAAACACGCCTGTGTGTTTTTTAACCAGATGTAAACCTTGTGTTTGTAGTCGGGTTGACAGTGCATGAATCTTCCTTAAATATGCCGAGCATCCGTGTCGCGCTTGTGGGTATTGCCCTTCCCGCAGCGCTTGCCCAAGCATAATCAAGGAATCGCCCATGAGCGCCAGCACCACCGCCACGTTGCGTCACGATTGGTCCTTAGCCGAAGTCAAAGCGTTGTTCGTGCAGCCGTTCAATGACCTGTTGTTCCAGGCGCAGACCGTGCACCGCGCGCATTTCGACGCCAACCGCGTGCAAGTGTCGACCTTGCTGTCGATCAAGACCGGCGCCTGCCCGGAAGATTGCAAATATTGTCCGCAGTCGGGCCACTACAACACCGGCCTGGAAAAAGAAAAGCTGATGGAGGTGCAGAAGGTCCTCGAAGAGGCCGCGCGCGCCAAAGCCATCGGCTCAACGCGTTTCTGCATGGGCGCGGCGTGGAAGCACCCGTCGGCCAAAGACATGCCCTACGTGCTGCAGATGGTCAAAGGGGTGAAGGCCATGGGCCTGGAAACCTGCATGACCCTCGGCCGTCTCGACCAGGACCAGACCGAAGCCCTGGCCCAGGCCGGCCTCGACTATTACAACCACAACCTCGACACCTCGCCGGAGTTCTACGGCTCGATCATCACCACCCGCACCTACAGCGAGCGCCTGCAAACCCTGGCCTATGTACGTGACTCGGGGATGAAGATCTGCTCCGGTGGCATCCTCGGCATGGGTGAGTCGCTGGATGACCGCGCCAACCTGCTGATCCAGTTGGCCAACCTGCCGGAGCATCCGGAATCGGTGCCGATCAACATGTTGGTGAAAGTCGCCGGCACGCCGCTGGAAAACGCCGAAGATATCGACCCGTTCGACTTCATTCGCATGCTCGCCGTGGCGCGCATCCTGATGCCGCAATCCCATGTGCGGCTGTCGGCCGGCCGCGAGGCGATGAACGAGCAGATGCAGGCACTGGCATTCTTCGCCGGCGCCAACTCGATTTTCTACGGCGACAAACTGCTGACCACCGCCAACCCACAGGCCGACAAGGACATGCAGCTGTTCTCACGCCTGGGCATCCTGCCGGAAGCGCGCGAAGAGCACGCCGATGAAGTGCACCAGGCGGCGATCGAGCAGGCGTTGGTGGAGCAGAAGAGCAGCGAGCAGTTCTATAACGCCGTGGTTTGACGCCGCCCTCTATTGGAATGCATTCCAAAGGTGGGAGCGGGCTTGCTCGCGAAGGCGGTGTCTCAGTGCCAGATGTGCTGACTGACCCACCGCCTACGCAAGCAAGTCCGCTCCCACAGTTGATCGCATTCAGTCTCAAGTTCCTTGATCTGCCGAGGCCTGCATGTCTTTCGATCTCGCCGCGCGCCTCGCTGCCCGCCGTGCCGAACACCTTTATCGCCAACGGCCCTTGCTCGGCAGCCCCCAAGGCCCGGAAGTGGTGGTGGATGGCCAGCCGTTGCTGGCTTTCTGTAACAACGATTACCTCGGCCTGGCCAATCACCCGCAAGTGATCGAAGCCTGGCGCGCCGGTGCATCCCGCTGGGGCGTGGGCGGCGGCGCTTCGCACCTGGTGGTCGGGCACGCCACGCCGCACCATGAGCTGGAAGAGGCGTTGGCCGACCTCACCGGGCGTCCACGCGCCTTGCTGTTCACCACCGGCTACATGGCCAACCTTGGCGCCGTCACGGCGCTGGTCGGGCAGGGCGATACGGTGTTGGAAGATCGCCTCAACCACGCCTCCTTGCTGGATGCCGGACTACTGTCCGGGGCGCGTTTCAATCGCTACCTCCACAACGACCCCGCCAGCCTGGCCAAGCGCCTGGAGAAAGCCACCGGCAATACCCTGGTGGTCACCGATGGCGTGTTCAGCATGGACGGCGATCTCGCCGACTTGCCGGCACTGGCCCGTGAAGCCCGGGCCAAGGGCGCCTGGCTGATGGTGGATGACGCGCACGGCTTCGGCCCGCTGGGCGCCAATGGGGGCGGGATTGTCGAGCATTTCGGCTTGAGCCAGGAGGACGTGCCGGTGTTGGTCGGCACCCTCGGCAAAGCGTTCGGCACCGCCGGCGCGTTTGTCGCCGGCAGTGAGGAGCTGATCGAAAGCCTGATCCAATTCGCCCGGCCCTACATCTACACCACCAGCCAGCCGCCGGCGCTTGCCTGCGCCACGCTGAAAAGCCTGGAGTTGCTGCGCACCGAGCATTGGCGCCGCGAGCACCTCAATGGCCTGATTCGCCAGTTCCGCCAGGGCGCCGAGCAGCTTGGCCTGGACTTGATGGACAGCTTTACGCCGATCCAGCCCATCCTGATTGGCGACAGCGCCAAGGCTGTGCGCCTGTCCCAGCGGCTGCGCGAGCGCGGGCTGATGGTTACCGCGATCCGTCCGCCCACCGTGCCGGCCGGCAGTGCACGTTTACGCGTGACCTTGACGGCGGCCCACAGCGCAGCGCAGGTGCAGCTATTGTTAAACGCGTTGGAAGCGTGTTTTCGCTTGGAGTCCGACCATGCGTGATCGACTGATATTGCTGCCCGGCTGGGGCCTTGGCGTATCACCGCTGGAACCCCTGGCCGCTGCCTTGCAGGGGATCGACGCGCACCTGCAGGTGCAGATCGAGCCCTTGCCGCTGCTGGCTTCCAGCGACGTGGATGAGTGGCTCGACGAACTCGACGCCACGCTCCCGGACAACGCCTGGCTGGGCGGCTGGTCCCTGGGGGGCATGCTTGCCTCTGAGCTGGCGGCGCGTCGCGGCGAGCGCTGCTGCGGCCTGCTGACGTTGGCGAGCAACCCGTGTTTTGTTGCCCACGACGGCTGGCCCCGGGCGATGCCCGCCGAGACCTTCGATGCGTTTCTCGCCGGTTGCCATGCCGACTCACAGGTGACCCTCAAACGCTTCGGCCTGCTGTGCGCCAAGGGGGCCGAAGACCCGCGTGGGCTGGCGCGCCTGCTGGTCAGCGGGGCACCGACTACCGCGTCCAGCGCATTGATGAGCGGCCTGGAGCTGCTCGCCCAACTGGACACCCGCGAAGCCTTGCTGGCCTATCGCGGCCCGCAGTTGCACCTGTTTGCCGGGTTGGACGAACTGGTCCCCGCCGAGGCCGCCAGCCACTTGCTGGCCCTGCTGCCCGATGTTGAAATCGGCCTGATTGAACAGGCCGGTCACGCTTTTCTTCTGGAAGACCCCCACGGTGTGGCGGGGGCCATCCAGGCTTTTTTGCATGAGTGCGTCGATGACTGATCTATCCCAGCCTTCCTTGCCCGGCGCGTTGCCGGACAAGCGCCAGGTGGCGGCCTCCTTTTCCCGCGCAGCGGCCAGTTATGACAGCGTCGCCGAGTTGCAGCGCGCGGTAGGGCATGCGCTGCTGGCGCGCCTGCCGGCGGCTATCGCGCCAGATCGTTGGCTGGACATGGGCTGTGGCACCGGCTATTTCAGCCGCGCGCTGGCGGGGTTATTGCCAGCCAGCCAGGGCGTGGCCCTGGATATCGCCGAAGGCATGCTCAACCACGCGCGTCCACTGGGCGGGGCCGAGCATTTCATCGCCGGTGATGCCGAGCGCCTGCCGTTGAAAGACGAGAGTTGTGGGCTGATCTTCTCCAGCCTGGCGGTGCAATGGTGTGCGGACTTCGACGCCGTACTCAGCGAAGCCTGGCGCGTGCTGCAGCCCGGCGGTGTGTTGGCGTTTGCGAGCTTGTGCGTGGGCACCCTGGGTGAGCTGCGCGACAGCTGGCGCGCCGTCGACGGGCTGGTTCACGTCAATCGCTTCCGCACGTTCGAGGCGTATCAGCAGTTGTGCGCCGCCAGCGGCTTGCGCGTGGTGAGCCTGGAGCGTCGCCCGCATGTGCTGCATTACCCGGATGTGCGCAGCCTCACCCACGAATTGAAGGCATTGGGCGCGCATAACCTCAACCCGGGTCGCCCGGGAGGGTTGACGGGGCGCGCGCGGATTGTTGCACTGGTGAACGCTTACGAGCAGTTCCGCCAGGCCCAGGGCCTGCCGGCGACTTACCAAGTGGTGTATGCCGTACTGGAGAAACCTCTATGAGCGCCGCCTACTTCATCACCGGCACCGACACCGATGTCGGCAAGACCACCGTCGCCGCCGGCCTGTTGCACGCCGCACGCCAGCTCGGCAAAAGCACCGCCGCCGGAAAGCCGGTGGCCTCCGGTTGCCAGGTCACGCCCAAAGGCTTGCGCAACGCGGACGCGCTGGCGCTGCTGGCCGAATGTTCATTGCCGCTGAGTTATGCCGAGGTCAACCCGGTGGCGTTCGAGCCTGCCATCGCCCCGCACCTGGCCGCGCGCGAGGCGGGGGTGGCGTTGACCGTGCAATCGCTGTTGAAGCCCATGCAGCAGATCCTGGCGCGGCAAGCGGATTTCACCTTGATCGAAGGCGCAGGCGGCTGGCGCGTACCGTTGGCTGACCAGGACAACCTGTCGGACTTGGCGATGGCGCTCAAGCTGCCGGTGATTCTGGTCGTCGGGGTGCGCCTGGGCTGTATCAGCCATGCCTTGCTCACCGCCGAAGCCATCGCGCGGGACGGTTTGCCGCTGGCGGGTTGGGTGGCGAACATCATCGATCCCAAGACCTCTCGTCTGGAAGAAAACCTCGCTACCCTGGCCGAACGCTTGCCCGCACCGTGCCTGGGCCGCGTGCCGAAACTCAAGCACGCCAGCGCCGAAGCCGTGGCGCAGCACCTGCAGTTGGACCTGCTTGACTGATTTTGGCTATCGACAAGGCATTATGCCATTAGTGTTTTTGACGGGCGTTTTGCCCGGTTCTCTGCTTCAATCAGCGTTCACGATTCTCTAAAGGCAGGCTTACGCCATGGAAATCTCTGGAAGCAGCGCGTTTTACTCGGGCCTGAGCAGCATTCAGACCGGGCAGAACCGTGTCGACCAGGCCGCCGGCAAAATTGCCAGCGCCGCGACTACCCAACCGTCGGATGCGCAGATCGACCGTCTTCGCGCCAACGACCGGGCCCAGCCTTCCAACTCGGCCAGCAATATGGTCGAAATGGCCGAAGGCAAGTTTCAAGTGGAGCTGGGCGCCAAAGTCGCCAAGGCTTCGGATGAAATGCTCGGCACGCTGATCGACACCTACGCCTGATCCCCTCTTTCCAGGTAGGCCGGTTCTTCTGTGGGAGCTGGCTTGCCTGCGATACCTCTACTCGGTCCCCTTGATACACCGCGGCGCCTGTAAAGCAGGCGAGCCAGCTCCTGCGATTCTATTTCTCTCCTGAGCGCCTTGTGGCATCCCGCCGCAGGCCTTGCCGTGCGTGGCATTGATGCGCGTCATGACAAACGGCGTCGGGACGATGCTTGACAACCCCAGGTCGTAAACGTATGTTTCAAACACCTGTTTGACCGCCACAACAAATCCATGCGGTTGTTCATTCCAGATTCATCAGCAGAGGTTTATCGCTATGCCTGACTACAAGGCCCCCTTGCGTGATATTCGCTTCGTTCGTGACGAACTGCTCGGTTATGAAGCGCACTATCAGAGCCTGCCGGCTTGCCAGGACGCTACCCCGGACATGGTTGACGCCATCCTCGAAGAAGGCGCCAAGTTCTGTGAGCAAGTGCTGGCACCGTTGAACCGCGTGGGCGACATCGAAGGGTGTACCTGGAGCGAGTCAGGCGTTAAGACCCCTACCGGTTTCAAAGAAGCCTACAAACAGTTCGTCGAAGGCGGCTGGCCAAGCCTGGCCCACGACGTCGAGCACGGCGGCCAAGGCCTGCCGGAATCCCTGGGCCTGGCGGTCAGCGAAATGGTTGGCGCGGCCAACTGGTCGTGGGGTATGTACCCGGGCCTGTCCCACGGTGCGATGAACACTATTTCCGAGCACGGCACCCCCGAGCAGCAAACCGCTTACCTGACCAAGCTGGTGTCGGGCGAATGGACCGGCACCATGTGCCTGACCGAGCCACACTGCGGCACCGACCTGGGGATGCTGCGCACCAAGGCTGAACCTCAGGCCGACGGTTCCTACAAAGTGTCCGGCACCAAGATCTTCATCTCGGCCGGTGAACACGACATGGCCGACAACATCGTCCACATCGTGCTGGCCCGCCTGCCGGATGCACCGGCGGGTACCAAAGGTATCTCGCTGTTCATCGTGCCCAAGTTCCTGCCTAACGCAGACGGCTCGATCGGTGCGCGCAACGCAGTGACCTGTGGCTCCCTGGAACACAAGATGGGCATCCACGGCAACGCCACCTGCGTGATGAACTTCGACGCGGCCACCGGTTTCCTGATCGGCCCGGCGAACAAAGGCCTGAACTGCATGTTCACCTTTATGAACACCGCTCGCCTGGGTACCGCGCTGCAAGGCCTGTCCCACGCCGAGATCGGCTTCCAGGGCGGCCTGAAGTACGCTCGCGACCGCCTGCAAATGCGTTCGCTGACCGGCCCGAAAGCCCCGGACAAAGCCGCTGACCCGATCATCGTGCACCCTGACGTGCGCCGCATGCTGCTGACCATGAAAGCCTTCGCCGAAGGTAACCGTGCGATGGTGTACTTCACCGCCAAGCAAGTGGACATCGTCAAGTACGGCACCGACGAAGACGCCAAGAAACAGGCTGATGGCTTGTTGGCCTTCATGACTCCGATCGCCAAGGCGTTCATGACCGAAGTCGGTTTTGAATCGGCCAACCACGGCGTGCAGATCTACGGCGGCCACGGCTTCATCGCCGAGTGGGGCATGGAGCAGAACGTTCGCGACAGCCGCATCTCGATGTTGTACGAAGGCACCACCGGCATCCAGGCGCTGGACCTGCTCGGCCGTAAAGTGCTGATGACCCAGGGCGAAGCGCTCAAGGGCTTCACCAAGATCGTGCACAAGTTCTGCCAGGCCAACGAAGGCAACGAGGCCGTCAAGGAATTCGTTGCGCCGCTGGCCGCGCTGAACAAAGAGTGGGGCGAGTTGACCATGAAGGTCGGCATGGCCGCGATGAAAGACCGTGAAGAAGTCGGTGCGGCGTCGGTGGATTACCTGATGTACTCGGGTTACGCCTGCCTGGCCTACTTCTGGGCCGACATGGCCCGCCTGGCCGCCGAGAAACTGGCTGCCGGCACCACCGAAGAGGCGTTCTACACCGCCAAGCTGCAAACTGCGCGCTTCTACTTCCAGCGCATCCTGCCACGGACTCGTACCCACGTGGCCACCATGCTGTCGGGCGCCAACAACCTGATGGACATGAAAGAAGAGGACTTCGGCCTGGCTTACTAAGCCTTACCGGGTTGCCTGAACAAACCGCCGCGCCCTTTGAGGCGCGGCGGTTTTTTTATGCGTGAGAAAAAACCGCAGTAATGCGCTCAGGGATTGCCGCAGGCTGCCGTTAAAGTGATGGCAATGT
Organism: Pseudomonas sp. S5D5; assembly: GCF_003013355.1. NCBI lineage: Bacteria > Pseudomonadati > Pseudomonadota > Gammaproteobacteria > Pseudomonadales > Pseudomonadaceae > Pseudomonas > Pseudomonas sp. S5D5. The sequence continues at coordinate 524,724 of NZ_PTEO01000001.1, forward strand.
GATACATGTCACACAGGTTGTGCTTAACTGTCTGTGTGAAGGCACAGTGCCATTACTTCTTTGCGGGTCGGAGCTTTACCCTTGTCACGCGTGTCCGCTGTACGTTTCAGTCATTTTCTACCTTCGTTGCTGCTCTTGCTGGCCGGGCTCTCGGCTGCGTACGTCAAGGATCTCAACGTCTTCTTCACCTCGCTGTTCAACGTGCTGCCGACCTTGGTGCTGTTGCTCGGCGGTTCGTACTGCGCGGTGTATCGCCGCCAACGTGAACTGTTCTTGATGATCACGGTGTACATCGCCTATTTCCTGCTCGACACCCAGACCGACTTCTACCGTGACAATGGGCGCGTGCGCGAAGACGCCGCCGTGGTGTTTCACTTGTGTTGCCTGTTGTTGCCACTGCTCTTCAGCATCTACGCGCTCTGGCAGGAGAAGACCCACCTGTTCCGTGACTTCGTCGCCCGTGGCGCGGTGCTGCTGGCGGTCGGCAGCGTGGCATTGGCGCTGGAGCAAAGTTATCCCCAGGCCGTGCTGAACTGGCTGGCAGAGATTCGCTGGCCGGCGCTGCATGGCACCTGGATGAGCCTGATCCAGCTGTCGTACCCGATGTTCCTGATCGGCTTCCTGACCCTCGCCGCCCAGTACTGGTACCAGCCGCGCCCGCTGCACGCGGCGCAACTGGTGGGGTTGCTGGGGTTGTTCTGGATGCTGCCGCAAACCTTCATCCTGCCGTTTACCCTGAACATCATGTGCAGCCAGGTGATGCTGATGATCGCCGCCGGCGTGGCCCACGAGGCGTATCAAATGGCCTTCCGCGACGAGCTGACCGGCTTGCCGGGGCGCCGAGCGCTGAATGAGCGCATGCAGCGCTTGGGGCGCAACTACGTGCTGGCGATGAGCGATGTCGACCACTTCAAGCGCTTCAACGACACCCACGGCCATGACGTAGGCGACCAGGTGCTGCGCCTGGTGGCGAGCAAACTGTCCAAGGTCAACGGCGGTGGGCGTGCGTATCGCTATGGCGGTGAGGAATTCGCCGTGGTGTTCGCCGGCAAGACCCTGGATGAGTGCATGCCGCACCTGGAAGAGATTCGCGAGATCATCGCCGACTACGACATCAAGCTGCGCAACTCGGACCGTCCCCAGGACGATCATCAGGGCCGTCAGCGCCGTGCCGGCAGCGGTGCATCGAGTGTGTCGGTGACCATCAGCATCGGCGTGGCCGAGCGCCAGGCCGAGCAGCGCTCCCCCGAAGAAGTGCTCAAGACCGCCGACCAGGCGCTGTACGCCGCCAAGGGCGCGGGGCGTAACTGTGTGGTGGCGGCCGGGCAAACCCGGCGTGGCGCCGTGCGCACGGAAAGCGCTGCCGGTTGAGTGATGGCGCTGTATTCAGCGGTTCTACAGTGATTGTCCGGGGCGCCGGCCGGCAGTAGGTTAAAACCATCTGCTGCCGGAGACATTGCCATGCCTGAGTACAAAGCTCCTCTGCGCGACATGCGCTTTCTGATCTATAACGTGTTTGATTTCCACGGCCACTACGCGGCCTTGGGCGCGACGGATGCCAGCCCGGACATGGTCAGTGCCATCCTCGAAGAAGGCGCCAGATTCTGCGAGAACGTGCTCGCACCGCTCAACCGCAGCGGTGATGAAGAAGGCTGCCATTTCGACAATGGCGTGGTCACCACGCCCAAGGGCTTCAAGCAGGCCTTCGCCCAGTATGTGGAGGGCGGCTGGCACGGCGTGGCGGCGGATCCGGCCTACGGTGGCCAGGGCCTGCCGCAATCGCTCGGCCTGGTGCTCAGCGAGATGATCGGCTCCAGCAACACCTCCTGGGGGATGTACCCGGGCCTGACCCACGGCGCGATGTCGGCGATCCACGCCCACGGCACCGACGAACAGAAGGCCACCTTCCTGGGCAAACTCACCGCCGGTGAATGGACCGGCACCATGTGCCTGACCGAAGCCCATTGCGGCACCGACCTGGGCCTGATCAAGACCCGCGCCGTGCCCCAGGCGGATGGCAGTTATGCGCTCACCGGGAGCAAGATCTTCATCTCGGCCGGCGAGCACGACATGAGCGCCAATATCATCCACCTGGTGCTGGCCAAGCTGCCGGATGCGCCGGCGGGTACCAAGGGCATCTCGTTGTTCATCGTGCCCAAGTTCCATGCCGATTCGGGCGAACGCAACGCGGTGCACTGCGGCTCCATCGAGCACAAGATGGGTATCAAGGGTTCGGCCACCTGCGTGCTCAACTTCGACGGTGCCAAAGGCTTCTTGATTGGCGAGGCGAACAAAGGCCTCAACTGCATGTTCACCATGATGAACCATGCGCGCCTGGGCACCGGCATGCAGGGCTTGTGCAATGGCGAGGCGAGCTTCCAGGGCGCGGTCAAGTACGCCAACGACCGTCTGCAAATGCGCTCGCTGACCGGCGCCAAGGCCCCGGAGAAACCCGCCGACCCGATCATCGTGCATGCCGATGTACGCCGCATGTTGCTGACCATGAAAGCCTTCAACGAAGGCAACCGCGCGCTGACCTATTTCACCGCGCAATTGCTCGACACCGCGCACTTGGGCAGCGACGCCGGCCAACGCCAGGAGGCCGAAGACCTGCTGGCGTTCCTCACCCCGATCTGCAAGGCCTTTATGACCGACACTGGGCTGGAGGTGACCAACCACGGCATGCAGATTTTCGGCGGCCACGGCTACATCCGCGAATGGGGCATGGAGCAACTGGCCCGCGATGCGCGGATTGCACCGATCTATGAAGGCACCAACGGCATCCAGGCCCTCGACCTGCTGGGGCGCAAAGTGCTCGGCAGCCAGGGCAAGTTGTTGCGCGGCTTTACCAAAATTGTGCATAAGTTCTGCGCGGCGAATGCCGAGCATCCGCAGCTCAAGGCTTATGTGGCGCAACTCAATCAGCTGAACCAGGAGTGGGGCGAGTTGACGGTGAAGGTCGGCACCGCCGCGATGAAGAACCCCGATGAAGTCGGCGCAGCGGCCGTGGATTACCTGATGTACAGCGGCTACATCATCTTGGCCTACTTGTGGTTGCGTATGGCAATAGCGGCTCAGGCACACGACGACGCCGAGTTCGCCCAAGCCAAACTGGCTACCTGCGACTTCTACTTCAAGCGTTTGCTGCCGCGTACAGCGACTCACCGCGCCGCTGTGGAGGCGGGCAGCGAGTGCCTGATGAGCTTGCCGGCGCAGTTGTTTGCACTGTAGGCACGGATTCTCCAAGCGCTAACTGCGCAGCGGGCTTGCTTCGCGAAGGTCATGTGTCAGAAGCACCCCAGGTGACTGACACAGCGCCTTCGCGAGCAAGCCCGCTGCCATATTAGACTCGTGTGTGACTTATAAATACTGAATGGTCACGAATGGACCCTATGTGTCTCAAAAGTTGTTCAGTTACACTCGGAGCCTGTAAAACCGATCCTACCGAATTACTTTTAACGTTCTCACGAGGTTTGCCATGGCTGATTACAAAGCGCCGCTGCGTGATATGCGCTTCGTCCTCAACGAAGTTTTTGAGGTCGCCAAGACTTGGGCCCAATTGCCGGCATTGGCAGACACCGTTGACGCCGAAACCGTAGAGGCAATCCTCGAAGAAGCCGGCAAAGTCACCGCCAAATCCATCGCCCCGCTCAGTCGCGGTGGCGATGAGCAGGGTTGTCGTTGGGCGGACAGCGTGGTCACCACGCCGGATGGTTATCCACAGGCCTACAAAACCTACGCCGAAGGCGGTTGGGTGGGCGTAGGCGGTGATCCGATCTTCGGCGGCATGGGCATGCCCAAGGCGGTGTCGGCGCAGGTCGAAGAGATGATCAACTCCTCGAGCCTGGCATTCGGCCTGTACCCGATGCTGACGTCCGGCGCCTGTGTGTCGATCAACACCCATGCCAGCGAAGAACTCAAGGCAACCTACCTGCCGAAGATGTACTCCGGCGAGTGGGCCGGTTCCATGTGCCTGACCGAAGCGCACGCCGGGACCGACCTGGGCATCATCCGCACCAAGGCCGAGCCTCAGGCGGACGGTTCCTACACGATCAGCGGGACCAAGATCTTCATCACCGGTGGCGAACACGACCTCACTGAAAACATCATCCACCTGGTGCTGGCCAAACTGCCGGACGCGCCGGCCGGTCCCAAGGGCATCTCGCTGTTCCTGGTGCCGAAATTCATGGTCAATGCCGACGGCAGCCTGGGCGCGCGCAACCCGGTGACCTGTGGCTCCATCGAACACAAGATGGGCATCCAGGCCTCCGCCACCTGTGTGATGAACTTCGACGCAGCCGTGGGTTACCTGGTGGGCGAGCCTAACCGTGGGCTGGCGGCGATGTTCACGATGATGAACTACGAGCGCCTGGGTGTGGGTATCCAGGGCCTGGCGTCGGGCGAGCGCTCCTACCAGAACGCGATTGAATACGCGCGCGACCGTTTGCAAAGTCGTGCGCCGACTGGCGCCCAGGCCAAGGACAAAGTGGCCGACCCGATCATCGTCCATCCGGACGTGCGTCGCATGCTGCTGACCATGAAAGCCGCCAACGAAGGCGGTCGGGCGTTTTCCACCTACGTGGCGACACAACTGGACATCGCCAAGTTCAGCGAAGACGCGGCGGCGCGCGAGCATGCCGATAACCTGGTGGCGTTGCTGACGCCTGTGGCCAAGGCGTTCCTCAGCGACCTCGGCCTGGAAACCACCGTGCTCGGCCAGCAGGTGTTTGGTGGTCACGGTTACATCCGTGAGTGGGGCCAGGAGCAGCTGGTGCGTGATGTGCGCATCACGCAGATCTACGAAGGCACCAACGGCATCCAGGCGCTGGACTTGATGGGGCGCAAGATCGTCGGCAGCGGCGGCGCGTTCTACCGGTTGTTCGCTGATGAAATCCGCCAGTTCATCACCACCGCGGGCGCCGAGTTGGGTGAGTTCACCCGTCCGCTCAGCGCAGCGCTGGATAACCTGGATGAATTGACCGCCTGGGTGCTGGATCGCGCCAAGGCCAACCCGAATGAAATCGGCGCGGCATCGGTGGAGTACCTGCACGCCTTTGGCTACCTGGCGTATGCCTATATGTGGGCGCGCATGGCCAAGGCAGCGTTGGGCAAAGAGGCTGAGGAAGATTTCTACGCCAGCAAACTGGGGACCGCGCGCTTCTACTTCGCCCGCCTGCTGCCACGTATTCATTCACTGAGTGCGTCGGTCAAAGCCGGCAGCGAATCGCTGTTCCTGCTGGATGAAGCCCTGTTTTAACAGCGTAGAGGTCGTGTAAGCATTCTCTTACATGACGTACTGCTATTCGTCCTCTATCGCCAAATTGGATCCACGGATAATCTACTTCACATGGACGTCGCGCAGGAAGCGCAAAGCAACAACACGGACACGTAGGATTCTGCCAGGACGGCGGAGTGAAATGGATGTCAGGGAAACAGTCTGCAAAGCCCCGCTTCGGCGGGGTTTTCTTTTGCCCACGAAAAAATCCGGACCGCCCACTTCACGGCTGTACCGGCGGGGCGTTCATCACGTCTTCCAGCAGCGTGCGCAGCAATGCCACCGTCGCCTGCTGGCGCTGCACATCGCGGCACACCAAACCTACCTTCAATGGCACCCTGGGTTCACTCAAGGGTTTCCACAGCAATGCCTTGCTGTTGTGCTCGTCCTGCGAGCGCCCCGGTAGCACCGTGGCCAGCTTGGTATGTGGCAGGCTGTCGAGAATTCCCACCATGGTATTCAGTTCGGCCTGCACCTGCGGCCGGCGCCCGAGGTTGGACAACTGGCCTTGCCAGATCTGCCGCACCTGGAATTCTTCGCCCAGCAGCAACATCGGCAACTCGGCCGCCTGTTTCAGCGAGACTTTCTTGAATTCCCGCAAGGGGTGGTCTTCAGGGATGACGACTTTCAACTCATCTTCATACAGCAGCACGCCGTGCAGGCCTGGCTGGCGCGGCGGCAGGTAGCTGATGCCGATGTCCAGCGAGCCGTTGAGCAGGCGGCGCTCGATCTCCAGCCCGGTCAATTCGTAGATCTGCACCACAAGGTGCGGCTGGGCCTTGCGCACGCGTTCAAGCATTTGCGGGACCAGGCTGGTGTGCACGGTTTGCAGCACGCCGATGGCCAAGGTGCGCATGGCCTGGCCCTTGAAGTTGCGCAAGGCTTCGACGGCCTGCTGCATGCCATCGATCAGCGGCAGGGCGTGGTTGTACAGGGTGTGGGCGGCGAGGGTCGGCAGCAGGCGCTTGCTGCTGCGCTCGAACAGGCTCACATCGAGGTTCTGCTCCAGCTGGCGAATCTGTTGCGACAACGCCGGTTGTGAGATCGACAGGCGTTCAGCCGCGCGGCCTACGTGGCCTTCTTCATACACCGCGACGAAATAACGCAGTTGCTTGAAATCCATAAGTCTTTCTTATCGAAAAAGCTGGAAAATCGAAATGGCCGTTGGCCCCCGAGACGCCTAGTCTAGCGCCTATTCGCAGGGCTTACAGGGCCGGATCGGGCAATGAACAGTGTTTATGTTGATGGTATTTACATAGGCAACGCAAAAAACCTCAAGGCCGTGAGTGCAGGGGTGACCCACCATGGTGTGCTTGCCATCGGGGGTGAAGTGTGAATCTGTTCAATATGCGCCGCCCTGTGCCGAGCCTCGACGACCTGATCGAGGACGCCTCCCACCACGACCTGTCCAGTGACTGCCTGATGCCTACCGTCGCGCGGCCTGCCCAGGTCTTCGTACGCGGCCAGGGCTCATGGCTGTGGGACAGCGACGACCGTGCCTACCTGGATTTCAGCCAGGGCAATGCCGCCAACAGCCTCGGCCACAGCCCGCAGGTGCTGATCAAAGCCTTGGCCGACCAGACCCAGGCACTGATCAATCCCGGTATCGGCTTGCATAACCGTGCCCAACTCAACCTTGTCGACCGCCTGTGCCACCGCACCGGCAGCGACCAGGCGTACCTGCTCAACAGCGGCGCGGAGGCGTGCGAAGCGGCGATCAAGCTGGCGCGCAAATGGGGCCAACTGCACCGGGGTGGCGCCTACCGCATCATCAGCGCCAGCAGCGGTTGCCATGGCCGCAGTTTTGCCGCGATGGCTGCCTCGTCGAATGCCGGTGAAAACCGCTTTGAACCGCAACTGCCGGGCTTCAGCCATGTGCCCTTTAACGATCTGCCGGCGCTGCATGCCGCCGTCGATGCGCAAACCGTTGCGATCATGCTGGAACCGATCCAGAGCGAAGCCGGCGTGATCCCTGCGACCGAGCACTACCTCAAAGGCGTCGAGCGCCTGTGCCGGGAACTGGGGATCCTGCTGATCCTCGATGAAGTCCAGACCGGCCTCGGCCGTTGCGGCGCCTTGCTCGCCGAACAGCAGTACGGCGTGCGCGCCGACATTCTCACCCTCGGCAAAGGCCTGGGCGGCGGCGTTCCGTTGGCGGCACTGCTGGCGCGTGGCAAAGCCTGTTGCTTTGCGGCGGGCGAGTTGGAAGGCACCCATCATGGCAATGCGCTGATGGCCTCGGCCGGGCTGGCGGTACTCGATACGGTGCTGGGGCACGGTTTTCTTGAACAGGTGCGTGAGTCGGGTTGCTACCTGGGCGAAGGCCTTGCCCGCCTGGCCTATCGCTACGACCATGGCCAACTGCGTGGCCACGGCCTGATCTGGGGACTGACCTTGTCGGATGATTCTGCCGATGCAGTGGTAAAAGCCGCACTGCATGAAGGCCTGATCCTAAACGCGCCACAACCTAACTGCCTGCGTTTCACCCCGGCCCTGACGGTGAGCAAGAGCAACATCGACGAAATGCTCCTGCGCCTGGCCCGTGCCTTCTCCCGCGTGCGCACAGCCCAACTGCAATGCCGCAAGGGCATCGCCGTTTAAATCCTGATTCTCGAACCGTCTCGCGGCATACGCGGCGCCTCCAGCCTGATTCTTTTGGCTGGGGGCGTTTTTTTGTCGGTGAAATTTTTGGATTGAAAAGGTTGATTGAGCGTCAGTGAAAACAATGGCTTTTTAGCGGACGTCGGCAAGGAATGCCGACCGGGCACTCATCAGCGCCTCCACGGTGAAAAAATGGGAGTCCGGCGAGAAACAACCCAGCGGCATGGCGCTAAAGCTGCTGAGCATCGTGCGAAAACACGGGTTGCAGATCCTGACCTGAAGGATGGCCCAGTGCCAGATCCCACTGAACCCTCACGAACGCCCAAGGTCGATTAGCTAGACGGCTCACACGAGCCGATTTTCTGGAGCTGATCCCATGGATTTCATTCGTATCATCATCGCCATTCTGTTGCCGCCACTGGGTGTGTTCCTGCAGGTAGGTTTCGCCGGCGCGTTCTGGCTGAACATCCTGCTGACCCTGTGCGGCTACATTCCCGGCATCGTGCACGCGGTGTACATCATCGCCAAGCGCTGAGGCCGTCAGCCTTTTGCGATGAGCCTTGAGTTGCGCTCATTGCGAAAGGCCAGTTGCTCGATGGTCTGGGTGGCATGCTCGGCTTCTTCCCGCGCTTGCAGGATGATGCCGTGCTGCTCGGACTTGCTGCACACCGGGTCGGCGTTGCTCGCATCCCCCGTGAGCATGAAGGCCTGGCAGCGGCAGCCACCAAAGTCCTTCTCTTTTTCGTCGCATGAGCGGCACGGCTCGGGCATCCAGTCGTAGCCGCGAAAGCGGTTGAAACCGAACGAGTCGTACCAGATGTGCTGCATGCTGTGGTCACGCACATTCGGAAATTGCACCGGCATCTGTCGGGCACCGTGACAGGGCAGGGCAGTGCCGTCCGGTGTCACGGTCAGGAAGATGCTGCCCCAGCCGTTCATGCAGGCTTTCGGGCGTTCCTCGTAGTAATCCGGCGTCACGAATATCAGCTTGCACGGGTGGCCTTCGGCTTCCAGTTTGGCGCGGTATTCGTTGGTGATGCGTTCGGCGCGCACCAGTTGCTCGCGGGTCGGCAACAAGCCCACACGATTGAGTTGCGCCCAGCCGTAGAACTGGCAGGTGGCGAGCTCGACGAAGTCCGCCTCCAGCGCAATGCACAGCTCGATGATGCGGTCGATCTTGTCGATGTTGTGCCGATGGGTGACGAAGTTCAGCACCATCGGGTAGCCGTGCGCCTTGACCGCGCGGGCCATTTCGAGTTTTTGCGCGAAGGCTTTTTTCGAACCGGCCAGCAGGTTGTTCACCTGTTCGTCGCTGGCCTGGAAGCTGATCTGGATATGGTCCAGGCCGGCCTTCTTGAAGTCGCTGATCTTCTGCTCGGTGAGGCCAATGCCGGAGGTAATCAGGTTGGTGTAGAAGCCCAGCCTGCGCGCTTCCGCAATCAACTCGGCGAGGTCCTGGCGCACCAACGGCTCGCCACCGGAAAAGCCCAGCTGCGCGGCCCCCATTTCACGCGCCTCGCGAAATACCTTGAACCACTGTTCGGTGCTCAGCTCCTTGCCCTGCTCGGCGAAATCCAGCGGGTTGGAGCAATACGGGCACTGCAACGGGCAGCGGTAAGTCAGCTCGGCCAGCAGCCATAATGGCAAGCCAATGGGCGGCTTGTCAGGCAAGGGTGATCCAGTGCTCAGCACGGGCGACCTCCATGAACTGCTCAATGTCTTCGCCCAGCTCCGGTACGCCGGGGAATTGCCGCTCAAGTTCGGTAATGATCGCGGCGACATCGCGATCGCCGTCGATCAGGCCACCGATCAGCGCGGCGCTGTCGTTGAGCTTGATCATGCCCTCGGGATAGAGCAACACATGGCCTTTCTGCGCCGGTTCATACTGGTAGCGATAGCCCTGGCGCCAGGTCGGTTTTCTGCTGCGATCGAAGCTCATAGGGTGATCCCTTTATGCCAGACCCGCTGCTCGGTCACGCTGTGATACGGCGGGCGTTTCAATTCATAGGCCATGCTCATGGCATCCAGCATGCTCCACAGAATGTCGAGTTTGAACTGGAGAATTTCCAGCATGCGTTCCTGGCCCTCGCGGGTGGTGTAGTGCTGCAGCGTGATCGCCAGGCCATGCTCGACATCTCGCCGAGCCTGCCCGAGGCGGGTGCGGAAGTACTCATAGCCGGCGGGGTCGATCCACGGGTAATGCTGCGGCCAGCTGTCGAGGCGCGATTGGTGGATCTGCGGCGCGAACAGTTCGGTCAGCGAGCTGCTGGCGGCCTCCTGCCAACTGGCGCGGCGCGCAAAGTTGACGTAGGCATCCACCGCAAACCGTACGCCGGGCAGCACCAGTTCCTGGGAGCGCAGCTGGTCCGGGTCAAGGCCGACGGCCTGGCCCAGGCGCAGCCAGGCTTCGATGCCGCCGTCTTCGCCGGGCGCGCCGTCGTGGTCGAGCAAGCGCTGGATCCACTCGCGGCGGATCTCGCGGTCCGGGCAGTTGGCCAGGATCGCGGCGTCTTTCAACGGAATGTTCACCTGATAGTAGAAGCGGTTGGCGACCCAACCCTGGATCTGCTCGCGGGTGGCGCGGCCTTCGTACATCGCCACATGGTAGGGGTGATGGATGTGATAGAAGGCGCCCTTGGCGCGCAACGCGGCTTCGAATTCGGCTGTGGTCAGCGGTGTGTCAGTCATTTCGATCACTCCTACAATTCAATGCTCATGCCGTCGTAAGCCACTTCGACATTGCGTCGCCCCAGCTCGGCACGCTCGGGGGAGTCTTCATCGAGGATCGGGTTGGTGTTGTTGATATGGATCAGCACCTTGCGCTGCTTCGGCAGCTGTTCCAGCACCTCCAGCATGCCGCCGGGGCCGTTTTGTGCCAGGTGCCCCATCTCGCGGCCGGTGCGGGTGCCGACGCCACGGCGCTGCATTTCGTCGTCATCCCACATTGTGCCGTCCACCAGCAGGCAATCGCTGCCAGCCATGATTTCCAGCAATGGGGCGTCGACCTTGCCCAGGCCCGGGGCGTAGAACAGTTTGCCGCCGGTGCGCAGGTCTTCGACGATCAGGCCGATGTTGTCGCCTGGGTGCGGATCGAAGCGGTGCGGCGAATAAGGCGGCGCGGCGCTGCGCAACGGCAGCGGGGTGAAGCGCAGGTTGGGGCAGGCCGAGATGGTGAAGCTGGCGTCCAGTTCGATACGGTTCCAGGCCAGGCCACCATTCCAGTGGGTGAGCATGGTGAACAATGGGAAGCCGGTGCTCAGGTCTTCATGGACCATGTCGGTGCACCACACCTGATGTGGGCAACCTTCGCGCAGGCTCAGCAGGCCGGTGGTGTGGTCGATCTGGCTGTCCATCAGGATGATTGCGCTGATGCCGGTGTCGCGCAGGGCGCGGCCGGGTTGCATCGGCGCAAAGCCTTGGAGTTGCGCGCGGATATCCGGCGAGGCATTGCACAACACCCAGTTCACGCCGTCGTCGGAAATCGCGATGGACGACTGGGTGCGCGCCTGCGCGCGCAGGCTGCCGTCACGAAAACCCGCGCAGTTCACGCAGTTGCAGTTCCACTGCGGGAAGCCACCGCCGGCGGCGGAACCTAGAATCTGGACAAACATGGCCGCTCCATCAAGCAAAGCTCAAAACAAAAACGCCCCGGGCGAACCGAGGCGTTGTATTACCCAGCGGATTAACGGCTGGCGAAGTACATGGTGACTTCGAAACCGATGCGCAGATCAGTGTAAGCAGGTTTGGACCAGGTCATATTCTTACTCCTACGAAGGGATGGGACATTCACTACCAAGTAATACATATAGTCCACCTCCAGTCGGAGATGTTCAGAGGTGTGCGTATGAATGTTACGCAATTCTTTTCAAGTTAGCGCTGTCTCGGTAACAAAAGCCTTTTGCAAGGGCGGCAATGATCAGTCTGGCACTTGCCAGGCATCGTTGATGCGCGGGCCGTTGGCGATGCAGCGCCAGCCGCCTGCAGCACCCTCAAGCTGTCGGGCGGCGTGCAGCAGGTCTTCGCGGGTGCAGGCCTGGATCGCTTGTTGCAGGCGCGTGAGGTAATCCGACGGATGGCCGGCCAAATACGCCTGCCAGAGCAGTTCGGCGGCGTGGGCGATGGGCAGCGCCTGGACCGTGAATTGTTGCGCCAGGGCCTGGTTATCCAGCGGGCGGCTGTCGATCAGCGCAGGCAACTGCGCCAGGAAAACCTGCAGGTGCTCAAGGATCCCTTCAAGTGAAACGCTGGGGGATTGCACGCCAAACAGCAGTCCGATTTGCCCGTTGATTTGTCGGACGCTGCTGAACACGGCGTAGCCTAGCTGCAGCTCGACGCGCAGACGTTGGTAGAAGGGGCCCTGGAGCAGGTGCCCGAGCAATCGCCACGCGGCTTCGTCCGTCAGGGACTGGGTAGGCGCAGGGCAAAACAGCAGCAACGCCGCCTCTGCGGAGTCGGTGTTCAGTTGATGCCAGAGATGTTGGCCGCTGATGCTGGTGCACGTGGATTCCAGTCGCGCTGCGTGCCCGGGCAAGCGCGCGGCCGCAGCCTTGATCGCCACTTCAGAGGCGGGTGACAAACCGACGCCAAGCCCTTGCCAACGTGCGGTGGCCCAGGACATGGGGTGTTCGCTGGAGACGCTGACGCCGGCGGTGCAACAGGCAGGGAGCGCCTTGAGCAATGCCCGGATCGCGAGCATCGGTGTCGGGGCGCTGGGCGTCTCTTGCGGTTGATTCAAGTCGAGCGCCAGCGCCTCGAGTATCGCTGGCATCGGCTCTTGCAGCCCGATCAGCTTCACCAACCAGTCATTGCCGACAGTTTCGAAAGACATTTCAACACCTGCCTGACGAGCATTCTCGCGCAGCGCTTGCAAGGTGCTATCCAGCCCGGCGGCTACGGCAGCCTCAAACCGCCAGTGCAGGTAGAGCGCGCCTTCATCGCTGTCATTCGCCAACCCTTGGTTGAATGTCAGTGCCGACAGCTCTCGCCGCCCCCGCGAACGGTCTTGGGCAAAGGTGCGCAAGCCCCGGTGGGCGCTGGTTTGGCCGCGAATCAGGCCGGCGCGCTCGTCCTTGGCGGGTGGGCGCAGGAGCGGATTGTTGGGCGGCAGTTGCCAGGCCTGTACGCAGGACGGGAGGTGCAGGGTCTCCAGCAGGGTCTTGAGGGCCGCGACGTCCTCATCCGTCAGGCCTTCGCTGTCGTGCCGGGCCAGGGCCAGTGCGCCTTGCACCTGCTGTTGGCGCGCCGCCAGCAGGGCGAATTCTTCTCGCAGTGAAGCCCAGTCGCTGTGTGCGAAAAAGCTCAGCCAGTCGTAAAGCAATGCCTCGATGTGTGTCGTCGAAGCGCTTTGGTTCGCGAGCGTGAAGTCGATATCCAGCACTGCCTGCCCGGCGAAGTGGTAAAGCACCGACGCCTGCACTGCGCTGGCGAGTTTTCGTGCTTTCAGTTCCGCCAACAGCCCGCCTGGCGCCGAGGCGTTTAGCCAGGTGCAGAGAAAATCCAGTGCTTCGCGGGGAGCCCTGCAGGTAATGACCTGGTGCAGGTGGTTATCGGCGACATGTTGATAACTCGGTGCCTGGCCTTGCGCCAGTGGCGGCGGCTCGACTTGGGGCTGCAAAGGCCCCGAGGTCAGGGCTGCGCTGAACTGCTGCGCCAAGGCTTGCAAGTCTGCCAGCGATTGGGGGCCGGCAAGGCTCAACGTCATCTGCCCGCTGCGATAGAACCCTTGGTGGAATGCCCGCAACGCTTGCTGAAAAGCCTCACGCTCCACCGGCAGGCTGTCGCGGTTACCTGCATGAAAACCCCGCAACGGATGATCCGCCGCCAGGCCTGCCAGCAACGCGACCTGCTGTTGCGCCTGGGCATCCTGGGACCAGGCCACATACTCGGCGTGCAGGACTTCGCGCTCACGCAACTGGTCTTCGACCGTCAGGCGCGGGTGAGTCAGCATGTCTGCCAGCCGCTCCAAACCCTGCGCCAAGCTCGCCACCGGCAACTCGAAGAAGAACTCCGTGGTGCGCTCGCGCGTGCTGGCATTGATTTGGCCACCCTGGCGTTGCACGTAGGCCATCAAGCCTTCGCCTGTGGGAAAACGCTCAGTACCGAGAAACAACAGGTGCTCCAGAAAATGCGCCAGTCCCGGCCATGCCAGCGGCACATCATGGCTGCCGGCAGCCACCCGCAAGACCGCCGCACTGCGCTTCAAGCGCGGCGCATGGTGCAGGGAAACCCGCAGGCCGTTGGCCAGGGTCAAGTGTTGGCGATGAGGGTGGGCCGGCGCAGGCATGGGCACTTCCGAAACAAGAGAGGTGCCTATGCTAGCAAACCCGCAGGATCAGGGCTTGTGCAGTGCGCCGTACAGTTCGGGGCGGCGGTCTTGCAGGTAGTGATTGGCGGCGCGCGCGTCGCGGATCGATTGGTGATCCAGCGTGCCGACAATCAAGGCTTCATCCAGGCCTGCCTGGGCGATTCGCTGGCCGTCCGGCGCGGCGATGCTGCTTTGCCCACAGTACTGAATCTCGCCTTCATGCCCACAGTAATTGGCGTAGGCCACGTAGCACTGGTTCTCGAAGGCGCGTGCCCGCACCGTCACGTCGGCAACAAAGTCGAACGGCACCATATTGGCCGTGGGTACCAGGATCAGCTCGGCTCCGGCGAGAGCCAGGCGGCGGGTATTTTCCGGGAACTCCAGGTCGTAGCAGATCAGGACGCCGAGCTTCCAGCCGTTGAGCTCGACCAGCGGCCAATCATCGCCGCCGGCACTGAACATCGAGTGGTCCAGGTCGCCAAACAGATGGGTCTTGCGGTAGTTGCACAAGCGCTGGCCATGGGCGTCGATCAATTGCACGGCGTTGTAGATCTGTCCGTCTTCGGCGCGTTCCGGATAGCCGTACAGAATCGCCAGGCCAGCGCTTTGCGCCATTTCGGCAATTGCTTGAGCCGATGGCCCATCCTGCGCTTCGGCCAGGGCGCCAACCGCCTCGGCGCCGATGTTGTAGCCGCTGAGAAACATCTCCGGCAGCACCAGCACATCGGCATCCGAAGCTTCATGCGCCAGCTGGTGCAGACGCTTGAGGTTGCCGGCCACATCCAGCGGCAACGGCGGGCATTGGTACAGGGCGACACGCATCCTCAACTCCTTAGTCCGCCAGGGCGATTGGGCCGATCTCATCGAACACATCACCCGGCCCGGGATTCTCGGGGTGAGTGCTGCCGCCAAAGTGGGTCATGATGCCCCACACCGCGTTCAGCGAGGTCTGCACCGCGCCCTCGACCCAGGCTGGGGTCCAGGACACGTCATCGCCGGCGATAAAAATCCCACGTTGTTCAGCGGGCATGTCCTTCTGCATGAAGTGCGCATACATCCGCTGGTTGTAGCGATAGTGACCCGGCAGCGCGCCCTTGAAGGCCCCGAGAAAGTGCGGGTCGGCTTCCCAGGACACGGTGATCGGATCGCCGATGATGCGTGCCTTGATGTCGACGTTCGGGTAGATCTTTTTCAGCGCGTCGAGGGCCAGCTTCACGCGTTTATCGATAGGCTGCGGCAGCATTTTCAACGCGTCGCTCATCCATGAGTACGACAGGCAGATCACGCCGGGTTTGTCGTCGCCGTTGTCGAACAGATAGGTGCCACGGGTCAGGCGATCGGTGAGGGTCATGCTCATGAGGTCGCGGCCGGTTTCCGGGTCTTTGTCTTTCCAGAACGGGCGGTCGACCATCACGAAGGTTTTCGACGACTGCATATAGCGCGTGCGGTCGAGGGCCATCCACATCTTTTGCGAGAACAGGGTTTCATCGCACTCGATCTGGGTGGTCAGCAGCCAGCTTTGGCAGGTGGTGAGCACGGCGGCGTATTCGCGCGTGTCGCCGTAGTTGTCGGTGACGGCAAAGCGGCCATCGGCAGCATGGGCGATGCGCTTGACCCCGGCGCGCGGCGCGCCGCGGTGCAACGAGCTGAGGCTAGTGCCGGCCGGCCAGTGGGCGCAACGCTCCGGTACGTGACGCCAGATGCCCATCGGCACCTGGGCAACGCCGCCGACCACCAGGTGCTGGTGGTCGTCGCAGTTGGTCATGACCACGCGGAAGATTTCCAGCATCGAGTTGGGGAAGTCAGAGTCCCAGCCGCCGGTGCCGAAACCGACCTGGCCGAACACTTCGCGGTGCAGGAACGAGAGCTTGGCGAATGCCTTGGAGGTGGCGACGAAGTCGTAGAAAGTGCGGTCGTCCCACAGTGGCACCAGCTTGTTCCACAGCGCTTTGAGGCGTGGCACGTCACGGTCGCGGATCGCCTGCTGGATATCGCCGAACTGCGAGCCGGCTTCCAGGGCATCCGCCCACGCATCGGCGACTTCCTGGAACAGCACCGGCAAGTCTGAGAGCTTTTGGGCGTAATGGGTCTGGCCTTCGAGGTCGATCACCGTGCTGCCGGACGCCGGCGTCAGCGGGTTGGGGAAGGGTTTGGTCTCCAGGCCCAGCTTGTCGACATAGTGATAAAACGCGGTGGACGACACCGGGAAGCGCATGCCGCCCAGCTCGGCGATGATGCCTTCGGCGCCTTCGAAGGCCTGGGAGCGCAGGCGGCCGCCCATCTTCGAGGCTTCGTACACCACGGGCTTTAGGCCCAGTTTCATCAGCTCGTAGGCGGCGACCAGGCCGGCGATCCCGGCCCCGACGATCGCCACTTCGGCGCCATGGTTGGCGGCGGGAATGCTGCCCAGCCCGGCCGGGTGTTCGATCCAGTCATCGAAGGCAAACGGAAAGTCCGGGCCGAAGATGGTGATGGGTTTCTTGCCGTCTGCGGGGTGGCGATTGGTCTTGCTGATGGTGCTGGACGGAATGCTCATGGCTGACCCTTGCTGACGACTCGGCAGGACGTGACCCGCTGAGTATAGGAAAAGATGGCAGCCAGTTTAGGGAGCGTTGCGCTCGTTAATAAGACGCAATGTGTCGTCGGAATGAATTGGTTTCAGTCAATATGACGAGGTTGCTGGTCAAATTGGTTGGCCGCGGTCCAATTTGTTACTGAGGATGATCGAGGTGGTGGTTTTTTCCACACCGTCGACACTGCCGATCTGGTCCAGCAGTTGGTCCAGTTGCTCCGGCGAATCGGTGCGCAGCCAGGCGACGTAATCGAACTCACCACTCACTGCACACAGCTGCTGTACCTGGGCCATGGCACTCAACTTGCGCAGCACCTCCTTGCCCGAGCGCGCCTGTACAGTGATCCCGACATAAGCCTGCAAACCGCCATCCACAACACGCTGCCCCAGGCGCACGCCGTAACCGGTGATCACCTGGGTTTTCTCCAGCCGTGCCAGGCGCGACGTCACCGTGGTACGCGCGATGCCCAGCTGCCGAGCGAGCATGGCCACGCTTTCACGCGCGTTGATCTGCAGGGCGGCGATCAGTTGACGATCGATTTCATCGAGGACGGGCAAGGGCAAAGCTCCAGAGCGGACGGCAATGGAGTGGCATGTTACAGGCTTGCGTCCTGGAACCGCACGTTCGGTTCCAGGCTGCGCTCAGCTCGCGGCGGGTGCCTTGCACACCTTCGCCGCGGCGGGGTCGTCGGGCACAAACGAATCGACTGCGCCGGGCTTCAACACCACGTAGCCACGCCGCCAAGGCTGGTCGTCGATGAGGTTCCAGCGATGGCCTGAGCCGGTGTTGTCTTCGGCGACCAGCACTTCACCGGGATGCAACGTGAACGTCTCGCCACCCCGCGTAGCGAACGCCAGGGTGCCGGACAGTGTCATCACGTACTGCGGCTCCGGGTCGTTATGCCAACCGTAAGCGGCATGCGCCGGGCTTTGCTTGAAGTGAATGGCGGTGACGTCATTGCGCATGTTCTGGTCGATGCTGCCGACCAGGACGTGCGACGCATTGTCCGCGCCCGTACACAGTTTGAACGCCTTGATCGTGGCCGGGGCGGGCGTTGCGGCATGGGCGCAGCTGAAGGTCACAAGGGTGATGGCGAGGGCGCTGCCCAGGTTGAACAGGGGGCGGATGAGCGCGTGCGGCGAACGTGGGGCTTGAGGCATGGAGCCGGTTTCCTCGTACTGAAGTCGATATTGATCGCCGGCCATGGTCTGCGTCGCAGCTGGCGCGAACAATTAACAAATCTTTCATTGCCGAGGTCGAGCGCAGCAGCGCCTCGAATTTGCAGGCGCCAGAAACGACGAAAGCCGCGCAATGCGCGGCTTTCTTGTTTGGTGGGCCCACACGGACTTGAACCGTGGACCAAAGGATTATGAGTCCTCTGCTCTGACCAACTGAGCTATAGGCCCTAAACAGGTCGCGGATTATAACGATGGTTTCTCCGCTGTGCTATCCGAAAAGTCCTCAAGGTCCATACGAAGAAACGTCGCTGCAAAAAGCTCCGGCGGCAGGGGCAGGCTGACGATGTAGCCTTGCATCTGTTCACAGCCCTCGGCGGCGAGGAATGCCTGTTGCGCAGGGTTCTCCACACCTTCGGCGATGATGGTGAATTGCATGCTGTGGCCCAAGGCAATGATGGCGCGCACGATCGCGGCGTCGTGCGGGTCGTCGGGCAGGCCGCGGACGAAGGATTGGTCGATTTTCAGGAAGTCCAGCGGCAGGCGCTTGAGGTAGCTGAGGGATGAGTAGCCGGTGCCGAAGTCATCGATTGCCAACTGTACGCCCAGGCGTTTGAGCTGGTACAGGACTTCCAGCGCTTCTTCGGCTTGGCTCATGATGAAGTTTTCGGTGATCTCCAGTTGCAGGCAGCCGGGGTCGAGGCGGTAGTCGTGCAGCAACTGTTCGATGCGCCCCAGCAGGCCGGGGTGACGCAGTTGCGCGCCGGCGAGGTTGACCGACAGCGGGCCGAAATCATCGAAGGCGGATTGCCAGGCATGCATTTGCCGGCAGGCCTGCTCCAGCACCCAGTCGCCAATCTGCAGGATCATGCCGTTCTCTTCGGCCAGGGCAATGAAGTGTTCGGGCGGTACGTCGCCAAAGGTGGGGTGACGCCAGCGGATCAGTGCTTCGGCGCCGATCAGTTCGTGGGTTTCCAGGCTGAGTTTGGGTTGGTAATACAGGCTCAGCTCGTCGCGTTCGATGGCGCGGCGCAGTTCATGTTCCAGCGCCACGCGCTCGTTGGCCTGGGCGGTAAGGTCGCGGGTGTAGCTTTCGACGCGGTTACGGCCCTTGGCCTTGGAGCGGTACATCGCCGCGTCGGCATTTTTGACCAAGGTGGCGACGTCGGTGCCATCCTGGGGATAGAGGCTGGTGCCAATGCTGGCGCTGATGAAAAACTCGTGTTCGCCGGCCTGGAAGGGCGGCGTGAAGCACGCCAAAAGCTTGTTCGCCAGGTACTGGGCGTCGCTGGCATGTTGCAGGCCGGGGAGCAGGATGATGAATTCATCACCGCCCAGGCGCGCAACGGTGTCGATGTCGCGCAGTTGCTCCTTGAGGCGCACCGCGATGTCTTTGAGCAGCAAGTCGCCGATCGGATGGCCGAGGCTGTCGTTGATGTGTTTGAAACGGTCCAGGTCGAGAAACAGCACGGCACCCTGTTTGCCGGTTTCTTGATGGCCATTGAGGGCGGCCTGCAAGCGGCTCTCGAACAGGGTGCGGTTGGGCAGACCGGTCAGTGGATCGTGGTGCGCCTGGTAGTCGAGACGGGCCTGGGCCAGTTTGAGGCTGGAGATATCGGCAAAGACGGCGACGAAGTGCGTGATCATCTGGTCGCGGTTGCGCACGGCGCTGATGGTCAGCCAGCTGGGGTACAGCTCGCCGTTCTTGCGCCGGTTGGAAATCTCGCCCTGCCAGTGCCCCTGGGCAGTCAATTGGTGCCACATCGCGGCGTAAAACGCGCTGTCATGCAGGCCGGAGGCGAGCAGGCGCGGTGTATTGCCAAGGGCTTCAGCCTCGCTGTATCCGGTGATTTCGCTGAAGGCGCGGTTGACGGCGCTGATGTTCTGCCGAATGTCGGTGATCAAGACGCCTTCGGCGGTGCTTTCAAACACCGTCGCGGCCTGTTGCAGTTTTTCCTGCATCAGCTGGCGTTCGGTAATGTCGCGGGCGATGGTCAGCATGCAATCTTCACCGGCAATCGGCAGCGGGCGGCTGGACACTTCACATAGCCGGATCTGCCCGTCGCTGCGGCGGATATGGCAGATGAAGTCACGCACAAAACCATCGCGGTGCATCAACTCCAGCATGTGCTTGCGCTCGTTGAGGTCGACCCAGATGCCCAGGTCCAGTGTGGACTGGTCGAGGGAGGTGGCACTGTTGAAGCCGGTGATGCGGCTGAAACCATCGTTGACTTCAATCAGCAGGCCATCGCGTTGCCGGCTCAGCAGCAAGCCGTCAGGGGAGGCGTGGAAGGCTTTGGCGAACTTCTCCTCGGAGGTTTGCAGTTGTTGCTGGGTTTCCTTGAGTTGGGTGATGTCGCGCACCACCACCACCAAGGCTTCGGTGGTGTCGAGCTGGAACGGCTCGGCCGAAATCAGCCCGGTGAACGCCTGGCCGTTGCTGCGCCGGAAAGGCATTTCGAGGTTGCGGATACTGGTGGTTTGCACCCGTTTCAGCAGGTCGGGGCCGATGCCCGGGATGCCCCAGATATTCAGGGACGTCGCAGTTTTGCCGAGCACTTCCTCGGCCGTCAGGCCAACCTGGTCTTCGAACGCTTTGTTGACCTCCAGCAGGCAACCATCGGACAGCCGCGCAATCACCAGAATGTCCGGGCACTGCTGGAACACGGAGGCAAATTTCTGCTCGGACAGTTGCAGCGCCTCTTCGGTGCGCTTGGCTTCGCTGATGTCGATCATCAAGCCGCGCAGTACCGGTTCGTGGCCGTGTTCGATCAGGCTGACAATGTCGCGCACCCACAGGCAGCGACCGTCGGCAGTGATCACCCGGTAATCGACACTGTGATCGCGGCTGGCGCGTGTTTCGCGGTAGCAATAGGCTTCGGTCCGCGTCAGGTCGGCCGGGTGGATGATGTTGCGCCAGAAGCCCGGAATCAGCCAATGCGCGCGGGGATAGCCGAGCAATTCCTCGGCATGTGGTGAGACGTAGCTATAGGTGAAGTCGGTGACGCTGGCTTCCCAGGCAATGGCGGACAGGCTCTCCACCAGCCCGCGATAGTGATATTCGCTGCTGCGCAGTTCCTGTTCGAGGGCGACACGGCGGGAAATTTCCGAGCTGAGCCGGCGATTGATCCGAATCACGATGGCCAGGACGGTGCTCAGCAACAGCACCGCTGGCAGGCCGTACATCAGCAGATCGGTCCAGAATGTGCGGTGATCGGTGAAGCTGCCGACCCAATGTTGCTGGATCGCGTCGGTTTCCTGCGGGCTGAGGTCGGCCAGGACCTTGTCCAGAATGCCCACCAGCATTTTGTTGTCTCGTGGCACGCCCATCGCCAGTTGGTAGCGATAGGGGGTTTCGCCGCTGACGTACAAACCATCCAGTTTGAGCTGGCGCAGGCTCCAGACGCTGGAGGCCAGGTCGCCGACCACCGCATCCACCTCATCGGTCGCCAGGGCCTGCAACGTCGAACTGACGTTTGGCATGGCCACCAGGTTGAGGTCGGGATGGTGAGTGCGCAGCAGCTCATGGGGAGCGTAGTTCTCGACCACGGCAATCTTCAGGCCGTAGAGGTCCTTCAGGGTGCGGGGAGTCGCGCCGCCTTCATGGGCCAGGATGACGATAGGGAAGTCCAGGTACGGGCGCGTGAACGCCATGTAGCCCTGGCGCTCCGGCGTGGACATGATGCCTGGCAGCAGGTCGAGCTGGTTGTTGCGGGCCTGCTCCAGCACCGCGCTCCAGTTCACTGGCTCGATCAGCTTGACCCGCACGCCGAGGCGGTCCTGGATCAGGCGCACGTAATCCGCCGCCAGGCCTTGGTAGCGGCCGTTTTCGTCGCGGTATTCAAAAGGTGGCCACGACGCGTCCACCCCCAGGCGCAGCTCCTGATGGTCCGCCAGCCAGCCACGCTCATCATCAGTAAGAGTCAACGCGCCAGCCGTTGCGGTCCAGGTCAGCAGCGACAGCAGTAACACAGTCGGCAATCTGGGCATAACGGTCTCGTTATGGCACGGGGAATGTTTCGAGTGTAGACGGGCATTGCGGGGGAGGGGTGGTGCGGGGGCAGTTAATCTGTCGAGTTAAATCGGTACAAAACAAAACCCCCGGCCTGGGCCGGGGGTTCTGGTATCACTCGTCGAGGAAGGAGCGCAGATGCTCGCTTCGCGTCGGGTGGCGCAACTTGCGCAGCGCCTTGGCTTCGATCTGACGGATCCGCTCACGGGTCACGTCAAACTGCTTACCGACTTCCTCAAGGGTGTGGTCGGTATTCATGTCGATGCCGAAACGCATGCGCAGTACCTTGGCTTCACGGGCAGTGAGGCCGGACAGTACGTCGCGAGTCGCTTCTTTAAGGCTCTCAACGGTGGCGACATCGATTGGCGACTGCATGGTCGAGTCTTCGATGAAGTCACCCAGATGGGAGTCTTCGTCATCACCGATCGGGGTTTCCATGGAGATCGGCTCTTTAGCGATCTTCAATACCTTGCGGATCTTGTCCTCAGGCATTTCCATGCGTTCGCCCAGCTCTTCCGGGGTCGGTTCGCGACCCATTTCCTGCAACATCTGCCGGGAAATACGGTTGAGCTTGTTGATCGTCTCGATCATGTGCACCGGAATACGGATGGTGCGGGCCTGGTCGGCGATCGAGCGAGTGATCGCCTGACGGATCCACCAGGTGGCATAGGTCGAGAACTTGTAGCCGCGACGGTATTCGAACTTGTCCACAGCCTTCATCAAGCCGATGTTGCCTTCCTGGATCAGATCGAGGAATTGCAGGCCACGGTTGGTGTACTTCTTGGCGATGGAGATCACCAGACGCAAGTTCGCTTCAACCATCTCTTTCTTCGCGCGGCGGGCCTTGGCCTCACCGATCGACATGCGACGGTTGATGTCCTTGATCTCGGCAATCGTCAGACCGGTTTCGGTCTCAAGCGCGGTCAGCTTCTGCTGGCAACGGATGATGTCGGGCTGCAGGCGACCAATGGCTTCGGCGTATTTCGCCTTGCCCTTGGCCAGTGCGTCGGTCCAGCTTTCGTCAACTTCGTTGCCCGGGAACTGGCGCAGGAAGTCGGCACGCGGCATGCGTGCATCACGCACACACAGCTGCATGATTGCGCGTTCTTGTGCACGCAGACGCTCAAGGGCGCTGCGAACACGCTCAACCAGGCCTTCGAATTGCTTCGGTACCAGCTTGATCGGCATGAACAGCTCAGCCAGGGCCAGCAGCTCGGCAATTGCCTGCTTGTTGGCGCGACCGTGCTTTTTCAGGGCCTTGCGGGTGATTTCCATTTGATCGGAAACCGCACCGAAACGCTGGGCAGCAATGATCGGGTCCGGACCGCTTTCGACTTCATCTTCGTCATCGCCGCTGGCTTCAGCGTCGTCGTCTTCGGAATCGTCGTCGGCTTTCGCGGCCTTGGCATCGACAGGCGGTGGTACTTCGGCGGCAGGCGGCGCAATGCCGTCGTCCGGATCGATATAACCGCTGAGGACGTCGGACAGGCGGCCACCTTCGGTGGTGACGCGAGTGTACTCGGAGAGAATGTGGTCAACCGTGCCTGGGAAGTGCGCGATTGCGCCCATCACTTCACGGATACCCTCTTCGATACGCTTGGCGATTTCGATTTCGCCTTCACGTGTCAGCAACTCGACGGTACCCATTTCACGCATATACATGCGCACAGGGTCAGTCGTGCGACCGATGTCGGTCTCCACCGCGGCCAGCGCGGCAGCGGCTTCTTCAGCGGCTGCCTCGTCGGTATCGGCGTCGGCCAACATAAGGGCGTCCGCATCCGGAGCACTCTCGTGTACGGGGATCCCCATGTCGTTAATCATGCGGATGATGTCTTCCACCTGCTCTGGATCTGAAATATCCTCAGGCAGGTGATCGTTGACCTCTGCGTAAGTCAGATACTTCTGCTCACGACCAAGGGTGATCAACTCTTTGATACGAGACTGCTGTTGCGCTTTTCCGGACATAACACCCTATCCACTGAAGGTCTTGGCGGGCAAAAAACAAGCCGAGGATTATACCCGAGCTATGACCTCACACGCCAGCTGAGGTCGGGTTTGATGCGGAAACATTCTGTTTTAAGAGGTCGCGCATCTGTTTTGCTATCTGAATTTGCTCTTCAGCCGACAATCCCGGCTGCCTTGCTCTCTTGATCAGTTCATCGAGGGTCTGCGTGTGCTGACCCGCGGATAACCTAGTAATGGTGTCTAAAAACTGTTGTTCAAGGTTATCGCCGTCAATTAGCCACTCCTTTTCCGCGAGGGCTTTCAACAAGCGGCCTTGTTCGGTTCCATGCCAACGAGCCATCAGCTGAATAGAGTTTAGCTTAGGATTTTTCTGCACGGCTTCGATCAGGGCGATCAGCACCTGGGCGTAAGTGTTGCTCTCGTTGGCAAAATGTTCGGCACTTTCAACCTTGCCCGCCAGTTGCGGGTGGTGGATAAGCGTGCGCAGGGCAATCAGCGTCGGTGCCTCCACGGCAACCGGTGTGCGTGGGGCGTAGGCTTCGTCGCGATCACCGCGCTTGCCATTCTTGCTCCAGGGCTTCTTGTCCCATTTCTTGCCGCCGGCGCCGGGTTTTTTCGGCGTCCATTCCTGCTGTGGCGCGTAGGCCTCCTGCGGTTGATGGAAATCCGAATAGTCCGGCATGGCGTCGTAATCCATGCCTGGGTCGTAGGCAGGCGGCGCGTCCTGCGGGGCGTTGTGCACCAGCTGGCTGACGGCTTCACCGCTCAGTCCGGTGATTTCGAGCAGGCGCATGCGCATCAGCGACTTCAGGTTGGCACCTGGGACTTTGTCGATCAGCGGCGCAGCGAGGGTGGCCATGTGGGCCTTGCCTTCAAGCGAGCGTGGATCGGCTTCTTCGGTCAGTTGCTGGAAGAAGTAGTCGGCCAGCGGCTGTGCATGTTGGTTGATGCGCGCGCGGAACGCGTCGGTGCCTTCGGAACGGACCAGGGTGTCCGGGTCTTCGCCTTCGGGCAAAAACAGAAAGCGAGCGCGGCGCCCGTCCTGCAGGCTCGACAGCGTGGCTTCGAGGGCGCGCCAGGCGGCGTTGCGGCCGGCCTGGTCGCCGTCGAAGCAGAACAATACGCTGGGCACCACGCGAAACAGGCGCTTCATGTGTTCTTCGCTGGTCGCGGTGCCAAGGGTGGCCACCGCATTGCGCAGGCCTTGCTGAGCCAGCGCGATCACGTCCATGTAGCCTTCAACCACAATGATTTCATCGAGGTTGCGGTTGTTCTTGCGCGCCTCGAACAGCCCGTACAACTCCTGGCCCTTGTGAAACACCGGGGTTTCCGGGGAGTTCAGGTATTTGGGCTTGTCGTCACCCAGCACGCGGCCGCCGAAGGCGATGATGCGGCCCCGACTGTCGCGGATCGGAAACATCACGCGGTCGCGGAAACGGTCATAGCGCTTGCCGGTCTCGGCGTTTTCCACCAGCAGGCCGGCATCGATCATGGCTTTTTGCTGCAGGGTGTCGCTGCTCAGGTGCTTGTAGAGGTTGTCCCAGCCCGGCGGGGCGAAACCGAGGCCGAAGTCACGGGCGATTTCACCGGTGAGTCCGCGACCCTTGAGGTAGTCGACGGCGGCCTTGCGCTGCGGATGGCTTTTAAGCGCCTGACGATAGAAGTCGGCAGCGGCCGTCAGCAGCGGGTACAGCGGCGAATCGGTAGGCTGGCGCGGTTTGTGCGCACGGCCACTTTCCTCGCGGGGGATTTCCATGCCGGCGGCTTTGGCCAGTTCCTCGACGGCCTGGGGGAAGTCCAGGTTGTCGTGGTCCATGATGAAGCCGAGGGCGTTGCCGCCGGCGCCGCAGCCGAAGCAGTAGTAGAACTGCTTGTCAGGGCTGACGCTGAACGAGGGGGTCTTTTCTTTGTGGAACGGGCAGCAGGCGGTGTAGTTCTTGCCGGCCTTCTTCATTTGCACGCGCGAGCTGACAACATCGACGATGTCGGTGCGGTTCAGAAGGTCGTCAATAAAGCTCTGGGGAATCAGCCCGGCCATGGCGTTCTCGTCATCACTGCGTGTAAATGAGGGCCCGTGAAGTGTTCAAGCGCGCGTATCGAGTGCTCGAGCATCTAGCGTCTGCATGGGGTGTACGGAAGTGTATCTGCCGAATATTCACTGACGTTAGTTTCTAATCAGTCTTCGGTGTGGAAATGTTGCCCTGACGCCCGGTATTGGCCAACGGTGGGCCTCGGAAACGCCTTGATGGGCACAGTCGATCCAGTTGATCGCCTGTTTATGGAATAAGTGTGCTCGTCAGTAGCCTTGTTAGGCTCGTCAGAAGAGACGTGCACCGCTGGCAGAAGAGCCAGTCCTGACGTGTGAAGCAGTGTCTCGGTCGCGTGTGCGGCGTCGACGGTGAAGCATCAAGCGATATCCGCAAATGCCAACAGCCCGGCTGAGGGCCGGGCTTGGCAGAAGCTTGCTACGAACGTCTGTGTATTAGTACAGACGAACGGCGCGGCGCTGCTCGCGCTGAACTTTCTTGGCGTGACGCTTAACAGCGGCTGCTGCTTTACGCTTACGCTCAGAAGTTGGCTTCTCGTAAAATTCGCGGCTACGAACTTCAGCCAGAACACCGGCTTTTTCGCAGGAGCGCTTGAAACGACGCAGAGCTACGTCGAAGGGTTCGTTCTCTTTTACTTTGACGGCTGGCATCCAGAGCTACCTTCTTTCATTACCGGGATCAACGTTCTCGTCGCAAAAAATTCGCGGCTGAGGTCGTCGGTTTTTAAGGGTTGCGGATGTTAACCCCTCATTGCCCGGAATGCAAAGCCTCTGATCGAAAACCGCTAGTCGGGAGGGGGAGTGGCGACTATTATGCGCGCCTTCGAATTCAGCCTCTACAAGGCGCAAACCCATGCTAGTACTGGGACTTGAAACCTCCTGCGACGAAACCGGTGTCGCACTTTACGACAGTGAACGCGGGCTCCTCGCCGATGCGCTGTTCAGTCAGATCGACCTGCACCGCGCTTATGGCGGCGTGGTGCCCGAGCTCGCCAGCCGTGATCACGTCAAGCGCATGCTGCCGTTGATTCGCCAGGTGCTGGACGAAGCCGGTTGCGTGCCGACCGAGATCGACGCCATTGCCTACACCGCTGGCCCCGGATTGGTCGGAGCCCTGCTGGTGGGGGCCTCTTGCGCCCAGGCGCTGGCCTTCGCCTGGGGGATTCCGGCCCTGGGTGTGCACCACATGGAAGGCCATTTATTGGCGCCGATGCTGGAAAAAACACCGCCGCAGTTCCCGTTCGTCGCTTTGTTGGTTTCCGGCGGTCATACGCAGCTGGTCCAGGTCGACGGGATCGGCCAATACACGTTGTTGGGCGAGTCGCTGGATGACGCTGCCGGTGAAGCATTCGACAAGACCGCGAAGATGATGGGGCTCAATTATCCCGGTGGTCCGGAAATCGCCCGGCTCGCCGAAAAGGGCGTGCCGGGCCGCTACACCTTCCCGCGCCCGATGTGCGATCGGCCGGGCCTGATGTTCAGCTTCAGCGGCTTGAAAACCTCGGCGCTGAACACCTGGCAGCAGAGCGTCAGCGCCGGGGACGACAGTGAGCAAGCCCGTTGCGACATCGCGCTGGCGTTCCAGCAGGCCGTGGTGGAGACTTTGACCATCAAGTGCAAGCGTGCCCTGAAACAGGCTGGTATGAAGCGCCTGGTGATCGCAGGCGGCGTCAGCGCCAACAAGGCCTTGCGCGCTTCGCTGGAAAAAATGCTCGGTGACATGAAGGGCGACGTGTTCTACGCGCGGCCGGAGTTCTGCACCGACAACGGCGCGATGATCGCCTATGCCGGTTGCCAGCGCCTGCAGGCCGGGCAACATGAAAGCCTGGCGATCAGCGTGCAGGCACGTTGGCCGATGGAGCAGTTGTCACCGCTGTGAGGTGCAGCGTGGGCCGCGCGCATCGGGGGGTATTTAAAAATGCCGTTCGCGCCCGGCAAACAGGTCGCGTAAATTGCCCCGGTGGCGCCAGACGATCAGCAGCGTCAACACGCTCATCGGCAGCAGCGCTGCCGGTTCCTGCCAGGCCAGCAACGGCAGGGTGAGCGGGGTGGCGATCAATGCGGCCAGTGAGCTGGTGCGGGTCAGGTAGAACGTCAGCAGCCAGGCCAGCACGGCCAGCAACGCCGCCGGCGGGTAGATCCCCAGCAGCATGCCGGCTGCCGTCGCGACCCCTTTGCCGCCGCGAAAGCGGAAGTACAGCGGAAACAGATGGCCCAGGACGGCGCACACGCCCACCCAGGCCTGCTGCTGCAGGGACAGGCCGGCAGCATTGGCGATCAGTACGGGCAAGAGGCCCTTGCAGACGTCGCCGAGCAACGTCAGGACGGCAAGTTTCTTGCCCGCCAGGCGCAACATATTGGTGGCGCCGGCATTGCCTGAGCCACTCATTCGCGGGTCGGGATTTCCCGTCAGGCGGCTGAGCAAAATGGCAAAGGACAGCGAGCCGAGCAGGTAGGCGAGAATCGCCAGTGACCAAAACATGCTAACTATTCCGGGCGAGGACGCCCTGATTCTAACGGGGCATCGCGCCCTTGTCGTGCTGCGGAGAAGAGTGCTTGGACAGAGTGTTTATCGAAGGCCTGGAAGTCGACACCGTGATCGGGGCCTACGACTGGGAGCGTGGCATTCGCCAATGTCTGCGCCTGGACCTGAGTTTTGCCTGGGACAATCGCCCGGCGGCTGCGGGTGACGACCTGACCCTGGCCCTGGATTACGCCAGCGTGTCCGCGCGTATCCAGGCCTTTGCCGAGCAGTCCCAGTATCAACTGGTGGAAACCTTCGCCGAGCGCCTGGCCGAAGTGCTGATGAGTGAATTCCAGATTCCCTGGCTGCACCTCAAGTTGACCAAGCCGGGAGCCGTGCCGGCTGCCAAGGGCGTGGGCGTGGAGATCGAGCGCGGATGTCGCTAACTCAGGTTTACCTTGGTCTCGGTAGCAATATCGAGCGCGAGCCGCGTTTGCACGCAGGCCTGGACGCCCTGGCGAGCTTTTTGACGGATATGCGCTGCTCGGCGGTGTTCGAAAGCCAGCCGGTGGGTATCAAGAGCGGGCCCTTCTTCAACCTGGTGGTGTCGGGCTATACCGACCTGCCGTTGATGGAACTGGACCGTCGGCTCAAGTTCATCGAGGCCGATAACGGTCGCTATGCGCCAGACCGCAAGGGCCTGCCGCTGGACATCGACGTGCTGCTGTATGGCGAACTGGTGGGCAATTTCGATGGTTTGATCCTGCCGCGTGCGGAGATCCTGAAGAATGCGTTTGTGCTGTGGCCGCTGTCGTTGATGGCGCCGGAGCGTGTTCACCCTGAGGTCGGCAAGACCCTGGCTGAGCTGTGGCGCGATGCACAGATTGACCAGGTGCTGGCCCCGGTCGCGTTTGAATGGCAAGGCCAGCAACTGACGCCGAACACACTCCTGTAGAAGTCCGGCCAGCCGGCGATAGCGACCCCGGATACGCCATCGCCGGCAAGCCGGACTGCTACAGGGTGTGGTGTTCCTTGTAGATTTTTAATGCCTTGAGCCGTTCGCGCTTGAGTGCCTCGCCCAACTCCGGGCCTTTGAAACCCTTCTCCAGCAAGGGCGCGACTGCAACCTCGCGCGCGACCTTGGCCGCGCCGCGCAAATAATCCGCCTGTGGATAACTTCTTTGCTCCAGACCTTTACGGCCTCGCGCGTCCATCTCACAACTCACCACAAACTCTTCAAAGCGCTGCGGCCGTCGGTAGACATCGAAACTCTGCAGCAAATCCAGGAGTGTCGAGGCTTTGAGTTCCAGCGCGCGATGGCCATGGGTGTGATACTGGCCGACCAGCAGTGCCAATTCCTGGCAGTCCCTGGGCACTTTGAAGCGCTCGTTGACTGCCTTGATCAGCTTCAAGCCACGGTGTTCGTGGGCAATATGCTGTGGCAACTTATCCACAGGCGTTAATCCCTTGCCCAGGTCATGCAGCAGGCAAGCCCAGCGCACGGTCAGCGGCTGTTGGTGCAAGGCGGCCTGCTGCAGCACGCTCAAGGTGTGTACGCCGGTGTCGATCTCGGGATGATGGGCTGCGGGCTGTGGCACGCCGAACAGTGCGTCCACTTCCGGCATCAATGTTTTCAGCGCGTTGCAGTCGCGCAGGACCTGGATAAAGACCTGTGGCTGATCTTCCATCAGTGCGCGGGAGATTTCTTTCCAGCTGCGCTCTGGCGTGAGGGCCTCCAGTTCACCGGATTCGCTGAGCTGACGCATCAGTTCCAGGGTCTCAGGTGCGACGGTGAAGCCCAGGTGTGCGTAGCGCGCGGCAAAGCGGGCTACACGCAGAACACGCAAAGGATCTTCGGCGAACGCGGGGGAAACGTGGCGCAAAACGCGCGCTTCAAGGTCGCGCTGGCCGTGGTAAGGGTCGGTCAGGCTGCCGTCGTCGTCTTCGGCCATGGCGTTGATGGTCAGGTCGCGGCGGATCAGGTCTTCTTCCAGCGTGACCTCGGGGCTGGCGTGGAATACAAAACCACCATACCCCCTGCCGCTCTTGCGTTCAGTGCGGGCCAGAGCGTATTCATCGCCGTTTTTCGGGTCCAGGAATACCGGGAAGTCAGCACCCACCGGCTTGTAGCCCTTGGCGAGCATCTCTTCGGTCGTTGCACCGACGACGACACGGTCGATATCGGTGACCTCGATGCCCAGCAGGCGGTCCCGTACGGCGCCGCCGACTTTGTAGATTTTCATGAAAAAGCCTCCATTAGCGGCACAGGATACCGCCTGTGCCTGACCAATGGAGGCTTTGCTGTTTCAGAGATGAACGACGGCCAGGTCCAGGCGGCCGTAGTCGTTGTCGTTGTGATCGCTGCGCGGCGGCACGTGGTGGGTTTTCATCACCTGATCGCCCTGCAGGGTCTCCAGATGGATGTCGAACCCCCACAGCCGGTGCAGGTGCTTGAGCACTTCCTCGGTGGATTCACCCAGCGGTTTGCGGTCGTGCTGCTGATGACGCAGGGTCAGCGAGCGGTCGCCACGTACGTCGATGCTGTAGATCTGCACGTTGGGTTCTCGGTTGCCCAGGTTGTACTGCGCCGCCAGTGTTTCGCGGATCACGCGATACCCGGGTTCGTCATGGATGGCTGGTACCACCAGGTCATCCTTGAGGTCGTCATCCAGAATACTGAACAGCTTGAGATCGCGAATAACCTGAGGCGACAGGTACTGCAGGATGAAACTCTCGTCCTTGAAGCTGCTCATGGCGAACTTGATGGTCGAGAGCCAGTCACTGCCGGCGATTTCCGGGAACCAGCGGCGATCCTCCTCGGTGGGGTGTTCGCACATGCGCCGGATGTCGCGGTACATGGCAAACCCCAGGGCATACGGGTTGATGCCGCTGTAGTACGGGCTGTCAAAGCCCGGCTGGAACACCACGCTGGTGTGGGACGTGAGGAACTCCATCATGAAGCCGTCAGTGACCAGGCCTTCGTCGTACAGGTCGTTCATCAAGGTGTAGTGCCAGAACGTCGCCCAGCCTTCGTTCATCACCTGGGTCTGGCGCTGTGGATAAAAATACTGGGCGATCTTGCGCACGATGCGCACGATTTCCCGTTGCCATGGCTCCAGCAGCGGCGCGTGTTTTTCCAGGAAGTACAGGATGTTTTCCTGAGGTTCTGCGGGGAAGCGTGCATTGTCCTTGTCGTTGTTTTTGCCGGCCTTTTTAGGAATGGTGCGCCACAGGTCGTTGATCTGCTTCTGCAGGTGCTCCTCGCGCTCCTTCTGGCGCAGGCGTTCTTCCTCGGCGGAAATCGGATAAGGGCGTTTGTAGCGGTCAACGCCGTAGTTCATCAGGGCGTGGCAGGAGTCGAGCAGGTCTTCCACCGCGTCGATGCCGTGGCGTTCCTCACACTGCATGATGTACTGCTTGGCGAATACCAGGTAATCGATGATCGAGCTGGCATCGGTCCAGGTGCGGAACAGGTAGTTGCCCTTAAAAAAACTGTTGTGGCCGTAGCAGGCGTGAGCCACCACCAACGCCTGCATGCAGATGGTGTTTTCTTCCATCAGGTAGGCGATGCACGGGTCGGAGTTGATCACGATCTCGTAGGCAAGGCCCATCTGCCCGCGGGTGTAGGACTTCTCGGTGCTGAGGAAGTGTTTGCCGTAGGACCAGTGGTGGTAACCCAGAGGCATGCCGACAGAGGCGTAGGCATCCATCATCTGTTCGGCGGTGATCACTTCGATCTGGTTGGGGTAGGTATCCAGGGCATAACCCGCCGCGATGCGGCTGATTTCCCGGTCATAGGCCTGGATCAGTTCGAAGGTCCATTCAGACCCCGTGGAAATGGGTTGGCGCTTATGCTCTTTTTTGGCGGTCATGTCACTAACCTGCGCTGGAAGAGTTCACGGAAGACCGGGTAAATATCGCCGGCCGAGACCAGTTGCTGTTGCGCGAATGTATCGGCAAAGGCTTCGCCGATGCGCTCGTATTCGAACCACAGGGCCTGGTGCTCACGGGGGGTGATCTCGACGTACGTGTAGTACTGCACGAACGGCATGATCTGGTTGATCAGGATGTCGCGGCAGATCGGTGAATCGTCGTTCCAGTTGTCGCCGTCGGAAGCCTGGGCGGCGTAGATGTTCCACTCGTTGGCCGGGTAGCGTTCGGCCATGATCTCCTGCATCAGCTTCAGGGCGCTGGAGACGATGGTGCCGCCGGTTTCCCGTGAGTAGAAGAACTCCTCCTCGTCGACCTCCCGGGCGCTGGTGTGATGACGGATAAACACCACGTCGATCTTGTCGTAGTTTCGCTTCAGGAATAGGTACAGCAGGATGAAGAACCGCTTGGCGATGTCCTTGGTGGCCTGGGTCATGGAGCCGGACACGTCCATCAGGCAGAACATCACGGCCTTGGAGCTGGGGTTGGGCTGCTTGACCAGCAGGTTGTACTTGAGGTCGAAGGTGTCGAGAAACGGCACGCGATGGATGCGCGCGCTGAGTTTTTCGATTTCCGCTTCCATTTCCTGAATATCGCCGAAGTTGTCCGGTTCTTCGCGTTTCAAGCGTGCCAGTTCTTCCTTGGCTTCCTTCAGTTTGGCGCGGCTGCTGCCGGACAGGGCGATACGCCGGGCGTGGGCCGAGCGCAGGGTGCGAATGATGTTGATCCGGGACGGGTTGCCCTCGTTGCTGATCCCGGCGCGTACGGTCTTGTAGGTATCGGTGCCGGTCAGGTTGCGCTTGACCAGGTTGGGCAGCTCCAGGTCCTCGAACATGAACTCGAGGAATTCTTCCTGGGTGATCTGGAACACGAACTCATCCATGCCTTCGCCGGAATTGCCGGCCTTGCCCGGGCCCTTGCCGCCGCCACCGCCTTGGGGGCGCTGGATATGTTCGCCGGTGGTGAATTCCTTGTTGCCGGGATGCACGACGGTCTGTTTGCCGCCCCGGCCATGGTGAAGTACCGGTTCGTCGATGTCCCTTCCGGGAATGCTGATCTGTTCGCCATGCTCCATGTCAGTGATGGAGCGGCGGCTGACGGCCTCTTCAACGGCCTTTTTGATGTGGTCACGGTAACGCCGCAGGAAACGCTGGCGGTTTACCGTGCTCTTGTTCTTGCCATTGAGGCGTCGGTCGATCACATAGCTCATGGGGAGCCCTCCGGGCAGCTTCACGTTACAAGCTTCAAGCCGCGAGCTGGAAGCTTAGAGACAAGCGGTCAGCTGCCAGGCCAAAGACCTGGCAGCGCACGCCTGCCGCTGCCTTACTGCGATTTACGAACTCGCAGGTACCACTCGGAGAGCAGCCGTACCTGTTTGTCGGTGTAGCCACGCTCGACCATTCGTGTGACGAAGTCGTTGTGTTTTTGCTGATCCTCCTTGCTGGCCTTGGCATTGAAGCTGATGACCGGCAGCAGATCCTCGGTGTTGGAGAACATTTTCTTCTCGATGACCACCCGCAGCTTCTCGTAGCTGAGCCAGGTGGGGTTCTTGCCGTTGTTGTTGGCGCGGGCGCGCAACACGAAGTTGACGATCTCGTTGCGGAAATCCTTCGGATTGCTGATGCCGGCGGGTTTTTCGATTTTTTCCAGTTCCTCGTTGAGGGCCACGCGGTTGAGGATTTCGCCGGTTTCCGGGTCGCGGTATTCCTGGTCCTGGATCCAGAAGTCGGCGTACAGCACGTAGCGGTCGAAAATGTTCTGGCCGTATTCGCTGTAGGACTCCAGGTAAGCCGTCTGGATTTCCTTGCCAATGAACTCGATGTAGCGCGGTGCCAGGTATTCCTTGAGGAAGCGCAGGTAGCGCTCGCGGGTTTCGGCCTGGAATTGTTCCTGTTCGATCTGCTGCTCCAGCACATACAGCAAGTGCACCGGGTTGGCGGCAATCTCATGGGGGTCGAAGTTGAAGACCTTGGACAGGATCTTGAACGCGAAGCGTGTCGACAGGCCGTTCATGCCCTCATCCACACCTGCCGTGTCGCGATATTCCTGGATCGACTTGGCCTTGGGATCGGTGTCCTTGAGGTTTTCGCCGTCGTATACGCGCATCTTCGAATAGATATTCGAGTTCTCCGGCTCCTTGAGACGCGACAGCACGGTGAACTGGGCGAGCATCTTCAGGGTGTCGGGTGCGCAATGCGCTTTGGCCAGGGAGCTGTTGAACAGCAGCTTGTCGTAGATCTTGATCTCATCGCTGACGCGCAGGCAGTACGGCACCTTGACGATGTAGATCCGGTCGATGAAGGCCTCGTTGTTCTTGTTGTTGCGGAAGGTGTGCCATTCCGATTCGTTGGAGTGGGCCAGCAGGATCCCGGTGAACGGAATCGCGCCGAGGCCTTCGGTACTGTTGTAGTTGCCTTCCTGGGTGGCGGTGAGCAATGGGTGCAGCACCTTGATCGGCGCCTTGAACATCTCCACGAACTCCATCAGGCCCTGGTTGGCCCGGCACAGTGCGCCCGAGTAGCTATAGGCGTCGGCGTCGTTCTGTGGGAATTCTTCCAGTTTGCGGATATCGACCTTGCCGACCAGCGCCGAGATGTCCTGGTTGTTCTCGTCGCCAGGTTCGGTCTTGGCCACGCCGATCTGGTTGAGGATCGATGGGTAGAGTTTCACGACGCGGAACTGGCTGATGTCGCCGCCGAACTCGGCCAGGCGCTTGGTGGCCCAGGGCGACATGATGGTGTTGAGGTAGCGGCGTGGGATGCCGAAGTCTTCTTCGAGGATCGCGCCATCTTCCGTGGCGTTGAACAGGCCCAGGGGCGACTCGAAGACCGGTGAGCCCTTGATGGCGTAGAAGGGCACCTTCTCGATCAGTTGTTTGAGTTTTTCGGCCAGGGACGATTTACCGCCGCCGACGGGGCCGAGTAGATAGAGGATCTGTTTCTTCTCCTCCAGGCCTTGGGCGGCGTGGCGGAAGTAGGAGACGATCTGGTCTATGCATTCTTCCATGCCGTGGAAGTCTTCAAAGGCCGGATAGCGGCGGATCACCTTGTTGGAGAATATTCGCGACAGGCGCGAATTGTTGGCGGTTTCCACCAGCTCCGGCTCGCCTATCGCCAATAGCAGACGCTCGGCGGCAGACGCGTAGGTGCTGCGATCCTGTTTGCACAGCTCGAGATACTCTTGAAGCGTGAGTTCTTCCTGCTGTGTGGATGCGAAGCGTTGTTGGAAGTGGCTGAAAATACTCATGACGTCGTCACCTCGCTCGATACGTGGAGCCGACGCCGGATCAATCAGTCGATGCTGGCAGTCATTGACGAACGCCAATGGCCGTTTTCCCCCCAGAACACCCTGAAACGCTACCGATGACCCGCACGCCGGTGTACCGGCTCTCCCCTGATTCGGATGGCCTGCGCTTAAGGATAGTTCGGAATCGGAGAGGTCAAGGCGCGATGCGCAATTAGTTTGGCTGCGCCGTTCGTCAGAAGCGGCGCGAGCCCAAGCGTCACGCGGGGTAGCGGGGTGTGAAAAAAATTATTGCGAATCCCCTGAAGCAATTTCTGCAGGATACGTCGTACGCCACAGCTCAAAGCCACCGTCCAGGCTGTAGACGTCAGAGAAGCCCTGACTGACCAGATAGGCGGCCGCGCTCTGGCTGGAGTTGCCGTGGTAGCAGGCCACGATCAGCGGCGCGTCGAGGTCGGCGGCGCGGATGAAATCGGCGATGTTGACGTTGTCCAGGTGCTGGGCACCGGTGATGTGACCTGCCACATACGTCGGCTGGTCACGGATGTCGACCACCACGGCACCTTGCTCGCGCAGGGCCTGGGCTTGTTCGGGAGGGATACGTTTGAATTCGCTCATGGCGGGCTCCTTGGGCATGGCGGCGGCGTCTAGCGCTTGGCGGCAGCCGGCAGTGTAACGGGAAGGGTGGATTGACACTGGCAGCCGTGGCGCTCGCCGGTGTCGATGTTCATCAGGGTCATGGTGCCGCCCCACACACAGCCGGTGTCGAGGGCGAACACGCCGGGCTCGTCGCATTTACCCTCAAGGGCCGCCCAATGACCGAAGACAATCTGCGTGTCGCGGGTCTTGCGCTCTTTATGGGCGAACCAGGGCTTGTAGCCGGGCAACGCGGTGTCGGCGCCTTCCTTGCTCTTGAGGTCCAGCTTGCCCTCGGCGGTGCAGAAGCGCATGCGGGTGAAGTAGTTGGTGATGACCCGCAGGCGGGTCACGCCGGTAAGGTCGTTGTCCCACTTCACTGGCTCATTGCCGTACATGCCGTCGAGGTAGGTGGTGTAGAGGGTGTCATCAGCCAGCGCGGTCTCGACTTCGGCGGCGCACTTGAGGGCTTTCTTCAACGTCCACTGCGGCGGGATGCCAGCATGCACCATGGCCATGTTGCGGCCTTCGTCGTAATGCATGAGTTTTTGCCGACGCAGCCAGTCGAGCAATTCGGCCCGATCCGGGGCTTCGAGGATTTCGCGCAGGGTGTCGCCCTTTTTCAGGCGTTCGATGTTATTGCCGGCCGCCAGCAAGTGCAGATCGTGGTTGCCGAGTACGCACACCAGCGAGTCGCGCAGGCTATAGAGGTAGCGCAGCGTCTCCAGCGATTGCGGGCCACGATTGACCAGGTCACCCACCAGCCATAGGCGATCGCGCGACGGGTCGAAGGCGACGCGCTCGAGCAGGCACTTGAGGGGCTCCAGGCAGCCTTGCAGGTCACCGACCGCGTACGTCGCCATCAGTGCAGGGCTCCCGGCACGGCAAGGCGAAAGGGCGCAATGACGGCGTCGAACAGTTGGCCGTCGGTGGCTTTCATCTGATAGGAGCCTTGCATGGTGCCGACCTTGGAGGTCATCACCGTGCCGCTGCTGTAGGTGTGGCTGGCGCCAATGTCGATCAACGGTTGCTGGCCGACCACCCCGGCGCCGCGCACTTCCTCGACCTGGCCGTCACCGTCGGTGATCACCCAGTGGCGTGACAGCAGCTTGGCCGGCACCAGCCCGTTGTTTTTCACCGTGATGGTGTAGGCAAAGGCGAAGCGGTTCTGTTCAGGTTGCGATTGGTCCGCCAGGAAGCGGGTGACGACGCTGACGTCGATCTGGTAGCGAGGATCGGACATGCAAGAGGCCTTAAAAGCAAAAGCGGAGGACAGCAGATGCGGATCAGTCTAGGCCAATAGGTGGGCACTAGGCCAGACATGCCGTCTGGCCGGGTGGGCACGCCCCTGTTAGAGCCGGCTTGTTGGCGATAGCGAGGTTGAGGGCGCCATCGCCGGCAAGCCGGCTGCTACGGGGTTATTCGACGGCGGGGGCGGGCTGAATGGCAAGCTGGTCCGCCAGGCGCACGAACGCCGCCAGATCCAGTTGCTCGGGGCGCAGGCTGCCGTCGACGCCGGCGGCTTCGATTTCGGCGTTGCTCAGCAGCGCCTTGAGCGTGTTGCGCAGGGTCTTGCGGCGCTGGTTGAACGCTTCGCGCACCACGCGCTCGAGCAGCTTGTGATCCTTGGCCGGGTGCGGCAGCACGGCGTGCGGCACCAGGCGCACGATGGCTGAGTCAACCTTGGGCGGTGGATTGAACGCACCTGGGCCGACGTTGAACAGATGTTCCACGCGGCAGTGGTACTGGACCATGATCGACAGGCGGCCCCAATCACCACCACCAGGCCCTGCAGCCAGGCGTTCGACCACTTCTTTCTGCAGCATGAAGTGCATGTCGCGGATGATCCCGGCGTTGTTCAGCAGGTGGAAAATCAGCGGTGTGGAGATGTTGTACGGCAGGTTGCCGACTACGCGCAGGCTGTTGGGCGCGGCATTGAGGGTGTTGAAGTCGAACTTCAGTGCGTCGCCCTGGTGCAGATTGAAGTTGGGCTTGCCGGCGAACTGCTGGTTGAGGATCGGGATCAGGTCCTTGTCCAGTTCCACTACGTCCAGTTGGCCGCCGCTGGCCAACAGGCCTTGGGTCAGTGCGCCCTGGCCCGGGCCGATTTCCAGCAGGCGGTCTTCGGGCTTGGCATGGATGGAGCGCAGGATGCGGTCGATCACGCCAGCGTCGTGCAGGAAGTTTTGCCCGAAGCGCTTGCGCGCCCGGTGTTGGTAATGCTCGGTCATATACGGGTCTCGGCCATCTGATAGGCGGTTTCCAGGGCCACGTGCAGGCTGCCGGTATCGATCTTGCCGCTGCCTGCCAGGTCCAGGGCGGTGCCATGGTCGACGGAGGTGCGGATGATCGGCAGGCCCAGTGTCACGTTGACTGCGGCGCCGAAGCCTTTGTATTTCAGCACGGGCAACCCCTGGTCATGGTACATCGCCAGCACTGCATCGCAGTGCTCCAGATATTTGGGGGTAAACAGAGTGTCTGCAGGCAACGGGCCGCGCAGGTCCATGCCTTCTTGGCGCAGACGCTCCAGGGTTGGTTCGATGATGTCGATTTCTTCATGGCCCAAATGGCCGCCTTCACCGGCGTGGGGATTGAGCCCACAAACCAGGATGCGCGGTTGGGCAATGCCGAATTTATGTTGCAGGTCGGCGTGCAGGATGCGCGTTACGCGTTCGACACGTTCAACGGTGATGGCGTCGGCGATCTCGCGCAGTGGCAGGTGCGTGGTCACCAGGGCGACCCGCAGGCCGCGCGTGGCCAACATCATCACGACTTGTTCGGTGTGCGTCAGCTCGGCAAGGAATTCGGTGTGGCCGGAAAAGGCGATACCGGATTCGTTGATCACGCCCTTGTGCACCGGCGCGGTGATTATGCCGGCGAAGTCGCCGTCGATGCAGCCCTGGCCAGCACGTGTCAGGGTTTGCAGGACAAAGGCCGCATTGGCCTTGTTCAACTGCCCGGCCACGACCTTGGCTGCAAGCGGGGTGTCCCACACGTACAGGCTGCCGGCAGGAGCAGGCAGGTCAGGCCAGTTGCCCGGCGCCACGTCCAGCAGATTGACCGCCACACCCAGCTGCGCGGCCCGCTCAAGGAGCAGGTCACGGCTGGTAATGGCAATCAGGGGGTGTGGCTGGGGTTGCGAGGCGAGCAGCAGGCACAGGTCTGGACCAATGCCGGCCGGCTCGCCGGGTGTCACCGCGAAACGCTGGGGTTTCACTGGGCTGCCTGGTCGGTGCCTGTTTGCTCGGCGCCTGGCAGCTTGTTCTCTACATAAGCTTCGTCACGGATCTGACGCAGCCAGGTTTGCAACTCTTCGTCGTATTTGCGGTTACGCAGTACGTTCAGTGCTTGTTGCTCGCGGGCCTGACTGGTGTTGTCGGTGGCGCGACGGCCAAGGACTTCCAGTACGTGCCAGCCATATTGGGTCTTGAACGGCTTGGACAGCACGCCTTGTGGCGTCTCGGCCATCACCTGCTGGAACTCCGGCACCAGGGCCTTCGGGTCGATCCAGTTCAAGTCGCCGCCGTTGAGGGCGGAACCCGGGTCTTCCGAGAAGCTCTTGGCCAGGGTGGCGAAGTCTTCACCGCTTTCGATGCGGTCATAGATCTTCTGGGCCAGTTCCTTGGTTTGCGCTTCGCTGCGGATTTCGCTTGGTTTGACCAGGATATGACGAACATGCACTTCGTCTTTCAGCGAGGTCTCGCCGCCACGTTTTTCCAGGAGCTTGAGGATGATGAAACCACCCGGGGTGCGTGCAGGCTGGGTGATGCCACCGACTTCCATCGCGCTCAGCTCGCGGTCGAACGGAGGTGGCAATTGAGCA
Organism: Pseudomonas sp. S5D5; assembly: GCF_003013355.1. Lineage (NCBI taxonomy): Bacteria > Pseudomonadati > Pseudomonadota > Gammaproteobacteria > Pseudomonadales > Pseudomonadaceae > Pseudomonas > Pseudomonas sp. S5D5. The sequence continues at coordinate 564,772 of NZ_PTEO01000001.1, forward strand.
GCTTTACGCCAGCCCATGTCACCGCCTTCGAGGGCGTTGTCGCTGCCCGACTGGGCGATCGCCATTTGGGCGAAGTCGGCACCGGCCTTCAGGCGATCATAGATAGCCTGGGTCTTGGCCGCGGCGGCATTCAACTGCTCGGATGTGGCGCTGTCAGGCGTGGCGATCAGGATGTTGGCCAGGTGCAGCTCTTCGGACAGCTGCATCTTGCCCAGGTCCGACGCCAGGAAGTTCTTCACTTCCTGCTCGGACACCTGGACGCGTTCGGCCACACGACGCTGGCGCACACGGCTGATGATCATTTCACGACGGATCTGGTCACGGGCGTCCTCATAGGACAAACCATCGTGGGCCAGGGCCGCGCGGAACTGGTCAATGCTCATGTTGTTGCGCTGGGCAATGGTGCCCACGGCCTGGTTCAGTTCTTCATCCGAAATACGGATGCCGGAACGGTCGCCGATCTGCAGTTGCAGGTTCTCGACGATCAGGCGCTCAAGCACCTGCTGGTCCAGGACGCTGGTAGGCGGCACGCCACCGCCACGCTTGGCGATGGTTTGCTGGACTTCCTTGACGCGCTGGTCCAGTTGGCTCTGCATGATCACGTCGTTATCGACGATGGCCACTACTTTATCCAGTTCTTGAACCGCAGCGTGAGCCGATGCGGTACCCAGGAACAGCGCGCCCAGCACTAGCGGGCGCAGACAATCAGAAAGCTTGGTCTTCACGTTCACGATAACCTTCAATGCCTTTGTCGAGGAAGCTCTCTACCTTGGCGCCGGTCAGGCCGCCGAGTCCTTTGAGGACGATTTGCAGGAAGAGCCCGTGGTCACCCTTTTCGTTAAGCGGGGCGATCTGGCTGTATTCGTCGTTGGAAACCCAGTAACGGTTGATCAAGCGCAGTTTCCAGCAGCAGTTGTCGTACTCGAAACCACCAAAGGCTTCCAGGGTACGGTTGCGAGCGTAGTCATACTGCCAGCGGGTGATCAGGTTCCACTGTGGAATGATCGGCCACATCATCGAGAAGTCGTGTTGCTGGATTTTGTAGTAATCCTTCACGAAGTTCGGATCGCCTGGCTGGCCATAGTCACCACCGAACTGCCATTTGCCGGTCAGCTGGTTGTAGACGACCTGGTCGTTACGATAGCGATAGCCGACGTTGATGATCTTGTTCGGGTTGTCTTCCGGCTGGTAGTGAAGCATCGCGCTGCCGGAACGAGGACTGTGATTCTCGGTGTCCCAGTTGTAGTCGGCAGTGGCGCGCCAGTCGCGGTTGAAGCGGAACTCGTAGTCCAGGGCGATTGGCGAGACATCGGACTGTGCATCGGCACGGTCGGAAGCCAGGATGCCCGGCAGTTGCACTTCACGATCCTTGAAGTACAGCGCCTGGCCCACGGATACGCGCTGACGCTCGAAGCCGTTGTCTTCGATCCAGCGGCTGGTCAAGCCCAGGGACAGCTTGTTCTCGTCGCCGATACGGTCGGAGCCGCTGAAGCGGTTGTCGCGGAACAGCGACGCGTAGCTGAACGAGTACTCGCTGGTGTCAAACACCGGGATATCGCTCTGGTCCTTGTTCGGTACGTACAGGTAGAACGCACGCGGCTCAAGGGTCTGGCGATAGTCCTTGCCGAACCAGTTGGTGTTGCGATCGAAGTACAGGCCGCTGTCGATGCTGGCCACCGGAAGCGCACGGTCCTGGGAGCTCTTGAAGGTGCCGCCCGCGTACGGGTTGGCAGCGGTGGCTGCAGCCTGATCAGCAACGATCTGGTTCTTGCCGATGTTGTCCAGGTCCAGGTCGTACTTGGTGTAGACGTACTTGAGCTTCGGCGTCACGAAGCCGTAGGTCCAGTTCATCGGGTATTCGACGGCTGGCGCTACGTTCAGGCGAGTACCGTTTGCACGGGTCAGGCCACGAACATAGGTGTCCAGGCGCGGTTCAATCTCGCCGTTTTCGTTGGTGAAGCTACCGTTTTCCAGGTCGCGGTCGAAGCGTACGGCTTCGGTCTCGTAGCTGAAGTTCAAGCCACCTGGATGGTACGGCAGGGTACCGTTGAAGGTGATCTGCGGCAGGCGGTCATACGGGGTGACCTGGGAAATCGTGGCCAGCTGGTAGGCCTGCAGGTTCAGACGTGCCTGGAAGGTGTCGCCGCGATAAGTGACGGAACCCTGCTGGTTGACGTAGTCCTGGCTCTCGACACCTTCCTGGTAGGACTTGAGGTCCTGGAAGTAGTAAGGGTCGCTGATCGTGGTGTAGTCGACCTGGGTCAGTACACGCGAATCCAGCCCGCCCTTGTGTTGCCAGTTGAGCATGTAGCGGGTTTTTTCGTAATCGGTCTGGCGCTTGCGTTCGTCGTTGTCGTCGTTCAGGTACGCGCCGCCGACCTGGCCTTCGCTGGACTTGGTGAGGTAGCGGAACTCGCCTTCCATCATCAGGCCGCGCTTGGTCATGTATTGCGGGTACAACGTGGCGTCATAGTTGGGCGCCAGGTTGAAGTAGTACGGCGTTACCAAGGTAAAGCCGGTTTCGCTGCCGCTGCTGAAGCTTGGTGGCAGGAAGCCGGATTGACGACGGTCGTCGATCGGGAAATAGATGTACGGGGTGTACAGGATCGGGATGTTCTTGACCCGCAACGTCGCGTTGGTAGCCGTACCGAAGCCGGTGGCCGGGTTCAACGTGATGTTGTTGCCCTTGAGCTGCCAGGCGTTGCTGTCTGGCTCGCACGTGGTGTACGTACCGTCCTTGAGACGGATGATCGCATTTTCGGCACGCTTGGCGTACAGCGCGTTGCCGCGGATGCGCGACTTGTGCAGCACGTACTCGGCGTTGTCGATCTGCGCCGCGCCGGTGTCCAGCTGGACCTCGGCGTGGTCGCCGACGATCAGGGCACCGTTGTCGCGCATGCGCACATTGCCGTTCAGCTCGCCGCGGTTTTCAGCCTGGTACAGGCTGGCTTCCTCGGACTCCAGCTGCATGCTGCCCTGGCGCATGACGACGTCACCGGCCAGGGTCGCGACCTGTTGTTCCTGCTCGTAGCGAGAGGCCTTGGCACCGATGAAGGTGGGCGCATCGCTCTTGTTCGTCTTGTCGTTCATGCCAGGACGAATCGGCTCGATGTACGCACCGCCGCAGTAAGGACCGGTTTCGGCCAACTGGGCTGCGGTCAGCTTGTCGCGCGGTACCCAGTCCAGGTGGCTGTAGTCGGCGCTGCGCGAACGCAGGCCACGGCCCTTGGATTCGGTAACCAGTGCGGTCTTAGGCTCGGCATCGGCTTTGCCACCGGTATCGGCCTGAGCCGTACTGTTGGCCGAGCTGACGGCAGCGCCGTCATGCACCGGGCGCGGTGGTAGAGGGGCAGCGGCGGTTTTCGGCGCGCAATCCCAGGCACCCGAAGCAGAGACTGAGCAGTCATACTGTTCCGCGGCGACCACGAATGAGGTGGCGAAGGGTTGCATGGCCAGCAGACTGCCGGTTACCAGCAACGGAAATTTTCTACGAAACGCGGGGGATTTCAATGCCATCTTATTAGTCCGGGCTTCCTGCGTGCCATCTGCCCGCGGTGTGGGCCGCACGCCTCTCGATGGTCTGAAAAAGATGCGTGATAATAAAGCATGACCCGCTTGACGGCTAGCGCCGTCGGAGACCCTTGTAATGCCCGAGCAAGATCTACGTTTACAACAGCTGGAAGTCTGGCTGGATGAGCAGTTGCCGATTCTTTTCAACGCTCAAGGCTGGGGTGCCGTACCCCCGGCCACATTGACCGCGGCCAGCAGCGACGCGAGTTTCAGGCGGTATTTCCGGTGGGAAGGGGGTGGTCGCACGTTCGTCGTGATGGACGCTCCACCCCCCCAGGAAAACTGCAAACCTTTCGTCGATATCGCTCATTTGCTCGCGAAGTCCGGCATAAATGTTCCAAAAATTTATGCAGAAGATTTGTCGCGAGGCTTTCTTTTACTCAATGACCTGGGCAGAAAAACCTACCTGGACGTCATCGACGAGCAAAACGCCGACCGATTGTTCGCCGATGCCATCGATGCATTGCTGGCCTTTCAGCAGTTGCCGATGGATGCGCCGTTGCCCAGCTACGACGTCGCCTTGCTGCGCCGCGAGCTGGAATTGTTTCCGGAGTGGTACGTGCGCAGGCACCTGGGTATCGAGTTCGATACACAGCAGCAAGCGCTCTGGCAGCGCGTCAGTGATCGGCTGATCGACAGCGCCCTGGCGCAGCCCAAAGTGCTGGTGCACCGCGACTATATGCCACGCAACCTGATGATCAGCGAGCCGAACCCCGGCGTGCTGGATTTCCAGGACGCGGTCTACGGCCCTGTCACCTACGACATCACCTGCCTGTTCAAGGATGCATTCCTCAGTTGGCCCCAGGCCCGCGTGCGGGAATGGCAACGCGGCTATTGGCAGCGCGCGGGGCAGGCCGGCATTGCGGTGCAGGCGGATTTCGACGAGTTCCTGCGCGCCAGCGACCTGATGGGCGTCCAGCGTCACCTCAAGGTTATCGGCATCTTCGCGCGCATTTGCCATCGCGACGGCAAGCCGCGCTACCTGGCCGACGTGCCGCGCTTCTTTGCTTATATAGAAGCAGTGCTGGCCGAACGTGCCGAGTTGAGCGAGCTGGCTGAGTTGCTGACCAGCCTGCGCCAGCCCGCCGAGGCCAGCGTATGAAGGCGATGATCCTGGCGGCGGGCAAAGGCGAGCGCATGCGCCCGCTCACCTTGCACACGCCCAAGCCGCTGGTGCAGGCCGGTGGCAAGCGCCTGATCGAATATCACCTGGAGGCGCTCGCCAAGGCCGGCTTCACCGATATCGTGATCAACCACGCCTGGCTGGGCGAGCAGATCGAAAGCTACCTGGGCGACGGCGCACAATTTGGCTTGCGCATCCGCTACTCCCCGGAAGGCGAGCCGCTGGAAACCGGCGGCGGGATTTTCCAGGCCTTGCCGCTGCTGGGGGATGAACCCTTCCTGGTGGTCAATGGTGATATCTGGACCGACTACGATTTCACCCGGCTGCGCCAACCGCTGCAGGGCCTGGCGCATCTGGTGATGGTCGACAACCCGGCGCATCACCCCTCGGGCGGTGATTTCTACCTTGATCAAGGCGTGCTTCATGATGCGGCGCCCGGTGCCGATAACCTGACCTTCAGTGGCATTTCAGTGCTCGACCCGAAATTGTTCGCGGGTTGCAGTGCCGGTGCCTTCAAGCTGGCGCCGCTGCTGCGCGCGGCGATGGCCAAAGGTTTGGTGACGGGGGAACACATGGCGGGACGCTGGATTGATGTCGGCACGCTGGAGCGCCTGGCGCAAGTCGAAACCCTGCTGACAGCGGGGCAGTAGCATGTTGTGGCCAGGGACGCTGATCGGCGCCGGGGCTGGCTTTGCCATTGCCAGCATTCCGGGGGCCTTGTTGGGTGCGCTGTTGGGTCAGGCGCTGGACCGCCGCCTGCAACTGCAAAGCTGGGCACAGTTGCGCGAGCGCCTGGGCGGGCGCCCGGCGTTGCGCAATGATGAATTATTGTTCGTGCTGCTGGGGCGCCTGGCCAAGAGCAATGGTCGCGTGGTGGACGGGCATATCCAGCAGGCGCGCCAGGAGATGCGTTCGCTGGACATGACCGACTCGGCCCAGCGCCGGGCGATCGCGGCGTTCAATCGCGGCAAATCCGGGTCTGACCGTGTGCGCACCTACCTGCGTGTGCTCAAGGCTCAGCCGCATGCGGCCGAAGGTGTGTTGCGTGCGTGCTGGCGGATGGTCTGGGCGGACGGCCGGGCGGATGACGCCGAGCGTGACCTGATCGACCTGTGGGGCAAGTGGCTGGGCTGGACGCCGCAGCAACTCCAGGCACTGGCCGCGGACTACACGCCGGAGCGCAAGCCGTTGGTCAATCGCGGTGGCAGTTATCAGGACGCGCTGCGTTTGCTTGGCGTGACCTCCACCAGCGAGCCGTCGGTGATCAAGCGCGCCTACCGCCGCCTGCTCAGCCGCCACCACCCGGACAAGATTGCCGGCAGTGGCGCAACCCCCGCGCAAGTGCGTGAGGCCACCGAACGCACCCGCGAATTGCACAGCGCCTATGCGTTGATTCGCGAGCGCCGGGATTTCCGTTAAGTCACGCGATGTGAGTGTGACAACCCTATTGTGGGAGCGAGCAAGCCTGCTCCCACAGGAGGTCTGCGGCTTTCCTGAAACCCGGGGTTAGTCGCTGCTTGCCTGCGGGCTCAGCCAGCCGCGAATCCGCCGATACAACTGCTCCTGCTCGGCCGCGCTGTTGCCGGGCAGGGTCTTCAATGTCACTTGCTTATACCCTTCATTCTTCAAGCGCTTGGCCGCCTGCGCACGGGCCAGGGCGTTTTTGCGTGCCTGGGCGGTGTCTTGATAGAAGACATCGGCGGTCGGCAGTTTCAGGCCGGGAGCCAACTGCTCGACGTCCGGTTGGCGGCCAGTGGGCGTCTGCGCCGCGACCATGACAAATTTCTGTACCTGGGACGGCTGCTTCTCGCTCAAGTAACGCGCGGCCCACCAGGCCCCGGTGCCGTGACCGACCAGCGCTACACTGCGTGCGCCCTGGGTCTGGGCGAAGGCCACGGCGGCATCGATGCGCGCGAAGATGCGTGAGGCGTCGGTCTTGTCTTGCTCGTCGGCGCCGGGTACCACGGCCGGGTCAGTGCCTTCGGCTTCGGCACTGGCGGCCTGTTCGATGGGTTTGTCGGCGGTGCTCGCGTCTTTGCTGCTGGTGTCGACAGTGGCCTTGGACGCTTCCATGACGCGCGGCGGCAGCGTGTCCATGCTGGTGTCCGGCAACGACAGGCTGAGACTGCCCCACCCGGCGTCCGGAAACTTGCGTCGCAACGGGCCGATTGCTTGCGGCCAGTCAGCATTTTCGCCGGCGCCCGGTACGATAATCACCACGCCTTCGGGTTCGGCGCTGTTGGCCGGTTTCCACAGGGCGAGGAATGAGTCGCTGCCGGCCTGCAACTGTTGCTGTTCCTGTTGCGGGATTTTTCGCTCAAGGGCACTGGCTTCTTCCTGGCTGCGCTCGGGCAAGGGCAGGCGTTCGACCGGTTTTTCCGCCGCAGGCGCGGGTGCATCGGCCGCCTGTACGGAAAAGGCACTGGTAAAGAGAAGCGACAGGCACAATGCTGGCAGTGCCGAACGGTGGAGAAAGGGCATCGTTAATTCCCGGCCAGAAGTGATTCCAGCAGCCTAATGGGTTGGTCAGTATTTGTCAGTGATGTGAGACGTGGATCATGGGTTTTCGCTGTCTGCTGGTTATCGGCGGTTTATGCTTTGCCTTGATGGCGAACGCCGCCCCTGCGCCCGCGGCCCCACAAGCGCAGCTGAATGCGGCCCAGCGCGAATGGCTGGCCCGGCACCCGGAGTTGCGGGTGGGCCTGGTGTTGCAGGCGCCGTACGCACAATACGACCGCCGCCTGCAGCGGTTGTCCGGGGCTAATGTCGAGCTGATGCAATGGCTGGCCAAGGCGCTGAATATCGAACTGACCTGGCGCAACTTCCCCAGCCAGGAGCAGTTGGAGGCGGCCCTGAGCGAAGGCGAAGTGGACATCGCCCCCGGCCTGCAACAGACCCCGGCCGGTTTGCGCCTGTGGCTGTTCACCGATCCCTATATGCGCGTGCCGCAACACATCGTGGGTGTCCGTGACGGTGGCGGGGCGGTCGAACTGGAAAAGCTCGACGAGCAATCGCGTGTCGCGGTGCGCATGCCCAGTGCCGTGGCCGATTACCTGCGCGGTACGTATCCCGGCCTCAATCTGCAAGGTGTGCCCATGGAGCGCCAGGCCCTGCAGTTGCTCGTCAGCCAACAGGCCCGGTATGCCGTGGTGGATGAAGCGCAGTTGAGCCGCTTGTCCGGCGAGGCCGAGTTCGCCGGGCTGGCGGTGGTGGGCGACATCGGCCTGCCGCAGTTGCTGCGAGTGGCCACGCGCCGGGATTGGCCGGAGCTGGCCGGCATCATGCAAAGCGCTTTGCGCGCTATCCCCGCCCGTGACCTGGACCAACTGCACAACCGCTGGCTGCAGCCCAAATACCCACGCATGACGGAATCCCCGGGCCTGTGGCAAAACCTCAGCCTGTTTTTGGGGCTGCTCCTGCTCGCCAGCCTGGCCATTGTGTTCTGGCAGCGCCGCCAGCAACGCGTGCTTGAGCAAGGCCTGCTGGCCGCCCGCGAAGAAAGCGCGGCCCGCGCCGCCGGTGCTGAAGCCTTGCGCTTGACGCAGTTCTCCATCGACCAAAGCACCGTTGGCATCCTGTGGGTCAACTGGGACAGCCACGTGCGCTACGCCAACCGCGCGGCCGAAAACATGCTCGGTTATAACGCCGGCGCCCTGATCGAACGGCCGTTGGCCGACCTCGATCCTTCCCTGGACATGGACCGTTGGCTCAACCTGTGGAAGCGCGCGCGGGCCAGTGAAGACGGGCCACAGAACTTCGCCACCGATTGCCGGCGCGCAGATGGCAGCATCCTGCCGGCGAACGTGTCCTTGAGTTTTCTGCGGTTTGCCGAAGCTGAATACCTGGTGGTCTACCTCAACGATGTCACTGAACTGCGCCGTACCCTGGCCGCCCTGTTGCAAAGTGAAGCGCAGTTGCGCGAGTTGTCGGCCCACCTGGAAACGGTGCGCGAGGAAGAAAAAGCGCGCATCGCCCGCGAAGTCCACGACGAGCTGGGGCAAATGCTCACCGTGCTCAAGCTGGAAACCTCCATGTGCGAATTGGCCTATGCACAGTTGGACCCAGGCCTGCATGAGCGCCTGAACAGCATGAAGCGCCTGATCGCCCAGCTGTTCCAACTGGTGCGGGACGTGGCGACGGCGCTGCGCCCGCCGATCCTGGATGCCGGGATCGCCTCGGCCATCGAGTGGCAGGCGCGGCGCTTTGAAGCGCGCACGCAAATCCCCTGTCTGGTGCAAGTCCCGGAGAACCTGCCGACCCTGAGTGATGCCAAGGCCATCGGCCTGTTCCGGATCCTGCAGGAAGCGCTGACCAATGTGATGCGCCATGCCCAGGCGCATACTGTCGAGCTGACGCTGGTGGTGGAAGGTCCCCACCTGCGGCTGACCATCAGTGATGACGGCGTCGGTTTCGTCCAGGCCAACGGGCGTCCCGTGTCGTTTGGCCTGGTGGGCATGCGCGAGCGGGTGTTGATCATGGGCGGGCAACTGAGCCTGGACAGCGAGTTGGGGGAGGGCACGACCCTGAGTGTCACGGTGCCGTTGGATGCATAACCCTAAGAGGAAGGCCTTGTGATTCGCGTACTGGTAGCCGAAGACCACACCATCGTTCGAGAGGGCATCAAGCAATTGATCGGCCTGGCCAAAGACCTGCAGGTCGTGGGCGAGGCGAGCAATGGCGAGCAGTTGCTCGAGACCTTGCGCCATGTGCCCTGCGAGGTGGTGTTGCTGGATATCTCGATGCCTGGCGTCAACGGTTTGGAGGCGATTGCGCGGATACGCGCGTTGAGCAATCCGCCGGCGATCCTGGTGCTGTCCATGCACGATGAAGCGCAGATGGCCGCCCGCGCCCTGAAGGTCGGTGCTGCCGGTTATGCAACCAAGGACAGCGACCCGGCGCTGTTGCTCACGGCGATCCGCAAGGTGGCGGCCGGTGGGCGCTACATCGACCCGGACCTGGCGGACCGCATGGTCTTTGAAGTCGGCCTGACCGACGCCCGTCCGCTGCATTCGCTGCTGTCGGAGCGGGAGTTCTCGGTGTTCGAGCGCCTGGCCCAGGGCGCCAATGTCAATGACATCGCCCAGCAGTTGGCGCTGAGCAGCAAGACCATCAGCACCCACAAGGCGCGGTTGATGCAGAAGCTCAATATCACTTCGTTGGCGGAACTGGTGAAGTACGCCATGGAGCACAAGCTTTTGTAGGACACGGGGTGGTGTCTATTCCTTGCCGGTGAAGGCGATTCTTCGTACGCATCGCCGGCACGCCGGGCTCCTACAGGGAAGGGGCGTGTCTGTTTGCGACAGGTGTTTCGCAGGTAGATGCCCATTCTTGCCGCTTGCAGCGCGCATCTTGTCGCAGCACTGTCCTGTCCCCGCCATTCGTGTAGGGCGATCCCTACCCCCAACCTTCCATCCGGCTGATGCGATTCTCTCCTGGCCCCCGATTTCCGGGGTCTCGCGGCTGGACTACGCTTGTGCCACGGCAGTCCAAAACACAAAGGTGCGGGTATGAGCGAGGTGGATTCAAATGATGTGCTGGTCAGCTTTCGTGGCGTGCAGAAGAGCTACGACGGCGAGAACCTGATCGTCAAGGACCTCAACCTGGAGATTCGCAAGGGCGAGTTCCTCACCCTGCTCGGGCCGTCCGGGTCGGGCAAGACCACCAGCCTGATGATGCTCGCCGGCTTTGAAACGCCGACCGCTGGCGAAATCCAACTGGCCGGCCGCTCCATCAACAACGTGCCGCCGCACAAGCGTGATATCGGCATGGTGTTCCAGAACTACGCGTTGTTCCCGCACATGACCGTCGCCGAGAACCTCGCGTTCCCGCTGTCGGTACGCGGCTTGAGCAAGACCGACATCAGCGAGCGGGTCAAGCGCGTGCTGAATATGGTCCAGCTCGACGCCTTCGCCCAGCGCTACCCGGCGCAACTCTCCGGCGGCCAGCAACAGCGCGTGGCATTGGCCCGGGCGCTGGTGTTCGAGCCGCAACTGGTGCTGATGGACGAACCCCTCGGCGCCCTCGACAAACAACTGCGTGAACACATGCAGATGGAGATCAAGCACCTGCACCAGCGTCTCGGCGTGACCGTGGTGTACGTCACCCACGACCAGGGCGAAGCCTTGACCATGTCTGACCGGGTAGCGGTGTTCCACCAGGGCGAGATCCAGCAGATTGCTGCGCCGCGCACCCTCTATGAAGAGCCGAAGAACACCTTCGTCGCTAACTTCATCGGCGAGAACAATCGCCTCAACGGGCGCCTGCACAGCCATACCGGCGACCGTTGCGTGGTGGAGCTGGCGCGCGGCGAGAAGGTCGAGGCGCTGGCGGTGAACGTCGGCCAGGTCGGCGGCCCGGTGACCCTGTCGGTACGCCCTGAGCGCGTCAGCCTGAATGGTTCCAGCGAGAGCTGCAGCAACCGTTTCTCCGGGCGGGTGGCGGAGTTCATCTACCTGGGTGACCACGTGCGTGTGCGCCTGGAAGTCTGCGGCAAGACCGATTTTTTTGTGAAACAACCGATCGCCGAGCTGGACCCAGCGTTGGCGGTTGGCGACGTGGTACCGATTGGCTGGCAAGTCGAGCACGTTCGCGCACTCGACCCACTTCTAGAGGCGAATTGATCGCCCCATGGCTTCACCAACCCTGCACGTGGAGAGAACAACAATGTTGAGATCCCTTAAATATTCGGCCCTGGCGATTGGATTGATGGGCGCGACACAGGCCATGGCAGGCCCGGACCTGACGGTCGTGTCCTTCGGCGGCGCGAACAAGGCGGCCCAGGTCAAGGCTTTCTATGCACCGTGGGAAAGTGCCGGCAACGGCAAGATCGTCGCTGGCGAGTACAACGGCGAAATGGCCAAGGTCAAGGCCATGGTCGATACCAAGAGCGTGTCCTGGGACCTGGTGGAAGTCGAATCCCCGGAACTGTCGCGTGGGTGCGACGAAGATATGTTCGAGCCGCTGGACCCGAAACTGTTCGGCAACGCGGGCGACTACGTGAAGGGCGCGATCCAGCCGTGCGGCGTGGGCTTCTTCGTGTGGTCCACCGTATTGGCCTACAACGCCGACAAGCTGGCTTCTGCGCCGACCAGTTGGGCAGATTTCTGGGACACCAAGAAATTCCCGGGCAAGCGCGGCCTGCGCAAGGGCGCCAAGTACACCCTGGAATTCGCCTTGATGGCTGATGGGGTTGCACCGAAGGACGTCTACAAAGTGCTGGCCGGCAAGGATGGCCAGGACCGTGCGTTCAAGAAACTCGACGAACTCAAGCCGTCGATCCAGTGGTGGGAAGCCGGTGCACAGCCGCCGCAGTACCTCGCCTCGGGTGACGTGGTGATGAGCTCGGCCTACAACGGTCGCATTGCTGCCGTGCAGAAAGAGAGCAACCTGAAAGTGGTGTGGAACGGCGGCATCTACGACTTCGATGCCTGGGCTATTCCGAAGGGCCTGGCCAAGGATCGCGCGGAAGCGGCGAAGAAATTCATCGCCTTCTCGGTGCAGCCGCAGCAGCAGAAAACCTATTCGGAAAACATCGCCTACGGCCCGGCCAATACCCAAGCCGTACCGTTGCTGGCCAAGGATGTGCTGAAGGATATGCCGACCACGCCAGAGAACATCGCCAACCAGGTGCAGATCGATGTGAGCTTCTGGGCGGATAACGGCGAGCAGTTGGAGCAGCGCTTCAATTCCTGGGCTGCCAAATAACCTGCAACACCGCTGGACCCATGTGCGAACCGCTAAGTGTGGGAGCGGGCTTGCTTGCGAATACTGTGGATCAGTCTCCTCATGGGCTGACTGTCACACCGCATTCGCGAGCCCGCCCGCTCCCGCACAAGCCCGCCCCCACATGAAATCTGCTGTGTTGGGCAGAGCGCATTCATTTTCAAGTTCCGGAGTTTGCCATGGTTATCGCCATTCCCAGCCCCACCCTCAAGCAGCGCCTGGCGCGTGCCGAGCGGCTCAATCGCTGGAAGGCGCAGGCCTTGATTGCGCCGCTGGTGCTGTTTTTGCTGCTGGTGTTCCTGGTGCCGATTGTTGCGCTGCTTTACAAAAGCGTCGGCAACCCGGAAGTGGTGGGCGGTCTGCCGCGCACCGTGGTCGCGGTGAAGACCTGGGATGGCCGGGGTTTGCCGGGCGAGCCGGTGTATCAGGCCCTCAGCGATGACCTGGGCGAAGCGCGTAAAAACCAGACCCTGGGCGACCTGTCCAAGCGCTTGAACATGGAACTGGCCGGCTATCGCAGCCTGCTGACCAAAACCGCGCGGGCGCTGCCGTTCAGCGACGCACCCGCTTCCTATAAAGAAGCGCTGGAAAGCCTCGATGAACGCTGGGGCGACCCGGCGTACTGGCAGGCGATCCGGCGCAATACCAGCAGCCTCACACCGTATTACCTGCTGGCGGCCGTCGATCATCGCATCGACGACCTCGGCGAAGTCGCCCCGGCCACGCCGGACCAGGCGATCTACCTGGACATCTTCGCCCGCACCTTCTGGATGGGCCTGGTAATCACCTTCGTGTGCCTGCTGCTGGCCTATCCCCTGGCCTACCTGTTGGCCAACCTGCCGGCGCGCAAAAGCAACCTGCTGATGATCCTCGTGCTGCTGCCGTTCTGGACCTCGATCCTGGTGCGGGTGGCGGCGTGGATCGTGTTGCTGCAGTCCGGTGGCCTGATCAATAGCGCGTTGATGGGCATGGGTCTGGTCGACAAACCGGTGGAGCTGGTGTTCAACCGCACCGGGGTCTACATCTCGATGGTGCACATCCTGCTGCCGTTCATGATCCTGCCGATCTACAGCGTGATGAAGGGCATCTCGCCCACCTATATGCGTGCGGCAATTTCCCTGGGTTGTCACCCATTCGCGAGCTTCTGGCGCGTGTACTTCCCGCAGACCTACGCCGGGGTCGGCGCCGGCTGCCTGCTGGTGTTCATCCTGGCGATTGGTTACTACATCACGCCGGCGCTGCTGGGCAGCCCGAACGACCAGATGGTCAGCTACTTCGTGGCCTTCTACACCAACACCAGCATCAACTGGGGCATGGCGACGGCGCTGGGCGGCTTGCTGCTGCTGGCGACCGTGGTGCTGTACCTGATCTATAACCGGCTGGTGGGCGCCAGTCGCCTGCGCCTGAGCTGAGGAGACCTTGCGATGCTGAGCCCTTATATGTCGCCCGTCGAGCGGGTGTGGTTCTACAGCTTGCGGATTCTCTGCGGCCTGATCCTGCTGTTCCTGATCCTGCCCGTGCTGGTGATCATCCCGCTGTCGTTCAACAGCGGCAGTTTCCTGGTGTACCCGCTGCAGGGTTTTTCGCTGCACTGGTACCAGGACTTCTTCGCCTCGGCCGAATGGATGCGTGCCTTGAAGAACAGCATCATCGTCGCCCCGGCGGCCACGGCGCTGGCCATGGTGTTCGGCACGCTGGCGGCGATTGGCCTGACGCGCGGGAATTTCCCCGGCAAAGCCTTGGTCATGGCCTTGGTGATTTCGCCGATGGTGGTGCCGGTGGTGATCATTGGCGTGGCCAGTTACCTGTTCTTTGCGCCGCTGGGCCTGGGCAACAGTTTCTTCTCGCTGATTGTGGTGCACGCCGTGCTCGGCGTGCCGTTTGTCATCATCACCGTGTCTGCGACGTTGCAGGGGTTCAACCATAATCTGGTGCGGGCGGCTGCCAGCCTGGGCGCTTCGCCATTGACCGCGTTTCGCCGGGTGACCCTGCCGTTGATTGCACCGGGGGTGATCTCCGGCGCGCTGTTCGCCTTCGCCACGTCGTTCGACGAGGTGGTGGTGACGCTGTTCCTCGCCGGCCCCGAGCAAGCGACCCTGCCGCGCCAGATGTTCAGCGGCATCCGCGAGAACCTCAGCCCGACCATTGCTGCGGCAGCGACCTTGTTGATTGCCTTCTCGGTGTTGCTGTTGCTGACGCTGGAATGGCTGCGTGGCCGCAGCGAAAAACTGCGCACCGCCCAGGTCTAAACCCAAGCGGAGATCAAAATGTGGGAGCGGGCTTGCTCGCGAATGCGGTGGATCAGTAAAAGGTCTGTTGACTGACACACCGCTTTCGCGAGCAAGCCCGCAAACATTGGTTTTGTGTTCATTCAGACCATTCAGTTGCTGAATGGCTGACAACCTATTTCCCTCAGCTACTCTAGTGCCAGCCCATTTCCGAATAAGAGGCCGCGCACATGAGTACTTCCTCATTCAAGATCGCCCACAAACTGCTGACCGGCGCTGGCGCCATCGAACAACTGGCTGCCGAACTCACACGCCTGGATGTGGACAACCCGCTGATCGTCACCGATGCCGCACTGGTCAAGTCCGGCACCGTGGCGCTGGCGCTCGAACACCTTGGTGAGCGCACTTACGAAATCTTCGACCGCGTGCTGCCCGACCCGGAAATCTCCATCGTCGAGGACTGCATGCGCGTGTACCGCGAAGGCGGGCACGATGGCCTGATCGGCGTGGGCGGTGGCAGCGCCATCGACATCGCCAAGAGTGTCGCGGCCTATGCCGGTTACCACGGCGCGCTGGCGGATTTGTTCGGCGTCGACCAGGTGCCGCGCAAGGGCCCGCCGCTGATCGCGATCCCTACCACTGCTGGCACCGGCTCCGAGGTGACCAATGTGGCGATCCTCTCCGACAAGGCCGCGCAGTTGAAGAAAGGCATCGTCAGCGATTACCTGCTGCCGGATGTCGCGTTGATCAGCCCGCAAATGACCTTGACCTGCCCGCGCAGTGTCACCGCGGCCAGTGGTGTGGATGCGCTGGTGCATGCCATCGAGTCCTATTTGTCGCTGAACGCCTCGCCGATCACCGATGCCCTGGCCATTGGCGCGATCAAGCTGATTGCCACGGCGCTGCCCAAGGCCTACGCCAACCCGGCCAACCTGCAGGCCCGCGATGACATGGCCACCGCGAGCCTGATGGCAGGCATGGCGTTCGGTAACGCCGGGGTCGGCGCGGTGCACGCATTGGCGTACCCGCTGGGCGGGCGCTTCAATATCGCCCACGGCGTGAGCAACGCCCTGTTGCTGCCGTATGTGATGCACTGGAACAAGCTGGCCTGTGTCGAGCGCATGCAGGACATTGCCCAGGCCATGGGCGTGAATGTGAGCGGGCTCAGCGTCAACGATGCGGCCGACCAGGCAGTCGAGGCGATGACACGCTTGTGCGGCGCCGTGGAGATCCCGGCAGGCCTGCGCAGCTTTGGCGTGCCCGAGGAGGCTATCGCGTCCATGGCCACCGAAGCGGCCGGTATCGAGCGCCTGATGCGCAACAATCCGCGCAAGCTCAGCGCGGCGGATATCGAGAAAATCTATCGGGCTGCGTACTAGCCGTTGAGCCAGGTCACGGTGCGCAGGGCAAAGCATGAGGTATACAATGCGCGCCATCGTGATTTAGCTCAAAAAAGGTGCGTCATGCAGCCCTTCGTCATTGCTCCATCGATTCTCTCCGCCGACTTCGCCCGCCTGGGTGAGGAAGTGGACAAAGTGTTGGCCGCCGGTGCCGACTTCGTGCACTTCGATGTCATGGACAACCACTACGTGCCCAACCTGACCATCGGCCCGATGGTCTGCGCGGCGCTGCGCAAGTACGGCGTCACCGCGCCGATCGACGCGCACCTGATGGTCAGCCCGGTGGACCGCATCGTCGGCGACTTCATCGAGGCCGGCGCCACCTACATCACGTTCCACCCGGAAGCCACGCTGCACGTCGACCGCACCCTGCAACTGATCCGCGAAGGCGGCTGCAAGGCGGGCCTGGTGTTCAACCCGGCGACCCCGTTGAGCGTGCTTGAATACGTGATGGACAAGGTCGACATGGTCTTGCTGATGAGCGTCAACCCAGGCTTCGGCGGGCAGAAGTTCATCCCCGGCACCCTGAACAAACTGCGCGAAGCCCGCGCGCTGATCGATGCCTCGGGCCGCGATATCCGCCTGGAAATCGACGGCGGGGTCAACGTCAACAATATCCGTGAAATTGCAGCAGCAGGCGCCGACACCTTTGTGGCCGGCTCGGCGATCTTCAACGCCCCCGATTACCAGGAAGTCATCGACAAGATGCGTGCAGAACTGGCGCTGGCGCGTCCATGAGCGGCTTCGAGCAGCTGTTTCCCGGCAAGCTGCCACGGCTGGTGATGTTCGATCTGGACGGTACGTTGATCGATTCGGTGCCTGACCTGGCAGCGGCGGTGGACGAGATGCTGCTCAAGCTGGGGCGCAAGCCGGCGGGGATTGAATCGGTGCGCGAGTGGGTCGGCAACGGCGTGCAGATGCTGGTGCGCCGGGCCTTGGCCAATCACATCGATGCCGAAGGCGTCGACGATGTCGAGGCCGAGCACGCCCTGGAACTGTTCAATGCCGCCTATGAAGGCGGCCACGAACTGACCGTGGTCTACCCCGGCGTGCGCGACACGCTCAAATGGTTGAGCAAGCAGGGCGTGGAAATGGCCCTGATCACCAACAAGCCGGAGCGTTTCGTCGCGCCGCTGTTGGACCAGATGAAA
The DNA here is from genome assembly GCF_003013355.1 of Pseudomonas sp. S5D5. Taxonomy (NCBI): domain Bacteria; kingdom Pseudomonadati; phylum Pseudomonadota; class Gammaproteobacteria; order Pseudomonadales; family Pseudomonadaceae; genus Pseudomonas; species Pseudomonas sp. S5D5. Next base: position 581,966 of record NZ_PTEO01000001.1, read on the forward strand.
ATCGGCCGGTATTTCCGCTGGATCATCGGTGGCGATACCTTGCCGCAGAAGAAGCCCGACCCGGCAGCGCTGTTTTTCGTGATGAAAATGGCCAATATCCCGGCCTCCCAGTCGTTGTTTGTCGGCGATTCGCGCAGTGATGTGCTGGCGGCAAAGGCCGCTGGCGTGCAGTGCGTGGCGCTCAGTTACGGCTACAACCATGGCCGGCCGATCGCCGAAGAGTCGCCGGCGCTGGTGATTGATGACCTGCGACTGTTAATCCCCGGTTGCTTGGGAGCGGGCGCTGAGATAACGTTGCCCGACATCGATCCGTCCCCTTCTGGAAATTCCATCGTGGTGGTCACTCGCAAACTCTGGATGAAAGTCATCAAGGCCCTGGCCCGCTGGCGTTGGCGCGCCTGACTGATCCTGGCCGCGCTGCGGCACGTTTGCATACCTGACTGTTAGACCCTCATGCCACGAGGCACATCATGACCCGCGAAGAATTCCTGCGTTTGGCCGCTGCCGGCTATAACCGCATTCCCATGGCCTGCGAAACCCTGGCCGACTTCGATACGCCGCTGTCGATCTACCTGAAACTGGCCGACGAGCCCAACTCCTACCTGCTCGAATCGGTACAGGGCGGCGAGAAGTGGGGCCGTTACTCGATCATCGGCCTGCCGTGCCGCACCGTACTGCGGGTGCACGACCATCACGTGAGCATCACCCATGATGGCGTCGAGATCGAAAGCCATGACGTGGAAGACCCGCTGGCGTTCGTCGAAACCTTCAAGGCGCGCTACAACGTGCCGACCATCCCTGGCCTGCCGCGTTTCAACGGCGGTCTGGTGGGGTATTTCGGCTACGACTGCGTGCGCTACGTGGAAAAACGCCTGGGCAAATGCCCGAACCCGGATCCGCTGGGTGTGCCGGACATTCTGTTGATGGTCTCGGATGCGGTGGTGGTGTTCGACAACCTCGCCGGCAAGATGCACGCGATCGTGCTCGCCGACCCGTCCAAGGCTGCCGCCTTCGAGCAGGGCCAGGCCAGCCTCGAAGCCCTGCTGGAAAAACTGCGCCAGCCGATCACCCCGCGTCGCGGCCTGGACCTCAGCCGTCCACCGGCAGCCGACCCGATCTTTCGTTCAAGCTTTACTCAGGATGACTACGAGCGCGCGGTCGATACCATCAAGGAATACATCCTCGCCGGTGACTGCATGCAAGTGGTGCCGTCGCAGCGCATGTCCATCGACTTCAAGGCTGCGCCGATCGACCTGTATCGCGCACTGCGCTGCTTCAACCCGACGCCGTACATGTACTTCTTCAACTTTGGCGACTTCCACGTGGTGGGCAGTTCGCCGGAAGTGCTGGTGCGGGTCGAAGACAACCTGATCACCGTGCGCCCGATCGCCGGCACACGCCCGCGTGGCGCGACCGAAGAAGCCGACCTGGCGCTGGAAGAAGACCTGCTCAGTGACGACAAGGAAATCGCCGAGCACCTGATGCTGATCGACCTGGGCCGCAACGACACCGGGCGTGTGTCGGAAATCGGTTCGGTGAAACTCACCGAGAAGATGGTGATCGAGCGTTACTCGAATGTGATGCACATTGTGTCCAACGTCACCGGTGAGCTGAAAGCCGGCTTGACCGCGATGGACGCGCTGCGCGCGATTCTGCCGGCGGGCACCTTGTCGGGTGCGCCGAAGATCCGCGCGATGGAGATCATCGACGAGCTGGAACCGGTCAAGCGCGGTGTCTACGGCGGCGCCGTGGGTTATTTCGCCTGGAACGGCAACATGGACACCGCCATTGCGATCCGTACGGCGGTGATCAAGGACGGGGAACTGCACGTGCAGGCCGGCGGCGGGATCGTCGCCGACTCGGTGCCGGCCCTCGAATGGGAAGAAACCCTGAACAAGCGCCGCGCGATGTTCCGCGCCGTTGCGCTGGCTGAACAGACCCCCAATTCCTGAGGTTTCCCCCATGTTGCTGATGATTGATAACTACGACTCCTTTACCTACAACGTTGTGCAGTACCTGGGCGAGCTGGGTGCCGAGGTCAAGGTAGTGCGCAACGACGAACTGAGCGTGGCCGAGATCGCTGCCCTGAACCCGGAGCGTATCGTGGTTTCGCCAGGCCCGTGCACGCCGACCGAGGCGGGTATTTCCCTGGAAGCAATCCAATATTTCGCCGGCAAGCTGCCGATCCTGGGCGTGTGCCTGGGCCACCAGTCCATCGGCCAGGCCTTTGGCGGTGACGTGGTGCGCGCGCGCCAAGTGATGCACGGCAAGACCAGCCCGGTGTTCCATAATGATGTGGGCGTGTTTCACGGCCTCAACCTGCCGGTGACCGTGACCCGCTACCATTCGCTGGTGGTCAAGCGCGAGACCCTGCCGGAATGCCTGGAACTCACCGCCTGGACCCAGCTGGAAGACGGTTCGGTCGACGAGATCATGGGCCTGCGCCACAAGACACTGAATATCGAAGGGGTGCAATTTCACCCCGAATCGATCCTGACCGAGCAGGGCTACGAGCTGTTCGCCAACTTTCTCAAGCAGAGCGGCGGCACGCGCTAAGGACTTTCCATGGATATCAAGACTGCCCTGAGCCGTATCGTCGGCCACCTGGACCTGAGCACCGCTGAAATGAGCGATGTGATGCGCGAGATCATGACCGGTCAATGCACCGACGCGCAGATCGGCGCGTTCATGATGGCCATGCGCATGAAGAGCGAGAGCATCGACGAGATCGTCGGCGCCGTGTCGGTCATGCGCGAGCTGGCGGACAAGGTTGAGCTCAAGACCCTCGATGGCGTGGTCGACGTGGTCGGCACCGGCGGCGACGGTGCGAATATTTTCAACGTGTCGACGGCGTCCTCCTTTGTGGTCGCGGCGGCGGGTTGCACCGTGGCCAAGCACGGCAACCGTGCGGTGTCCGGCAAGAGCGGCAGCGCCGACCTGCTGGAAGCGGCCGGCATCTACCTGAACCTGACCCCGGTACAAGTGGCGCGCTGCATCGACAACGTCGGCATCGGCTTCATGTTTGCCCAGTCCCACCATGGCGCGATGAAGCACGCCGCAGGCCCGCGCAAGGACCTCGGCCTGCGTACCCTGTTCAACATGCTCGGCCCGCTTACGAATCCGGCCGGTGTGAAGCACCAGGTGGTCGGCGTGTTCAGCCAGGCCCTGTGCCGGCCGCTGGCGGAAGTATTGCAACGCCTGGGCAGCAAGCATGTGCTGGTGGTGCATTCCAAGGACGGCCTGGACGAATTCAGCCTGGCAGCACCGACCTTCGTGGCGGAGTTGAAGGACGACCAGGTCACCGAATACTGGGTCGAGCCTGAAGACTTGGGCATGAAAAGCCAGAGCCTGCACGGCCTGGCGGTGGAAAGCCCGGCGGCATCGCTGGAACTGATTCGCGATGCCCTCGGGCGTCGCAAGACCGAGAACGGTCAAAAAGCGGCGGAAATGATTGTTCTGAATGCTGGCGCGGCACTTTACGCAGCCGACCACGCCTATAGTCTTAAGGAAGGTGTCGCCTTGGCCCACGATGCGCTGCACACTGGTCTGGCTCGCGAGAAGCTCGAAGAACTGGGAGCATTCACCGCAGTATTCAAGATGGAGAATGAAGGATGAGTGTGCCGACCGTTCTGGAAAAGATCCTGGCCCGCAAGGCCGAAGAAGTCGCCGAGCGCCGTGCTCGCGTCAGCCTCGCCGAGCTGGAAAGCCAGGCGAAAATCGCTGACGCACCGCGTGGTTTTGCCAATGCACTGATCAAGCAGGCCAAGGAAAAACAGCCTGCCGTCATTGCTGAAATCAAGAAGGCTTCGCCCAGCAAGGGTGTGATCCGCGAGATCTTCATTCCTGAAGACATTGCCAAGAGCTATGAGAAGGGCGGGGCGACGTGCCTCTCCGTGCTCACCGATATCGATTACTTCCAAGGCAGCGACCTGTTCCTGCAGCAGGCTCGCGCGGCGTGCAAGTTGCCGGTGATCCGCAAGGATTTCATGGTCGACCCGTACCAGATCGTCGAAGCCCGCGCCTTGGGCGCCGACTGCGTGCTGCTGATCGTCTCCGCGCTGGATGATGTGAAGATGGCGGAGCTGGCGGCCGTGGCCAAGAGTGTCGGCCTGGATGTGCTGGTCGAAGTACACGACGGTGATGAGCTGGAACGTGCGCTGAAAACCCTCGACACCCCGCTGGTGGGCGTCAACAACCGTAATCTGCACACCTTCGAAGTCAGCCTGGAAAACACCCTCGACCTGCTGCCGCGGATTCCGCGTGACCGTCTGGTGATCACCGAGAGTGGCATCGTCAACCGTGCCGACGTGGAACTGATGGAAATCAGTGGGGTGTACTCGTTCCTGGTGGGCGAGACCTTCATGCGCGCCGAGAACCCGGGGGCGGAGTTGCAGCGTCTGTTCTTCCCGGAGCGTGGCGTGGCGGTGAGTGGTTCGACCCTCGACTGACTTTCAACGTCGGTAAGTGTGAGGGCTGGCTTTTGTGGGAGCTGGCTTGCCTGCGATAGCGTCACCTCGGTGATATAGATACACCGAGGTGCCTGCATCGCAGGCAAGCCAGCTCCCACATTTGATTCTGTGCTGATCCAGAGAGGTAGGTGTTCGATGACCAAGCCAATGTCGATGACTGTCCAAGCAGGTCTTGCCGCTGAGCAAGACCTCCTGGCGGCCGTTTGCGCGGGTGAGCAGGAATTCGGCCTATTGTTCTGGCAACCCAGCGACCAAGCCCTGGTAATGCCCCGCCGCTTGAGTCGGCTGCCGGCATTCGAAACCGCCAGCCAGGTCTCGGCGGACGCCGGTTGGCCGGTATTGCTGCGCGAAACCGGCGGCGAGCCGGTGCCGCAGTCGAGTGCCACGGTGAATATTGCCCTGGTCTACGCCCCCCCACGCAGCGAAGGCGACCAAGGCCGCATCGAAACCGGTTACCAGCGTTTATGCCAGCCGATCTGCGATCTGTTGATCGAGTTGGGCGGTGACGCCTCGGTCGGTGAAATCGACGGGGCGTTCTGTGACGGTCGCTATAACGTCAACCTCAACGGTCGCAAGATGGTCGGCACTGCCCAGCGCTGGCGACAAGTCGGCGGTCGTCCGGTGGGGTTGGTGCACGGTGCGCTGTTGCTGGAAAACGATCGCGATGAGTTGATCGCGGCGGTCAATCGCTTCAACCAGGCGTGTGGCCTTGAGCAGCGGGTACGTGCCGACAGCCATATCGCCCTGCACGAAGCCTTCCCCGCGCCGGACGCCATCAGCCGGCTCGACACGTTGTACCGTCAGATGTTGGCCAGCTTCCTGCCGGTTTAACGGGTACCGAACACCACCATCGTCTTGCCTTTGACGTGCACCAGGTTGCGTTCTTCGAGGTCCTTGAGCACCCGTCCGACCATCTCCCGTGAACAGCCGACAATGCGCCCGATTTCCTGGCGCGTGACTTTGATCTGCATGCCGTCGGGATGGGTCATGGCGTCGGGCTGCTTGCACAACTCCAACAGGCAGCGCGCCACGCGGCCGGTGACATCAAAGAACGCCAGGTCGCCGACCTTGCGCGTGGTGTCGCGCAGACGCTGGGCGATTTGACCGCTGAGGGCGTAGAGAATGTCGGGATCGTGCTGGGCCAGTTCGCGAAATTTGGCGTAACTGATCTCGGCCACTTCGCATTCGACCTTGGCGCGCACCCAGGCACTGCGCTCCTGCTCCTTGCCGGCCTGTTCAAACAGCCCCAGCTCCCCAAAGAAATCCCCGGTGTTCAGGTAGGCGATGATCATTTCACGGCCGTCTTCATCCTCGATCAGGATGGTGACCGAGCCTTTGATAATGAAGAACAGCGTTTCGGAACGCTCGCCGGCGCAGATGATGTTGTGCTTGGCCGGATAGCGCCGGCGCTGGCAGTGCATCAGCAGCTTGTCGAGATTCTTGATCTTGGGTATGGGAGTAAGAGCAACCATGGTTGTATCCCGAAAAGACTGCACGGTGTAGATGGATTTGTTTTTATACCAGCGGTATCGGCATTGATACACGCTGTACAAAGGATGGCAATGCGCCATTGAGTTGGCGCCAGCTTACCAGACACATTCTGTCTCTATTAGCCAAATTAGCCGGGAAACCCTGCTATTGATCGCTTTCATGGGAAACACTGCCGTGATCAGCCCCTGTGCTAAGCTGGCGACCCTTTTTTAGCAGTGGAGTCTGGGCGATGAAGGCACGCATCCAATGGGCGGGCGAAGCCATGTTCCTCGGTGAGTCGGGCAGTGGCCATGTGGTGGTCATGGATGGCCCGCCGGAAGCGGGTGGCCGTAACCTGGGCGTACGCCCGATGGAAATGCTCCTGCTGGGTGTAGGCGGTTGCAGCAATTTCGACGTGGTCAGTATCCTGAAGAAGTCCCGCCAGGCCGTGGAAAGCTGCGAAGCGTTCCTGGAAGCCGAGCGCGCCACTGAAGATCCCAAGGTGTTCACCAAGATCCACATGCACTTTGTGGTCAAGGGGCGGGCGCTGAAGGAAGCCCAGGTCAAGCGGGCCATCGAGCTGTCGGCAGAGAAGTACTGCTCGGCGTCGATCATGCTGGGCGCGGCCGGTGTGGCCATCACCCATGATTACGAAATCATCGAGCTGGGTTGATCGCACAATCTGCTGGCAAAAAGAAAGGGCGCTTTGAAAGCGCCCTTTTTTTGCGACTCAGGCTTGCTGCAGTCAGATCCGATACGTGCTTTTGGTCATGACCTTGGCCAGCACGCTCATGCCAAACCGCACCGGAGCCGGGAAGCGAAAGCCGCCGGCATCCAGCGCGCTTTCGGCGTGGTGCTCTTCGTCGATGCGCATTTGTTCGAGAATCGCCCGCGACTTTTCGTCTTCGGCCGGCAGTTGCTCAAGGTGCTCATCCAGGTGCTTGCACACCTGATGTTCGGTTGCTGCGACAAAACCCAGGCTGACCTTGTCGCTGATCAGCCCTGCGGCGGCGCCGATGCCAAACGACAAGCCATAAAACAGCGGGTTCAGCACGCTGGGGTGGCTCCCCAACTGGCGGATGCGTTGCTCGCACCAGGCCAGGTGGTCGATTTCTTCCTCGGCCGCATGCTCCATGGCTGCACGCACCTGCGGCAGCTTGGCGGTCAAGGCCTGGCCTTGATACAGCGCCTGGGCACAGACTTCACCGGTATGGTTGATACGCATCAGGCCAGCGACATGGCGGGTATCGGTCTCGCTCATCTGTGCATCGGGCTGCACGATGGCGGGCGACGGGCGATACGGTTGGCCGCTGAAAGGCAGCAGCGTGCGCATGGCCATGTCGGCTTGCAGTAACAGGCGATCAATCGGCGAGTAGTGACGTTGGGTAGTCATGCTGACCTCCGGGAAGAATCTCGGCGGCCAGTTTACCGCAAGAGAGGGGGGAGCGTTTGCGCTGAGTCAATTTGCCCTTGTGGCGAGGGAGCTTGCTGCCGTTCGACTACGAAGCAGTCGCAAGCTCCAACGGGGAATCAGCCCGGCGGCCAGTTCATCTGGCGCTGACCCAGCACATGCATATGGATGTGATAAACGGTCTGTCCGCCTTTCGGGTTGCAGTTCATCACCACCCGGAAGCCTTCTTCGCAGCCTTGCTCCACCGCCAGGCGCTGGGCAGTGAACAGAATATGGCCAGCCAGGGCTTTGTCTTCCTCAGTCAGGTCGTTGAGGGTGGGAATGTGTTTCTTCGGGATCACCAGGAAATGCACGGGGGCTGCCGGGTGGATGTCCTTGAAGGCAAGGACTTGATCATCTTCGTAGATGATATCCGCGGGTATTTCTCTGTTGATGATCTTGGTGAACAGAGTATCCACAGCTGTTTCTCCATTATGAAAGTGCAGGGTGAGTGTACTCAGGCAATCAGCGCGGGCAATAGGCCTTGTTGATGGCCCCGGCAATCTTGCGGGTGAGCCAGCGCGGGCTGAAACGCGGGCTGAAGGCGATCCAGCGGTTGCGTCGGCCGGGAATGATGATGGCTTTGTTCTTTTCCAGCGCACGCACGGTATAAAGCGCCACTTCTTCCGGGCTCATCAGCTTGTCGCTGCCCTCGAGCTTGGCCGTGTCCATTTGCGCGGTGCCGTAGAACGCGGTACGCGTCGGGCCCGGGCAGAGTACCGAGACCTTGATGCCGCAGGTCTTGAGTTCTTCACGCAGTCCTTCGGAGAAGTGCAGTACATAGGCCTTGCTGGCGTAATAGCTGCTCATCCACGGGCCGGGTTGGAACGCTGCAACCGAGGCAACGTTGAGGATCTGCCCGCCGCCATGCAGCGCCATGGCATTGCCAAGGGCGTGACACATGCGGGTCAGGGCCAGGATGTTGACTTCGATCAGGTCCTGCTCGGTCATCCAGTCCTGGGCCAGGAATGGGCCGCTGGTGCCGATGCCGGCGCAGTTCACCAGCAAATCGATCTGCCGCTCGCCTTCTTCCAGCTCCAGCAGGAACCCGGACAAGCGCAGTGGCTCGCCCAGGTCGCAGGCGCGAAATAGCACTTCGACGCCAAAGCGTTGAGTCAATTCGATTGCAATGCTTTCCAACTGATCACGCTGGCGGGCCACCAGAATCAAGCTGCGGCCGCGACGGGCAAGGGCTTCGGCCAAGGCCAGGCCGATGCCGCTGGAGGCGCCGGTGATCAGAGCGTAACGGGTCATGCCTTTCTCCATCGCAACGCCCCCGGCCTGTGACGGAGGCATCACAGGCGGCGGGCGTTTCTTTACTGTTCTGGAGAGTCTACAGGTTCGGCCGCTTCGTCAGCACTTTGCGCGTCGTCTTCCTCGACAGTGGCGGCTTGATCGGCGTCGTCATCGGAGGTGATGGAGCTGCTTTCGTAGCTGCTGTCCATGTTGGCTTCGAGCTGGTCCAGGTAACCGTTCATGCCCAGCGTGACGACGATGGCCAGCACCACCGGGATAAACGCCAGCCACAACGTGGCGAGGACTTTTACCGCCGTGGAGTTGCGCGGAGGCGGTGCGCCGTATTGGTTGGCGCCCGCATTACCTGGCAATACCAGCAGCAGGATCGGGAAGACGCTGTTCACCAGAGGTACGAGGTTGAGAAAGTACAGCCAGCCGGACCATCCCAGGTCGTGCAGGCGCTGCACACCGATTTGCACGCTGACCCACACCAGCGCAACGAACAATGCCAGGCCGAGCACCACGCCAATGAGGGTGCCCAATACTGGCGAGGCCGTGGCTACCGCGAAACTGACGGTGCTGATAATGCCGCCAGCCACCAGCAGTGCGAGAGTCAGTACCAGCGTCCAGGCCAGATACCGCAGACGGCCAATGCGCCCGTGGATGGTAAAGACCTTGAGGGTGGCGTATTCCGGCAGGTCATCGCCCACGGTGGCGCGTGGCGGTGCGTAAGGTGAGGCCGCCGGGCGCGAGTAATCGGTGTTGGAGGACTCCGTCTCGTGGGTTTCGGCGAGGCTGAAGGCCACTGGTTGTTCGGGTTCGATGCGCGCATCCACCCCGGCGTTTTTCAGCGCAGTGAGGTAGGTTTCGGCATCCGGACGGGATAGATCGCGTTTGAGTGCAACCGGGCGGCCAGTGAAGAGTTTCTCGATGGCTTCGACTTCACTCTTGAACAGCTCGGCCAGGTTCAGTTTGGCCGTGGTGCTTTCGACACCCGGGAGCAAGGCTCCATCAAACACAATCTTGAAACGGTTGTCGCTCATGCGGGCTTCCTTGTCACTTGTTCAGGGAGGTGGTGCAGGCTTGCCGGATGGGCAGGCCTTGCGATGGGTTCAGCGTGGCCAGCGCAATTGTGCCGCCTGCTCGCGCGCCTTGCGGTATTCGGCATCCAGGCGGGCAACGAGTTCATCGACGCTGGGCAAATCGTCAATCTCGCCGACACCCTGGCCGGCAGACCATACCGTCTTCCAGGCTTTCGCTTCGTCGCTCAACGGCTTGAGCTTGGAGCCGAAGTTGACTTCGCCCTTGCCTTGCAGCGCAGCCAGGTCGAAACCGGCGTTTTCCAGGCTCTGGCGCATGAAGCTGGCAGGCACGCCGGAGACAGCGGGAGTGTGCACGATGTCGGCGGCGCGCGATGTGAGCAGCATCTCTTTATAGGCATCCGGGGCGTGGCTTTCGGTGGTGCCGATAAAGCGCGTGCCGAAATACGCCAGGTCTGCGCCCAGCAACTGGGCCGCGAGGATTTCATGTCCATGGTTGAGGCAGCCGGCCAGCAGCAGGGTCTTGTCGAAGAACTGGCGAATCTCGGCGATCAGCGCGAATGGGCTCCAGGTGCCAGCATGACCACCGGCTCCGGCGGCTACGGCAATCAAGCCATCCACGCCGGCTTCAGCGGCCTTTTCGGCATGGCGCCGGGTCGTGACATCGTGGAACACCAAGCCGCCGTAGCTGTGGACGGCATCCACCAGCTCCTTCACTGCACCGAGGCTAGTGATGACGATGGGCACCTTGTGCTCGACGCAGATCGCCAGGTCAGCCTCAAGCCGTGGGTTGCTGTTATGCACGATCAGGTTGACGGCATACGGCGCGGGATTGTCCAGCTGCGCCAGGCCCGCTTCGATTTCCTCCAGCCAAGCCTTGAAGCCGCTGCTCTCGCGCTGATTGAGCGCCGGAAAGCTGCCGACCACCCCGTTGCGACAGCACGCCAGGACCAGTTGCGGGTTGGAAATCAGAAACATCGGCGCAGCGACGACCGGCAGGCGCAGACGTTGTTCAAGCAAAGCGGGCAGCGACATTGGAGGTACCCCGAGTAATTGAAATTAGAACGGTTTGACCACGACCAAAATTACGATAGCCAGCAATATCAGAACGGGCACTTCATTGAACCAGCGATAAAAGACATGGCTGCGGGTGTTTTCGCCACGGGCGAAGCGTTTTACCTGCGCGCCGCACATGTGGTGGTAGCCGATCAGCAACACCACCAGGGTGAGCTTGGCGTGGATCCAGGCGCCGGATTTAAAGATCGCAGGGTTGAGCGCAATCAGCCAGATGCCGAATACCAGGCTGGCGACCATCGCCGGGCCCATGATGCCGCGGTAGAGCTTGCGCTCCATGATGCTGAAGCGTTCCTTGCTGACGGTGTCTTCGCTTTGGGCGTGGTAGACAAACAGGCGTGGCAGGTAGAACAACCCGGCAAACCAGCAGACGATGCTGACGATGTGGAAGGCTTTGATCCATAGATAGAGCATTTCTAGTTATTCCCAGGTTCACGGTAACTGAAGATAGTAGTGGCTCATGCGCCCGTACGTCACGTTGACGGTTGTCGCAGGACGATACGGCCCCTATTATCGACGGCTTTCCAGTGGGTTCGTTGAGGGCAGGTTTATGGTCAAGGTCGGTATCGTCGGCGGCACGGGTTACACCGGTGTCGAATTGCTGCGTCTGTTGGCTCAGCATCCGCAAGCTGAGGTGGTGGTCATCACTTCCCGATCCGAGGCCGGGCTGGCCGTGGCCGATATGTACCCGAACCTGCGCGGCCACTATGACGGCCTGGCGTTCAGCGTTCCGGACATCAAGACACTGGGTGCCTGCGATGTGGTGTTCTTTGCCACTCCTCACGGCGTTGCTCACGCGTTGGCTGGCGAATTGCTGGCTGCGGGCACCAAGGTGATCGACTTGTCGGCGGACTTTCGCCTGCAGGACGCCGATGAGTGGGCCAAGTGGTACGGCCAGCCCCACGGTGCGCCGCAATTGCTGGAGGAAGCGGTCTACGGCCTGCCGGAAGTCAATCGTGAGCAGATCAAGCAAGCGCGCCTGATCGCGGTACCGGGGTGCTATCCGACCGCCACGCAGTTGGGTTTCCTGCCATTGCTGGAAGCGGGCCTGGCGGATGCTTCGCGCCTGATCGCGGACTGCAAGTCGGGTGTGAGTGGCGCCGGTCGTGGTGCGGCTGTGGGTTCGCTGTACTCCGAGACGTCGGAAAGCATGAAGGCATACGCGGTAAAAGGGCATCGCCATCTGCCGGAAATCCGCCAAGGGCTGCGCCGTGCCGCAGGTAAGGAGGTGGGCCTGACTTTCGTGCCGCATCTGACGCCGATGATCCGTGGCATTCACTCCACACTGTACGCAACCGTGGTCGATCGGTCGGTGGATCTGCAGGCATTGTTTGAAAAGCGCTACGCCAATGAACCGTTCGTCGACGTAATGCCAGCCGGCAGTCACCCGGAAACCCGCAGCGTGCGCGGCGCCAACGTGTGCCGGATTGCCGTGCACCGTCCTCAGGATGGCGATCTGGTCGTGGTGCTGTCGGTGATCGACAACCTGGTCAAGGGCGCGTCGGGCCAGGCGGTGCAGAACATGAACATCCTGTTTGGCCTGGATGAGAAGCTGGGCTTGTCCCACGCGGGCATGCTGCCTTAAAAACAGCTTCAAGGTGTAGGTGGCAAGCTTGAAGCTCATGGCTTGAAGCTTGCCACTGCTCCCATAATAGTTGACCGCTTTTCTAGGAGAAGCGGATAATGCCGGCCATTACGCATATGGCGGCGCTACGCCGGGAGATTATCAGCATGAGCGTTGAATCCTTCACCCCCACGGCTTTGCAATTCACCCACGGTGCTGCGCACAAGGTGAAGAGCCTGGTCGATGAAGAGGGTAATGATCGCTTGAAGCTGCGCGTATTCGTTACGGGCGGCGGTTGTTCAGGGTTTCAGTACGGTTTTACCTTCGATGAAGATGTGGCCGATGACGACACCATCGTCGAGCGCGAGGGCGTGAGCCTGGTCGTGGATCCGATGAGCTTCCAATACCTGGCAGGTGCCGAGGTGGATTACCAGGAAGGTCTGGAGGGGTCGCGTTTCGTGATCAAGAACCCTAACGCTACCACTACCTGTGGTTGCGGGTCTTCGTTCTCGATCTGATCGACGTCCTGGTCTGCAACGGATACAAAAACGCCGCTTGGCTTTGATCGGCCAAGCGGCGTTTTGCTGTCTGGGTATTGTTACGCGGGATAAATGGCACCCAGTACCCGCAGTCCGCGTGCACCGGTGACGCTCGGGCGGTTGGCGGCAATGCCTGCCAGGCAGCAGTGGGCCAGCCAGGCGAAGGCCATCGCTTCGACCCAGTCGGGGTCTACGCCGTAAGTGGCAGTACTGCTGACCTGGGTCGCAGGGAGCAGCGCGGCCAGCCGCTTCATCAGTGTGCCATTGTGGGCGCCGCCGCCACAGACCAGCAGGGTCTCTGTCTGGGCCTGTGCAGCCTGCAAGGACTCGACGATGGTCTGGGCCGTCAGTTCCAGCAGGGTAGCCTGGACATTTTGGGGCTCGAACACGGGCAAGCGTGCGAGGTGTCGTTGCAGCCACTCGAGGTTGAACACTTCGCGCCCGGTGCTTTTCGGGCCTTGAGTCTGGAAGAAGGGATCGGCCAGCAGCGAGTTGAGCAGTTGGAGTTCTACCTTGCCGCTGGCAGACCACTGGCCGTCGCGATCAAAGTGTTCGCCGCGCTGCAGGTGAATCCAGGCGTCCAACAAGACGTTACCCGGGCCGCAGTCGAAACCGGCGACAGGCTTGCCGGTCTCGATCAGGCTGAGATTGCTGAAGCCTCCCACATTCAATACGGCACGGTTGCCGGTGCGTTCACCAAACAATGCCTCATGAAACGCGGGCACCAATGGCGCGCCCTGGCCGCCGGCAGCCACATCGCGGCTGCGAAAGTCACTGACAACCGTGATGCCTGTCAGCTCTGTGAGTAGAGCAGGGTTGCCAATCTGCACCGTAAAACCCCGAGCGGGTTCGTGGCGGATGGTCTGGCCATGGCTGCCAATCGCGCGGATGTCCTGGGGCTTGAGGTTTTGCTGCTCGAGCAAGGCGTGAATGCCTTGCGCGGCGAGTTCCACCCAGTGCTGCTGGGCGATGGCCGAGCGCGCTATCTCATCCGGGCCGCTGGCGCAAAGACCCAGCAGCTCGGTGCGCAGGGCGCTGGGCATGGGGATGTAGTGCGTGGCGATCAGTTTGATCGCCGGGTCTTGTTCGATCAGGGCTATGTCCAGGCCATCAAGGCTGGTCCCGGACATCACACCTATATAGCGTGGCATGGCTTAGCGCTTCGCCGAGGCGAGCAGGGTGGAGCGCTCCTGGTCCATGCGCGCCATCAGCGGCTGGCTTTGTTGCAGGAAGCGTGCGCGCTCGGCCTTGGCGATCGGGTCGGCCATTGGCAGTTTCTGGCCCAGTGGATCGACGTGCACGCCATTCACCTGGAACTCGTAGTGCAAGTGCGGGCCGGTCGACAGGCCGGTGGTGCCGATGTAGCCGATCACCTGGCCTTGCTTGACATTGCTGCCGGTCGACACGCCCTTGGCGAAGCCCTGCATGTGGCCATACAGCGTGCGGTAGGTATTGCCGTGCTGGATGATCACGGTATTGCCGTAACCGCCGCGACGTCCGGCCAGCAGCACCTTGCCGTCACCGGCTGCCTTGATGGGCGTGCCGCGCGGGGCTGCATAGTCCACGCCCTTGTGAGCGCGAATTTTGTTCAGAATTGGATGCTTGCGACCCATGGAGAAACGCGAGCTAATACGAGCGAAGTCCACCGGGGTGCGGATGAAGGCCTTGCGCATGCTATTGCCATCGGCGGTGTAGTAGCTGCTGTTGCCTTGCTTGTTGGTGTAGCGCACGGCGGTGTAGGTCTTGCCGCGGTTGGTGAAGCGCGCGGAGAGAATATTGCCGGTACCGACCACTTTGCCGTTGGCGACTTTCTGCTCGTAGATCACGTCGAATTCGTCGCCCTGGCGGATGTCCTGGGCGAAGTCGATGTCGTAGCCAAACACGCTGGCCATGTCCATGGTCATGCTATGGGACAAGCCGGCGCGCGCGGCGGATTGTGACAGCGAGCTGTTGATCACGCCGTGGACGTAGGCGGAGCGCATCACCGGCTTGGTGGTAATGCGGTTGAAGGCGAAGCCTTTGGCGCCCTTGGTCAGGGTGATGCTTTCAAGGTCGCTGACATTGCTGTGCAGGTTGTTCAGCTGGCCATCGGGAGTGAATTCAAATTCAAGCTTTTGGCCATGTTTGAGCTGGGTGAATTGCTTGGCTTGTTTGTCGCTGGCCAGTACCTCGTTAACGGTAGTGGCAGGGAGGCCGACTTTCCCGAACAGGGTCGACAGGGTGTCGCCCTTGGCCACGATCACTTCGCGGTGCAGAGGGTTCTTGGCCGAGTCAGCAGCCGGTACAGGCTGGTCCTGGGTTGCCTGCTGGGTGTCTTCGGGGCTGCTTTCTATCTGTGCGAACGGCGATTCGGTTGGCGCATTTGTGGCTTGTTGTGCGTCGGAAGCGTCTTGATCTTGTGTGAGTTGTTCAACCGGGCTTTCCAGGTCAAGGCTCAGGGATGTTCGTTTGGCTTCTACGTCACTGGAAGGGAATACCAGGAGTGCCAGGCTGAGAAGGGCGGCGATACCACTTGCTGCGAGCAGGTGGGTCTTCGGGTAAAGCGGCGGCGCTTTAGACGGTTCTGTGGTCATAAGTAATTTTGACTTTGAAGATGAAATGGAAAAGATGAATGACATGATGAAGATGAAATAACTGTATAAAATATAACCAAATCATCTGTGGCGCAAGCTCGCGAACGCTGGGCTTGCTGA